>NZ_JAMDGY010000015.1 GCF_028656955.1 Pseudomonas fontis
CTCCTCAGGAAAAGTGAGAACCTCAGCAGTGTAGACCTGAGGTTCTCGCCGGGCTGACCATCTCATTAACGCCCAGCCCCACCATTCGGCCCTACGCTTCGCTTCGGGTCCCTTCACTCCGGTGCCGTTAAACGGGCCCGCGGACACAAGTTGCTGCGCAACTTGCACGCCTCGCGTCTTCGGCTTACGCCGAAGGGGGCTACGCCCCTGCCCGTTTAACGACACCTGCGTTCAGCCTCTGGAAGACGGGGCGCTCAGATCAAAATCAAGGGCAGATCAAGAGCAACGGCACAATTCGCTTCGCTCTTGCTCTGCAGGCTGTGAACGCAACTGTCGTGCGAAATTTTGTAGCCGCTGCCGTCAGGCTGCGCTGGAGCCCGAGAGGGCTCCCAAAGGCGGCGCCTACTATGCAGGCGAGCGCAGCCTGACGGCAGCGGCTAGAGGCCCCGCACAAAACGAATAAGCCCCCCAAACAGCAGCCTCCCCAGATAAGGGCCCAACCCCCAATCCTGGGCTATACCTAACAGCAACCGGGCCCGGGAGTACGCCATGAGCACCGATCAGACCCTGGAATCAGCCACACTGCGCACCGCCAGCACGCCGGTAGCCCCCGAGCGCCCGGCTTTCAACCTGCTGCGCTGGTACGCCGTGGTCAGCCTGGCCGTGATCGTCAGCGTCGCCGTTGGCCTGGGCCTGATCTCCAGCCGCTTCGTGATCAACGAAAGCGTCGAACGCGACGCCTTGCTCACCGCCCAGTTCATCCAGTCAATCGCCTCAGCCGAAGTGCGCCACGTCGCCATTCCCAACATCCGCACCATGGGCGAACTGCTCGACCCACGCCTGGACGAAGCCTTCCCCGACGTCACCCCCGAATCGCGCCGTAGCGCCCGCTGGGAGTTCCTCGACCACATCGCCCACCTGCCAGACGTGCTGCTGGCCAATATCTACGCCCCCGACCGCACGGTGATCTGGTCCACCAACCCGGCCCTGATCGGCAAGCTGATCGACGCCGACGAAGACCTCGACCATGCCTTCGACTACAAGGTCCGGGTCTCGGCCAGCTACCACAACATCGACGATGCCCGCAGCGAACAGAAATTCATCGTGCCGCCACAAAACCTGTTCATCGAAAACTACATCCCGCTGTTCGACAACAGCGGCGAACACGTCACCGCCATGGTGGAAATCTACAAGGAACCCCGCGACCTGATCGAACGCATCGAAAACGGCCTGCTACTGATCTGGCTCGGTACGGCGCTAGGGGCCGGGGTGGTGTATTTCAGCCTGTACCTGATCGTGCGCCGGGCCGCCATCTTGCTGGCCGTGCAGCAGAAACAACTGATCAACAACGAAACCTATATCGCCCTGGGCGAAATGTCCTCGGCGGTCGCCCACAGCCTGCGCAACCCCCTGGCAAGCATCCGCTCCAGCGCAGAATTGGCGCTGGAATTCGATGACGGCGCCGCCCACAAGAACATCAACGACATCATCTTCCAGGTCGACCGCATGTCGCAGTGGGTGCGCGAGCTGCTGCAATCGTTGCGGCCACTCACTGACGAGCTTGAGGAGGTCGACCTGCAGCGAGCTCTGCGCGAAAGCCTGAACGCCTATCGCGCAGCACTCGATGCCGCCCACATCACCCTGCAGGTCGGCGAGCTGCAAGGCCTGCGTGTGCTCGGGCAAACGGTGATGCTGGTGCAGGTGTTCAACAGCCTGATCGCCAACGCGCTCGAAGCCATGCCCGATGGCGGCGAACTGCGCCTGGAAGTAGCGCGCCAGGAGCGCAAGGTGCTCAGCCTGCGCCTGAGCGACACCGGCAAGGGCATGAGCGGGCCGCTGCAACGCATGGCCTTCAAACCGTTCTTCACCACCAAGCAAGGTGGCTTGGGCGTTGGCCTGGTACTGGTGAAGCGCATCATGGAACGCTTCGGCGGCTCGGTACGGCTTAGCAGCCGTGAAGGCGAGGGCACCTGCGTGCTCCTGACCTTCCGCGTGCCCCCCCGTTAACGGGGGATTTTCCCCAGAGCGGGTACCCCCCCATTCGCTAGCCGCTATCACCAAGGTATTAATTCACAAGGTAAAATCAGCGCTGACATATTCAGTCACAGTTTTGGCCGGGTAATTGCTTTTTAACATTACCGACCGCCATTTCGGAGTGACTGCCATGTCCAGATGCAGACCTTACTTGATGTCTATCAGCGCCGTTGCCGCGATGGTCTTGGCATTCGAGCTGGCGGCCAGCCCGATTGATGACGTCGCCCCACCCGAGCCAAACGACCCTTCTCACTTCAACGATCCCCCGGCAGATCCCGCCGCCGCGCTCAACGAGCTGCCAAGCTTGCCCGAGGCCAACGTCGGCGCCTTCGACCTGCCCGATGGCATCGAGGGCGACCGCGATACACCGCGCAAGGAAAACGGCCTGCCACCGGCGCAGCAGACGAGCTTCAACTACCCCACCAACGGCAAGCCCAGCCCGCTGTTCGGCGCCCAGCCGTTCACCCAGCAGTTGCTCCTGTTCGAAGAATTCGGCCCGGCGCGGCTGGACCCGACCACCCCGGCAGGCCCGCTGAGCTTCCCGGCCCCGAGCATCGGCCCGGCGCCCCAGCAGGACCCCGCCAGTGTCGCCCGTAGCACCCCGGCCGGGCCCTTGCTGGATGCCTTCCTCAAGCAACCGGGCTTGACCCCGTTCCCCAGCCAGTTCGCCAACGTGGTCGACCGCAACCCCTGGCAGTCGCAGATCGAGCTGTTCCTCAATCGTCACATCGCAGCCCCGGCAGAGGGCCGCCCGCCTGGAAAGGGCTGGTCGCACCAACGCTGGAACGAGTTCTACCCCCAGGCCGCGTACAAAACCGCCCAGGCCGGGGCACGGATCAATGGCGGCCTGCGTGACGGCGCGCAAATGCACCACTACGCGGTCGGCGAGTTCGGCCCGGGCGGGCTGTATTACAACACCGCCGGGCAAACCAACACCCAAGGCACCACCAAGGGCGTGGACACCCGTTTCCACCCGAGCATGCCGCTGCAGGATCACAAATCGGTGTGGACCTTCGACGGCACCCTGCCGCCCAAGCTGCTGATGGTGCGCTATGGCCAGCCGGTGTTGATGCGTCACTACAACGCCTTGCCCATCGACCCGTCCGCCAACCATGGCTTTGGCCTGCACACCATCAGCACCCACGAACACAACGGCCATGCACCGGCCGAAAGCGACGGCTATGCCAACGCGTTCTTCTTCCCGGGGCAGTATTACGACTATCGCTGGCCGATCCAGCTGGCCGGCTACGACAGCATCAACACCCGCGCCGAAGACCCGCGTGCAGCGTTCCCCTGCGCGCCAGGTGAAACCCTCTGGGTGAACGACGCCAACCCAGGGCTCAAGACCTGCGACCACGGCAGCATCCGCATCCGTGGCGATTACCGCGAAACCATGAGCACCCACTGGTTCCACGACCACATGCTCGATTTCACCGCGCAGAACGTCTACAAGGGCAACGCGGCGATGATGAACTACTACAGCGCCCTGGACCGTGGCAACGAGGCCGTCGATGACGGGGTCAACCTGCGCTTGCCCAGCGGCTCGGCACTGGCCTGGGGCAACCGTGACTACGACGTCAACCTGGTGATCGCCGACAAGGCCTGGGATGCCAATGGCCAGCTGTGGTTCAACCCGTTCAACACCGACGGCTTTCTCGGTGACCAGATCCTGGTCAACTGGCAGTACAAACCGAACCTCGACGTGCGCGCGCGCAGTTATCGCTTCAGGATCCTCAACGGCTCGGTGTCGCGTTACCTGAAGCTGGCACTGGTCCGCGAAATCAAGGGCAGCAGCGGCGAGTTCCAGGGCCCCAAGGGCTCGGGCCTGTCGTATGCCCGCGTGCCGTTCCACCTGATCGCCAACGACGGCAACATCATGGAACACAGCGTGCCGTTCGACGGCAGCATGGACCTTGATGCCGACGGCGACAAACAGAACCACAACGCCATCCTGCCGACCCAGGGCATCGCCGAACGCTTCGATATCATCGTCAATTTCGCGAAGAACGGCGTCAAAACGGGCGACAAGCTGTACCTGCTCAACCTCAAGGAACACGACACCGGCAAGGGCCCGAAAGACGACATCGCCCTGGCCGACGCGTTGTCGGAGAAATACCTGGCAGCCATCAAGCAATCGAGCAAGGGCCCGCAGTGGGACAAGGGCGACCCGGCCGTGGGCAAGGTGTTGCAATTCACCGTCAAGGCCTACAGCGGCCAGGACCTGGCGATGGACCCGGCGCTGTATGAGCCGGCCAAGCCCGGCAAGGCCATGGGCAAGATCATGATCCCGCTCAAGCTGCACCGCGACGACCCGGCCGACCAGGCCAGGCTGGCCCAGGCCCGGCACCGCACGTTCATCTTCGGGCGCTCTGATGGCTCCGACAAGGTGCCGTGGACGGTCAAGACCGACGGCGGCTTTGGCTACAACATGGACCCGCGCCGGCTGAGCTCGGCGGTCCAGTTGGCCAGCGGGCCGACGGATGCCGGCAGCAGCGGCTTCGGCACCTTGGAAGTGTGGAAGATCCAGAACGGTGGCAACGGCTGGAGCCACCCGGTGCATGTGCATTTCGAGGAGGGCATCATCCTCAGCCGCGGCGGCAAGGCGCCGCCCGAATGGGAGAAATGGGCGCGCAAGGACGTCTACCGGATCGGCAGTGAAAAGGACGGCACCGACTCGGTGGAAATGGCGATCAATTTCCGCGAGTTCGCCGGCACCTACATGGAGCACTGTCACAACACCCAGCACGAGGACAACTCGATGCTGCTGCGCTGGGACATTGAGCACCCCGGCCAGTTCCAGATGATGCCGACGCCACTGCCCAGCTGGGACGGCGTGAAGTACATCAACTCCGCTGCGCTGCCGACCTGGCGCCTGGGCGACGGGTTTGGTCCACAGGTCAAGGTGAAGAACTGAAGGGGGCCGTCATGGGCAGGCACGTATACAGGCTGGCGGCATGGCTGTGCGGCGTTGCGCTGTTGGCAACGGCCGCCCGGGCGGACGAAGCGCAAACGCCGTGGGGGCGTGACTACTTCCCCAACACCGAACTGGTCGACCACAACGGCCGTACCGTGCATTTCTTCGACGACCTGATCAAGGACAAGGTCGTGGTGGTCAACTTCATCTTCACTGGCTGTGGCGATTCCTGCCCGCTGGAGACCGCGCGCTTGCGCCAGGTCCAGCAACTGCTGGGCGAGCGGGTCGGGCGTGAAGTGTTCTTCTACTCGATCAGCATCGACCCGCTGTCGGACACGCCCGAGGTACTCAAGGCCTACGCCGACAAGTTCAAGGTTGGCCCCGGCTGGCTGTTCCTCACGGGTGAGTTCGAGCAGATCACCCAGCTGCGCCAGGCGCTGGGCCTGTTCATCGAGGGTATCGACAACGGTCGCAATCGCGACCACAACCTCAGCCTGATCGTCGGCAACCAGGCCACCGGCCGTTGGATGAAGGCCTCACCCTTCGAGAACCCATGGATTCTCGCCGACCAGTTGGCCAACAGCTTGCAGAACTGGAAACAGCCCAGCGGTGGCGAGAGTTACGCCCAGGCTCCGCAGATCCGCCCACCCAGTCACGGCGAGGAGCTGTTTCGCACCCGCTGCGCAGCCTGTCACAGCCTCGGGCCAACTGACGGCCAGACCACCGGCATGCGCGCCGTAGGCCCGGACCTGCTCGGGGTGACCACGCGCCGTGAGCCCGCCTGGTTGAGCCGCTGGATTCGTGAACCGGATCGCCTGCTCGCCGAACAGGACCCGCTCGCGCTGGAGATGTTCGAACGCTACAACCAGGTGAGGATGCCCAACCTGGGCCTGAACGAGGCCGATACCCAAGCGCTGATCGATTTTTTGCAGGCCGAACAGGACCGACAACTGAAGCTGAGTAGCCAGCAGGCCGGCACGCTTACCTTGCAGTGAAGGTAAAGTGCTATCACCGTGCGTCGCGTCATAGCTAATCATGTCCGCTGACCACGCCGCGCTGCGCTATAAGCTTTTAAAGCAAGCATCCCACCAGGAAATCTTCCGATGCAGATGCTCAATAACGATAAGGTGGCCCGCGAGGCCCCAACAGACCAGCCGTGGGCCCGACCGCAGCGCCAGTTCAACCTGCTGCGCTGGTTCTCGCTGGTCAGCCTGGTGATCATCGCCTCGGTGGCTGCGGGGTTGGGCTATGTCTCGACCGCGTTTGTCGTGCGCGAAAGCGTCGAGCGCGACGCCATGCTCACGGCGCAGTTCATCCAGGCAATGGCCCAGGCCGAAGTGCGCCATGCGCGTATTGCGCCCGGCGTGACCATGGGCGAGTTGCTCGACCCACGACGCGACAGCAGCCATCCGGAGGTCGCAGCTGATGTCGCCGCCAGCGCCCGGGTCGAGTTTCTCGAGCATGTCGAACACCTGCCCGATACGCTGCTGGCGAATGTCTACGCGCTGGACCGGACCATCGTCTGGTCGACCAACCCGCAATTGATCGGCAAGAAGATCGAGGCGGACGAAGACCTGGACGAGTCATTCGAGTCCAGGGTGCCGGTGTCGGCCAGCTACCACAAGGCGGACGATGACCGTGACGAGCAGAAGTTCCTGCGTGAGCCGGACTACCTGTTCATCGAGAACTACATCCCGATGTTCAGCAACGACGGCACCAAGGTCGTGTCGATGGTCGAAGTCTACAAGGAGCCCCAGGACCTGGTGCGGCGTATCCAGCGCGGCTACGTGCTGATCTGGAGCAGCACGATCATTGGCGGGATCCTGGTCTACCTCGGCCTGTTCTGGATCGTTCGCCGCGGCGCCGGCATGCTGGCCACGCAGCAGACGCAACTGATCGCCAGCGAAACCTTTGTCGCGCTGGGGGAAATGTCCTCGGCGGTGGCCCATAGCCTGCGCAACCCCCTGGCGACCATCCGTTCCAGCGCCGAACTGGCCCACGAAGTGGCCAGCCAGCCGGCGCAGAAGAACATCGACGACATCATCAGCCAGGTTGATCGCATGTCGCGCTGGGTACGCGAACTGCTGGTGTCCCTGCGCCCGGTGCATGACGACGCCGAGGCAGTCGACTTGTTGGCCAGCATCGACGACACCCGTGCAGCCTTTGCCCCACAGCTCAAGCGCAACGGCGTGCAGGTCGAGATGCAGGCGCCCGACAGTGCCTGGGTGGTCAGCCAGCCGGTGTTGCTCACGCAAATTCTCAACAGCCTGTTTTCCAATGCACTGGAAGCCATGCCCAGCGGCGGGCGGCTGAATATCGAGGTGACCTTGCTGGCCGGCGGGCGGCAATTGCACATGCTGCTGAGCGACACCGGCAAGGGCATGACCCAGCAACAGGAGCGCATGGTCTTCAAACCGTTTTTCACCACCAAGCAGGGCGGCCTGGGGGTCGGCCTGGTGTTGGTCAAACGCATCATGGAACGATTCGGCGGCGCGGTCAGCCTGACCAGCCGCGAGGAGGAGGGAACCCGTGTCAGCCTGACGTTCAATGTGGTGGGAGGGGATCATGGAACATAGCATTCTGGTGGTCGAGGATGACGAACTCCTTGCCGAGAACATACAGACCTACCTTGAGCGCAAGAACTTCGAGGTCACCGTCTGCCACAGCGCCGAGGAAGCCCTCGAGCTGTTGCAGCGGGTGCAGCCCGATGCAGTGCTCACCGACAACTCGCTGCCGGGCATGAACGGTCACGAGCTGCTGCGCATCCTGGTGGCCAAGGCGCCGGAGCTCAAGGTCATCATGATGACCGGCTATGGCAACGTCGAGGATGCGGTCACCGCCATGAAGGAGGGGGCTTTCCACTACCTGACCAAACCGGTGGCCCTGGCCGAGCTCAAGGTCATGCTCGACAAGGCCCTGGCCACCGAGCGGATGGAACGGACCTTGTCCTTCTACCAGGAGCGCGAGGCGCAAAAGTCCGGGGTACAGGCGCTGCTGGGCGAGTCGCTGGCGATGCTTGATCTCAAACACACCATCGGCCAGTTGCTGGAAGCCGAGCGGCGCATGACCGGCGGGGATCTGCCGCCGGTGCTGGTGGAGGGCGAGACCGGCACCGGCAAGGAACTGGTGGCGCGCGCCCTGCATTTTGACGGGCCGCGTAGCAAGGGGCCGTTTATCGAGTTCAACTGCGCATCGATCCCGGCCAACCTGCTGGAGGCGGAGTTGTTCGGCCACGAGAAGGGTGCCTTCACTGACGCCAAGGACCGTCGGGTCGGCCTGGTGGAGGCGGCGGACGGCGGCACCTTGTTTCTCGACGAGATTGGCGAGATGGACCTGCTGTTGCAGGCCAAGCTGCTGAAGCTGCTGGAAGACCGCACCATCCGCCGGATCGGCGCGGTGAAGGAGCGCAAGGTCGACCTGCGGATCATCAGTGCGACCAACTGCAACCTGGAGCAGATGGTGCAGCAGGGCAAGTTCCGTCGGGATCTGTTCTTCCGCCTGCGGATCATTGCCATCAAGGTGCCGCGTTTGTATGCGCGAGGTGAGGATGTGCTGCTGCTGGCCCAGCATTTTCTCGGGCTGCATGGCAAACGCTATGGCAAGTCGAAATTGCGCTTCAGCCCCGAGGCGCAGGAGCTGCTGCTGAATTACAGCTGGCCGGGCAATGTGCGGGAGCTACGCAACATGCTCGAGCAGACTGTGCTGCTGACGCCGCATGAGGTCATCGCGGCCAACCAGCTGAATGTGTGCATGAGCCTGGTGGATGAGCCGCTGGACCTGCCAATGCAAGCCTTGCATGAGTCGCGGGCGGTGCCGGAGGGGCTGGAGTCGATGAACCTGCCGGAGGTGGAACGCGACATGGTGCGCAAGATGCTCGACCGTACGGACTGGAACGTGACCAAGTCGGCGCGCCTGTTGGGGTTGAGTCGCGACATGCTGCGCTATCGGATCGAGAAGCTGGGGCTTACCCGGCCAGACAAGCGACAGTGGTGAGGCTATCGCCGGCAAGGCCGGCTCCCACAGAACAGCAATCCATCGCCGGCCCCAGCTTCAAGGCACTTTGGATACCTGTGGGAGCCGGCTTTGCCGGCGATGAGGCCTACACAGTCGACGGACTACTCCCGCCCGCGCATGAAGAACCCCGCCACATACTTGCGAAACGTCTCCAGGCTCTTGAAGTCGGCAAAGCGCTTGAAGGTCTCGGCATCCGGTTCCGGCCCCAGCGGCTGCTCGGTGAGCGACACCGAAAGCACCCGGTCCTGATCGGAACTGAGCACCAGCTCATCCATTACCTGCCCACCAATCACCGGCCGGCGCATGATCACCCGCACACCCTTGCTTGCCATCCAGTCGATCAACGACATGAGCATTTTCAGCGGTTCGCGCTCTTCCTCCCGGTACACCGGGAACATCTGCCCGCGTGACAGTACCGGCACGCTGGCGACATGGATCAGTTCATAGAAATGGCTACCCGCCGTAGCCGGCGAATAGATCGCCAGGGCCAGCAGCGGCCCCGGCGTCTTGCTGCCACCCCACAGCAAGTGGTGGCCCTGAAAATCAAAGCCGTCCTCGCTGCGCTCATTGAACACCTTGCGTGCCTTGATCTGGCTGACGCAATCAAGCATCAAGCCATGCCGGCGATGATTGCCGAACACCGTGGACTCCCGTAGCCGCGCCTTGAGCATCATCATGTGCTTCATGTCCAGGCGGGTTTCCAGGTAGTTGCTCGCCGGCACGCGTTCGATCAATGGGTAACGGTTGGCCACGCTGCGCAGTTCGCTGAACTGCGCGGTGAGGTCTTTTTTCAGGTGTGTGGCGTAGACGTTCAAGCCGCTGGCTTCGATCAATGTCAGTAGCAGCGAGAGCAAGCGATGCTGCTCGCGCTTGTCGCCCGCGCCCGCAGTGTCGGCCCCCCCGGCCTCGGTAACGCGCTTGAAGTCGCCGATCAGGCGCAGCGGTGTATCGGGTGGCAGCCAGGCTGCCGGGGCGCTGTCGAGGTCATCATGGCTGTCGGCCGTGTCGCGCTCATCCTTGATGAAGGCGCAGTGTGCGGCATGTTCGGCAGTGCCCGGGTTGTTCTTCAGGAACAGCGTGCCGGTATGGCTGTTGAGCGTGACGTTGAGGACCGGCATGGCCTTAGGCTGACAGTCGCAAGCCAGCCAGTGCCCGGCGGCGCGCACCTTCATCAGCAGCTGATTGGCTTGCAGCAGGCGTGGCCCTTCCAGGGTGCCCTGGGCAAAACCGCGCAACAGTTGTTCTTCGGCGGGTGTCAGTGTGCGCACCAGCGCGGCGTTTTTTTCGATGATTCGCATGGACTATCCTGGCCAGCCTTCCTTTGCCTGCCACCTTAAATCAAAGCCCGGCTGGCGACCATGGGTGCCAGCCGGGCAGGGGGCTTAGCCTTGGGCGCCGCCGAACATTTTCGCGGCGCGTGCGCGGATCTCTTCCACGCTCAGGTCTTCCTTGTGGGTGGCAATGAACCAGAGGTTGCCGAACGGGTCTTTAACGCTGCCGCTGCGGTCACCGTAGAACTGGTCTGTCACGGGGCTGTCTTGTATGGCACCAGCCTTGATGGCCTGGGCGAAGGTGGCGTCGACATCTTCGACGTACAGGTGCAGCCCGATGCCAGGTTTTGCCTGCTCCTGGTTGCCGAGTGAGCTCATGTCACAGGGTTCGGCAAGCATCAGCGATGAATCGCCGATTTTCAGCTCGGCATGGCCGACCCTGCCGTCGGGGCCGTTGAGACGGAACATCTCGATGGCGCCAAAGGCCTCTTTGTAGAACTCGATGGCGATGTGGGCGCCTTTGATGCCCAGGTACGGGGTGATGCTGTGCTGCCCTTCGGGGATTGGTTTGACGGCCATTTTGTGGGTCCTCCTCAAGATCAAGCGGGGTAGGTGGCTTGTGCAAACCCTATGGGAGCTGGCCTTGCCAGCGATATCGCCGGCAAGGGCGGCTCCCACAATGGTGTTGCAGTTAACTGTATATTTGTACAGTTTTGGCGTTTACGCAAACCGAAAATTCACCCCACATGACCAGCGGTACACCCCCTCAGAAAATGTAGTCGGTGGTCAGGAAGCTCGACTCGCGGTTGCGGATGATCTCGCTGATCAACTGCTTGTTGCTCTCCTGGAACTTGGTCGCCACCAGGGTGCGGATCGAGAACACGCGCAAGGCATCGTGCACCGACAGCGTGCCCTCGGCCGAATTCTTGCGGCCATTGAACGGGTAGGTGTCCGGGCCACGTTGGCATTGGGCGTTGAGGTTGATCCGGCCGACCTGGTTGGCGAAGGTGTCGACCAGCCGGCCAACATCGGCGCTGTTGGTGCCAAAGATGCTCAACTGCTGGCCAAAGTCCGAATCCAGCACGTAGTCGATCACCGTCTGCAGGTCGCGGTAAGGCACCACCGGCACCACCGGGCCGAACTGCTCCTCCTGGTACACCCGCATCAGCGGGCTGACCGGGTACAGCAGCGCCGGGTAGAAGAACGAGCCCCGGCTTTGCCCACCCCCGGGGTTGAGTACCCGCGCGCCTTTTTCCACGGCATCGTCAACCAGGCCCTTGAGGTAGTCGATTTTCCCCGCTTCCGGCAGCGGGGTCAGGCTGACCCCGGGCTCCCAGGGCATGCCCGGCTTGAGTGCGGCAAGCTTGTGCTGGAATTTGTCGAGGAAGCTGTCGACCACCTGTTCATGCACGAAGAGGATCTTCAGCGCCGTGCAGCGCTGGCCGTTGAACGACAGCGCCCCGGTCAGCGCCTCGTTCACCGCGTTGTCCAGGTCTACCTCAGGCAGCACGATCCCCGGGTTCTTCGCATCCAGCCCGAGTGCCGCGCGCAGGCGGTGTGGGCGCGGGTGGAGTTTCTTCAGGTCGCTGGCGGCCTTGTTGGTGCCGATAAAGGCGAACACGTCGATCTTGCCACTGGCCATCAGCGCGCTGACGGTCTCCCGGCCACGGCCGTAAATCACGTTGATCACGCCTGCCGGGAAGCTGTCGCGGAAGGCCTCCAGCAGCGGGCGAATCAGCAGTACACCGAACTTGGCCGGCTTGAACACCACGGTATTGCCCATGATCAGTGCCGGGATCAGCGTGGTGAAGGTCTCGTTCAGCGGGTAGTTGTACGGGCCCATGCACAGGGCCACGCCCAATGGCGCGCGGCGGATCTGGCCGAGGGTGTCCTGTTCCAGCTCGAAGCGGCTGGAGCGACGGTCGAGTTCCTTGAGGGCGCCGATGGTGTCGACAATGTAGTCGCAGGTTCGGTCGAACTCCTTTTCCGAGTCCTTGAGATTCTTGCCGATTTCCCACATCAGCAGCTTGACCACGGCGCTGCGCTGTTCACGCATGCGCGCCAGGAACGCTTCGACGTGCTGGATGCGCTCGGCCACGCGCATGTTCGGCCAGGCCCCACGGCCCTTGTCGTAGGCGCGCACGGCGGCGTCGAGGGCGGTGAGGGCGGTGTCGGCATCGAGCAGCGGGGCGCTGCCGAGGATCACCTGCTGCTCGGCGCTGTCGGTTTTCAGCCACACCGGGCTGCGCACCGTGGCCAGCGGGCCGTCCCAGCGCACCAGTTGACCGTCCACCAGGTAGTCGCGTTGCTCCAGCGGGTCGCCCAGGCGGTAGGCTTCGGGGATGTCGTTGGCAGCGGGAAACAGCGAATCAAGCAGACCAGTCATAACGCAGCACCTCTTTTTCTATCGATGGGTGAAACGGTTCAGCCCGAGCATAAACCCAGCTTGCGAAAAAAAGCCAGCCTCACTCAATATTGTCGGGAGCACGCCGATAAACCGGTAATCCGTTGCGAACTGCTGGCGTATGACAATAAAAATCCTCGCGCTAGATGATAGTCAAATCCTCCCGGCGCCCCTGCGCAAGTCGCTGTATCGGCTGCTGCCGGTCGGTTTTGCGCTGATCGGCATCGGCCTGTCGGTGGTGCTCGGGCACCTGGATATCACGCGCCAGGAAAGCGAGCTGGTGAGCAATGCCAGCGCGCGCCTGTCTGGTGTGCGTGCCAGCCTGGAGGCGCAACTGCGCACGGCCTTTGGCGAAACCGAAGGCATCGCCCAACTGATCAGCGCCGACGGCGAGATCACTGCGGAACATTTCCATGACATGGCCCGCCAGGCCATCGCCTCAGCGCCTTACCTGCGGCATATCTCCCTGGGCCCGGGGGACATCATTTCTGATGTCTACCCCATGGCCGGCAACCAGAGCGTGCTGGGCATCAATTACCGGCACCTGGCCGATCAGTACCCCATGCTGCAGCGCGCGCGGACGATTCACGGCCCGGTGCTGGCCGGGCCGGTGGCGTTGTATCAGGGCGGCCGCGCGCTGATCTACCGGCGCCCGGTGTTTCTCAAGGGCCGCAAGGGCGTGGAGTTCTACTGGGGCAACGTGTCGATCGTTGCCGACATCGACTCCTTGCTGCGTGTGGCCGGGATCGACCAGGACAGCAGTTTCGACCTGGCCTTGCGCGGCGCCGACGGCAGGGGCGCCTCGGGCGAGATGATCTGGGGCGATGCCAAATTGTTCGACCAGACCTCGGTCACCCTCAACGTCGATGTGCCGGGCGGGCTTTGGCAGCTGGCCGCGACGCCCCGTGGCGGCTGGCCGACGATGAGCCTGTTCGCCTCGCCGCTGTTCCTGTTTGCCCTGAGCTGCACTGGCCTGTTCAGCGTATTTGTCGCCCAGCTCAATCGCAATAACCGCCTGATCAAGCTGCGCAATCGCGAGCTCAAGCAATCCCAGGCACAGCTGGAGCGCCTGGCGCATTACGATGCGGTTACGGGCCTGGCCAACCGCGTGCTGTTCCGCCGACGTCTGCAACAGCTGACCAATGAGACTGGCCCGGCGCTGGCCGTGCTGGTGCTCGATATCGACGGTTTCAAGCAGGTCAACGACAGCCTCGGCCATGCCATGGGCGACCTGATGCTGGAGCTGGCCGCCCGGCGTTTCACCCAGACCCTCGGCGCCCATGACACCGTGTGTCGCCTGGGCGGTGACGAGTTCGCCTTCATCTTGCGCAATGTCGATGTACCCGGTTCGGTGCGGGTGCCGGTGGAGGCCTTGTTGCGTTGCCTGCAGGCGCCGTTCGACCTCAAGGGTAATGCGGCGCTGGTCACCGGCAGTATCGGCGTGGCCCTGTACCCGCAGCACGGGCAGAGTTGCGACAACCTGCTGCGCCATGCCGACACGGCGATGTATGCGGCCAAGGAAAGCGGACGCAATGCCTGGCGGGAGTACCACGGCCAGATGACCGAGCGCCTGCAACAGAAGCTGGCCCTGGAAGGGGCCTTGCGTCGGGCGCTGGAAAACAACGAATTCGAGATGTGGTACCAGCCCAAGATCGACCTGTTCAGCGGCCGCCTGGAAGGCGCCGAAGCCTTGCTGCGTTGGCGTGACCCGACCCAGGGGCTGATTTCGCCTGCCGAGTTCATCCCGTTGGCGGAGCGCTCCGGGCTGATCATCCCACTGGGCGAGCGCGTGCTGGAGCTGGTGTGCAGCCAGGTGCGGCGCTGGCGCGACAGTGATCTGCTGTTCGGCCCCATCGCGATCAACGTGGCGGCGGTGCAGATCGAGCGCAGCGACTACGTACGCAGCCTGCAACAGGCACTGCAACGCCATGAACTGCTACCCTCGGTGCTGGAGGTGGAAATCACCGAGAGCCTTTTGATGGAAAGCCAGCAACACGCCTGTGACGTACTGTTGCGCCTGCAACAGATGGGCATTGCCACGGCGGTGGATGACTTCGGCACGGGCTATTCGTCGCTGGCCTATTTGAAGTCGTTGCCCATCGACCACCTGAAAATCGACCGGGCATTCATCAAGGACCTGCCAGGTGATGACAGCGATGTCGCCATCACCCGCGCGGTGATCGACCTGGGCCATGCCCTGGGCTTCAGGATCACCGCCGAGGGCATTGAGACAGAAGAGCAGTATGCGTTCCTGCGCAATGCCGGTTGTGACCAGGGCCAGGGCTTCCTGATGGGGCGGCCGATGCCGGTGGCGCAGTTCGAACAATGGCTGGCCGCCCGCCAGGGTTGATCACCAACTGAGCAGGGTGCCCTCCAGTACGCCACGGGTCAGGCTGCGCAACAAGGCGTCGGTGTTCTGCGTGAAGGCATCGCGCAGGCGCCGGGCCTCGTTGACATAGTCACCCTCGCTCAAGGTTTCGGCGTGCTCAAGCTCGGCATCCAGGGTGGCGCGCAGGGCGTCAAAGCGCGCGCTGTAGCGCTGCTGCAGCCAGTCGACCCAGCCGCTGTAATGGTATTCCTCTTCGGTATCGCGCACGAACAGTGCATCCAGCCCCTGATCGTTGGCCGGGCTCAGTTGCAGCAGCCGCTCGCGCAGTTGCTCCCGCCACTGAGCGGTGAGCGGGGCCTCCAGGCCGTCGGCCAGGTCCAGCGTGACCCGCTCGTCAGGCGTGGGCGCCAAGGGCAGGTCCAACTCGGGGTCTTGGGCCAGGTGTTGCAGGGTCCACTGGTTCAGCTCTTCCAGGGCAGTGTCTTCGACAAAATCGGGCAGCGCCTGGGGCAGGGCGAAGGCCACTTCATTCTCGCGCACCAGGCGGGTGTAGACGCGCAGCAGGGTTTGCGCGCGGGCCTGGGGTTCGGGCTCGGCCATGGCGCGGTCGACCTCGAAGCGAAACTCCAGCTCCAGCAAGCCGCCGGCATCGATTTGCAGGGCGCGCTGCATGGCGCTGGGGTTGCTGTCCATCCACGCCAACAGGCGCCAGTAGCGCCTGCGGCTGGTGGCCGGCGCCGCGAGGTATTCGTCGGTTTCGTAGAGTTCGCGCAGGCCGCGTCGATAGCTGATCGGCAGGCGTTCCTTGAGGCGTCGCCAGAGTGCCTGCTGCGCTGGCGTGGTGCCGTCGAGTAGGCCTTCGTAGTCAACTTCGCCAACCAGCAGATCGACACCGTGCGCAGTGAAGTAGTCGTCGATGTGTGTCAGCGCGGTTTGCCCCAGCGGGTTCTGCTCCAGGCGCAGGGCTTCGCCGACAGCCTGGGGAAACTGGAAGTCGGCGGGTAGATCACTTATTTCATTTTCGGTCAGGTCGATGACCAGTGGATCGACCAGCGCTTCAAGGCCTGCCGGCAGCGCTTCCAGTTCACAAGCGCACAGGTCCAGGTATTCCAAATGGGGTAGTGCGCTGAACTGCGGCGCACGTTGCAGCGGGTTGATCGACAAGTCGAGGGTCTGCAAGGCGTTGTAGCTGTCCAGCACCGGCTGCTGGTCGGGGCTCCAGGCGATACGGTTGAAGGACAGGTCCAGGCGTTTCAACTGTGCAGTCGGAACACTCGGTATCCGGGTCAAGTTGCAGCGCGTCAGGGAGAGGCGCTGAAGTGAAGGGAAGTGCTGGATGAACGTTTGCGGCAGGTCGGCCAGGGGATTGTTGCTGAGGTCCAGGTCGTGCACCTCGGCCAGCGTCTCGGACAGTACGGGAAAGCTCGCCAGGTCCGCCTCGGTCAGGCCTAGCCGCGCGAGCTTGAGGCGGACACCGGATGCGCCCGAAGGCAGCACCTGCAGGGAGATGCGCTGCCAGGCACGGACCAGCTCGGTGGCCACGGATTGCCGGCGTTCGAGGTTGCCGCTCCAGGCCTGCAGGTTGGACTGCAAGCGGGCCAAACGGGCTTCCAGGTGCTGGAGTTCCTCGGTGGGCAGTTTGTTTTCTGCCGTCCAGCGCTCGATAACCGCCTGCGCCTCGGCTTCGCTGGTGGCGGGGTACAAGGCGCGGTAGCGGGTCATCACTGAAGGTGCATCCGCCTGCGCAGCGGGGTAGCCCTCAGCCTGGTCCATGCCGCCGAGCAGGCGCCCGCTATCGGGCCAACTATCAGGACGATGCGACCATAACCACTGCGGCAACTTGTTGCGGTGGCTGGCACTGAAAGCCTTGATCTGAGACAGCAAGGCTTCCGGTTGTTCAAGGTTCAGCCCCAGTGCCTGGCGCCGCGCTTCAGGCAAGGCATGCAGCAGGGCGCGCGGCAGGTCGTTGTCCAGCGGGTTGACCGCGCGGGTTTGCAGCGGGTGCGCGCCGTCATAGGCACGATAGCCATCCAGCGACTTCACGATGACCCTGCGTTCGGCCGCGCCCGCTGGCCCCAGGCGCGTGAGCAGCGGGCCCTGCGGGGTGCCTGCGCGCAACTCCAGGCAGACCTTGGGCGACCAGCCCGGTAGCCGGCCCAGGCAGGTGAACAGCAGGCGCTCGCTGTCGGCACTGGCCAACGCCGGACAATACGCGCCTTCCAGGGCGCGGGTCAGCGGCAGTTCGCTGGCGATCTGCGCGGCGTTGTCGAGCAGGGTGGCCGAGGGCTCGCCAGTGGCCATCCAGTGCGCGCGCTCTGAGGCGCTCAGCAAACGGTTTGCCAGCGGTTTGCTCAAGCGTGGGGCGTGCAGTTGCAAGGTCTCGCGCAGTGGGTCTTCGGCAATGCCTGCCTGATAGAAGCGCTCGAACAGCGTTGGATAGGCGGCGGTTTCGTCAGGGAGTGCGCTGGCCGCTTGGGCCTGGCGGTCGGCGCTGATCCTGTCCAGGCTGTCACTGAGCAACAGCGGCGGTGCTTCATTGTCCAGGTGCATCTTGCGCAGCCTGTCTTGCGAGGTGCCGCTGATTTGGCAGGCCTGGTCGAGTTCGGCATCGCTGAAACTGTCCACCGAGTGGCCGATGCGGCGCAGCAGTTGTGCCCGTGTCCAGCTCAACGGGCGCTCATGCACCTGGCGCCAGGCGCCCCGGCCATTGTGTTCAAGGGGGGGCTGGAAGGCCTCGGCACGTGCCGGATGGCGCAGCTGCCATTTGCCGGAAGCCTCATCAAACGCTTGTTCATACAGTGCCCCATCAAGGCGGATGTAGTAGCGCTCACCCAGTTGGTACTGGCCCAGGGCATTGGGCTGCAACTCGGCGGGGAGTTCAATGCTGCAGCGGTAAGGTGCGAGGTCGGGCTTCCACAGGCGAGCACTGCCGTCGGGGCGCTGCACTTCGACCAGGCTGTCCATCAGTTTCGGGTTCGCCAGTTTGCCGGCGAGGTGGCCGGCTACACCCATGCCGCCGATTACCGCGACATTCAACGCCACGCCTTCCAGGTGCGCCATGGCGGTGTCGATATCGCCGTCTTGCCAGGCTTCGACGCCCTCGATCACTTCGTCCAGCAGTTGCACGGCGGTCACCGCCAGCATGATCTCGCCCAGGCCCGGCACAAAGAATGCCGCCAGATTCAGCAGGTTCAGGCCAATGCTCTCCCAGTAGGCCAGGCGCGCCTTGCGGGTGGCTTCATCGACGTCGGCAGTGGGCACCGCGAGCAGCCGGGCGTCATCCTGGATGCGTTGCACATGGCGGTCTTGCAGGGTGCCAAAGAGGTCTTCGCCGAAAGGCAGCAAGCGCAGGTGCAGATCTGCATCGCCATCCGCGACCCACTGCGGGCTGTCCTCGTCCGAGGGGGCGCCTTGCAGGTTGCGCTTGAGCACACTGAAGAAGTGTTCCTGTTGGCCTTGCGGGACGAAGCGGCTGAAGAACGTGCGGTACTGGGGGGAACACAGGCTGGTCTTCAGCTGGGTTTGCAGGGCCGTCAGGCTTGAATGCTCGCTCAGCGGGTGGTCTGCACCTGGCAGGTAGAGCAGCACGCTGGCGCCTGTGGCCGAGGCGTGGTCGACCAGCAAGGCATCGTGCAACGGCACACCGAACAGGCTCAGGCTCCAGCATTGCCCTGGGGTGTCGCCCAGTACGGCCAGGGCGCGTTCCTGGGCGGGGCCGTCTATGTTGCCGTGGACACGCGCCAGGTGAATGCACAGGCGCAGGTTGTCTTTGCTGGCGTTGATCGACAGGGCGCGCAGTCGGTCGCGGTTTTCAGGGGCCTCGTATACCTGTTTCAGGTGTTGCTGGTATCGCCCGCCAAGGTCGACGCTGCGACAGCTTCGGGCGAAATCGGCAGGTGTCAGTGCCAGGCGGCTATAGCGGTAGTTGTAGGTCGCGGTACTGCTGTTGTAGTTGGGGATCAGGCTGAAACTGCCGGGTGGGGTCAGCGCGCTTTGTGTTTCGAACTCGATGTCTTCCTCGAAATTTTGCAGCGCTGCCTGCAACAGGTTGTGCACCTTGTGGTGCAGTCGGTAGGACAGGGCCCACCAGATGAACTCACGTTCGAACACCACCAGTTCACAGGTGGCAACCGGCAGGCTGAAGCGGTGGACGGTGTGCAGATGGTCTTGCAGCAATGGCTCGGCAAAGCTGCGCAGGCCTTGCAGGCCGCTGAGTTCGCGGGCCAGTTCGCGTTGCGAGCGGCGACAGGCAAGCTGGCTGTCGAGCACCGCCTGGCGCCAGTCGGGTGGGGCATTGGCCAGCCAGTCGGCCGGTTGTTGCGCGAGCCCCTGGGCGGGGCGTTGGCTGTGGCGCAGTTGCTGCCAATGGTGGGCGTTCAGGTGGCGGGCCCAGTCGGGCAGTTGTCGTTCTAGAAAGGCGCGGTGGATGTCAGCGGCGGCAGTGTTGGCCATGGGTGTGCTCCGGTGAGGTGGGCCTCACAGGAGATGCAATCGAGGGTTGGGCGAGGTGGTAGTTATTGCGTGGTGGCCGGCTATAGTGAAGGGGTCGTCCTTTTGCCGAGCATGTGCCTATGAGCCTGATCAGCCGCGAAGTCTGGTGGTTCCAGCCACCCAAGCCAGGTCAGACCGAAGCCGATCTGAAGTGGGGGTTTCTGGAGATCTACAGTGACCGCACCGCCGCATTCATCGATGAGCGCCCGACGCCCGAGCAGTTGGCGACGCGCAAAAGCTGCCGGTATTTTCCGGCAGAGGATGAGCCTGAGTAGATCCTGCTGGGTTTGCAGTGCCGCTGATACCTGTGGGAGCTGGCCTTGCCAGCGATTGATTGCGCAGCAATCACAGGTATTGTGCTGACTGCACCGGCCTCATCGCCGGCAAGGCCGGCTCCCACAATAAATCAGGAGGTCTTGCTGATAATCCCATTCAAACCTTCTCGCCAAGCAGACCACTTCCCACTGGTGTTGCAGTAAGCACGCCATACCCCACCCGCGGTACCCCGGCCAAACGCTGTTCGAGCAACGCCTGCAACGACTCGCCAGTACCCAGATACGCATCACCAAAGTCATGGCTGCCCAGCGCACTCGGATGCGCAACAATCTCCAACAGCCCATCAGCCGGCGCCAGCCCGTCACGCAGGTCCACCGGGGTGCACACATAGTCCGCCGTTGCCCCGGCCAACTGCCGCAAGCGCCGGTTGAGCAAGCGCTTGAATACTCGCTTGGCCGGGTTGATGTTGTGCCCCAGGTTGCGCGCCAAGCGCACCGGCACGCCTTCACGCGCGGCAAACCGCGCAACGATTTCGCCAATTGGCCAGATGTTGTGCACATGCTGGTGCGAGTCCAGGTGGCTCGGCATCAAGCCCAGGTTCAGGCAATGCTGCCACTGCGCGGCCAGTTCCTCTTCCACCGCCTCACGTGCCGCACGGCCCAGGCGCAGGCACTTGCGCGACACCCCCAGGTCGAACTCGCCACTCGCCGTGCAGAACTGTGGCAACTGGCCGATGGCTTTGCTCAGCGGCCGGCCATAGGTCAGGTTGAAGTGCAACCCGACCCGCCCGCGCAGCGCCGGTTGCTGGGCCAGGGCACAGGCCGCCTTGAACGCCGGCATGTTGGCCATGGCGGTGGCCGAGCTGATCAAGCCGCTATGAAAGGCTCGCAGTATCACGGCATTGGTGTGTTCGCTAAGACCGAAGTCGTCAGCGTTGACTATGACCCGGGATGGCATCCTGGCGCTCCTGTTGGTTGGACGGCGGGGTACTGGGCACAGCCGGCGAGGCGACCGCTCGCGCCTGTCGAGCCTTGAACCAAGGTTTGAGACGCTGCCAGAGACGCAGGGCCAGCCCCAGGCACAGCCCGCTGGGTCGCCAGCTGTAGAAGCTCTGGCGCCAATGCTCAACCTGCCCGGTCATGCGCTCATGCAACTGATGGCTGGAGTTCTCCAGGCTGACCCGCGAGGCGTCGATCCACTGCCAGCCCTCGTCGAGCCCCCAGTCAATCCACTCCTGCAACAGCGCCCGGCCACTGCCCAGGTCGGCGTATTGCGGGATGAACGCCAGGTTGTAGTCGTACAGCCGACCACGCTCCAGCAGCCCGAGCCGGTAGCTGATGCAACGCCCATCCAGCTCCAGCACCACCAGGCGCAAACGGCCATCGGCCGCCAGGGCGGCAAAGGCCTGGAACATCCACTGGCGCTGCGCCGGCAGGCTGAAAATGCCGACACCGTCGTCGCCTTTCCAGCTCACGGCCTCGACCGCACTCACTGCTTCCAGCCACTGCAAGGCGTTGTCGGCAGTCGGGGTCACCCGGCGCACCTGCGCGCCCAATGCGGCAATACGCTTGCGCGCGCGGCGCAGCTTGTAGCGCGGGTCGCCACTGACTTCCTGGCGGTCCGCGTCACTGAGCTGATGCACCGGTGCCCGGCAGGCCAGGCGCTGCTCGAAGGTGGAGCTGCGCTGTGCCCAGCACTGCAACCATGGTGATTCCCCGGTGACCTCACTGAGTTGCAGCAACGCATGGGGCAGCTTTTGGCGGATCGCCTTGAGCACCAGCGTCGCGTTCAACGACGACAGGTCCATCAGCAAGCCGATGCGATCACTCATCGGGTAGCCCAGATGGCGTACCACCCGAAACGTCAACGGCCCCTGTCGCTCAAGGCAGACGATCAGCGGCAGGCACAGGCACAGCCGCCCCGCGTCATGGCCCAGCAAGATCTGCAGGCTCTGGTCGGCGGGCAGCGCCTGTTCGGCGGCCTGCAACCAGGCCAGGCTGTTGAACGGCGTGGCATCCGCCACCGCCTGACGCAACTGCTCGTAGTCGGCGGCGGGGAAGTCGTCGCAACGCAGCGAGGTGCGCCAGCTCAGGCTCGGCTGCATGGCTCAGGCCACCGTGGCCGGTGCGTTGCTTGGCGCCGGTTTGCGCAGGGCATCCAGGCGCGAGCCGCTGTAGCGGGTTTCGCGGAAGAACTTCCAGCGCCCGAACAGGCAGTACACGTGGGTCACCCGGCCCTGTTCCTTGTAGCCCATGCGCAGGTGCAGCTTGAGCGCCGGGATGTTGTGGGTTTCGCAAACATCCACCACCTTGTCGCAGCCCTGGGCGAGCATGGCCTTCCACAGGTCCAGTTGCAGGTCCACCGACAAGGTAGTACCCCAATAGGCGCGGGTCAGTTCGCCGCCGAATTCGAAGAACTCCCCGGGCTCCACCGGGAACCAGCACCCGTAGTAATGGCGGTCGTGGTAATGGCGCATGCTGCCCCAGATGAATGCCACCACGTGACCTTCGTCATCCAGGTGCATGACCCCGGTATGGCCCTCGGCGGCCAGCTCGCGCATGGTCTCCACGCGGTCGCCGAAGTTTTTCGCGAAGGCTTGCACGTTGTGCACGGTAATCGCCGTGCTGCGAGTGGGCGGGTAGGGCTTGAGCGAATGCGGCGGCACCGGGCTGACCAGGTCACGCTCCATCCACAGCAGTTCCCAGTGATAGAAGAAGTAATGCTTGAACGCGGTGTTCAAGGTTGCCCGCAGGCCTTTCTGGCGAATGCGTTGTTTTAGCTGAATCAAGGAACTCATGTTGCCTCCTGGATCGTGCAGGGAATATAACGGCCGGCGCGGCGTTTCATGACGCCGTCCAGCGCAGGGCAAACAGCGTCTGCCCCGGCAGTTCGAACTGGTATTGCCCGCGCTGGCAGTGGTACTGCGCGCTGCGCGGCTGGTTGTCGGGCCCAAAGAAGGTCAGCGTCTGCGCGCCCTGCGCGCAGGTCGGGGTGGCGGTACTCAGGCTCACCTGTTGCAGCCGCGCGCTCTTGTTCACCCCCAGCAGGCTGCGTTGTTGGGCCCGGGCCATGGCCAGGGCGTCGACCTCGAAGGCGTCGTTGTCCAGTTGCAGCACCTGGTCCAGCCAGTGCTGCTGGATGAACTGCTGGGCCAGGCCGACCGGCTTGAGCTCAAAACGGTCGCTGCCCAGCACACGCACCATGCCCTTGGGGTATTCCGGCTCGTCGGCGATATGGAACCAGTTGATCATGTCGAGCAGGCCGTCCTGGGCAGCGTTGATCACCACCGAGGTCCACCACAGTGCAGCGTATTGGGTCTCCTGCTCGTAGGGGCTCAGCGTCGAGCCGCTGGAAAGGTTGGTCTGGTCGATCAGCAGGGGTTTGCGCGGCAGGCCCTGGGCATCACGCCCGACCAGGTCGGCAGCCTGGCGCAAGGCGTCGCGGTAACTGCGGGTGGCCAGCAGGTCGCGGACCATCCATTCGTGCCAGGCCAGGGCGTCGATCCGTTCGCCGAACTCGGCCAGCAGCCGGCGCGACCACTCCAGCCCGCGACGCTCGGCGCTGTTGCTGGCCAGGGGGCCGTCGACGAAGCGCGAGCTGGCCGGCGCGGCAATGCGCACCCCGGCTTCGCGGGCACCCGGGTAGCGCTCGACCCGCTCCAGCATGGCCTTGAACAGGCTGCGGTACGCCGGGTAGTCGGTGTAGTTCAGGTTGGGCTCGTCGGCGAAGGCAATGTAGTGGGTGCCCTTGCCCCCGAGCGCGACACTGGCGGCGAGCCAGGCATCCAGGCCACTGGCAGTGGCTTTGTCGTCGCGCAGCACGGCGCGCCGGTCGGTGGAACCGAGCAGGGTGATGTCGTGCTGGATGCCGAAGCGTTCGCGGTAAAGCTGGCGGAAGGCATTCTCGTAGCCGGGCTTGCGCTGCAGCACATCGGCAAAGGCATAAAAGCCCGCCGCTTGCAGGCCGAGCTGGTCGAGCACGGCAAAGCTGCTCGGTGGCGGTACCACGTACGGCAGGTTGTTGCCGATTTTCGGGGTCGGCCCCAGCACCTGCTCGCTGCTGCGCAACTGCACGCTGCCGGTTTGCTGGCGCAGGCTGCCGAGGTCTTCGGCGCGGCGGGCGAACAGGTTGGCGCTGCCATCGAGCCAGAACGCCGCCTTGCCGGCGCCTTGCAGGTCCAGGCGCCAGGTCTGCTCGCGCGGGCTGACCGGCAGGGCTACCTGGTCGAACTGCCAGTAGGCGCGGTGCTGTTGCAAGGCCAGGTCGACCCGGCTGCCGTCACTCAGGCGTGTGGCCCGCAGGGCGCTGACGCCGCCATGCTGCTTGCCGCCGAGCACGGCCTGCTCATTGGCGCCGACGCGGAAGAACAGCTGCGTGCCGCGCTCCACCGCCATGCTGAAGTGCACTTTCGCCGGTGCAAACAGCGCTCGCGTGCTGTCGGCGAATTCAAGGCGATAGTTGCGAAAGCTGTAGCCGGGTACTTCCACCTGATAGCTGGCGTGCTCGGCCGCCAACGGCCAACTCAACTGGCCCCGGCTTTCTTCGGCGCTGATTGCGCGGTGCGCGGCCAGGCGCCCATTGCCGTCGAGCAGGAACACCTGCTCGCGGTTGCCATCGGCCTGCCAGGCGGGGCTCCAGCTCAGGGTCAGGGTGTCGGCCCGGGTGGGGGTGAGGTACAGGCTGCCGTCGCGGATGTCCGGCCAACGCACGTTCGCTGCCTGTACCGAGGCGGCCAGCAGCACGCCGGGCAGCACCCACCAGGCCTGGTTCATGCGGCCCTCCGTTGCAGCATCTGGCGCAGTGGTGCCAGGTCGGAAGGCAGGATCAGCAAGGTTTTCAGCAGCGGCACAGCACTCAGCCGGCAATACATCAGCAGCATCGCCACGGTCACGCCCAGGTAGGCGATGGACGATGCCGCCGCCGCACCGACGATGCCATAGCGCGGAATCAGGATCACGTTCATCACCAGGTTGGCCGCCGCGCCGACCCCCATCATCAATGACACCGCGCCGGGACGGTTCTTGCCGAGCAGGTCCAGGCGCAGGATGCTCGCGTAGCACAGGCCGAACAGGCCTGGCAGCAGGGCCAGCAAGGCCGGGTAGGCCGGCTGGTATTCGGCACCGAACAGCGTGACGATCAGCCATTCGCCGATCAGCGCCATGCTCAGGCAGGCGCCCAGCATCACCGTGGCGGTCAGGCGCAGGGCCAGCGGGGTCAGTTTGTCCATGCCGGCGTCCTGTTGCAGCAGGCGTTTCATCAGCGGCGTGGTCACCGCTTCCGGGACGATCAGCAGCAGTTCGGCGGCGGCGCTGGCCATGGCGTAATGGCCCAGGGCAGTGCTGCCCAGCATGGCCCCGATAAACAGGTAGTCCGAGCGCAGGATGACCTGCTGGAACAGCAGGTCGGGGTGGCTCTTGGCACTGTAGGAGAGCAGCTCGCGCTGGCCGCTGCGGTCCCATTGCAGCTTGATCGAATGTTGCCGGCCGAGCCACACCAGGCCGGCCACCACCACCAGGGCAATGCCCACCAGCCAGCTGATCAGCGCCGCCTCCAGCGCCGAGTTCTGCCACATCCAGAACAGCCCGACGAACAGCAGCAGCGGCACCAGTGATTCGGTCAGGCGCAGCATGTTGAAGGCGCCGACATCGCCGGTCGCGTTGTGCAGGGTCAGCAGGCCGCTCTTGAGCACGGTCAATGGCACGGCCAGCAACAGTAGCCAGGCCAGCAGGCCGAGCTGGGTGGTCACCTCAAGCTCGGTGCCGAATTCGCGCATCAGCGCTACGCACACCAGGGTCAGCGCCCCGGCCACCAGGCAACCGAAGATCAGCACCTGGCTCAGCAACAGCCCCATCGAACGTTGTTGCGCCGCCTGGTAGCCCACGGCGGTGTTCAGGCCACCGCTGGTGGCGGCGCTGATCAGGTCGGGCAGGGTGCTCAGCAGGGCGAACAGGCCCCGCTCGCTGGGGCCGAGGATGCGCGCCAGCAATACGTTGCGCAGCAAGCGCAGGGCGATCATCGCCAGGCGTGTACCCATGCTCAACAGCAGGTGGCGCAGGTAGTGGTTGCGGCTCATCCGTGTGCTCCCCGGCTGATGCGCCAGGCCAGCAGCGAAGGGCGGCTGGCATTGCGCTGGCTGACGCCGATGCGCGGCAGCGCCAGTGGGTCGTCGCTGGGGCTGCACAGGGCCGCGCGGGTGCTCAGTGCATAGGGGTAGCGGTGCGCGGCCAAGCGTTGGCGAACCCGCAGGTCGTGATCACCATTAGGGTAGCAGTACACCGGCAATGGCTGACGGCAACCCTGGGCCAGGGCGTTCTGGCTGCGGCTCAGTTCTTCGTCCAGGCGGCGGTCGTCAAGGCCCGGCAACAGCGCGTGGCTGGCGCCGTGGGGGCCGAAGCTGATCAGGCCGGAGTCTTCCAGTTCGCGCACCTGCTGCCAGTCCAGCGCCTGTGGCAGGGATTCGGTCGGGCAGGCGTCGGTGAGCAAGTGCAGGGCCTGCGGCGACAGGCTCTTGAGACTTTGCAGGTAGCGCGCCAGGACATTGCTGCGCGCGTGCGGGCGCTCGTTCATGAAAAACGCTGCCGGCAACGGCCGGCCGATCTTGCGCACCTGCTCGATCAGTTGCCGCTGGGCAAGTTCGCCATGACTGCCCCACAGGGTTTCGCCCAGGCTTTCCCACCAGAAACGCTGGCGGCTGCCGATGTAGTCAGTCGAGAGGAAGATGCTTGCCGGCACCTGGTGCCGTTGCAGCAGCGGGAAGGCGTTGAGCGCGTTGTCTCGCCAGCCGTCATCGAAGGTCAGCGCCACCCGCGGCTTGCCGTCGGACAGCACGGGGTCGGCTTGCAGCAGTTGCATCAGGCTGACGCACTCGAAATGCTGCGGCAGCCAGCGCAGCAAGCGCTCGAACGCCTGTGGGCCGACGCACAGTTCGTTGCGGTGCGGCAGCTCGGCGCTGGCGTCGTCGGCCAGCACCCGGTGCAGCATCAGGATCAACCGGGCACCGCGCAGCTGCCGGCGGCCGGCGGGGGAGTTGAGGTACAGCCAACCGCTGGCACGCTTGAGACTGGTCTTGATCGGCATGTAGGCACTCATCGTGTCTGGTCGGGGTTCCATTGGTTGTAGCTGTGCCCGCGCAAGAACTGCCACAGGCCAACGCTCATGCCGGCCAGGGTCACCAGCACGTAGGCGGCCAGGCGAAACGGCTTGGGCAGGCGCTGGCGCACATCCAGCAGGCCGGCCACGGCGCAGGCATAGCCAAGCAGCTGGGCGGCCAGGGTGAAGCGGTAGAAACCGTGGTCGTCGAGCAACCACAGGTTGGCCAGCAGCAGCGGCAACAGCAGCACCGGGGCCAGCCGGCGGATCAACTTGTGGCTGATCAGCGCGATGGCATACAGGCCGTGGCGCAGCGGGTTGAGCAGTTCACGCCGCGCCGCCAGGCTGATCAGGCCGCCGACGGTGACCCGCTGGCGGCGGTAGAACTGCCGCCCGGCCTCATCCACGCCCTGGTCGAGCACCAGCGCCTGGTCGACATACACCACGCGCTTGCCGGCAACCGGGGCGCAGGTGTTGATGTAGAAGTCGTCGTTGACCAGTTTCGGGATCGGCTGGAACAGCTCGCGGCGCAAGGCCTGCAGGTAGCCGTCGGCCGACACCGTGCAGCCGGTGCGGCTTTCTACCCGGCGCAGCCAGGCTTCGTAATGGCGGTACAGGCTTTCGCCCACGCTCAGGCCTTTGCCGGGTTTGGCGATCAGCATCTTGCCGACGCTGCCGCCCACCTGCGGGTCGGCGAATGGCGCCAGCAAGGCGCGCAGGGTGCCCTCCTGCCAGTGCGTGTCGGCATCGCTGAACACCAAGATGTCGCCGGTGCAGTGCGCGACGGCGGCATTCAATACGCTGTTCTTGCCCATGCGCGGCAGGTCGAGCACCTGGATGCGCGGGTCATCGAAGCTGCGTGCCAAGGCAACCGTGCGGTCGCTGGAGCCGTCGCTGGCGACGACGATCTGCAGGGTGGCGGGCTGGTAGTCATGGCCCAGCAGGTTGCGCAGCTTGTTCTCGATGTTGCGCTCTTCATTGTGCGCGGCCACCACCACGCTGATGTTCTGCGCTGGCAACGGGCCGGGCTGATGGCGCGGGAACAACGGCCCGACCAGGGTGAGTAGCAGCGGGTAGCCGAGCCAGGCATAGAACGGCAGCAGCAGGCACAGCCAGAAAATGAACTCAGCCACGGGCAGGCCTCCTTGCGTTCCAGTTGAACAGGCTGAAGATGAAGGCAGCGCCAGCCAGGTGCAGGCGGATCCAGTGCAGGCCCCAAAGCTGCAAGGTGAACAGCGGGTCGCGATGCCGCAGGCTCTGGCGCAGGCTCAAGGCCAGGGCCGGCAGGCTGGAGACGAACAGCAGGAACACCCCCAGTGGCTCGGCGTCATCGAGGATTGCCGACACCGCGAAAATATCCAGCAGCCAGGCCGCCACGGACAGCATCGGCAAGCGCAACAGGCGCAGGCTGGCGCCGTTGCTGCGCAGCAGTTGCAACTGGCTGCTCTGGCGCCACAGTTCCTTGCCCAGCCATTCCCGCCAGCTGCCTTCGAAGCCCCAGTGCCAGGCCACTGGCGAGCGCACCGCGAGCAGGCGGGCACCGGCCTGGCTCAGGCGCAGGGTGAAGTCCTTGTCCTCGCCGGTGCGCAGGGTTTCGCTGAAACCACCGACCTGATCGAACCAGCGGCGCTGCATCAGCAGGTTGGGCGTCGGCAGCCATTGCACGCGGTGCTCTGCCTGGGTGCCGGACAATGCGCGGCGTTGCCAGGCACGGGCGAACCACGGCGCCTGGCGTGGCGTGTCGCAATCCAGGGCGAAGACGTCGCCATGGCCTTGGACATGCAACGCCATCAGCATGTCCAGCCAATGTTCCGGCACTTCGATATCGGCATCCAGGAACGCCAGCCACTCACCGCTGCTGGCGCGCGTACCGTGGTTACGCAGGGCGCCGATGGTCAGCCCCGGCAGGCTCAGGACCTGGGCGCCTAGGCTGCGGGCAATCTGTGGGCCATCGTCGCTGGAACCGTTGTCGGCCACGATCAGTTCGCAGTCGAACCCGGCGGCTTCGGCCGCCTTGCGCACCGACTGCAAGGTGCGGCCGATATGCCGCGCCTCGTTGAACATCGGCACCACGACGCTGACTTTCATGCGGCCCCCTGGGCCAGGCGCGCCTCTTCAGCCTTCAGGCGCAGCACGCTGGAGAGTGCCAGCAGGATCCACAGGTATTTGTGGTTGGGGGCGCTGAGGAACATCAGGAACAGCCCGATGGCGAGCATGCTCATGCACAGGTGGGTGAGCAGGTCGGCCTGGTCATGGTTGCCCTGCTGCATCCACAAGCGCCGGGCGTACAGCAGGTTGTACAAGGCGAAGGCGACCATGCCGACGAACAGGATGCCGGCCGGTACGCCGACCTCGCTGAAGATCTCCAGGTAGGTGTTGTGCGCGCGCCGGTACAGGTCGCCGACCTTCTTGTTGGCCGAGAACGCCTTGGCATAGCCGGTGGTGGCGTACTGCAGCGGGAAGGTGCCAGGGCCGGTGCCGAGCAGGGGATGCTCGCGGATCATCTTGCTGCCAACCACGATGTAGGACGAGCGACGGCCCAGCGAATCATCCTGGAAGGCATTGACCCCGGACTTGAGCAGCGCCAGTGACTGGATCCGCGCCACATAGGCCGGCGGCATCAGCGCCGCCGCCGTGGGCAGCAGGATCGCCAGGCCGAGCATGGCGAAACCCAAATGCCGTGGGCGCACGCGGGCAACCTGGTCGCGGTAGTGGAACAGCACGATCCCCAGGCTGAGCAGCAGCACCACCAGCCCCGAGCGTGAGTTGGTCTTGGTCATGCCGGCGAGCAGCAGCAGGCAGCAGGCAATCCAGAACAGGCGCTGCAGCCAGTTCGGGCTCTTGAGCACCAGCCACAGGGCCATGGGCACGGCGATGGCGATCAGCATGGCGAACACGTTGGGGTCTTCGAGCAAGCCGGCGGCGCGGCCTTCGTCCTGATACTTGGCCGAGAACATCGCCATGATGCAGGTCAGGGTGACGCTGAGGGTCACCAGCCGGCACATCAGCGGCAGGTTGAGTTCACGCCCGATCAGCAGGGTAATGGCAAACAGCAGCAGGCCCACGGCCAATTCACGGAAGTGCCCCAGTGACATCTCGGTGCTGTCGCTGGCCAGGAAACTCAGTGCATACAGCGCCAGAAAGCCCAGCAGCAGGCGCCACATCGGGCTGCGCAGGCGCTCGCCGGGCAGTTGCCCCACGGCCAGTTGCAGCAACAGCACCAGGGCCAGGGCTGCGCCGATCAGCTTGGAGGCTGACAGTTCACTGTCCTTGAACAGGCCTTCGAGCGGCACCAGGGTGATGATTGCCAGCAGCCCCCAGGCTGGGCGCCGATACAGCGCCAGCAGGCCGGCCAGGCCGATCACCGCGCCGGGCGCGAGGAACGGCCAGGGGCTGGCCAGCAAGCCCACGCAGACAAGCGCCAGCAGGGCGATCAGCGACAGTGGAATGATCATGCGCAGGTCTCCGTTGCCGAGCGCAGGTACACCTTGGCCCAGCGTTGTGCCAGCGTCGGCAGGTGGTAGCGTTCGCGTTGCGTGCGACGTGCCTGGGCGATCAGCTCGCCGGCCTGGGCCGGGTCGAGCATCAGCGCCTCAAGCTGGCTGGCCAGCTCCTGCACGGCCAGCGGCTGGGCGAGCAAACCGCTGCGGCCGTGTTCGATCACATCGGGAATACCGCCCACGCTGAAGGCCACCACCGGCACGCCATCCTGCATGGCTTCGAGCAGGATCATCGGCGTGCCCTCGGTACGCGAACTGATCACCAGCGCATCCAGGCGCGCCATCCATGGGCGCATGTCGCGTTGAAAACCCGCCAGGCGAATCCGCGTGCTCAGCCCCGCTGCATCGATACGCGCCTGCAAGGCGTCGCGCTGCGGCCCGTCGCCGAGCATCACCGCGTCCAGTTGGGCGTGGCGCTGGCACAGCGGGATCAGGCTGTCGAGGAACAGGTCCGGGCCTTTCTCACTGCTCAATCGCCCGACGTAACCGGCCAGCCAGCGGCCATCGGCAGGGTGGCGATCGGGCAGGGCGGGGGCGTCGGGCAAGCCGTTGGGGATCACCTGCAGTTTGGCCTCGGCGACCCCGGCCTTGAGGTGGATGGCCTTGATGCTCTCGGCCACGCAGATCACCTTGGCGACGGTGCGGGTGCGGCACAGTTGCAGGCTCACCCAGGTGTAGAAGCGTTGCTTGCGGCTGCTCGGGGTGAAGCCGTGCTGGGTGGCGACCATCGGCAGGCGCCAGAGCGTGGCGCCGAGCCAGCCGAACACCAGGCCCTTGAAGTTGTGGCTGTTGATCAGCGCCCCGGCCTTGCGCTGTTCGCGCAGCAGCGCCAGGCATTCGCCCAGCCCGTTGCAGGTGCGACAGGCCACCCCGGCGGCGCGAAAACGCGCCACCAGGTCGTCCGGCGCCCCGAGGAACAGCACCTGGTGCTGCCCCGGGGTGGCCTGGCAATGGTCCAGCAACATCCGCTCGGCACCGTAGAACCCACCGCTGCTCAGCAGGTGCAGGATCGGCCGCGACGGGGGCAGGGCAGTGCTCAATTGCGCACCCAGTGCATCAGCCGTGGCAGCGTCCAGCCCGTGTGCGGGTTGGGTACTTCCGGGGTCTGGTCGTTGATCACCAGCAGTACCGGCAGGCCCAGTTGATGGGTGATCTGCGACGGGTGCTTGAAGCGATGATCGAAGAACTCACGCACATAGACCAGGGCGATGCCCAGCAGCAAGCCGGTGAGCATGCCGAACGGAATGATCAGCATGGGTTTGGGGAACGCCGGCTCTGCGGGTTCGTACGGCGCGCTGAGTACCCGTGCGTTGGACACGTCGCCTGCCAGCAGGCGTTCGCCACGGGCCTCTTCGTAACGCTGGGTGTAGGTGAAGAAGGCCTTGTGCAGGGCGTCGATCTCGGTGTCGAGCTGACGGGCCTTGCTCTGGGTTTCCTGCAACTGGTGGACGCGGGTCTTGTAGTCGGCAATCCGCTGGGTTTTCTGGCCAATCACGCCCTGGACCACATTCAGGTCCTGTTCACGCTCCTGGATCCGGTTGGTAACGATCTTGAGGAACTGCTGGCGGGTCTTGGCGATCTGCTCACGCTGCAGCAGCATCTGCTCGCTGCCTGGCTGGAACACCGCCAGGTCGCTGACGTAGGTCAGCACCTGGGTGGTCAGGCGCTCGCCCAGTTGCTTGATCTCGCGGTCTTCGAACGCCACGTTGTCGACCGTGGTGGTGAAGGTGTAGGGGAAGGCGAAATCACGCATGTTGGCGTTGCTGGCCGAGGCCAGGCTGGTCTTCAGGTATTGCAGCCATTGCTGGCTTTGCAGCAGGCGGTCGCGGTACTGGTTGAGCGCCTGTTCCTCGGTGTTGATGGCATTGAGGCGGAAGGTGATCTCTTCCTTGGGGTCTGATGAGCCGATGCCTTCAAGCATGCCCAGGCGCTTGTTTTCCAGGTCATCCATGCGCACCTGGTATTGCAGTTTCTTCTGCTCGTAGAACTCCTGGGGCAGCTCGTTGGATTGCAGGTTCTGGCGGTTGCGCAGGTAGTTGTCGAGCAGCCGGCTGACGAACATCGTGCCGATCTTCGGGTCGGGGAAGCTGTAGGTCACCGAGACCACGTTGGAGCCCGGCAGTGTTTCGATCTTCAGGTCCTTGATGGCTTCGTCAGTCAGGGTGTCGAGCTGGGTATCACGCACCGGATCGACCGCCAGGCCGAACAACGCACGCACCGGGTTGATCACGTACTCGCGCAGCGGATTGATGATCACGCTGCGGATCGGGCCGAACAGCAGGCGCTGGAACACCCCGGGCTTGACCTCGTAGTGGCCTTCGTCACGCAGCTCGCTGATGGTCTGGCGGATCAGGCTGGGCGAGCGCAGGATGTTGCTCTCGGTTTCCATGTCGGCCAGTGACGGCGGGATGAACTTGTCGGTTTCCTGGGCCAGGGCAGTGTTGGTGTCGCTCTGCGAGAGTTTTTTCGACTGCACGATGACTTCGGCCGTGATGTCGAAACTCTGCTTGAGCACCAGGGGCAACAACAGCGCTATTACCGCGAATATCAGGAAGACCCGCTTCACCAACTGGCGGTTGGCGAAGAAGATCCTGAAGAATTCATGCAGGTAGTTCTCTTTTGGGTTCATGCGCATGTACCTGCCTGAAGTTAGTTGCTGTTGTCGTCTTTGTTGTCGACGCGATACGAGAAGCTGAAGCCGACCCCCTGGAACAGCACGACATCGGCCAGTTGCCGAGCCAGCTCGCCGGCGCTGGCCAGACGGGTCTTGGGCACGTAGAGCATGTCGTCCGCCTGCAGGTAGGCGACCTGGTTGGCCTTACCGTCCAGCGCCGCATCGACGTCGTACGGCACGGCCTGCACCTGGTTGCCGTTGCGCCGCATGATCACCACCGAGTCCAGGCGCGCCTTGATGCTCGGCCCGCGTGCCAGGGTCAGGGCCTCAAGCACCGAGACCGGGCGGCGGATCGGGTAGGAGCCCGGCTGGCCGACTTCACCCAGCACGTAGATCTCGTTCACCGCAGTGGACTTGAGCAGCACGTCCACGGTCATGCGCCCTGGCAAGTTGGCGTAGCGCTTGTTGAGCAAGGTTTCGAGCTGGTTGACGGTCATGCCCTGCAGCGGGATCGAGCCGATCTCCGGGAAGCTGGCATGGCCATCGGTGCCCACGGTGATCTCCCGGCTCATGCCGGTGGCGGGGTGGTTCAGGGCACTCTTGAGGTTCTGTTCGTTGGTCAGCGGGCTGATCACCTGCACCGTCAACTGGTCGCGGTTGGGCTGGAACAGGCTCTTGTTGCGGTAGGCCTGCTGGATGGTCGCGCGGGCCTGCTCGGGGGTCAGGCCAATGACCTTCACCGAGGTGTTGGCGGCGGGCAGGTTGATGCTGCCGTCAGGCAGCACCAGCTGGTTGCCATTGAGCGAGCTGGCCGAAAGGAAGTTCAGCCCCACGGTATCGCCGGACTGGATGCGGTAGGCGTCCGAGCCGCTGGTGCTGATGTGGAAGATCACGTCGAGCACGTCCTGCGGGCGCAGTACCTGCTCACTGCGCGGCAGTTCGGTGTCCTGGGCATTGGCCGGCGCAGCGGTGAGGATCTGCACCGGCATCTGGGTGCTCTGCTGTGTCGTGCAGGCCGCCAGCGGCAGCAGCGCAAGCAGGAAGAACAAGGTTCTGGCTTTCATGTTGTCGTCCTTTGCCTGGCTGCTCAGAGGTTGTTGTAGAGCCACTTGGGCATGTAGTACTTGCGTTTGTTGAACACGCTGCCGATCAATTTTGCGCCGGCCTGGGTCAGGCGCTGGGCGGCGGCCTGGGCCACTTCCCAGCGGGTGTCTTCGGCGGTGACCACCAGGATCACCCCGTCGACCAGGGTGCCGATCACCAGGCTGTCGGGGCTGGCGTAGATCGCTTCGCCGTCAACCACCACGAAGCGGTAGTCCTTGGCCAGGTTGCTCAGCAAGGCGCGCATCAGGTCCGGGTTGAGGCGTTCCTTGCCGCGCTTGTAGATGCCGCTGGGCAGGATGTCGAATGGCTGGTCAGACAGGCGCACCACGCAATCGCGCAACAGGGGCGGGGTGTCCTGGTTGAACATCAGGTCGCTGAAGCCGCGCTGTTTCTCCAGTTTCAGCTGCTGGCTGAGGCTGTTGCTGCTGGGGCTGGCGTCCACCAGCAACACCGACTCGCCGCTCATCAGCGCCAACTGGCTGGCAAAGGCCAGGGCGCTGGTGCTGGTGCCGCTGCCGGTATTGGCGGCGGTCAACAACAGCGTGCGCTGGTCCTCATCGAGCACGGTGGAGGTCAGGTTGGTTTCGCTGGGGGTGGCGATGGTCAGACTTCTCGAAGTAGAACCGTCCATTCAACTTGCTCCGTGGCCGCTGAAGACTTTGAAGGGGGTCTTGAGCAGGATCTTCAGGTCCAGGCTCAAGCTCTGTTCGGCGATGTAGCTCAGGTCCAGCTCCACGCGCTGATCAAAATCGATGTTGCTGCGCCCGGAGATCTGCCACAGGCCGGTCATGCCGGGGTAGATGCTCAGGCGGGCGAGGTGGTTGTCCTTGTAGCGGTAGGCGTTGAACGAGGTCGGCCGCGGGCCGACCAGGCGCATGTCGCCACGGATCACGTTGAACAGGTTGGGCAGTTCGTCCAGGCTGCTGCGGCGCAGCCAGTGGCCGATTCTGGTGACGCGCGGGTCCTTGTCGATCTTGAAGTCGATGGAGTCGGCGCCGTGCTTGTTCAGGTGGCGCACCGAGTCTTTCAAGGCCTCGGCGTTGGCGACCATGGTGCGGAACTTGAACATGCCGAACGAGCGGCCACGGTAGCCGGTACGCTTCTGCACGAAGAACACCGGGCCGGGGCTGCTGAACTTGACCACGGCCGCAAGGCCGAGCATCAGTGGCGAGATCAGCGTCAGGATCACCAGGGCGCCGAAACAGGCCACCACCCGGTTGGTCCGCGACAGGGTCCAGGGGCGCCCGCCGGCGCGGCCGGTGAACCAACCACGACCTTGCATATGGATGGCGGCATCCATGCGTGCGCGGTGTGCGGGGTCCATGCGTTTGTCTTGACGCAGTGCCTGCAGTTGCGCGTCTTTGGGTTGTCCGGTCATACCACCCTCCGTTGATGCTCGGGTTGCGCCCCCTGCGCCGACCCGTTGGCCCGCGCGGTGTCTGCGTCCGCCTGCGGGTAGTAGTCAGAAAACCAGGCGACAAAGCGCCCGAGCCCTTCATCGAGGGAAATCCCTGGGGTAAAGCCGGTGGCGCGCTCCAGCGCGCTGGCATCGGCGCAGGTGTCGATCACATCGCCTGGCTGCAATGGCAGCAGCTCGATCTCGGCTTTGCGCTGCAGGTGTTTTTCCAGCAGTGCGACGTAGTCGGTCAGCGCCACCGGGCGTTGCCCGCCAATGTTGTAGAGGCGCCAGGGCGCATGGCTGGTGGCCGGGTCCGGGTGCTGGTGGTCCCAGACCGGGTCGGCTTGCGGCGCCAGGGGGATCAGGCGCACCAGGCTCTCGACGATGTCATCGACATAGGTGAAGTCGCGCTGGTGCTGGCCGAAGTTGAACAGCTTGATCGGCTGGCCTTCACTGATCGCGCGGGCGAACTGGATCGGCGACATGTCTGGCCGGCCCCAGGGCCCGTACACCGTGAAGAAGCGCAGGCCGGTGGCCGGCACAGCGAACAGGTGGCTGTAGCTGTGGGCCATCAGTTCGTTGGCTTTCTTGCTGGCGGCGTACAGTGACAACGGGTGATCCACGGCGTCCTGTACGGCGTACGGGGTGTGCTGGTTGCTGCCGTAGACCGAGCTGGAGGAGGCATACAGCAAGTGCTGCACAGGGTAGCGGCGGCAGCTTTCGAGAATATTGAGAAAGCCCACCAGGTTGCTGTCGATATAGCTGCGCGGGTTTTCCAGCGAATAGCGCACCCCGGCCTGGGCGGCCAGGTGGATGACCACTTCCGGGCGCTCTACGGCAAACAGGGCGTCGATCCCGGCGGCGTCCTTGAGGTCCAGGCGGTGCAGGGCAAATGCCCCGGCTTGTTCCTCGACCCAGCGCACCCGCGCTTCCTTGAGGGCCGGGTCGTAGTAGTCGTTGAAGTTGTCCAGGCCAATCACCTGATGCCCGTCACGCAGCAGGCGCAGCGTGCAATGGGCACCGATGAAACCGGCAGCGCCGGTGACCAGGATCTTCATGGCTTGGGCGCCTCGGGCTGCACATGGCGCAGGCCGATGCCGCTGTAGTGCAGGCCATGGGTGGCGACCTGGTCAGGGTTGTACAGGTTGCGCCCGTCGATGATCAGCTTGGCCCGCAGCTTGCTCGCCAGCATGGCGAAGTCGACCACCCTGAAGTTCTTCCACTCGGTACAGATCACCAGGGCGTCAGCGTCTTCCAGGGTGTCGTCGCGAGTGGCGCACAGTTGCAGGTCGTTGCGATAGCCGTAGATGCGCCGGCACTCGGACATGGCCTCCGGGTCGAAGGCTCGCACCGTGGCCCCTTCGGCCCACAGTGACTCCATCAGGTAGCGGCTGGGTGCTTCGCGCATGTCGTCGGTGTTGGGCTTGAAGGCCAGGCCCCAGAGCGCGATGGACTTGCCTTCAAGGCTGCCGGGGAAGCGCTCCTTGAGTTTGCGAAAGAGGATATGGCGCTGCGCGTCGTTCACTTCGCTGACGCTTTGCAGCAGGCGCAGCGGCATGCCGTTGCGCTCGGCGGTGTGCAGCAGGGCACGCAGGTCCTTGGGGAAGCACGAGCCGCCAAAGCCGCAGCCGGGGTAGATGAAGTGGTAGCCGATGCGTGGGTCGGAGCCGATCCCCTTGCGCACCGCCTCGATATCCGCCCCCAGGTGCTCGCTGAGGTTGGCCAGTTCGTTCATGAAACTGATGCGGGTGGCGAGCATGGCGTTGGCCGCGTACTTGGTCAGCTCGGCGCTGCGGTTGTCCATGAACATCAGTTTTTCGCGGTTGCGGCAGAAAGGCGCGTACAGCTCTTCGAGCTGGTCGTGGGCCTGGTCGTCGTCGGTGCCGATGATGATCCGGTCGGGGCGCATGCAGTCGGCCAGGGCGCTGCCTTCCTTGAGAAATTCGGGGTTGGAGACCACGCGTACTTTCAGTTCGCCCTTGCCCAGGCGATCCAGTTCGCTGCGCGCGAGGGCCGCGACCTTGTCGGCAGTGCCCACCGGCACGGTGGACTTGATGATCAGGGTGCGGTCGGCGGTCATCAGCGCGGCGATCTGCGCGGTGACACCCAAGACGTGGGAGAGGTCGGCCGAGCCGTCCTCATCCGGTGGCGTACCGACGGCGATGAAGATCAGCTCGGCATGGCTTACGGCATCGCTGGCCTGGGTGGTAAACAGCAGACGACCTTCCTTGATGTTCTCCTCGAGGGCAGAAGACAGCCCCGGCTCATGGATCGGCGGGACGGCCTGACGCAGTTGGCTGATCTTGTGGGCGTCGATGTCTGCGCAGAGCACCCGGTGACCGACATCGGCCAGGGCAGCTGCTTGCACAAGACCGACATAGCCGGTGCCAAATACGCTCACGTCCATGTCGGCGTGCCTCGTATGGAGTTAAAGGGATGTAACAGTGGTTTGATTTCGGTATAGACCAGCGTCGGCGATTTGTGTCAAACGGATGGCATGTTTCGCCGGATTTACAGCGGCTGGGTTTTCGAGCGATTTGCCATCAACCCTTTCTTAATCCGTACCTTAGCGTTGATAAACACTGGCACTTAGCCGGCAAGCAAAACGATGAACGGTCGTAAGCCTTGGAAAACAAGGTTTTTAGCGGGGTGGGTTGTTTCATTTACGCATCAGATAAGCATTCTCGACTGGTCAAAATCAGGTGTCCTAAGTTCGCCATTTTTTTGACTTTTGCCGGTTTGCGCTTTAGTGCTGGGCTGCTACCGTTTGAGAATCCCTGCGGCTGCAAGGGGCATTTTCTGGCGAGGAACACATGCGCGGGTTGATCAAGGGACTGTTGCTGCTGCTCTACCTGTCGAGTTTTTACGGCTACTACCTCGAACGCATCGATGCCCTTGGCCTGGGCTTGCCGTTGTTGCTGTATGCCGGGGTATTTGCCGTGCTGGTCGCGGCCTTGTGGCTGGCCGCGAACATTCGCCAGACGCCGTTGCGTTGGCTGTTTGCCCTGGCGTTTTTTGCCAGCGCAGTGTTCTTCGACGCCTACACCAGCATCACTGCGGACTACCTGACCTACAGCGGCTTTGTCTCGATGGTGTATTCCGGTGGCTTTATCGGCGATGCACTGGACCAGTACCGCAGCGTGATCATCACCTCGTTGGCCAAGGCACTGCTGTTGCTATTGGGCCTGGGGATCAGGCCCGGTGAGCGGCCCTATATGCCACGGGTATTGCCCTGGGCCGCGCCGCTGCTGGGGCTGGCTTTGCTGACCGGCATCCTGTTCATCCGCGCCGGCGAAGGCGCGCGCGGGCTGCCGGTGATGTACACGCCGCTGGCCTATATGAACCTGTTCATCTACGAGCACTTCCATGACAGTGTCGGCCCGCGTGAGCCGGTCACGCTGCCGCGCACCGGCCCGGCCCTGGCCCGCGATATCGTGTTGATCATCGACGAAAGTGTCTCGGGCAACTACCTCGACCTGAACACCGCGCACGGCGTGCGCAGCAACCTGAACCAGCCCCAGCCGGGCGTGAAGCTGTTCAACTATGGCTATGCTGCCTCGGTTGCCAATTGCAGCGCCGACACCAACGTCACCCTGCGCTATGGCGGCACCCGCACCGATTACCTGCGGATCAACTCGACCATGCCGTCGATCTGGCAGTACGCCAAGCAGGCCGGGTTGGGGACGGTCTATATCGACGGCCAGCGCACTGGTGGCAACCTGCAGAACCTGATGAATGCCACGGAAAAGCGTGATATCGACCAGTTCATCCAGTTCGACGACACGCCAGTGCGTGACCGCGATATGGCCGCCGTGGCCAAACTGATCGAACTGCTGGGGGACGGCAAGCCGCAGTTGATCGTAATGAACAAGGTCGGTGTGCATTTCCCGGTGCATGACAAGTACCCGGACGATTTCATGCTCTATCGTCCGGCCTTGCCGCGTGGGCGCTACACCGATATCACCGACACCGGCCAGCGTGAGGGCTTTGGCGGGCAGCCGGCGGACTGGGCGTTGTACCGCAACTCGTACAAGAACAGCGTGCTGTGGAATGTCGGAGAGTTCTTCAAGCGGCTGTTCGCCCAGGGGGATCTGAGCCAGGCCGTGGTGATCTACACCTCCGACCATGGGCAGGACCTGCACGAGCGGGGCAATCCGGGCTTGAACACCCATTGCGACAGTGACCCGGTGGAGGAAGAGGGCCTGGTGCCGCTGGTGGTGATCCAGGGCGCGGGGCTGCACACGCTGGACTGGCAGGCGCAGTTGGCGGCGAACAAGGACAAGTCCAGCCACTACAACATCTTCCCGACCTTGTTGCAGTTGCTGGGGTATGACCCTGCGGCGATTCAGCCAGTCTACGGGCGGGCGCTGGATGTGCAGACAGAGGATGATTTCAGTTTCAACACCCGCTTCAATGCGCGGCTGGGGGCCAAGCCGGTGTTCAAGCATATTGATTTGAGCGAGGTGGTGACGCCGACCGAAGATGCGCAGTCGGTGAGCACGACGCCGTAACTGCGTAGGCCGCATCGCCGGCAAGGCCGGCTCCCACAGGGTCCATGGCCACCCTGATTTCTGTGGGAGCTGGCTTTGCCAGCGATGCAAGGCACAGCCTTGCCAGGGCAGGTGGCTTTACACCAGCTTGTGCAATGCCCTGAACATCTGCGCTTCTTCCACCAGCCAGTCATGCACTGCCCGCGCACTTGGGTGGGCCAGGGTGCCGGCTGAATACAGCAGCACATAGCGCTTGTGGTTGGCGATCGGCAGCCCGAACGGCACGATCAGTGTGCCTCGTTCCAACTCGTCATTGAGCAAGGTGCGCCGCGCAATCGCCACGCCGATTCCGGCAATCGCCGCCTCAATGGTCAAGTGATTGCGGTTGAACGTGTGCCCACGGCGCACATCCAGCCCCTGCGCACCAATCGCCTCCAGGTAGAACTCCCATTCCGCGTACTCCGAGCTGCCGCGCCAGGCCGTGATGTCGTGCAACAACGGGTAATGCACCAGGTCGGCCGGGCCATGCAGCGGCGGGCGTCCGCGCAGCAGGGCCGGTGAGCACACCGGGAAAATTTCTTCATCCAGCAGCGGCGTGGAATGCATGCCGGGGTAGCTGCCGTCGTTCAGGTCGATGGCCAGGTCAAAGTCGCCTTCGTGCAACGCCTGGTTGCTGTCCTCGGCCACCAGGCGCAACTGGATATCCGGAAAGCGCTGTTGCAGGCGCGGCAAGCGCGGCGTCAGCCATTTGGCCAGGAACGAGGGGATCGAGCGCAAGCGCAGGGTGCCACGGATATCACCGGCATCCAGGCGCAGCAATTCGGCTTCGATGCTGCCGTAGGCTTCGTTGACCGTCAGCGCCAGGCGCTGCCCCTCGGCCGTCAGCTCGACGCCACGGGCCCGGCGCAGGAACAGGCGAAAGCCCAGGCGCTCTTCCAACTGGCGAATCTGCTGGCTCACCGCCCCTGGGGTGATATGCAGCTCCTCCGCGCAACGGGTGAACGACAAATGCCGCGCCGCACAGGCAAACACGTGTAGCCAGACATACAGCTGACCATTCATTAGCCGCTTCATCGTTTAGTCCTGCTAAAGCCTTGTGTAGGAGTTTTCGTTGGTCATTGCCGTTTGAGATCGGCAGTATCGCGCAACTTCGCGACACCTATCAATTTTTACACAACGCCGCAGGGTGACATCGGTCGCCTGAGCGTGCAGGCATTAGCATGGCTATCAGTGTTTTCGATCTTTTCAAAATTGGTATCGGGCCTTCCAGCTCGCATACCGTGGGCCCGATGCGGGCAGCCGCCAGCTTTGTCGCAACCTTGCGCGGGCAGGGGTTGCTGGAGCAGGTGGGCCGGGTCGAGGTGCGTCTGTATGGCTCGCTGTCGGCGACCGGTGTTGGCCATGCCACCGACCGCGCCTGCCTGCTGGGGCTGATGGGCGAGTGGCCGGACCGGATCGACCCGCACAGCATCGAGCCGCGTATCCAGCAATTGCACGACAGTGCCGTGCTGATGCTCGACGGCAGCCAGCCAATCCCGTTCGACTGCCAGCGTGACTTGCTGCTGCTCGATGAAAGCCTGCCGTACCACCCCAACGCCATGACCCTGGAGGCCAGTGGCGAGGCGGGTTTGCTGTTGCAGCAGACCTATTATTCGGTGGGCGGTGGTTTCATCGTCGAAGCCGCTGAAATCGGTGGTAAAGGCAGTACGAGCGAGCAGGTTTCGCTGCCCTACGACTTCGACAGTGCCGAGCAACTGCTGGCCTTGTGCAAGAAGCACAAGCTGCGGGTGAGTCAGCTGATGATGGCCAACGAGCTGGCCTGGCGCGAGGAAGCTGACGTGCGCAGCGGTTTGCTGCAACTCTGGGCGGCGATGCGCGAGTGTGTCGACAACGGCCTGCGTAACGAAGGCATTCTGCCCGGCGGGCTGAAGGTCAAGCGCCGCGCGGCCAAGCTGCACCGCAGCCTGCAGGAGCTGGGCAAGCCGAACGTGATCGGCTCGACCTTGAGCGCCATGGAGTGGGTCAACCTGTTCGCCCTGGCGGTCAACGAAGAGAACGCCGCCGGCGGGCGCATGGTTACTGCGCCCACCAATGGCGCGGCGGGGATCATCCCGGCGGTGCTGCATTACTACATGAAGTTCTGCCCCGAGGCCTGCGACGACGATGTCGTCAACTTCCTGCTCAGTGCGGCTGCCGTGGGCATCCTGTGCAAGAAGAACGCCTCGATCTCCGGCGCCGAAGTGGGCTGCCAGGGCGAGGTCGGTTCGGCCTGCTCGATGGCTGCCGCCGGCTTGGCCGACGTGCTCGGGGCGACCCCGGAGCAGTTGGAAAACGCTGCGGAAATCGCCCTGGAGCACAACCTTGGGCTGACCTGCGACCCGGTCGGCGGCCTGGTGCAGATCCCGTGCATCGAGCGCAACGCGATTGCTGCGGTGAAGGCGATCAACGCGGTGCAGATGGCGCTGCGTGGCGATGGCGAGCATTTCATTTCCCTGGACCGGGTGATTCGCACCATGCGCGACACCGGGGCCGATATGCACGAGAACTACAAGGAGACGTCTCGCGGCGGGCTGGCGGTCAGCTACGTCGAGTGTTGAGCTGAATCTGGCGAGGCGTTGCCTCGCTTTCGCTGGCAAGGCCAGCTCCCACAGTTTTCATGCACCCTGCTGACCCTGTGGGAGCTGGCTTTGCCAGCGATGGGCCGCACAGCGGCCCCGCACCAAGTTGTTCATAGGCAACAAAAACAATTACAAGGCGAAATCGATGACTGATGTAAACAGCACCACGACTATTCGTGTGGATTCGGCTGCGTCCACCACCAGCACCGGCTGGAACCGAAACGACACCACCTGGGCCCTGGGCCTGTACGGCACCGCCATCGGCGCCGGTACCCTGTTCCTGCCGATCAACGCCGGGGTAGGGGGCTTCTGGCCGCTGCTCGCGCTGGCCTTGCTGGCGTTCCCGATGACCTTCTTCGCCCACCGCGGGCTGACCCGCTTCGTCCTCTCCGGGCGCAAAGGCGGCAACGAAGACATCACCGAAGTCGTTGAAGAGCACTTTGGCGTCGGCGCCGGCAAACTGATCACCTTGCTCTACTTCTTTGCGATCTTCCCGATCCTGCTGGTGTACAGCGTCGCCCTGACCAACACCTTGACCAGTTTCATGGAGCACCAGTTGCACATCAGCCCACCGCCGCGCGCCTTGCTGGCGTTACTGCTGGTGTGCGGGCTGATGATCGTGGTGCGCAGCGGGCAGAACATCATCGTCAAGGTGATGAGCCTGCTGGTCTACCCGTTCGTCGCGGCCCTGCTGTTGCTGGCCGTGAGCCTGATCCCCAACTGGAACGGCGCGTTCTTTGCCCAGGCCGCAGAAGGCATGGCCCCGGGGCTGTTCTTCAAGACGCTGTGGCTGGCCATTCCGGTCATGGTCTTCTCGTTCAACCATTCGCCGATCATCTCGGCCTTTGCCGTTGACCAGAAGCACCGCTATGGTGAACGCGCCGACGAAAAAAGCGGCCGCACCCTGGCCGTGGCGCACGTGATGATGGTGTTGACGGTGATGTTCTTCTGCTTCAGCTGTGTGCTGGCACTGTCCCCAGCGGACCTGGCCGCCGCCAAGCAGCAGAACATCTCGATCCTGTCGTACCTGGCCAACCATTTCCAGACGCCAATGATCGCCTTTGTCGCGCCATTGATCGCCCTGGTGGCAATCACCAAGTCGTTCCTGGGCCACTACATCGGCGCCAGCGAAGGCTTCCAGGGCCTGATCGTGAAAAGCCTGCGTGGTCGCGGCAAACAGCTGCCGGCCAAGCGCCTGGAGCAACTGACCGCGCTGTTCATGGTGCTGACCTGCTGGGCCGTGGCAACCATCAACCCAAGCATCCTGGGCATGATCGAAGCCATCGGCGGGCCAATCATCGCCTGCCTGCTGTTCCTGATGCCGATGTATGCGATCCACAAGGTGCCGTCGCTGCGCAAGTACTCGGGCAAGGCGTCGAACCTGTTCGTGGTGCTGATCGGCCTGATCACCCTGTCGGCGATCGCGTTCTCGGTCATTCCTTGATTGCGCTTCGCTAGCTGTACCTGCAGACGGGGGCCAACAGGCCCCCGTCTGCTTTCTGCCGCGCCGCGCTTTGCCAACTATGCTGGACTGACCCGCAACGCGTGGAGTCCTCCTATGCCGTTCAAGCTCGTCGCCCGAGCCGTGCTCCTGTGGTTGCTTTGCCTGCCATGCACAGCCGGCTTCGCTGCCGATACCGTGGATGTTCAGGCCGCGCTGGATGTGCCGGTCACGGCCCTGACGGCTGATGACGATCTGCAATCGGTCCAGGACCGTCTTGATGTGCTCAAACAGCAGGTGTCGGTTGCCACCGAGTACGAGCAACTGGTCACCCTGCGCGATCACGCCGAACAACTGATAAAGGACGCTGATCAGGTTGCGCTGGCCAAGCGCCCGGAGCTGTTGCAGGTGCAGGCGCAACTTGATGTCATCGGCCCTGCGCCGGTTGTGGGGGCGGCGCCGGAGACCCCGGCGGTGGCGCAGCAACGTGCCATGCTCAGCGATAGAAAAGCGCTGGCGGTCAGTGAGTTGCAGCAGCTGCAGACCATCAAGGAAAGCGCTTCGCGGCTGACGGTACAAATTGGTGAAGTGCGCCGCAATGAACTGGAATCGCAGATCACCCTGCGCTCGCAGAGCCTGCTCAACCCGCAGTTCTGGTCGTCGCTGTTTTACCTGGCACCCGATGACCAGCAGCGCCTGAGGGCGTTCAACGAGCAAGTCGTGTCTGCCGTCGTGGCCGTCTGGCAACCTGAACGACGGGCCAACAGCGTCATGCTGTTGCTGCTCGCACTGGCGCTGTGCACGGTCATTCGCCAGTTGCTCGAACGCTTCCTCGGCCGCTACTGCATGCGCAGGCTGCCGGTGGGGCGACTGCGGCGCAGCACGCTGGCCCTGCTGATGACGCTGACCACACTGGTGACGGTGGGCGGCTCGTTTGCGCTGGTGTACCGGGTATTCATCCCGCAGGACAACTTGAGCCCGGCGTTGCAGAACTTTGCCGAGGAGTTCGTTACCCTCACGTTCACCTGCGTGTTTCTTGCCGGCCTGAGCCGTGCGTTGTTGTCGGTGCATCACCCCTCCTGGCGGCTACCGGACATTGCCGACCCCGTGGCCTTGGCGATTCGGCCATTTGCCCCGTTGCTGGCGGCGGTGCTGATGGTGTGCGCGACTTCGCTGCGGGTGAGTTACGTCATCGGCATGAGCGTGCAGGTCAATATTCTCGGGCGCGGCCTGTTGGCCCTGATGGTCATCCTGATCGTAGGCGCGGCCCTGTGGCGTCTGCATCAGGCGCGCAAGCAGATGATTGCTGCGGGCGAACCCATCGAGGACCGCACGCTGCTGTCCGGGCTGTTGCTGCTCGGTGTGGCGGCGGTGCTGCTGGTGGCGTCGTTCGCCTTGTTGACCGGCTATATCTCGTTCGCCTCGTTCCTGGTGTACCAGCTCATCTGGTTCTACATGGTCCTGAGCTGTGTCTACCTGCTGACGCAATGGTTGCTGGATGTCTGCGAAAGCCTGTTCTCCCCGCGCCATGCGAGCGGCAAGGCGCTCAAGCAGGTGCTGGGCCTGGGCGATGAACGCCTGGAACAGGTGGAGATTGTCCTCAAGGGGGCGATCCGTGCGTTCCTCCTGCTGCTCATGGTGGTAGCGCTGTTTGTCGGCGGTTTTGGTACCTCCTTGACCGAGCTGTTCAACAGCACGCTGGTGGTGCTGGGCGGTGAGGGGCTGCGCACCCTGAACATCGTGCCCAGGCACTTGCTCAACGGCGCGCTGATCTTCCTGATTGGCTGGTACCTGATTCGCACCCTGCGCCGCTGGCTGGACGCGGAACTGCTGCCCAAGACCGACATGGACCCGGGCATGTGGGCCTCGCTCAGCACGCTGTTCAGCAATATCGGCTACGCAGTGCTGATCGTCCTGACCTTCTATGCGTTGGGGGTCAAGTGGAGCAACCTGGCGTGGATCGTCAGCGCCTTGTCGGTGGGGATCGGCTTTGGCCTTCAGGAGATCGTCAAGAACTTCGTCTCCGGGCTGATTCTGCTGACCGAGCGACCGGTCAAGGTCGGCGACCTGGTGAGCTTTGGCGAGATCGAAGGCGACATCAAGCGCATCAATGTCCGGGCCACGGAAATCCAGTTGGCCGACCGTTCGATGGTCATCGTGCCCAACTCCCAGCTGATCTCGCAGAACCTGCGCAACGTGACCAAGGGCGGCGTGGCCCAGGGGGTGGCGATGCTTGAGCTGACCTTTACCCCGGACATCGACCCGGAACAGATCAAGACCTTGCTGTACGAGAGTTTTTCCGAGCACGAGGCGATTCTGGAAAAGCCGGCGCCGACGGTGCGTTTCATCAAGGTGACGGTCGATGGGGTATTGGTGCGGGTGACGGGTTTTGTCAGCAGCCCTCGGGTGGTGCTGGGCACCAAGAGTGAATTGCTGATCGATATTCTCAAGCGCTTGCACGGGGCGGGCATTGCATTGGCGGGTACGCCGGCGGTGCTGAAATAGAAGGGATGGCCTGCACCGTGCAGGCCATCACCTTGTCGACGGTTAAGCGTTTGCCGGCTGACGAATCAGGGCACGCAAGCGGGTGTGGCTGTGTTCAGCCGCCGCCTTGTGCGTTTGCGCTGTTTCGGTCGGGGCCTGGTGCACGCTGGCGTGCGGGACCACTTGCCAGTGGCGCTCAGGGCCGTTGAGCGGCAGGTAACGGTAGCTGGCGGTGCCAGACTCCCAATCAGCAGCAAGGATGCCGTGCAGATGGAAGGTCTGCTCCAGCGTGCTGAACGGGCCGCTTGGGCTGCCGGTCAGGTTCAGCACGATGTGCGCTTCACCTTCCCCGAGCAAGAGGTCCGAGTATTCCCCCCACACATCTGCGTGGAAGTTCAGTGGCGGGTAGGTGCTCTGGAAAATCCGCGCGACACCGCTGACTCGTTTCGCCGGGGTGTTGACCAACAGGTCGAGGGTCAGCACAGGGGCACCGAGCAGGCCGGTGGTGACATTGATACGGGTATGGAACAGTCCTACTGCTGGCATGGTATGACTCCTTGTCTGGTCAGGCGCGGCTGGACTTGCCGGCTTTGCCGGAAGCGGTCTTGGTCGAATCGATCGCGTGGCTCAGGGTCTGGCTTACGTCAGCACCGGCAATGGCCTTGAGGTGCTCCGCGTTGCCGGATGCGATGGCGGCTTCCAGGGTCGCCGAATTGAGTCGAGCCTGTTTGTCGACCGCACCGGATTCCTTGACCCGCGAATCTTCGCGCTTGGCAGGCACCTGGCCCACGCTGATCCACTCCTGTGGGCTGACCTGGTATTCATAGGTAGCCACGCCGGTCAGCCAGTCCACGTTGAGGACCAGGCGTTCCTTGAAGATCACGGGCGAGTTGGCGGTCGGGCCGCCGTGGTTGCCCTGCAGGGTGACCAGGATCTTGCTCTGGCTGGGTGGCAGGACGGTCAGGTAGCTGTAGGTGCCCCAGACATCCACATGCAGGTTCAGCGGTGGATTGGTGGCCTGGGTGATCTGCGCGGTGCCGCGTACGCTCTGGCCTGGAGTGTAGATCAGCAGATCAAGCTCTTGGCGCTGAGCGCCAGCGGCGCCGGTGCCGATGACATAGGACACGGGGAACAGTCCTACCGAAGGGGCTTGTAGAGAGTCAGTCATGGTGCCTCCATTGCAAACAATGAGTGGAAACAAGCGTTCACGCTGTTTCTGGCGGGCGACTTCCTGTGTCGACTAGGGGGTGAGTGAGTGTGGCGGTGCTCCTACCTCGATACGGTCACGCGCAGATTGCCTGCTGGGTAGACGGTGTCGATCCGCTTGGGTGGGCCAGGACAGCACACACGCCATGCCGAGAAGCAACGCTCATGAAGAACCCTTCCCTGGTACGCAGAGCTGCCTGCCTGGCAGCCCTGTGAGTTAAGCAGCGAACCGCGCCCTTGCCAGTCAGTGATGGCAAAGCTGCATCATCTCCGACGGGCGGCATGGCGTTTCGGGCAAAACCTAGTATTTCTGCCAGTTGTGCGGTGTGTGGGGCGGGTGCTGCAATGAATTCATCTGCGCGTGGAGGCCACCGGGCTGCGCTTGACCTTCAGGAGTACACAACCGTCATGGATTTCGAGAGCTACTTCTGGAAAATGGTGGAAGGCGAGTTTCCACTGTCCCCGGTCGCTGTCACCCTCGGCTGGCGCTTCCTTGAGTTCGAAGAAAGCACCTGCACGATGCAGGTCGAATACGAAGCCGGGCACACGCTCACCAACCTGAAGGGCTACCTGCAAGGTGGCATGTTGTCGGCGATGCTTGATGAGTGCATGGGGCCGGCAGTGTGCCTGTCGGTGGGGGACTTTCATTCCTTGACGACCATTGCGGTCGACACGCGATTCATCAACCCAGCCGCCCCGGGGATCATCCGTGCGGAAGGCCGCGTGGAGGCGCTCAAGGGCGAGATCTGCTTTACCTCCGGCACCTTGTTCGATCAGGCGGGCCTGCAACTGGCGACGGCCAACGCGGTGTTCAAGGTAGTCAGGCGCTCGACCCTGCAATGACCGCCCGAACGTGCGGCCAGGCAGGGCAGGCGACTAGTTTGGGCAGCCTCTCTGTGGGTTGTTTACCACCTGGGCTACCTGCTGGGCGAGGTGCTGCACGTTCTGTTGCTGCGCTGCGGCCAAGTCTTCGAGCGTCGGGCCGCTGGGGGTCTGCAACTGGCTACGACAGTCGATCGAGGCGCCGCTGGCCTCGCGCAGGCGCCAGCGGGCTTCGATCAGGGCGTATTTTCCCGGTAGCGAATCGAAGCGCACCACGTCCACCCGCAGCCCCAGCTTGCGCGGCCCGGTGCCGCCGCCCAGTTGGTCGACCAGGGCGCTGTGCAACTCGTCGCTTAGGCTCGCCCCCCACCAGTCGGTTTCGAGGATCACCAGCCCGCTGTTGCCCTGGCGAATGACCACCTGCGAACGGTCGACCTGCGGCGGTACGTTGATCTGCTCGATCTTGATCTCGGCATTGCCGATGTTCGGGCCGGCGCTGGTTCGCGCCGGGGTCAGCGTGTGGTAGTTGACCGGATCGCTGCGGCAGGCCGCAAGCAGCAGGACCAGCACCAGCAAGGACGGCTTCAGTGCAAACGGCATGGGGCGGGCTCCTGCGCTCAAGGGGACGGGCTATCGGCCGAGGCACCTTTCGGGCGGCCGAGCAGCAGCGATTCAGGGTGACGGCTGAGGTAGTCCGACAGTTCGCGCAACGAGCGCGACATGCGGTTCAGCTCATCCATGGTCTGGGAGATCTTCTCGCGTTGCGGCGAGTCGTCGGCCAGGGTCGAGTTGGCGCTCTGCAAGGTTTTGCTCAGCTCCTGCAAGGTGCCTTGAACGCCCGGCAGGGTCTTGGTGTTGACCTGTTGCAAGCCCTTGTGCAACTCGACCAGGTTGCGGTCCAGGTTGTTGGCGATGCGGTCGATTGGCAGTGCGTTGACCTTCTCCACCAACGCCTGGAACTGCTCCTGCAACTGCTGCAGGCTGCCGGGAATGGTCGGGATCCTGACTGGCCGTGCTTCGGCGTCAAACGCGACTTTTTCCGCCTTGGGGTAGAAGTCCAGCGAGATGTACAGCTGCCCGGTCAGCAGGTTGCCGCTGCGGGCCTGGGCGCGCAGGCCGTTGTCGACGAAGGTGTTGATCATGCGCACGGCGCTTTTTTCGTCGTCCGGGTCATGATTGAGCACCTTGAGCATCTTGGTGTGGGCCTGGCCCAGGCGTTGCGGGTAGACCACGATACCGACGATCACCGGGAAGATGCGCTGCTGCACATCGAAGTCCAGGTTGATCGATACCACCCGGCCAAACTCGATGCCGAGGAACTCCACCGGCGCCCCCACCTTGAGCCCGCGCAGCGACTGGTCGAAGCGCAATTGCAGGTACTGCGCCTTGCCGGAGGGCGGGGCAAGGGCGGTCTGGCGGTTGTCGAACAGCTCGAAATTCTTGTCCTGCTCGGCGGGCTGGTCTTCGGGGCTGTAGTCGGGGGCACGGAAGGCAATACCGCCCACCAGCATCGCCGACAGCGATTCGGTGCGCAGGTTGAAACCATCGGCACCGACGTTCAGGTCCACGCCGCTGACGTTCCAGAACCGCGTGTTCTCGGTGACGAAGGCATCATTGGGGGCGTGCACGAACACTTCGAGTTTTACCCGGTTGCCATCGGCCTCAAGCCCGTAGGACACCACCTGGCCCACCGGGATCTTGCGGTAGTACACCGGCGAGCCAACCCCCAGTGAGCCGAGGTCATCGGTGTGCAGGATGAAGCGCTTGCCGGGCTCGCCATAGGTAATCGGCGGTGGAGTTTCCAGGCCGATGAAGTTTTTCGAGCGCTCTTTCGCCTGGCCGGCATCGGCACCGATGAAGTCACCGGAGAGCAGGGTGTCTATACCGGAAATGCCGCTGGCGCCGATACGGGCGCGCTCCACCCAGAACTTCGAGTCCGTGCGGGTGAAGTTTTCGGCCTGCTTGACCAGCTTGATGGTGGCCGTGACGCTTTTCTGGTCCTCGCTGAGGTCCACGGTGGTGACCTGGCCGATCACCACGTTGCGGTACTTTACCGCCGTCTTGTTGGCTTCCAGGCCTTGGCCGGTCTTGAACACCACTTCAATGGTCGGCCCTTGACCCATCAGGTTGTTGACCACCAGCGAAATACCGATCAATACCGCCACGATCGGCACTATCCAGACCAGCGAAACACTGAAGCGTCGGGCTTTCACGGCCGGTTGGCCAGGCGAGGGCGTACCCTCAGGGGTGTCCGGCGTCATCCTCTTGCTCCCAGATCAGGCGGGGGTCGAAACTCATGGCGGCGAGCATGGTGAACACCACCACCATGCCGAAGAACAGGATACCCAGGCGGGGCTCGATATCGCCCAGCGCCTTGAACTTCACCAGCGCGGCAACCAGCGCCACGACCAACACGTCGAGCATAGACCAGTAACCGATCAACTCGACAAAGCGGTACAACCGCGCCCGTTGCTGGCGGGCCCAGTCGCTGCGGATCTGCACGGTGATCAGCAACAGCCCCAGCGCACAGAACTTGGTAGCCGGCACCGCGATGCTGGCGATGAAGATGATCAGCGCGATGTCCCAGGCGCCGTGCTCCCAGAACTCCAGCACACCGCTCATGATGGTGCTTTCGCTGCCCGCGCCGAACAGACTGGTGTTCATCACCGGCAGGAGGTTGGCCGGCACATAGAACACCAGCGCGGCGATCAGGTAGGCCCAGGTGCGAGCCAGCGAGTTGGGCTTGCGCCAGTGCAGCGGCGCGTCGCAGCGCTGGCAGTGGCTAGGTTGCCCGCGCAGGTCGCAGGCCATGCCGCAGGCGTGGCAGAGCACCAGGTTGAGGTCGGCGGCGCGCACGGGTTCGCTCATGGCAGGGTGTCCCACAGGTCGCGGATATCGCGGCCGGCGATGCGGATGATCAGCAGGCTGAGGATGGCCAGGGCAATCAGGCCGATGCCAGGCAACACATCGAGCAGGCCGGCCAGCTTGAACACCGCGACCATTGCGCCGAGCAGGCAGACTTCCAGCATGCTCCACGGGCGCAGGGTTTCCAGCCAGCGCATGCAGGTCTTGAACGCCGGTGAGCGTTTGCTGGCCAGGGCGAAGCACAGCACCCAGATCAGCAACACCAGCTGGAACAGCGGGGCGATGATGATCGAGATGGCTGCCACCCCGGCGATGAAGGTGATCGGGCCGGTGCTCAGGGCGAGCACCGAATCCCACAGGGTGGCGCTGTTGTGCAGGCCCTTGAGGCTGATGCTCATGACCGGGTAGAAATTGGCGAAAATCCAGAACACTGCGGCCGTTACACTCAGCGCGAGGCGTTGCTGGATGTTCAGGCCGTTGTAGCGCTGCAGCACCGCGCCGCAACGCTGGCACAGGGCCTTCTGGTGCTTCGCCAGTTCGACCTTGTGGTACACGCTGTCACAGTGCTCGCAAATGATCAGGCTCGCGGTATTGGCCATGGTGCGCGTTCCAGGGGCGGCGGGCATTAGCTCACTATAGAAGGGCACGGCGAATCGGCAACTGCATGGCACAACGGCCGCTTATTTGAGCAGCACCCGGCGCTTGGTCACCTCGCCGTCGTCCCCGTTGGGCCAGTGCAACTCCACCAGTACTTCGGTCTGCGTGCCATCCAGGCTGGGGCGCACGCAGAGCAGGGCGAAGTTCTTCCAGCCGGCCATGGCGTACCAGCGCTCGTAGTGCACCTTGGGCATGCCGCTCATTTCGCCGCCGGGGCTGATCGCCACCTTGAGGGCTTCCGGGGCCGGCATTCGCGATACCGCGCTGGAGGTTACCTGGAACACCTTGGCCGCCGGGTAATCCTTGTGCAGCAGGCGGAATACGCCGGCGCTGTGCACATCGCCGCTGAGGAAAGTGACCACCACGCCACGCTTGCCCAGCGCCGTGTATACCCGGTCCAGCAGGGCGCGGCGCTCCTTGAGGTTGGTGTCATGCTCCCAGCCATCCATGCAGTCGTCCTTGAGCGAGCCGATGTCGGCGTAGTTGCTCACGGCGCTGCGCCAATGCACCACCGGCACTGGCGAGACGATGAACACTGCCTTGGCCTGCTGTACGGCGGGGCTGGCCAGCCACTGCTCGAAGCGCTGCATTTGCGCACTGCCGAGGATCAGGAAGGGGTCACCCGGTTTTTCGATGTCATGCTGGCCGCGCATGTCCAGCACATAGAAGGCAGAACCGCCCTGTTCGAAGGCGTAGTCCCAGATGCAGGCATCCGGGTCATTGAGGTCGATGTGGGTGGTGGGGTTGTGGCTGTGTTCGTACTCGTAATAGGCCCGGCACGCGGCCCGCCACATCAGGTCGACGAGCATGGTGTTGGTTGGCGTGGCGGCACTTTCGAACAGCAACGAGATGCGGCTCTGGCGCTCCTTGAGGGTCAGCGAGCCCCAGCCATCCATGATCTCGTGATCGTCCCAGATCATGTACTGCGGGAAGCGTTCGTACACCTCGCGTTGGGTTGGCACATTCCAGTACACCCGGTAGAACCAGCGGTAGAGGTTGAGCAGGTACAGCTCGATGCCGGCCTTGTCGTAGCTGCCGTTGCCGCGCCGGTACTTGTCCAGCAGGGCCTGCTTGTTGGTTTTCAGCCATTCCCAGATATCCAGGAAGCCATTCTTGCGGTTGGTGTCGACATAGACCTGGTCACCGCCGCCGATGACGAACTGGGCGCGCTGGTCTTGCAGTTGTTGATGCAGCAATGGCCAGGCGCCGGCGCTGCCATCGGCGCTGATGGGGTCGTGGCAACTGTAGAAGCCGAAGGTCAGGGACTCTGGATTGCTCGCCGGGGTCATGAACAGCTTGGGCGTATCGCCGCCGATTTCGGTGCGCCGGCGGATGATCGCGCGGTCGGTCTGTGCGCTGATCAAGGCGTAATAGTAGGAGGTCTGGGGCTTGAGCCCGGTGACATCGAAAACCCCGGTCAGGTCGCTGTCGTAGCTGAACACGCGAGCCTGGCTGAATACCGGCTTGATCTTCTGCGCCTTGAGAAAGTCCGCCACGCCCAGTTCGTCCAGGCGCATCAGGTCGCCGGTCAGTGGCTGGCTGGTGACCACCAGCACCCACTCGCCGGGCAGGTACACGCGAAACCACAGGCGCACACTGGTCGGCGTGGCGGCACCGACGATGGCCGCACTGGCGAGTTTGGCGTACTTGCTTTCATTGGAGGTGGGGTCCAGTAGTTGGGACATTAGCGATTTCCTTATCAGGGTGTGGATCGATGCGTGCTTTCCCGGCAAGTAAAGCTCAAAACGGTGCTGTTATCAGCCGTGCCAGCAGCGATACCAGCCGTTGTTCTCGGTGATCTGCAGTGGGGTTTCATATAGTTCGGACAGGTTGGCGCTGGTGAGGATCTCGGCCTTGGGGCCATCGGCGACCACTTTGCCCTGGCGCAGCAGCACCACGCGTTCGGTTTCGGGGATGATCTCGTCGATATGGTGGGTGGTAATGATCATCGAGCGGCCTTCGTGGCAGAAGCTGCGCAACAGGCTGAGCATCGCCAGGCTGGCGCCCATGTCGAGGCCGTTGGCGGGTTCGTCGAGGATCAGCGTGTGTGGGTGATGGACCAGCGCGCGTGCCAGCAGCAGGCGGCGTTTTTGCCCGGTGGACTGGCGTTCGAACAGTGCCTGTTCGTCGTGCAGGCCCAGTGAGTGCATCAGTGCGCGGGCTTGTTCGCGTTGATCTTCGCTGGGTTGCAGGTGGCCATGGGCACCGATGGCGCCGAAGAAGCCTGAGACTACGACTTGCAGGGCGGTGGTGTGGGGGGTGTAGCCTTCCTGGAGGTCTTGCGAGACAAAGCCGATCTTGCTGCGCAGATCCCAGAGGTTGACCCGATCGTTGCCGAACAGCTTGAGCGAGCTGCCTTCGCGATCGACTGGGTAGAGTTCGCGGTTGACCAGTTTGAGCAGGGTGCTCTTGCCGGCGCCGTTGGGGCCGAGGATGGCGACGCGTTCGCCTTGTTCGAGGGTCAGGGAAAAACCGTCGAGGACTTTGGTTTCGCCCTGGTAGGCGGTGACATTGTTGAACTCGATCAAAGTTGCACTCCGGTCAGATCAGCGGGAGCACAGTATGCCTTGTGGGAGCGGCGTTGCGGCGATCCGACGGGTCCCGCGATCGAGTGTGCAGCGCTCGCAAGCCTGCTGGCGAGTGTCGGGCTGATGCACCGCATTCCTCTGGTTTTGCTGCCGCTGCGCGGCAGATCGCGGGACAAGGCCCGCTCCCACAGAGGTCTGTGCCAACCAGCCGAAATGAGGTCGTGCTCAATCCCTGTGGGAGCGGGCCTTGTCCCGCGATCGAGTGCGCAGCGCTCGCAAAGCCTGCTGGCAAGTGTCGGGCTGATGCACCGCATCCCTCTGATTTTGCTGCCGCTGCGCGCCAGATAACGGGACAACGCCCGCCCCCAC
>NZ_JAMDGY010000016.1 GCF_028656955.1 Pseudomonas fontis
GCAAGACGGTATCTACAAATAGACGCGCAAGACCAATGCACCCACAGGTGATCACGCCATTCCAGCTTGATTTACCTGTGGATCCCTCCTCAGATCTCCACCTGCGTCCCCAGCTCGATCACCCGATTCAGCGGCAGGTTGAAGAAGCGCAACGTCCCGTTGGCATTCTTCAGCATGAAGGCGAACAGCCCCCCACGCCAACGCGACATCCCCTCAAGCCGTGAAGCAATCACCGTCTCCCGACTGAGGAAATAGGTGGTACGCATCGGGCTGAAATCCAGTTCATCCAGGTGGCACAGCTTCAGCGCGGCCGGCACGTCGGGCTCGTCCATGAAGCCAAAATGCAGCACCACCCGGTAGAAGCCGTCACCATAGCCTTCCACCTCGAACCGCCGCTGCACCGGTACCCGCGGCGTGTCCTCGCTGACCACCGTGAGCAACACCACCTGCTTGTGCAGCACCTGGTTGTGCAGCATGTTGTGCAACAGCGCATGGGGCACCGCGTCCTGGCGCGCGGTCAGGAACACCGCCGTGCCCTCCACCCGGTGCGGTGGCTGCACGCGAATGCTGCCGATGAAAATCGGCAACGGCAGGCTGCCCTCATCCAGACGCTCCACAAGGATCTGCTTGCCACGCTTCCAGGTGGTCATCAGCACGAACAGGGCAATCCCCGCCAGCACCGGGAAGGCGCCGCCCTGCACCACTTTTGGCACGTTGGCGGCAAAGAACAGGCTGTCCACCAGCAAGAAGCCCAGCAACACCGGCACCGCCAGCAGCGGCGGCCACTTCCACAACAGCAGCATCACCGCCGATACCAGCAAGGTGGTAATCAACATGGTGCCGGTCACCGCCACACCGTACGCAGAGGCGAGGGCCCCGGAGGACTCGAAGCCCAGCACCAGCAGGATCACCCCGACCATCAGCAACCAGTTCACCGCACCGATGTAAATCTGCCCCTGCTCCTCACTGGAGGTGTGCTGGATCTGCATGCGCGGCACATAGCCCAGCTGAATCGCCTGGCGGGTCAGGGAGAAGGCCCCGGAGATCACCGCCTGGGAGGCAATCACCGTGGCCAGGGTGGCCAAACCGACCAACGGCACCAGCGCCCAGCTTGGCGCCAGCAGGTAGAACGGGTTGCGCGCGGCCTCCGGGTTTTCCAGCAGCAATGCACCCTGGCCGAAGTAGTTGAGCACCAGCGCCGGCAGCACCAGGGCAAACCAGGCCCGGGCAATCGGCTTGCGGCCAAAATGCCCCATGTCGGCATACAGCGCCTCGGCACCGGTCAGTGCCAGCACCACCGCGCCGAGAATCGCCACGCCCATGCCCGGGTGCACGATGAAGAAGCGCACCGCCCAGACCGGATTGAACGCCTGCAGCACCTCAGGGCGCTGCAGGATGCCGTGTACCCCCAAGGCCGCCAGCACCAGGAACCAGGCCACCATCACCGGCCCGAACAGCGTGCCGATACGCGCGGTACCGTGGCGCTGAATCAGGAACAACCCGACCAGCACCACCAGCGCCACCGGCACCACCCAATGGTCAATGCCATCGAACGCCAGTTGCATCCCCTCCACCGCCGAGAGCACCGAGATGGCGGGGGTGATCATGCTGTCGCCATAGAACAGCGCCGCCCCGAACAGGCCAAGCACAATCAGCACCACACGCAGCTTCGGATAGGGGGACGCCGCCCGCGAGGCCAGCGCGGTCAGTGCCATGATGCCGCCCTCGCCTTGGTTGTCGGCACGCAGGATGAACAGCACGTACTTGATCGAGACGACCCAGATCAGCGACCACAGGATCAGCGCCAGGATACCCAGCACGCCATCATGGTTGACCGGCACCCCGTACCCGCCGGAAAAGACTTCCTTGAGGGTATACAAAGGGCTGGTGCCGATATCGCCGTACACCACCCCGACCGCAGCCACCAGCAACCCCAGCGGTTTTGCCGCCGAATGCCCGGTGTCAGCCTGACTGCTTGCCTGCACCATCAAACACTCCCGCAACCATGACCCTGAGGCCGGTGAAATTCACGCCAGGCGCTATCATTTCCGCTACCGGCCAGCCCTGCCGTCCGTACCGTTTATCTGCACGGGCGCAATGGCGCGAAGCATAGCGCAGCGTTCGTCGTATTTCTGCTAGTCAAGTGCGTTGTCGGTCGATAGAATTGCGCACTTTTTGATCAGAGGCGCCCAAAGCGCCCGTCAGGGTTGCCACCTTTGCGTGTTATGCAGCCCTCTATACCGAGGTTAGCCATGTCCACCACCGCCACGCCCGCCGCGCCAAAGGTCGGCTTCGTCTCCCTGGGTTGCCCAAAAGCCCTGGTCGATTCCGAGCGCATCCTGACCCAGCTGCGCATGGAAGGCTATGAAGTCGTGCCCACCTATCAGGACGCTGACGTGGTGGTGGTCAACACCTGCGGCTTCATCGATAGCGCCAAGGCCGAATCGCTGGAAGTCATCGGCGAAGCGATCAAGGAAAACGGCAAGGTCATCGTCACCGGCTGCATGGGCGTCGAAGAAGGCAACATCCGCGACGTGCACCCAAGCGTGCTGGCCGTTACCGGCCCGCAGCAGTACGAGCAGGTGGTCAACGCCGTGCACCAAGTGGTGCCGCCGCGCCAGGACCACAACCCGCTGATCGACCTGGTGCCGCCACAAGGCATCAAGCTGACCCCGCGCCACTACGCCTACCTGAAGATCTCCGAAGGCTGCAACCACAGCTGCAGCTTCTGCATCATCCCGTCGATGCGCGGCAAGCTGGTCAGCCGCCCAGTCGGTGAGGTGCTCAGCGAAGCCGAGCGCCTGGTCAAGGCCGGCGTCAAGGAGATCCTGGTGATCTCCCAGGACACCAGCGCCTACGGCGTCGACGTCAAGTACAAGACCGACTTCTGGAACGGCCGCCCGGTCAAGACGCGCATGCTCGAACTGTGCGAAGCGCTCAGCAGCCTGGGCGCCTGGGTGCGCCTGCACTACGTCTACCCGTACCCGAACGTCGACGACATCATCCCGCTGATGGCCGCCGGCAAGATCCTGCCGTACCTGGACATCCCGTTCCAGCACGCCAGCCCGAAAGTGCTCAAGGCGATGAAACGCCCGGCCTTCGAAGACCGTACCCTGGCGCGCATCAAGAAATGGCGCGAGCAGTGCCCGGAGCTGATCATCCGTTCGACCTTCATCGTCGGCTTCCCCGGCGAAACCGAAGAAGACTTCCTGTACCTGCTCGACTGGCTGACTGAAGCCCAGCTTGACCGCGTCGGCTGCTTCCAGTACTCGCCGGTTGAAGGCGCCCCGGCCAACGACCTGGGCCTGGACGAAGTCCCGGACGACATCAAGCAGGACCGCTGGGACCGCTTCATGGCCCACCAGCAGGCCATCAGTACCGCGCGCCTGCAACTGCGCATCGGCAAGGAAATCGAAGTGCTGATCGACGAAGTCGAAGAGCAGGGTTCGGTTGGACGCAGCTTCTTCGATGCCCCGGAAATCGACGGCAGCGTGTTCATCGATGGCGACCACGGCTTCAAGCCGGGCGACAAAGTCCGCTGCCGTGTAGTGGATGCCGACGAGTACGACATGTGGGCCGAACCGATCTGATCGGCTCCCCGTGAAATAAAGCCCTGCCACCATGGCGGGGCTTTTTTTTGCAACTATCGTTTCCTCTTACTGCCCTTGGAGACGACCGCAATGCGCACGCTTTCGACCGTGCAGACACCCCGCGTCAACGACTACCCGGAGCTGGTCCGCGTCTGGGAAGCCTCGGTACGCGCCACCCATGATTTCCTCCCCGACAGCTACATCTGCCTGTTGCGCGAGCTGGTCCGCGACCAGTACCTGGATGCGGTGATGCTGATCTGCTGCAAAGACAGCCGACAGCGGATTACCGGCTTTGCCGGGGTTGCCGCCGGGCGCGTGGAAATGCTCTTCATCGACCCGGCGCACCGCGGCCAGGGTATCGGCAAACGCCTGCTGCACTACGCCATCGAACACCTGAACGCCGAGCAGCTCGACGTCAACGAACAGAACCCGCAGGCACTGGGCTTCTACCTCAAGCAGGGCTTTGAGGTGTACGGCCGCACGGAAAAGGACGGCATGGGCCAACCCTATCCGTTACTGCATCTGAGGAGAGTTCGCACACAATCTGCGCAAACCGGCTGACAGACGCTGTCAGTTGCTTCCGAAATTGCCCGCGAGGGCCGTTTCGGGCAAATGTAGCCGGGCTTAACCCGGCTCAGGCGGGTACAATGGGCGCCTTTCCCAGTGCCACGGCAACCGTCATGTCTGAACCCATTCGTCTTTCCAAACGCCTTATCGAACTGGTCGGCTGCTCCCGACGCGAGGCCGAACTCTATATCGAAGGCGGCTGGGTAACCGTGGCGGGCGAGGTCATCGACGAGCCGCAGTTCAAGGTTGAAGACCAACCTGTCGTGCTGCTGCCCGGCGCCAAGGCCGAGCCGGCGCAAGCGGTCACCCTGCTGCTGCACCAACTGGCCGACCAGGACAGCGAAAGCGGGCGCCTGAGCATGACCCCGCAGAGCCTCTCCGAGGCCCACGCTGAAGGGTACCGTGCACTCAAGGGCCACTTCGCCCGGCTGACCTGTGTCGCCGAGCTGCAACAAGGTGCCAGCGGCCTGCAGATCTACACCCAGGACTGGAGCGTCCAGCGCAAGATCACCTCCGACCTGGCCAAGCTTGAACAGGAATATGTCGTCGAAGTCAGTGGCGACATCATTGACCATGGCCTGGAGCGCCTGAACCGCGGCTTCACCTGGAAAGGCAAAGAACTGCCCAAGGTCAAGGCCAGCTGGCAGAACGAAACCCGCTTGCGCCTGGTGGTCAAAAACCCGGCCCCCGGCTTGATCAAGCTGCTGTGCACCAGCGTTGGCCTGAGCATGGTCAGCATGCGCCGCATCCGCCTGGGCGGTGTGGCCATGAGCAAGCTGCCCGCCGGCCAATGGCGCTACCTCGCCAGCAAAGAAAAATTCTAGGCCTCGCCACTCAGGCGAAGCCCCCGATCAGGATTGCTTTCATGATTCACAACGACGTACTGCGCAGCCTGCGCTACATGCTGGACATCAGCGACACCAAGCTGGCCCAGATCACCCGCAGCAACGGCTTTGAAGTCGGTGATGCAGAAATCTCCAGCTACATGAAGAAAGAAGACGAAGAAGGTTTCGTACGCTGCCCGGATGAGGTCATCGCCCACTTCCTCGACGGCCTGGTGATCTTCAAGCGTGGCAAGGACGACAGCCGTCCTGCGCTGCCAATCGAGCTGCCGGTGACCAACAACATCGTGCTGAAAAAGCTGCGCGTGGCCTTCGAGCTCAAGGAAGACGACCTGCATGACATCCTCAAGGCGGCTGACTTCCCGGTGTCCAAGCCTGAGCTGAGCGCCCTGTTCCGCAAGTTCGGCCACAGCAACTACCGCGCCTGCGGCGACCAGCTGCTGCGCAACTTCCTCAAGGGCCTGGCCCTGCGAGTGCGTGGCTGAACCCGGCATGTCGTACAACGTCTCGCCCGTCGGCTATGTGCGCTCCTGCTTCAAGGAGAAGTTCGCCATTCCCCGCCAGCCACACCTGGCCCCGGCCGCCCGTGGTGTGCTGGAGCTGGTGCCGCCCTTCGATCAGGGTGAGGCGGTGGCAGGGTTGGAACAGGTCAGCCATGTATGGCTGCTGTTCCTGTTCCATCAGGCCCTGGAAGACAAGCCACGGCTGAAGGTGCGCCCGCCGCGCCTTGGCGGCAATACCTCGATGGGGGTCTTCGCTACCCGCGCGACGCATCGGCCCAATGGCATTGGCCAGTCCGTGGTACGGCTGGAGAAGGTCGAGGCTGGCCGGTTGTGGCTGTCGGGCATCGACTTGCTCGATGGCACACCGGTGCTGGATATCAAGCCGTATGTGCCCTATGCCGACAGTGTCGCCGCTGCGGTCAACCAGATGGCCAGCGCGCCGCCTGAGGCGATTGCGGTGGCCTGGGCTGATACCGCCCTGCCCCAGGCCCACGAGCACGCCTTGCGCCTTGGTGAGCCGCTGGTCGAGCTGATCGAGCAGTGCCTGGCTCAAGACCCGCGCCCGGCCTACCAGGTGCCACCCGCAGAGCGGGTGTATGGGGTGAAGTTCTGGGACGTGCAGGTGCGCTGGCACTATCCGCAACCGGACCGCATCCGGGTGCTGGAGGTTGTGCAGGACCTTTAGGGCCTCATCGCAGGCAGGCATAAAAAAACGCAGGCCTAGGCCTGCGTTTTTTATTGGCTACGGGCCAATCACTTCTCGACGAATGCACGCTCGATCAGGTAATCACCCGGCTCGCGCATACGTGCCGAGATCTTCAGGCCGAAGCTATCAAGCACTTCGCTGGTCTCGTCGAGCATGCTCGGGCTACCGCAGATCATCGCGCGGTCGTCCTGCGGGTTGATCGGCGGCAGGCCGATGTCGCTGAACAACTTGCCGCTGCGCATCAGGTCGGTCAGACGGCCCTGGTTTTCGAACGGCTCGCGGGTCACGGTTGGGTAGTAGATCAGCTTCTCACGCAGCGACTCACCGAAGAACTCGTTCTGCGGCAGGTGCTCGGTGATGAACTCGCGGTAGGCGACTTCGTTCACATAACGTACGCCGTGAACCAGGATCACCTTCTCGAAACGCTCGTAGGTTTCCGGGTCCTGGATGACGCTCATGAACGGCGCCAGGCCAGTGCCGGTGCTCAGCAGGTACAGGTGCTTGCCCGGGTTGAGGTCGTCCAGCACCAGCGTGCCGGTAGGCTTCTTGCTGATGATGATCTCGTCGCCTTCCTTCAGGTGCTGCAGCTGCGAGGTCAGCGGGCCGTCCTGCACCTTGATGCTGAAGAACTCCAGATGCTCTTCCCAGTTCGGGCTGGCAATCGAGTAGGCACGCATGAGCGGCCGGCCGTTGGGCTGTTGCAGGCCGATCATCACGAACTGACCGTTCTCGAAGCGCAGGCCCGGATCGCGGGTGCACTTGAAGCTGAACAGGGTGTCGTTCCAGTGGTGAACACTGAGGACACGTTCGTGGTTCATGTTGCTCATGTACGGGCTCCTGAAATAAAACGCAGCGCTAAACCTAGAGCGCGATTGCGCGATAGTCTAGTGCGAGCGACAATATCTGTTAAATGAATTATCAAGATATGTCTTATCGGTTATATAGATATGCGATTTACACTTCGTCAGCTTCAGGTCTTCGTCGCCGTCGCCCAGCACCAAAGCGTCTCTCGGGCCGCTGGGATACTGGCGTTATCGCAATCGGCGGCCAGTACTTCCATCACTGAACTTGAGCGGCAATCGAGCTGCCAATTGTTCGACCGCGCCGGAAAGCGCCTGAGCCTCAATGCCCTGGGCCATCAACTGCTGCCCCAGGCGGTGGCGCTGCTCGACCAGGCCAAGGAAATCGAAGACCTGCTCAACGGCAAGTCCGGTTTCGGCTCCCTGGCGGTGGGCGCCACCCTGACCATCGGCAACTACCTGGCCACGCTGCTGATTGGCAGCTTCATGCAGGTGCACCCGGAAAGCCAGGTCAAGCTGCATGTGCAGAACACTGCGCATATCGTGCAACAAGTGGCGCATTACGAAATTGATCTGGGTCTAATCGAAGGTGATTGCAACCACCCCAGCCTGGAAGTCCAGCCATGGGTCGAGGATGAACTGGTGGTGTTCTGCGCGCCGCAACACCCGCTGGCGCAACGTGGCCACGCCAGCCTCGACGAACTCACCCGGGAGGCGTGGATCCTGCGTGAACAGGGTTCGGGCACCCGCCTGACCTTCGACCAGGCCATGCGTCATCACCGCAGTTCGCTGAACATTCGCCTGGAGCTGGAACATACCGAGGCGATCAAGCGCGCGGTGGAATCCGGGTTGGGGATCGGCTGCATCTCGCGCCTGGCGCTGCGCGACGCATTCCGTCGCGGCAGCCTGGTCGCACTGGAAACCCCTGAGCTGGACCTGGCCCGGCAGTTCTACTTCATCTGGCACAAGCAGAAGTACCAGACCTCGGCCATGCGCGAGTTTCTCGAACTGTGCCGCAGCTTCACTGCCGGGGTCAGCCGCAGCGACGAGATCGTCCTGCCGTCGATTGCCTAGAGCAGGATCACCGCCCAGGTGATCGCCACCATGCTCAACGCCACGAACTGGGCGGCACTGCCCATGTCCTTGGCGTTTTTCGACAGCGGGTGGCGGTCGAGGGATATCCGGTCGATGGCCGCTTCGACGGCCGAGTTGAGCAGTTCGACGATCAGCCCCAGCAGGCACACGGCAATCAGGATGGCCCGTTCGGCACGGCTTACATCCAGCCAGAAGGCGATCGGTACCAGGATCACGTTCATCAGCACCAGCTGGCGGAACGCGGCCTCGCCGGTAAAGGCGGCGCGCAGGCCATCGAAGGAATAACCCGCCGCATTGAAGACACGCTTGAGGCCGGTCTGGCCCTTGAAAGGAGACATATAAATTAACTTCAGCCAGGAAGAGCGGTGCAGGCTAGTGCACCGCGGGTAAAAAAACCGTGAAGGCCTGTGGCCTTAACCGGCAGAAACCGATTCAAGTTGTTGCAGCAGCAACGCCGCCTGCGTCCGCGTACGCACTCCCAGCTTGCGGAAGATCGCCGTCACATGGGCCTTGATGGTTGCTTCCGAGACACTCAGCTCGTAGGCGATCTGCTTGTTCAGCAAACCCTCGCAGACCATGGTCAGTACCCGAAACTGTTGTGGCGTCAGGCTGGCCAGGCCTTCGCTGGCGGCCTTGGCTTCCGGCGAAACGTCGACCTTCTCGAACGCCTGCGGCGGCCACCAGACTTCACCGTCAAGGACCAGCTTCACCGCCTCTTGGATTTTCTCCAGTGGGCTGGACTTGGGAATGAAGCCACTGGCGCCGAACTCGCGGGACTTCACCACCACCGCCGCTTCTTCCTGCGCCGAGACCATCACCACCGGGATCTGCGGATATTGCCCGCGCAGCAACACCAGGCCAGAGAAACCATAGGCGCCCGGCATGTTCAGGTCCAACAGGACCAGGTCCCAGTCAGCCTTTTCAGCCAGGCGTGTTTCCAGTTCAGCGATGCTGGCGACTTCAACCAGACGGACATCCGGGCCCAGGCCCAAGGTGACAGCCTTACGCAACGCGCTGCGAAACAGCGGGTGGTCATCGGCAATCAGGATTTCGTATGCGGCCATCGATCTAGTGATCCTGTTCTGTGCAGGCGTCAGAGAGGAACTGACGCCGAGCGGGGTACACATTATGACGCAAAGTAAGGTATTTGCCCCTTGTACTATAGGAAGGGTCTTAGGCGTTGATGCACGTCATCCTGTTCGTCCAGCGGCAGTTTGAACTTGGCCCCCAGGTAATGCGTACTGAATACGTCGAAGTAGGCATTCAGCGCCTCTGCCGCGCGCTGATCGCCGGCCAGTTCCAGGCACATGGCGGCCACCTCGGCGGTGCAGAAGTGGTCATCGCGCTTAGAGCGGCGCAGACGGTAGCGCGAGATCTGCTCCGGTTGCAGGCTCAACACCGGGAAACGGTTCAGGTACGGGCTCTTGCGGAACATCTTGCGCGCTTCGGTCCAGGTTGCATCCAGCAGGATGAACAACGGGCGCTTGCCAGGGGCGTGCGGCACCTCGGTCATCACCCGCTGCGGTTCGACGAACTCGCCGGGGAATACCAGGTATGGCTGCCACTGCGGATCGTCCAGCAGCGCCAGCAACTGCGCATCCACTTCGGTGCGCTGCCAGTTGAAAGCCCAGGTATCGGCGATGGCATCGGCAATCAACCAGCCGGTGTTGGTCGGCTTGAGCGGCTCGGTGTCGTGCATCAGCAGGCACATGGCCGACTCGGCCGCTACCCGCGGACGCCAGGCGCACAGGCAATAGTTGTCGATCACCCGGCACTCAGGGCAGCGCGGTGCCCGTGAGCCACGGGCCACAAAGGGTTTGACACTGCGCACCAGGCGCTCGGCGCGCAGGCGCGAGACGGCATGGCTCATGACAGGGGGTGACGCGGGCAAAAAACCAGGGACACTGCACGGACTCGGCAAGGTGAAAGCCGCGCAGTTTATCAGAGGCTGCCCTGCTCCCGGACGTTTTGCCGTGCAGGCGTTGAGCCTCCTCCCCTATAATCCTCGGCCTATCGACACCTGCTGGCAGCCCGCCACGCGCAGGACGGAACACCACGCGCAATTGCCGGTCAAAGCGCCAGTTACCGAATCAGGAGATACACATGCTGCGTTTCATCGCTCCAACCCTGGGCCTGCTGCTCGCCCTGCCCCTGGCCGCAAACGCCGCGTCGCTCAAGGACTTCGAGCTGACCAAGGCACTGGAAAAAGTCGCCAAGGAAAGTAGCGTGGGCACGCCGCGGGCGATCAACGAAGACATTCTCGACCAAGGCTATACCGTTGAAGGCAGTCAGTTGATCAACCACCTGAGCGTGCGCGCGAGCCATGCGCAGCAGATGCAAGCCAACCCAGAAAAGGTCCGTGACCAACTGGGCGCCAGCGTGTGCAAGAACACCGGCTACCGCCAGTTGCTGGCCAAGGGCGCGGTGCTGACTTATCGCTTTACCGAATACAAGACCAACCGCGCCGTGGGCGAGCAGGCCTTCAACGCCGCCAGCTGTGGCCTGAAACTGCAAAAGTGATGGGCTAGCAGCACTGCTCGCTGGCGCGCCGTTGTTCCTCATCGGCGCGCAGTTCGGCGACCAGCGCCTGAATATAGCGTGAGCGCCGTTCCCCGCCCTGAAGACGGCGCATGCACTCCTCCTCGACGCTCAGGTTGTTGGCCTGCGCCGCGCTTTGCAGCATTCGATACAGCTGCACATCCACTTCAAGACTCAACCGTTGCATAAGCGGCCTCCCTGCGCGGTACCCAGTGCGCCTGATGTTCAGTTAATCAGACTGCGGCAAAGATTGGATCCCACCTGACGAGCGGCGCCCCTGCCGCGCAGAATCGAATAAACCCATTGCCTGTCATGAATTTATGGGCACATGATCGATTCGGCATAAACACCCGGCAGGGTCTAGATTGAAAGCGAAGACCTTTATTTATTGACGGACTGACTATCGCTGCTTCGAGACCTTCAAAGGTCCACTGCACGGCCGGACGCTGGATGTCGGCCTGCGCAGCCGGCGACACCCTGGTGTCGCGGCCAGGTTGATGATCGACCTGGTCAGAGGTTTTGCTGCAGAAGGAGACTTGCATGCCTTACCAACCGAACGAGCTGCTCGCCAGCCATTTCAACCACCACGAGATTGACCTGAGCCACATCGACGCACAGCTGCAACTGGTCGCCCCGGACAGCCCCAACCTGCCGCTGTATCGGGACATGATGCTGACCGTACTGCGTATGGCGCACGACGACAGCAACCGCTGGAACGCAAAAATCACCCTCCAGGCCTTGCGCGAACTCGATCACGCCTTCCGTGTGCTGCAACAGTATGCGGGCCGGCGCAAAGTCACCGTATTCGGCTCGGCCCGTACGCCTTTCGAGCACCCCATGTATGCCCTGGCCCGTGAGCTGGGCGCGACACTGGCGCGCTCCGACCTGATGGTGATCACCGGTGCCGGTGGCGGCATCATGGCCGCCGCGCATGAGGGCGCTGGGGTCGAACACAGCCTGGGCTTCAACATCACCCTGCCCTTCGAGCAACACGCCAACGCCACCGTCGATGGCACCGACAAGCTGCTGCCGTTCCACTTCTTCTTCATCCGCAAGCTGTTCTTCGTCAAGGAGGCCGATGCGCTGGTGCTCTGCCCGGGCGGCTTTGGCACCCTGGACGAAGCCCTGGAGGTGCTGACGCTGATCCAGACCGGCAAGAGCCCGCTGGTGCCAGTGGTCTTGCTCGATGCCCCGGGCGGCACCTTCTGGCAGGACGCGCTGAACTTCATCACCCGGCAACTGGAAGAAAACCGCTACATCCTGCCCAGCGACATGAAGTTGCTGCGCCTGGTGTACAGCGCCGATGAGGCGGTGGCGGAGATCAACCAGTTCTACAGCAACTACCACTCCAGCCGCTGGCTGAAAAACCAGTTCGTGATTCGCTTGCACCACCCACTGAGCGAAGCGGCGCTACTGGATATCCAGGACGGTTTTGCCGATCTGCGCCTGAGCGGGCAGTTCCACCAGCACCGTTACACCGGTGCCGAACAGGATGAGCCGCGCTTCAGCCACCTGCACCGCCTGGCCTTCGCTTTCAACGGGCGCGACCAGGGGCGCCTGCGCGAACTGGTGGACTTCATCAACCTGCCGGAAAATTGGGCACGCCCACAGCTACACCCTTCCCAGACCACGCAACGGGCACGGGAAGCGATCAAGCTCAGCTAAGAAAGGACGGAAAGCGCCTGCCCCGCTTCGGGTCAGGCGAACCTGTCTTCAGTCATCCAGGCCCCGGCCGCTCAACAGGCGGCCGACCATCTCCATGGAAAACCCACGGTAGACCAGAAAACGGGTTTGCTGTGCGCGGGTGCGCGGGTCGGTGGGCAGTTGCCCGGCGAACTTGCGTTGCCAGACATCCTGCAAGTTGGCTCGCCAGTCGACATCGGCTTCGCGCAGGGCCTGCTCGATATCGCTGCGCTGCAAGCCACGCTGGCCCAGCTCTTCACGGATCCGCGAAGGGCCATAGCCAGAACGTGAGCGGTAACTGATGAAGCTCTCCAGGTAACGGGCCTCACTGAGCAGCCCCTCTTCCGTCAAACGGTCGAGTTGCTGTTCGATGAGTTCATCCGCAGCGCCGCGCTGACGCAGTTTACGCGTCAGCTCGACACGACCATGCTCGCGTCGCGCGAGCAGGTCCATGGCTGTCCGCCTTACGGCGACGGGGGTATCGAGTATTGCGGACATCAGCAGGATCAGTAGTCGGCGTCAACTGGCTCGTCGGCTTCTTTCACCGCAGCGGCCTTGCCAGCAGCATCGGCAGCAGCCGCGTTCAGCAACTTGTCGCGGATTTGCTTCTCGAGGGCAGCGCCGATTTCCGGGTTGTCCTGGAGGAACTTGGCGGAGTTGGCTTTACCCTGGCCGATCTTGCTGCCCTGGTAGCTGTACCAAGCGCCCGCTTTTTCGAGGAAGCCGTGCAGCACACCCAGGTCGATGATCTCGCCGTTAAGGTAGATACCCTTGCCGTAGAGGATCTGGAATTCAGCCTGACGGAATGGCGGTGCAACCTTGTTCTTGACGACCTTGACGCGGGTTTCGCTGCCGACCACTTCGTCGCCTTCCTTCACCGCGCCGGTACGGCGGATGTCCAGACGCACCGAGGCGTAGAACTTCAGCGCGTTACCACCGGTGGTGGTTTCCGGGCTACCGAACATCACGCCGATCTTCATGCGGATCTGGTTGATGAAGATCACCAGGCAGTTGGCGTTCTTGATGTTACCGGTGATTTTACGCAGTGCCTGGGACATCAGGCGGGCTTGCAGGCCCACGTGCATGTCACCCATTTCGCCTTCGATCTCGGCTTTGGGTACCAGGGCGGCCACGGAGTCGACGATGATCACGTCAACGGCATTGGAACGCACCAGCATGTCGGTGATTTCCAGGGCCTGCTCGCCGGTGTCCGGCTGCGAGACCAGCAGGTCGTCAACGTTGACGCCCAGCTTGCCGGCGTACTCTGGGTCCAGGGCGTGCTCGGCGTCGACGAACGCACAGGTGGCGCCCATTTTTTGCGCCTGGGCAATGACCGACAGGGTCAGCGTGGTTTTACCGGACGACTCAGGGCCGTAGATTTCAACGATACGGCCGCGTGGCAGACCGCCAATGCCCAGGGCAATGTCCAGCCCCAGGGAGCCGGTGGAGATAGCAGGGATCGCTTGGCGCTCGTGGTCGCCCATGCGCATGACCGCGCCTTTACCGAATTGACGTTCGATTTGCCCCAGGGCCGCAGCCAAGGCACGCTTCTTGTTGTCGTCCATTGAAGTCCTCACGTAATCGATAGGGCCTGACGGCCAGAACACCTGTATAAGTAGCCAGTATTATTCCACAGGGTTTTGTTTCCGCCTACCCCCGTTTAGCGATTTACTCTGCACCAAGCTGTAACAAGCCCTCTAGCGCGGCGATTACCGTTTGTCGGCGCACGGCATCACGGTCACCGTCGAAGTGCCGTCGCTCGCTGATCACGTGCTTGCCATCGGCCCAGGCCAGCCACACGGTGCCCACCGGTTTGGCCGGCGAACCGCCGTCCGGCCCGGCCACCCCGCTCACCGCCACGGCAAAACGTGCGGCGCTGGCTGCCTGGGCGCCCCGCACCATGGCTTCGACCACTTCCTGGCTGACGGCCCCCACCTCGGCGAACAGGCTGTGCGGCACATTCAACTGGCGGGTCTTCTGTGCATTGGAATAGGTCACGTAGCCGGCCTCGAACCAGGCCGAACTGCCCGGCACGCGGGTGATGGCTTCGGCTATGCCGCCGCCGGTGCAGGATTCGGCGGTGCTGACCTGCGCGTTGAAACGGCGCAGGTGTTCGCCCAGACGGGCGGAAAGAACAGTGATCGGGTCCATGCCAAACTCCTGGGTCAATGCGCACGCTTGCGCTGCGCCAGCGTATCGCGCGGGTAGCGAAACAGCAGGTTGTAACTAAGAAATGCCATCACATAGAACGCCAACAGCATCAGCGTCCCGAGCACAGGGAAGAACACCACGTTAACCCCGAAGAAGCGGTACTGGCGGGACTGCGTAGCAAAATCGGTGAACGTAAAATAATTCTGGTAGATAAGAAAAGCATCCAGCAGCACACAGCCCAGCGCAATCCACGCGTATCTGGCGAGGGAGACCGGGGCAGGTGGCACGGGTTGCAGCAACGATCGCCTCATGATGCAGATCGTTACCCACAAAGAAAAAATCGGTGCAGCCAAGGCGATGTAGTTGCCGATCACCTTGGCTGTCAACGGGAACATCGACGACCAGATCCCCACCTGGCCGAACAAATGACGGTCGATGAACCGCTCCAGATCAACATAGAAGCCGCCCTGCGCCTCGGCCGGCACCAGCCCTGCCAGGACGAACAGCGGCAACAGGCTGCACGCAATCAGCAGGTAGGGGATATGCAGGTGGGCCGCTTGGGGCCGGGCAGTCTTCACAGCGTTGATCCTTCGTTTTGCCAATCCGTCGGCTTGCCAGGGGCGCCAACAGCGCTAGCGACCCCCGGCGTCCTTAAGATCAGTTACTGATGGCGTTGAGCACCATCCCGTTGAGGGACTCCATGGCGGCAGCATTGATGAAGGAAGACACTGCGGCCAGAATCACCCCGGTGGCAATGATACCTGCACCCACGGCCAAGCCGGGAGCCAGCACCAGGGCCAGGCCGGCACCCAGCAGCGCACCGGCGGCAGCGCCGACTGCGGTGCTGACGACAACGGCTTGCAGCTCCAGCATGAACGGCTTCCAGTCACCGGTTGCAAAGCCGTCTGCGGCCTTCTGACCCAGGCCGACCGCCTGCACTACCTTGCCCGTCACGCCGAAGGCCTTGCCCAGGCGCTGCGCATTGTCGGCATAGGTTGCCACATCCAACGCCCTGAGGGCCTGGGTAATGGCCGCAGTATCCTTCTGGTTCACCTTGAAGCCAGGGTTCTGCACCAGCTTGTCAAAGGTCTGCAGGGCCTGATCGTAGCTCTTGACGGTCTTGCCGGAAATATTCTGCTGCAGATCCTTCGCCGCCTGGCCCATCTGCGCGCCAAAGCGGGTGGAAACCTCCTTGCCGACGTCGGCGGCAAAGGCCAGGTTGCTGATGTAGGCTTCCTGGCTGGCTGCCGCGTCATATTGCGGCTGCAACGCGTCGAGTTTCGCCTGCAGCATCTGGTTGCTGGTCAGGTCGACGTGCAGGCTCAAGCCCGCCGTCATCACGTTCAGTACCTGGTTGATCGCCCCCGGGATGTTGTCTTCGCTGAGGGGTCTCAGGTCGGAAACCATCTTGTTGATATCACGTTCGAGCAAGTCGGTGCCTGGCGAAGTGGACAGCAGCCCGCGGTTGAATTTGATCAGCTCGTTACGCTTGGCCATCATCCCTTTGATGACATCCATGGTGCGTTTGATTTTCTCCGACTGGCTCAGTGCAGCGGTGCTGCCAGCAGCCGCTTCGCCCGCACGCTGCTCGGCGTCGAGGGTGTTGGGCAGGTTGCGTTCCTTGACGATGAATGTGCCGCGCAGTTCGTCACGCACTTCGAGGATCTGGTAAGGCAGCACGCCCCACACGCCCACACCGAGGTCGTGGTAGGCATCCATGCTCGGCCAGCCGTCACCCGACAGCACCGACTCCACCGCCACCGAGGTGATCATCGCCGCAGCGTTGAGCGCCGGGCCATCCGGCTTGCTCACACCGTCAACCGAGACCACCACCGAGCCCACCATGGTGCTCATGTCGGTGCTGCCCCAGAAGCCGCCGAAGATGCCACCCGCACCGCCACCAGCACCAGTGCTGCTACCGGAAGGCGGAATACCACGGTCGACAATAATATTTTTCTCAGTCATTACATCATCCTTAACGTTGAAGCACAGTTAACTGAGGGCTGTGGCCTTATGGCCGCCCTCAATGGGTTTGTTGAAGCAAAAATCGGTGTTGCTGCGCCGATGCCGGAAGCTCAGGGCATCAGCGCGCGGATATAGGCCTGACAGGCACGCAGGGCGATCAGTCCCTGGTCACCGGCATCGGTGATGGCGACAATTCGTCGAGCATGCGCAGGGTCAAGTCGGGCGCGTGCGGGGCCATGATCCAGGCCGCCGGGGCCGGGGGTGGCAGGCAGGTCGGTTGCGCGGTCGCCGGCAAGGACGACTGACAGCCGCAGATCAGCAGTAGCCAGCCGGTCACGCAGGCGAGCCTGAGCCTGTTGGGCATCGAGAAGCTCCTGATAATGGGATTGGTCGGTGGCCGCGATCTGTTGTTCCAGCACCTTGCGTTGCTGGCGTTCGCCGAGCAGTTCAGCGCTGGCAGCCTCGGCCTGCTGCTGGCGTTCCTCGGCGTAGGCCTGTTGCTGCTGCGCCAGCTGCTTGCCGAAGCGCCAGGCCTGGACCTGCCAGGTCAGCGCAGCGCTCAGCAATAGAAGCATCAGCAGCAACGCGGCCTTGAGCCGGTTCAACACAGCACCTCGCGGGCTCGCGCCCAGAGTTTCAGGCGATCTTCCAGGCCATTGAGGCCGCCGTTGATATGGCGGGTGATGCGGTTGAACTCACCGCGATCCGCCAGTTGATTGAGCCCGCGTGACTGCCAGAACCAGGCGGCGGACTCGCTGGCCCACTGTGGCTGCTCAAGCAGTTGCGGCAGCTCCAGCAGGCGCTCGTCGCCGAACATCGCCATGCTGCACGCCCGGTAGTTGTTGCGCCCGGTGACCTGGATCAGGCCCCGGCCGCAGTAGCGTTGGCCGTCGCCGTCGGCGTCAGGCGTATTGCCCAGCCGCGCCGCCAGGGTGCCGGTGTCGTAGCGTGCCAGGTAGCGCTCGTTGCCCAGTTCCTTCACGTAGCGCAGTTGGCCGGATTCGTGGCCGATCTGGGCAAGGAAGGCGGCGACTCGCTTGGGGTTGTCGATTTCCCAACGCAGCATGCTGGCGTTGAGCGCGGGTACGAAAACGCCCGCTTGTTGGCGGGCGTTGGGGAGGATCTGCAGCAATATGCTTTCGGTAATGTCCATATACGCATCCACTCTCGACTACATCATTGCCGCTCAGGGGTTGGCGGCTCGATCACCGATGCCAGCACTAACCACGCCGGTGAAGATGGTCGGGAAGTTTCAACAGGGAAGTTTTCCGATTGCGGCCATTGACGTAGTTTCTGCAAGAGCTCAATCAACTGAGCGTACTGTGATTCAGTCAACGTGGTTCTGCCCCCCAACTCCTGTTCGTCTCGGTGCCGCTCACGCAGCCATAGGTAACGGCCTAGCTCTTCATCTCGCCATCTACGCGCCAATTGCGCCAGCACTTGCTGACTCAGTGGCAAGGGTTCCACCAGTGTAGGCAGGCCCTCCTCGTCATGTCCGCGCGCCTTGTTTGCAGGAGGGTTGGCAATGACTCGCTCATAGCGAGCCTCATCGATGATTTTCACATCAAGTGGCATTTCATCGTGAATGCCTTCGAGATAGCAGCACCCAGTAGATTTGCTGTAATAGCGTTTCATGAAACCCCCTGATCAGTGACCGATCGCAAACCAAGACGCGCCCACATTGGACGTGTTGGCAATTCTGAAGCCCGACGTGGTGACATCAAAAATCTCGGACCCTTCAAACAGGTCGGGTGCGCCATTACCGTAGGCCGACGACAGCGCAGTGAAGACCGCATTCGGAAATGCGATAAGGAAAGGGGTCCAGGTACCTCCTGTAGCAGCATTCGCAACTCGCCCCCATTGCAGGATCAGGCTTCCCATTGAGCGTGGTAGTACCAAGTACCCATTGATCGCCTTGCTGACATCCCCTCCACCGCGAATGGCCTGGGCAACCCGGAGGGGAGTCATCCAAGTAGATGAATCTACCCCCTCCTCTGCTTGTGCTTGAGTAGCCGGCGAAAGGTTCCCGTCGTGCCAGAGCTTGCGTGTAGGCGTCCACTTCCCAGGTGTTTCTGTCCCTCGTACATAAATTAACGGTTCAGTGTCGCCTTGCCGAAACCCGATTTGCCCGGAGTACCCTGCCACGACATAAGGAATGTTCACCAAACCTACATAATTGTTGAAGCTAGTATTTCCTTCGGACCAGGAATAGAAACCACCCGGTAAGCCAATAGAATCAATGTCCGAGGGCGCAATGGCGTTTGCCCCAAGACCATACTCTCCTTTCCTGATGGCATCGTTAATGCCATAGCCTTCCAGGGTCGTAGGCTTGTTTTTCAGACGCAAAAAGTCACACAGGGTGTTCAATGCCGTGATGAGTTGGTTGTCTTCTGACTCATCAGGTTGAATGCCAGCAGCCCGTAAGACATTAAGCAGTTCATCGGTCACCGCATTGCCCCAACTCGCCGGAATCAACGACCCCGGCATCCCGGTCGCAGGGTTTTCATCGACAAACTTGCCGTTCACCAGCCCCACACTGGGGACACTTTTTGGATAATCCACGTTTCATTCCTCTAGTCGTAATTGATCCGCACCCGCGTGTGTGCCGGTGCGCTACGGCGAATCAGGCACTCCAGGGCATTGCCCGGGTTCACGCCGAAACGCTCCCCCCAGTAGCTCGCGCCCCAACGCCGACCCAGGCGCTGACGCCCGCCAGTGTTGAGCGTCCAGATGAACTGCACCTGCCAGGTACCGAAGTGATCGCGACCGAATCGCGCCCGGCCAAAGCGTGGCGCCTGGTATTCGGTAACGCTGGGGTTGGGATAGCCCTGACCGCGCGCCAGCTCCAGGTAATAGGCAATCTGCTGGCTGCCAACAGCCATCAGGCGCTGACGCACCGCCAGGCGCCGGTCCTCAAACGCCGCCTTGGGCCCGATGCAGGCATCCGGCAGCTGCATCACCCGCTCCCAATCCGGCACCAGTTCACTGACTGTCAGTGGGTCCATCTCGTAAAGCAGGTCCTGTGCGCGTCCATCGATGCGCGCCAGTACCTCGGCTGCACCCGCCAGCACCGACTCCAGTTCCGGCACCCGTTCCGGGTCCCAGGCCGGGCCACTGGGGAGCAAGACACGCAGTTGCTGGTGGTAGTCCGCGGCAGTCTTCAGGCCAGCCATTGGCAACCTCCGTAGGTCAGCAACTGGTTGGCCGCAGCCGGCACATCGGTACTCGGGTAGTCCAGGCGGTGGTCCAGCTCGCCAGCGGCCCCGCTGATGGCTTCGTGGATATGGCTGAGCAGCAGGCTTTCGCCCAGCCCCGCCTCGCGGTTGTGCAGGTCGGCCAGCTGCGCCTCTACCGCCGCACGCACGACACTGCTGTCGGGCGCCAGACGCAGCCGATAGACCACCGGCAAAGTCACCGGAGCCAGCACGAATACCTGCGCCGTCACTGGGCGCAGTGGCTCGATATAGGCGCTCACGGCCGCCAGTTGCCCGGCATCCGGCAAGGGGTTGGTATCCCCGTCACGCATGACGAAGACCCCGACCGTGCCCGGCCCCAGGTAATTGCGCCGACACCAGGCGCGGGTGATGCCGGCGCACTCGAGTGCCCAGGTTTCGTAATCGTCTGCCGAGCCGCCGTGGGGGATCACCCGGTACGAGCGGATCACCCGACTGCGCAATGATTCCAGGCTCTCGGCAGCCAAGCCGCCGCGCAGCCCCGGCGCCAGCACCGTGTAGGTGCCCATGACGCCCTGCACCGGCTGCACGGCAAACAGTTGCAGCCCGACTTCGGCATTGCCCAGTACACCGGCCTCAAGCGCCTCAAGCTGGACCTGGTTGATCCCGGCCTGGGTGGTTTTCGCCACGCTGACCCGATAGCTACGGCCGTCGTCACTTTGCAGCAGTGTGTCGACATCCAGCACTGCGCCCGCTGCGGCGCTGAAGCTCACGCTGCCAGTGGCGCGTTGCGCCGCCTTGCGAGGTTGCTTGAGGCGCAACGCGGCGATGCGCTCCAAGGTCTGCTCGTCAGCGCTGTCGGGGAGGATCTGCTCGGCGATCCACTCCAGGTAGCCGTACAAGCCATAGGCCGCGCCACTCAAGGTGCGCGCCAGGACCTGTGCGTCGGAGCGGCGCAATGCCGCGCTGGCCAGATCGTTGCGGGTGCGCTCGATCAGCACCGGTAATGCAGGGGTTTCAAAGGGCATAAGTCACCTGCCAACTTTCCTGTAGGTTGATGTCCAGGCGCTCGCCATCGTTGAGCACCAGCGTGGTCCGCAGGTTCAGGCGGTTGATCCCGGCCCGCTCACCGAGCACCTCGACAGCGCGGCAATGGCCGTCATCGATCAGCCACTGCAACGCTTCGCGGGCATAGAATTCGGCGTCGCGACGGGTCTGCTCGGTCAGCCGCACCCGTTGCAGCAGCCACAGCCGCGAACCGATGCGGTCATTGGCCACACCGGGGAAGCTGTCGCCCCACCAGCCATAGCGCTGCTCGTCATCCACCGGGTCGTCCGGCTCGGCGCGACGCCAGCTGAACAGGCTGATCAGCACTGCGCGGTTGAGGCTGGCGTGAAGGTCGTCATGTTCGATCATGTCGGCACCCCGGTCTGGCCATTGCCACCCTGGACGCCGCCATGGACGTGTTGCACCTGGCTGATGCCGGCGGCGACCTGATCACCCTGCGAGACAATGCGCCCGCTCTGGTTGATCACCGGCGTCTCGATGTTCACTGCCGTGCTGGCCCGGATGTTCAAGGTGGCGGTTTCAATGTCGATGACACGTCCGCGCTTGAGGTGAACCTTGTCACCTTCGTCGGTGTACAGCGCCACCTCGCCCGGTGCCAGGGACTGCAAGCGGTAGCGCCGGTCACCAAGCACCAGCATCACCCCATGGGAGCGGTCGCCGCCGATGAAGCCGGCAATGCCTTCGGCGCCAGGCAAGGGGTGGCTGGTAAAGCCGTAGGCCTCGAAATGCTCCATGTCATCCTGGATCTCGCCCGCCAGCAGGCGCATTTGCAGGCGTTGCAAACTGCCTGCGGAGTTGGCGAGCACCAGGGTGCCGCGCGCCAGTATCCGCGTGAGTAGACTCATGAGGGATTACCTGTAGAGAAGGACCGATCAGGCCTTGTTCCCAAGGCGCTGGGGGTCGGTCGGGTTGAGTTCGAACTTGGCCGCTGGCGCGACTTCAAGCGTGCTCAGGGTGCCTTTGTCGTCCAGCGCATAGGTCACCTTGGCGATCAGCACCTGGCGGTCCAGGCCGATGATCGGATCATGGACCCAGACCAACGTGTTGGGCCGCCACAGCTCACCATTGGACTGGCGCCAGCCCTGCACCACATAGGTCGCCTCCCAGGCCTGGGCTTCGCGGCTACGCCGCTCCCAGTCGATGCGCTGCTGAGCCACGTCGCGGTGCATCTGGTTGCCCTCGACCAGCACCAGCACCCGCTTGCGTACGGAGCGGTCATGGCTGAGCGCCTCGACTTCGCAGGCATCTTTCGAGGCGTCCGCTTCACTGCGCTGGCGCTGGGTGATCAGGCGATACTCCGAGAAGCACTGCGTACTGTTGCGCTGGGCACTGGCCGACAACACATTGCGCCCCAACGCCAGCCCGTCGCAGGCTTCACCGCCGCTGCCCGGCCGGGTCAATACCAAGCGCCCCTGCGGGTCGTCACTGGAGTAGGCCAACTGCAAGGTGAGCAAGCGGTCGAGCGACTTGAATACCGTTTCGCCCGGCACGATGCTGTGCGTGGGGATCGGCTTCAACGCGCCCAGTTCGCTGACCACCTGCACGCCATACGGGGCCGCAAGGGCCTGGGCAATCTGCAACAGGGTTTGCTTGCACCACTGCCCCGGCTGGTTGATCGCCGAGCATTCCACCAGGTCGACGGTCAGCGACGAGCCCTGCACCGTCAACGTGGTCTTGGCGCTGTCATAGGCAATCGGCGTCGCCCAGACCCAGCCGGTCAGCACCAGGTCATTGCCGATGCGCACCTCGCAGCGGTCACCGGGGACGATGCGGATCGAACTGGCCCGGCCCGGCCACTGCCAGGTAATGCCCAGTTCGAAGGTACGTGCCTGCTGCTCGAAACCGGCAATGATCTTGATGCTTTTCCAGCCGGCATAGTCCAGGCCGCCCACCGTCAGGGTGACCACATTCTGCGGATCGGTCATGGCTTACTCCTGGGCAACCTGAAGGGGCACGGGCGGCACGAAACCAGGGTGCAGGATGCGGTTGCGCTGCACGATCTCGCCGGCACGGGTGGCGTCGGCAAAGCGCCGGTATGCCAATACCAGCGCCGGAAGAGGTTGCTCGGGGGTCACAGCGAGCAAGCGCACCCCCGACGCGGCCACGGCATTCAGATGCGCCACCAGATGCTGACGCAGCAGGCTCAGTGCCTGGTAGTGCTCGGCATCGGCCTTCAGCGAGGCTTGCCAGATCACTTCGTCGAGCAGGTCACGCAGCGCCAGTACGTCATCGGCCACGGGCACTTCATCGCGTTGCACCGGGCGTGCAGCCTGCTCGGTCAGCGATGGTGTTTCGCTCAGTACGCCAGGGCGACGCGTGGCCGGCATCTGCGCAATCAGCAAGGCCGCCTGCACCAGCAAGGCGTCCTGCAGCAGGTCGGCAACCGCCTGCGCGGTGCGGCTGGTGTCCTTGCCACTGGCAGGCACCTGACTGTCGATCTGGCCAGCTGCTTCGGCCTGTTGCGTGGCACTGCCCAGCACGCCACGGTAGCCCCGGCCTAGTGCCGCATTCAGCGCTTCAGCCGGGTCGCCCGAGCGTCGCGCCGTGGGGCTGGCAAACATCGCCAGCCCACCTTTTACCTCGCTGAAGTAACTGGAGAACAACGCCCCCAGCCCCCGTGGCGCATTGACCACCGACTGCACCAGCCCGGTGAGGTTGTTGAAGGTCGCCAGCAATGGCTTGAACTGCTGGTTGATCAGGTTGTACACCCCGGACAGGCGATTGCGCAGGCCGACCAGGTTGATCCGCGCCCGGTCCACCGTGGCCATCGCCGCGTTGTAGCGGGCCAGCGCCGAGTCCAGCAGCGACTGCGACGCTTGCGCCAGCTGTTGCCCGGTATTGGCGCGGGCCGTGGGGAATTTCAACGGCACATCAGGGTGGAATTTCAGCTCGAAGCTGGCCACCCCACCGCTGCTGCGCTCATGGGTCAGGGTGCATTCACCGACCTTGACCCGCATGCGTCCCAACCACGGGTGCAACAATTCACCCGCCCCTTTCGCCAGCGCCTCAAGCAAGCGGTCGCGCTGCTGGAAGCAGTCCGGGCCGACGATGAAGCCGGACAGCACATGGGTCTGGGCCTGACGGCCAAGGCTTTCAAAGTACGCTTCATCGCGCTGCGGATACTCATGCAGTACGCCTTTGCGCCCCACCGGGACGTTGCTTTTGCTGACCCAGAATTTCACACCCGCAAAGCTTGCGGGCAACAGGCTCTTGTTCCAGTCGCGGGTCATGCCACACCTCCTTGCGACAGCGAGCGCACACCGACATTGGAGCGGATGCTCAGGCCCGGATGATTGCTTTGCGTGGCGACCACCGACAGGCCTGGCGGTGCATTTTCGAAACGCACCAGTACGCTGCCTTCCACCGATGCACGCTGGGCTTCTGCGGTTTGCTGAACCAGGCTGTGCGAGGCCGGGGTGGCCAGCGGGCTGGCCGTATCAAGTGTGTGTGCAGCCAAGGGTTCAGCAGGTTCACCGGCAGCGGCTGGCGCTGCCTGCTCCGGCTCTTCGGCGGGTTTGCCCCAATTGCTGGCCGTTTCGATCACGCCTTTTACAACGGCGCTGAAATCACCATTGAGCAACGCTCTGGCAGATTCAATGAACGGCGCCAGCTGCTCCCACCAGGCCTGGAACCACCCCAGCACGCCGCCCCAGACTTTTTCCAGGGTCGGCAGCGGGTTGCTGTCGAAAAGCGTGGCACCCCAGCTGTCAAAGCGCGCCTTGGCAGCGTCCAGCATTTGCCAAAGGCTGTCGAACGCGCCGCTGATATCGTCCCAACCTAGGTTGAACGAGACCGATGACACACTGTCGACGACACCCTTGATGGCACCACCGAACTGCTCGCCCTTTTGCACGACGGCTGCGATGGCCCCGTCGAACACCTGGCCGGCACTTGCCCAGGCCTGATCGAGACTCGGCAGCGGCGACCAGCCCAGCTCCTCACGCAATTGCGCCCAGCCAGCCGCCAGCAGATCACCTGCCAGTGACGCCACCTTGCCGATGATTTCGGGGATCCTCTCCCAGTTGTTGATCAGCAACAGCAGCGGGTGCCAGGAGATGATTTCCTTGAGTTTCTCCCATCCCGCGCGGGCGCCGACCTGAATACTGTCCCAGAGCCCGCTGAACCACTCGCCCAGGCCGCTCCAGACCTCCCGTGTAGTGCTGGAAATCCACTCCCAGTTGGCCACGATGATCCCGGCAAACAGCGCAATCGCGCCCACCAGCAAACCGATGGGTGTGGCATTGAGCGCGAGCATCGCCGTCGTTGCCGCGATGCGCATGACGGTGAAGGCCGCCGCAGCCGCTCCGGCCCCTTCAACCAGGCCCGGGTGCAACACGATCAGCTTTGCCAGCCCCTGTAGCAACGGTGTGACAGCCTGCGCCAGGGTATTGAACGCCGGCAACAGGGCCAGGCCGAACGCCAGTGTCACGCCCGCGATTGCGCCTTGTAGCTGTTCAAGGTTTTCCTTCGATTGCAGCACGCCAGCCTGCGGCAGCATCGCGGCAGCTTGCTCGCGCTTGAGGCCGGTGTGTTGCAGCGGATCGGCCTGCTGCGGCCCCAGTTCGAGGTCACGCATATGCTGCTCGAAAGCCAGCGCCGCCTTGATCCCGCTGACGAAAGGCGCCGCGAGCCCTTCGCCCTTGAGCAGGCTGCCAACCTCCAGATCGGCCAGCTTGCTTTTCTCCAGCACATCGGCGAACCCTTCGACTTTTGGCGCCTCGCCGACCACCTGGAGGATGTTCTGGCGCACCTGCACCAAGTTCATGGAAAGTCGGCTGGCGTCCAGCACCAGCGTATTCAGCTGTAGTTGCTCTGCCATCACTGCACCTGCTGCATCGCGTTGATTCGTTGCGCGTGCTCCAGCGACTCGCGGAGCACATCCAGGGGCCTGGCCAGCATCTGGTCGGGGTCAACCTTCCAGAACCAGGCCAGGTCATAGGCAACGGCGATCAGTTCGCCGAGGGTTGCGATGCCGCACTCATGAAAAAACCGGCAACCACCCAACTGGCGGTGTTCAGGTCCGACAGGTCCAGCTGGTTGACCGTGGACGGCGGCACGCCGGCGCACACCGCGATGTACTTGGCGGCCACGTCCATGTCCAGGCTGACCTCCTCACTCTTGTCGATGCGATACGGCAGCGCCTTGATCGCCCGCACTTCCTGCACCGTCGGGCGCCGCAGGTCGAGGTGCTGCAGGGTTTCGCCGTGGGCCTCGACCGGCACGTTGAGCTTGATCGACTGGGTCATTGCCAGGCTCCCTTGATGCCGTCGAACTCCAGGGCGATCTCGCCTTCGTCACCCTTGCTCACCGGCTCGCCCACCAGGTAGGCGCCCGCCAGCACATAGACCTTGCCGTTGCTCAGCTCGCAGGTGATGGTCATGTCGGTGCCATTGACCAGTTGCTTGAGCGGGAAGTCCGGGGTGTGCAACGCGGTGACCTTCAGCGAAGGCTTGCGCTCCTCTTCCTTGAAGTAGCCCGGTACCAGCGTGGTTCGTTTGACTTCCATCAGCGCGGCTTCGCAGCCGCCCTTGATGGTCAGTTGAGCACCGTCGACCTTGACGTAGCAGGTGCCCGCAATTTTTTGCCCCATGGTTTATCTCCTGAAAAAACAAGCCCGCACAGGGCGGGCTGGAAAGGGTGAAAGGTGCCGGCTCAGGCGGCGCTGTCGTATTGCAGGCGGAACTGGTTGAGCAGTGCGAACACCCGCAGGCCGTTGATGTAGTCCGGCGGGAACAGCACGTTGACCCGGCTCGGGTCGGTGGCCGAACGCTCCACCACCAGATGCTCGGCAAACAGCTCGGCGTTCTCCACGTGGCCTTCAAGCTCGAGCTTGGCGTACTGCGCGATCAGCTCGCCGCGCAAGGTGCTCGGGGTCACGATCGGCTGGCCGGCACCAAAGCGGGTACCGTCGCTGGCCAGCTTGTGGCGCCCGTATTTGCTGGTGATCACACCTTGCAGGCGGCGGATGATGAACGCCGACTGGTGCAGGGTTTCGCTGTCTAGGTAGGAGTTGTCCGGCTGGCCGTAGGCGTTCTTCTGGTAGGTGGTGATCGCCCGCTGGATGCGCAGCGAACCGCCTTCGTAATAGGCCGTGGCGATACCGTAGTTGAGCAGCGATTGGCGCTCGCTCAGGGTAAAGCGCTCGCTTGCCGCTGCAGGCTCCAGGCCCGGCAGGGTGCCGCTCTGGGTCGGCCGGCTGGCATCCGCGGAAATGAACGCCGCGCTCCGTGCGGCCAGGGCCGCAGCGTGCAGCCAGACCGGCTGCGGGGCGCCGTTCTCGACGGCCAGCAGGCTCATGTGCTGGTCATTGCGCAGTTGCCCGGCAGCCACCAGGGTGCCGACCGAACCGCGCTTGGCACCGTAGACATGACCGTACAGTTGCTTGGCCCACGACCAGCGACCGGCGCTGTCATCCAGGGTGAGTTTCCAGGCATCCAGTGTCGCGGTACCGGACCAGGGCACACAGATGAATTCGAACGCTTCGTCGCCCAGTGCCGCCAGCGCCTGGACCTGATCCGGCACGCCGACACCGCCGAGGAACTTGCTCGCGGTCAGGGTCAGGCCCTGTGGGGTCTGCTCGCCATTGCTGCGCCCCAGGCGATTGAGTTGCACGCTGATGTCGTTGCCGCTGTCGCCGGACCATTTGCAGGTCAGGGTCAACAGGCCGGCAGCGGCCACGGCGGTCACCGGCAGGTCCACGGCGGCATTGACCTTCAAGGCCAGGGCACTGGCGGCCTGCACGGCGGTGGTGCCCACGGCAACGCTGGCCTGCACTTTCACGCCGGCAACGTAGAGGTTGAGCAGGCCGGCTTCGGTGGCGCTGCCGGCAAGTTGCACTTCGGCCTTGGCGGCGACACCTTGAGCGTTGTGCAGTGGCAGGCACCAGATCTCGCCGACCGGGTCGGCCTTGCGCCAGGCTTCGTACATGCTCGCCAGCATCGACCCCTGACCGCCGACCTGACGGGCCACGGCGAGGCTGGAGACCAGCACCAGCGCACCGCTTTCACTGGCGGCGATGTTGTCGTTGACCTGGGCGACGATCAGCCGGCGCAGGTTGGACGAGGCGCTGTTGGCAGCCGAGTTGTCCATCTCGGCGTAGAACAGCGGGACGCGGATGTCCGCGGGGATGTTGCTGAAACCTACCGACATTATTGAGCTCCCTTGGGTTTGGCCGCCTTCGCGGTTTTGACAATGACGTCGCCATCGGCCAGGCGGCGGCGCCACCAGACGTTGTCCGACACTTCACGGCCCTCGTCCGGCAACAGGTCGCCGGCCAGCGGGTCGGGTACGGCACGGCCAGTGGCCGGCAGCACGGTGATACGTGGGGTCATGGATTGAGTTCTCCTGAAAAGGTCATTTCGATCCGGCCATCCGGGCCGGGTTGCCGCAGGTTGGGGTCGGCGGGGTCGATGGCATCGACCTGCACGGTGACCCCCTTCAACAGCGGGAGGCTGTCGAGCTGATGTTCGTGCCAGCTTTCAGCCGGCTGGCTGGCCCTGCTGCGGCCGAGCTGGAATGGTGCAACAAAGGCATAGCGCCACAGCACACGGGTGGCATCGCACTGCAGCAGTTCGCTGCCGGCGTACTCCACCGGTTCCTGGCCTGGACTTGGGCGCCAGCCGACCAGGGCACGCCAGAGTTCGGCGCGCAGGTCGTGCAGTCGGTCCAGCGTCTGCAGGCTGCCGTTGACGGCTGGGTCGAGCAGCACCAGCACCTCGAAGCGATCGCGGATGTTCTGGCGGGTCGCGTTCTGCAGGTCGTTGGGCTCGGCGTCATCGCCCGGCAGCAGCAGGCAGGTGATTAGGGTGGGTTGTGGGGTGAGTTGCTTGATCGCCGGCAAATCGAGGCCGACGACGGGCGTACCGCTCAGGCTGGGGCAGTGCGCCAGCTGAGCGATCAGATCGCTTGGTTTCATGGGGATGTCCGCAGAGCGTCAGCCCTGTGGGAGCCGGCCTTGCCGGCGATGCGGCCGGCACCAGCAACAGCACCGGGTGCCGTCAATCGCCGGCAAGGCCGGCTCCCACAGGAAGATTCGAGGATTGGGTTAGGTCTTGCAGGTTTTCGCCGTCTTCAGGCTGTTGCCCCTGGCCTTCGCCTTGCCCTGCTTGCCACCGTTGCAATCGACCGTGGTGGTCCAGCCCGAGGCGCTGAACATCTGCTCGACCGACTCGATCAGGTACGCCCCATCCAGGCCATCCTTGAAACCCTGGGCATTGATCGAGCGCTCGGCAAACAGGTCGGTCCTGCCCGGCAGGTCCAGCCGTACACTCGCGGTGCTGCGGTTGAGCGCCGCCAGGCGAGCTTTCGCTGCCTGCTGCGCCGCCGCCTTGTCGGGGTACAGATGGCGGTCGGTATGCACCGGCGCCATGCCCTGCGGGGCATCCTCGTTGGTCAGTTCAACCACGCTGGCCACCCCGCTCTTGGCGTCCTGATGCCGGGTCTGCACGGCCTTGTGCGTGCCCTTGTCGGTCATGCGAAACTGCCAGCGACTGACGTCGCGACGGTGCACCGTGACCACCGGCAACGCCTGGCCACTGGCGCTCTGCCCGCCCTGGCGCGGCAGCATCAGCAAGCTGCCATCGGCAATCTTGGCCGTGCAGTCGTACTGCTTGGCCAGGCGGGTAATGAAGTTGAAATCCGACTCGTTGAACTGGTCGACCCGCTGCACCCGGGTCAGCACCGGGCAGGCCGGCTGCCAGCCATTGCGCGCAGCGACGTCCCGCACAATCTGCTGCAACGGCACGTTCTCCCAACTGCCACTGCGCGTGGTCTTGCCCGTGCCGCGCATGTCGCTGGCCTTGCCACGGATAATCACGGTGTCTGGCGGGCCGGACAGTTCGACTTCATCCACGGTGTAACGCCCCAGGCGCGTCAGCGTCTGGCCGGCATACCCCAGGTGAATTTCGATCAGTGCCCCTCGCGCCGGCAAGGTCAGCGCCCCGTCGCGGTCATCGATGCGCAACTCGAAATCGTCCGACTCCATGCCCGGCTTGTCCGAAGTGCGCAGTTGCAACAGGCGGTCGTTGATCAGCGCGGTAATGTCCTTGCCATCGGCAACGATGCGAAACACAGGTTGCATGGCTCAGCCCTCCCAAAGCGCTTGCATGTTTGGCCCCGACGTCAGTCCCATAGCTGCACCTGGGCTTCGCTCATGGCCGTCAGTTCCGGCAGCACGATCAGCACCCCGGCACGAAACGGCTGGGGCTCATCGGCCAGGCCCTGGTTGGCATTGAGCACGGCCTCGACGCTGCCGTTCAAATGCCCGTAGAAGTGCTGGCACAAGGTGTCGAGCACATCGCCGTCAGAGGTTCTGCAGGTCGTCGCCATAACTGGTGAACTCCAAGGTAAAAGCCTGTTTGCGAGGGATGCCGCCAGCCAGCAGGCTGCTCTGGTCTTCGTCGATACTGACCAGGCACCAGTTGCCCAGCACCTCGCCGTACCCTGTGGTCAGGCTCAGTGGCTTGAGCAACCGGCCGATGCTGCGCAGGCTGTTCAACTGGCCCAGGCCACCCTTGAAGGTGGGAAAGATCGCCCCACGAATGTTGATCTTCTCATCCCCCAGGCTGACCGCCTGCTGGGCCGCACTGCGGCTCAGGCGCTCCTGCGCCACCCAGCGGTAACTGCTTTGGCGGCGCAGCTCTTCGAAGGCGGCCGTGTCGAGGTTGAAGTAGTAGGCCGGTGACACCCCATCCAGCGGTTGCAGGATCAACAGGTGCGGGAAGGGTTTGACCGCCTCCACCGCCGGCGTGACTGCCGGGGCGAAACTGCCGGTCGGCAGGATGTTGCCCAGTGACGGGCTGATCTTGCCGGCGATGCGGTTGATGGTCGCGGCAGCCTTGTCGACCTGCTCACCGAACGCCTGGACCCGGTCCTGGACCTGCACGACGACCGCCAGTGCCTGGTCGTACTTGGCCGAGACCTTGTTCACCGCTGCTTGCGCGGCATTGATGGCGCGCATCGTGCGTTGCAGCTTGGCGCCGATGATCGGCCCGACAAAGGGGATGGCTTCAAGCTCGGCCACTGCACCGGTGATGTCGCTGACCGCGCCGTGCATCGGCGCCAGCATTTCATCGGCACTGCGCCGCCCCGCCTGCCCGGCCGCCACCACGTTGCGCAGCGCCGACTGCATCTGTTGCATGTAGGTCATGGACGCTCCTTAGACGTAGACATGGGGCACATCGGCCAACTGCCGGGAAGCGGCCATGCGCGTCAGTTCCTCGAACTGGCGACGCACCATGGCTTCCAGGTTCTGCGTAAGCAGCAGCGGGTCGGTGATGCTGCCCTGGACGGTGATGGGCATGCTGGGGGTGAAGGTGAATTGCTGGGTGATCTGTTGGGGTGCGGCAATTGCCGGTTCCGCCGCCTTGGCCAGTACCGGCGAGGCACCCACTTCAGGCACGCTGCTGACCAGCGAACGAACGACGTCCCCCGGCCGTGACACGCCAGGTTTGTTGCTGCCTGCACCCTCGACTGCCGGCTTGGGCGTCTCGCTGGAACTGGCCAGGCGCTTGCCTATCCAACCACCGAGAAAATCGCCTGCCATACCGCCCAACAAGGCGCCAATGGAGGTGCCCACTACCGGAACGAACGATCCCAGCGCCCCGCCAATGACCGTCCCGACCAGACCACCCGCAGCTGCGCCGTAGCCCTCGGCTTTTTCCTCCGGGGTGTCGGCGGTCATGAAGGTCGCAACCGTCTTGATGCCCGCTTCGAGAGCCGCCGGGCCACGCACTTCCTTGACTGCTGCACCGATCTTGCCGACGGTTCGCGCCGTGGCGGTGGCGGCTGGCGGTTTTTCCGAAGAGACAGAAGGCCCAGGAGCAGAGGCAGACTTTCCTTTAGCTCCCTTTTTCCGCTTGGCTTTGGGCTTTGGCTTCGGTGCTTGCTCGGCTACCGGCCCAGCACCAGACGCTTGCGCCGTCGGTTTACCCTTGAGCCACTCGCGCCCCTTGTCCAGAAGCCCGGTGACAATCGAGCCACCTTTGAGCGCCGCGACCGTCGTACCCAACGCAGCAGCGCCGACAATGAACCACTTGACCGCATCCGGTGCATCGGTGAACGCCTTCGCTGCGCTGGTGAACCCGGTGACCACGCCATCCGACAACGGCTGCACGGAATCACCGAGGCTGCGCAGTGCATCGTCAAAGGCATCAGAAGCTTCCGTCTGTCGACGGTCAGAGGTGTCCCTACGGGCTTGGCTGTCCCTGTCGAGCACGCCATCCGCCGGTGAAGGCTGGGTGCTGGCGACAGCCTGATCCACACCCAGACGCTGCGACGCCGACAAACTGGCAGCGGCATCTTCGCCCGTACCCTTGCGTTGATATACAACCGAATCCAATGCCCTTTCCAACTCGGCTGGCCCGGTGATGTTCGGGTTGTCTTGCAACGCCCCGATCAAGCCCGCCGTATCCTCGGTGCCGGCATCCTGCCCGACCACGAACTTGGCCGCCACGGGCGCAAACGCCAGGGCCTTTTCCAGCCCCATGCCGGTGTCCTGCAACTGCTTGATCAGCGTGGCGGCCTGGTTGCGCTCGATGCCGGTAGTCTCGGTGAGCGTGCTCACCGTACGCCGAACCTTGCCCTCGTTGCTCGCCAGTTCGCCAGCGTTGGCCGGCCCGGAATCGATGGCGATGTCGCGGACGATTTTCTGGTAGCCGGCGCTGATCTGGCTCGGCAAGGCCACGACCTTGCCATAGGTGATGGCCTGACCGATCACCGGAAGGTCTTCGAAAACCTTCAGGTTGTCCCGTTTAGGCTCAGCGCTTTTTGCCGACGCGGCGCCAGCTTTTTCAGCCGGCACCAGTGTCTGCGATTGCTGGCGTAGCAACGCCAGCGCAATCACCTGTTGCTGCAGAAGATTGAGCGTTGCATCCAGGTAAGGTCGCAACGCGCCAAGCAAGACAACGCCTTGCTCCGGCGTGTCGGGCTGCGGCTCTCGCAGACGCAACACTTCGCCAAGGATGCTCTCCAGCACCCGGGTGTTTTTCTTGATACGGTCTTCGACCGCCTTGAGCGCGATGCCTACCGTGAAAGTGACGGAGGCGCCGAGCTCAAGTCTGACTGCTTGAATGCTCGCCATCTGATCCCCCTATAGCCACGCCACAGGCTTATTCCGTGAGCCACCAGACCATGTCGTTGAACGGCATGGCCATGATCTCGGCGGCGGAAAAGTTCAGCTCTTTAGCGAGCCGCTTGGCCGCCGCCTTCTGCACGGTGGGGTCAAACCTCGTCGTCCTGCACCAGACGAAAATACCCGGCCTGCAAGCGGCTGTAGTCTTTCAGGGCAAGCCCTTCAAGGTCCTTGACGCTCACTTCGGCGAGCGAAGCGAAGAGGTTCAGCTCGCGCTGTTCGTCATCGCTGTTGGCCGTCGCTTGCGCTGTGCGAATATCGCGCACGGTCGGGGCACGCAGGGCTAGGCTATCCACCTTCACCCCATTGGCCTCGGCCGGTTTGGTCAGGGTCACGACCACGCGCTCGGCGCTCAGCGCCAGCCAGCTGGGGGTGTTGTTTGTCGCGTTCATCCGGGGCTCCTTACAGGCCGAGGGCGGCACGTTGTGCGGCGAGCTGGTCGACGCCGTTGATCACGCGCTTCATGCCCAGCGGGTCGATCTCGTAGACCAGGCGACCGTCCACTTCCAGCTTGTAGTAGGTCAGGGCGACGTTGTGCTTGATCTCGGCCTTGTCGCCGGCTTTCCAGTCGCCCATGTCGACTTCTTTCAGCGCGCCGCGCAGGGTGACGATCACCGGGGTGATCTGGCCCTTCAGGCCCTTGAAGGCACCCCGGAAGGTGCCGTTGAACGCGGTGCCGTCGGCCAGGCCGAAGAACTTCAGCGAGTCGCGGCGCACGCCGGTGGTGACGAAGCCGGCTTCCTGCTTCTCCATGCCCTGGTCCATCTCGACGGGCATGTCCATGCCGCCGGCACGGTGCTCTTCCATCTTCAGGGTCAGTTTGGGCAGGGTCAGGCTCGGGACGTCGCCCCGGAAGCTCACGCCGTCGACGAACAGGTTCAGGTTCGCCAGTGTTTCTGGAATCATTGCCATGGTGGTGTTGCTCCTTAAGCGGCGTTATCGAGGACTTCGGTCAGCCATTGGTTAGTGACTTCGACGCGGAAATTCGGGTTTTCAGCAGGCGGTACATCGGTGAAGCGGATGTTCCAGTAGACCTTGCCCTGCTCCAGCTGGCTGGCGGTGTTCAGCTCGGTGTCGGCGAACACTTCGAAGTTGATGATCGCGCCCTGGGCCTTGAGGTCACGCATGAAGGCTTGCAGGCCTTCGGTGACGTCCTTGACGTAGGTCGCGGTGATCGAGCGGTCGACCGCCCATTTGTGGCCGTAGAGGATCGCGTCCATGACGATGTCCATGGTGCGCACGCGGGTGACGAAGGCCCATTTCGGGTCGCTGCTCAGGGTGCGGTTGCCCCACAGGCGGTAGCCGTCATCACGGATGATGGTGGTGATGTTGGCGTTGTTGAGCAGGTTGGCGCGGCAGGTTTCATCGCCGTCGAGGAACTCGATCGAGCGCGAGGTGCCGGTGATGCCGACGAACTCCTTGTTCGACGGCGAGGCCCAGAAGCCGTATTCCTTGTCGGTGTAGGCGAACAGGCCGGCGACGAAGGCCGAGGCCGGTGCGTTGACCGTGGCGTCGGCGGTGGTGTCCCAGTACTGCACGCCCGGGTCGACCAGGAAGGCGCGCTTGGCGCCGAAGTTCTTGGCGTAGGCCAGGGCGGCTTCGTCGGTGGTGCTTGGGCCATCGATGATCGCCAGGCCGCGCAGCTTGTCGGCCAGGGCTACCAGCGCGGTGCCGACGGCCTGGGTGGCGCTGTGTTTCGGGGTCACCAGCAAACGTGGCTGGGCGTTGTAGCGGCTCTTGCCGTCGAGCAGCGCTTGCAGGCCGGTACGCTTGCCGTCGGCCAGCACGCTGCCGATGATCGCCGAGGTTTGCTCGGCGGCATCTTCCAGCTTGGCCACGCCGCAGGCGACGATGACTGCCTTGGCACGGGTGTAGATGGCCTGGCAAGCCTTGGTGATGGCCGCGTCGGCGCCGAAGGCAGCGACGGCTTCACGCTCGCTGGTGATCAGCACCAGGTCGTTGGCCTTGGCCGTGGCGGTCGGGCCTTCGGTGAAGGTGTCGACCAAGCCGATGATCGAGGACGACGGCAAGGCGATGGTGCGGGCGCCGGTGTCGACGTTTGTTACGGTAACGCCGTGGAAGAAACCACTCATGGATAAACTCCAGATATGAAAAAGCCCTGCGGCGCAGGGCTTTGTTGGGTGAATTCAGGGTAAAAAAAGCCCCGGCGGTGCGGGGCGTTATTGGGTTTGGGTGGCGATCCAGGCTGGGATCTCAGGACGTGACGCCCTCTCGGGAAACCCGGCCGATGCCGGCCAGTCTCGCAATGCCTGAAGGTAGTCCAACAGTTCTCCGAACTGCTTTCCAGTTAACGTGGTCTCACGCGGTGACTCACTCTCGTCCCGGTGACGTTCTCGCAGCCACTTAACACGCTCGATTTCAAAATCGCGCCATTGCCTGGACTGTGCTGAAAGCTGCTCAACAGATGCAGAAGGTGCATCAATGAGCACTGGATAGCCGTCTTCATCAATTGCTATCTGCTGCCCTGCACTCTCACCTTCCAGCAATACATGATGATGTGCCTTAGTGATTTTTACGCCACCGTTTTCGCTATCTGAAAAAGCGAACCTGCCATCTTCATTTACCCACTTCGCATACATCATATTCTTCTCCCTTGAGTTAGCCTCACCACCCCAGTGCCCACCAAGGGCAGTGCGAGCTGACCGGCGCCGCTACGCCAGTACTTCCACGAACCAACGCACCGATATTCTGAGCAGTGAAGCCGGTCAACGACAGGCCAGAGAACTGGAACATCGTCATCACCGTTCCGCCTGCGGCGGTGTTGTCGTTGGTTAGAATATTCGCAACCCGTTCTTTGAACTGAATAGGGAACGTGACATTCGCAACATCCGTCGTCGCCGCCGAAATACCCCACTGTTCGATCATGCCACCGGGGAGATATCGATACCCTGACGTACCTGACCTAGATACTCGAAACTCGGAAGCCTGGTCCATCCTGACGCTGCGATTCGTGGCAAACCAGGCACTAACACCTGTATTCACAAGCGTCACAAAATCACCATTACTCACGGAGAGCGAAGGAACAAACGCCCCATAACCTACGTTGATAATGTCCGTGCTCGCTGCGTTAATCGAATCCACAGCAAAGTAGCCATGGTCAACAAAAAAACTGACGCTGGCTCCCGCAGGAACTGAACTAGCAGGCGGTAAGGTGACTGCAATCGATCCGTTACCCGATAGCACCATCAGGTATCCGATATTCGCTTTCGTCAAGACCTTCGCAGGGGCAGTGACAATATCAACCCCTCTGTATGAACCAAGCGCATCCCCTACAAACTCGGTAGTCGCAACGGATTTGTCGCGATCGAACTGTAGTGGCGTGGGTGCTTTCGGATCCCCCGAAAAAGTGGGCGACACAAGGGTGGCGAAGCCGTCGGTAATATTGCGAAAGGCCAACATTGTGCTTCCCAGGACAATAGGCGCATCACTCGTCAGTACCCACAGTGTGTCGGCGTTTAATACTCCTTGCTCGACCACGACAAGCATCCCCGGAGTAATGTCGCCCCCCGTGTCAGCATCCGATGCCCGAACCCATGCTTCAGGCCGCACCAGATAAATGCCATTGTCACCACCGGCACTCTGGTGTTTCACTAATACCCGAGCGTCCAATGGAACAGCGATACCATCTATCGTCTGTACCCCCAGAAGATTGATAGGGCCTGTCGTAGCGACAAGAACCGACTGTTTTATATCCTGCTTGTTAATGGCTGCGTCAATGGAGCCATCCACATACTCCCGCGTCGCCAACACCACCGCCGGGTCAATCTTCAACTGCACATTCGCAGCGCTGGTCACGATGATGTTCAGCCGCACGATCTGGGTCTTGCCCGTGCCTTGCGTCAGCAGCGGCTTGAAGCTCGGCGCACAATTGGCAACCGCGACAAGGTCGCCGGCGGCGTCATACAAGCCGATCTCGCGAATCCACCAGCCGCCGACATCCGGCGGGATCACCTGCTCGGCGATGATCATGTTCGGGTTCTTCGGGTCGACCTTTACCTGATTGAGCGGCGCACGGCGGCGCTCGTTGATCAGTTTGGTCTGCTCGCGCAATGGGGTCGGCTCCGTGCCGTTGGCATCACCAACGCCCATCTGCGCAAAGGTCCACGGCACGCCCAGGGCGTTCGCGTTGGCCTGCTTGGCCTCCCCCACCGCAGTGAGGATGGCAAAAAACTGGCTGGTCTGGTCTGTCATGAGTAAACGTCCAGGTATTCGATTTGGTGTTCACGGCCCACATGGCCGTACTGGCCGCTGACCTCGATATCGCGCGAGGCTGGCGGGTAAACGTCGATTTCTTCGCCTTCCTGCAAGCCCATGCCCCAGCGCAGATAGCCGCTGCTGGCAAGCACGATGGCCAGGCCGACAAGTTGCCGGCTGACCGGCTTGGCGTCGTCGATCAGGGCGGTGAGTTGCTGGTAGGTTTCTTCGCTGATGCCCGACTCGGACACCCCCACCGTCAGGGCAAAGGTGCCGGGCACACCCTCAGGCAAGGTGTTGAACCACTCGCTGACCTCGATCAAGTAACCGAACGGCTCAACCACCCGGCGCAACGCCCCCAGCGTTCCCTTGTGTGCATGCACATAGAAGGAGGAACGGATCACCGAACGCTTGATCGCCTCCGGCCAGGTGTCGTCCCAGCGGTCCACCGACCAGGCCCAGGCCAACTGATGCAGCAGGTGCGCCGGGCAGGTATCGGGGTTGTAGAGGGTGCGCAAGGCGACATCGAGGTCGTCCTGCGCCGCCACCTCGACAGCGCGTTCCAGCCGGGTGCGGTTGAGCGGGAGCAGGCTGTTCATCTCAGCCTCCACGCTTCAGGTCGATACCCGTGCACCACGCCGCCTGCGACTTGCCCGGGCGGATATCCACCCAGCCCGGCAGCTCCACCCGGCTGACGCCGGCAATGTGCAGCTGGGCATCGATGGCCGAACGCGCCACCTCCACGCCCAGGCGCCGTCGCGGGTTGATCCAGGCCGCCAGGCGGCGCTGGCATTCAGCGAGCGTTGCCTCGTTCTCCGGCCCGGTGCCGCTCATGTGCAGCACCGCATCGATCCGGTAGCGCAGCACCTCGGCGGCTTGCACGACCAAACGGTCCGCAACCGGACGAATGTCGTCATCGCTGAGGTAGCGGTCTACTTCCGCCAGCAGCGCGGGCGGCGCAACACCCTCGCCCTCCAGCCCCAGCACCGTGACCACCACGACCGCTGGCAACGGGCTTTCCGCGGTGGCATCGGCCACCTGCCCTGAAGCATTGCGGGCATGCAGGATGTAGCTGTTGCGCGGCCCCGCCGTGGTCAGGCCTTCATAGACCAGTTGCACTCGCTCGCGCAGGGCATCATCGGCTTCCAGCACTTCGCCAATCGGCGGCACCGCTGCCGGGTTTGCCGCCTGCACCACCAGGCGCTTGAGCCGCACGTTGGCGGCCAGTTGGTCCAGGTCGGCGCCCTGGGCATACGCCAGCAGCAGCGCCTTGGCCGCGTCATTGACCCGTGCCCGGTTCAACAGCTTGCGGTAGGCGCCAACCTCCAGCAGCTTGATCACCGGGTCGCTCTCCAGCGCCGCGTTCCAGTTCTCGCCCAAGTGCGACCGGAAGGTCGCCAGGTCAGCCTGAAAGAGTTCCTCGAAATCGAGATCTTCCAGTACCTGCGGCGCGGGCAGCGCCGATAGGTCCACGATACTCATGCCGTCACCTCGATTATTCGGCTGTCGCCCAGGTACTGCCCGGTCAGTTGCAGGGTCACCTGCCCGCCGACTACCGCCACCACCCGGACCCGCTCCAGTTTCAGACGCGGCTCCCAGCGGGCCAGCGAGCGGGCCACCTCGGCTTGTACTGCACTCTTCCAGCCCTCGTTGACCGGCAGATCGACAAAGCGGCGCAGCGCGCTGCCGTAGTCCGGACGCATGCGCCGGCTACCCAGTGGGGTGCCGAGGATGTCTTCGATGGACTGGCGCAAATGCGCGATGCCCGACAGCGACGCGCCGGTATGGCGATCCACTCCGATCATCGCGTTACTCCTTTGTTGTCATGGCCATGGAAACTCCAGGCATAAAAAAGCACACGCGGGCGGGCTGGGTTCAGTGCTTGTGGTTGGGGGTGTTGCCCCCGGTGTCGATGATCCGGCCGCCACCGTTGATGTCGCCCGAGACCGTCAATGCGCCATTGATCTGCACGTTGCCGCTGAGGGTGATGTTGGCGGCCTTGGCGTCGATGGCGTTGTCGGTCAGCACGGCGCAGCTGCCGCCTACCTTGATGCTGACCGTGCCACCGGGCAACTCGATGCTGTAGCTCCGTGCCTGCCAGTCGTAGACCAGCGAGCCGCCGTCGGCGAAGCGCCAGGCTTCAACGTGATCGCGATTGTCGGGCGGCTCGCCCGCAAGGCCATAGAGGCCCGGCACGAAGCTGCCTTGCGCCGGCTCGCCGCTGGGGCTGAACAACACGCCCTGCTCGCCCAGGCTCGGGCTGCGCCAGTGCCGGGCGTTGCCGGCGGCCAGGCTGTGCCAGCGCAGCCAGGCGCTGGTCCAGCCGGCGCCATCGGACACCCGCACCCTGGCGGCGGCCAGGTCGACGCCGACCACGCGGCAAGGAATGATCAGCGCCGCGAGCATCCGGTCATGGGCTGCGCTGGCGTAGCTCATGCCATGTCCTCCGCTGAGCGATAGTCGGCGGCGTGGCCAGTGCCGGTGTCGGGGCTGAAGCCGTAGACGATTGAGCCCGGGGGCTCGTCTGGCCATGGCCATTGCGGGTCGCCCAGGTACATCAGTTGCTCCCACTGCACACGCCATGCGGTAGAGGGGCTGGCCATGGGCACAGGGTCGATGGCGCTGGCCTGAACGTTGCTGGCGCCTTCGACAAACGCCAGCCCCCAGAACTGCTTGCGCAGCAGCACCGTCAACCGCGCGGCCAACGTGGCGGCTTCAAGTGAGGCCTGGCTGCCCTCGCCTTGTACGACGAGCACGGCCTTGAAGGTTGCCAGCACACCGCAGCGGCCATCCCCTGGATCGACGCCGGGCTGCATGCCGGTCAGGGCATGAAACACCGCCGGTAGCGCAACGCCAGGCTGTGGCGCACTGAAGGCCTCGACTGTTTTCAACTCGGGCATGCCGGCGCTCAGGGCCACATCGATGGCCTCACGCAATGCGGTCAGCTCGATCATGGTGTTTCTCCTTCATCGGGGCAAAAAAAAGCCCGCTGGCAGGCGGGCGGGGTGGCGCGGGGAGCGGCTAAGCAACGGGCGTTGCCCGGTAACGCTGGCGCCACCCGATCACGGCGCTGCCTATAAAGCTGGCCAGGGAGACCAGGGCAAAAAAGACTGTTCCCCTGTCATCGCTCTGTTGATTCAGCCTCTGGATACGGGCGTACATCCATTCCTCGTACAACACATGACCGTCCAGCGTGACGACCTCACGGACCAAGGACGGATCACCGTGCTCATCAATCGTGATGTAAACCGGCATATGCAACTTGGCACCCGCTGCCTGGTAGGCGTCCTTGAAGGCATAGGCACCAGAGGTGTGATACAGGCGGCTGCCGGGAAGCGGGAATTTCACGGAGAAGTTGACCATTGAGCGGTCCGACTTTTCGCCGCTGGCCGCGACGGAAATCTTCCCCAGGATGGATACCCTGTTGCCTTGACCCGGTTCAATGGGGTCGTTCCTCAACGCGACAAGCAACAAGGTCAGGGCCGCGAAAAAAACACCGAGGATCCAGAGCAAGCGAACCTGTTGCGCTGCAGTCAACAACCTGAACTGCTTGAACCAGCCGATCATGGGCCATCCCGTCCGTAGGAAAAGGCCGCCACCCTAGCATGACGCCGCCTCCACGCTCGGAGCGGCACAGGGCAATCATGGTTACTTCATTTTTCCGAGTTCGGCTCCACCACACCCAGGCGCTTGGCCGCCCAGCGCTCATACAGCCCGATGGCCACGTCCGCCCCGGCCATCGCCGTCAGGCAGCCAAAAGCACTGGCCGTCCAGATCGACATGCCGCTGGCATACAGCAGCATCACCGTCGAGACGCCGCAGATCATGCAGGCCCCCGAGCGCAATACCAGCCGCCTGAACAGCCCCCAGCCCCTGGCACCTGCCTTGTCTGCCCGCCACATCTCGCCGGATACGCCGCCCAGCAACGCCAGGGCGATTACCAGCCAGACCGGCATTTCCAGCAACGTCTGTTGCTCGTTCGTCATGCTCCTGTCTCCTTGTCAGTCCCGCACAGCGCTCGGCTGGCGGGAGTTGTCCTTCGGTTTAAAAGCCGATCACTCGGCATTCCAAAAAGCCCGGTCGCCCAGGCTTTTCAGTAATGCGTTGTCGAGTCGCCGGCCACGACTGGTGCGCCGCGCGACTCCGCTTCAAATTGTTCCTCCGACCGCGGCCGCCTGCCCGCCGGATAACTGCTTCTGGTGCTTTACGCTGCACACCCGGGCCAGTTGCCAACCCTCTGAACAGTTGAGGCCTGTTCATCGCTGCCTGTTTCGCTACCGGTGTTCGACCGGCTTGAGACAGAGGTTATGCATTGATGCATATGCAGTCAATGCATTTGTGGAAATTAAAATGCATTTAATTTTGCGTATATGCATTAAGGCCTTGCCGTGCATGGGCTTGAGTGGGTTTTCTGCAGGCGAAAAAAAACCCGCCTGGGCGGGTTTCTTGGAGATCAGAGGGGCTTAGCGGGCGTACATGCCCCACCAGAACACATGACCGAGGATGCTGATCTGCTCCTCTTGCATCTGCTGGAAGGTGTAGTCCTCATCCGGGTGTTCATCGCGGTTGAAGCTGCGCAGACGAATGCCGGTGGGCAGGCGGTAAAGCTGTTTAACCCGCAGCTGGCCGTTGTGGTTGATGGCGTAGAGGTCGCCATCGACGATATCGCCGATGCCGCTCTTGCCGGCATTCACGCCGACCGTGGCGCCATCGCGTAGGACCGGCAACATGCTGTTGCCGCGCACAGTCACGCATTTGGCCTGGTCGAACTGCACGCCGTTGTGCCGCAGGCTGCGCTTGCCGAAGCGCAGGCTGGCCTTCTCGCTTTCTTCGATGACGAATCGTCCTGATCCTGCTGCCAACTCGACCTCACGGAGAAACGGAATGGACACCTCGTCTTCCTCGACGGGGGTGTCGTCATCCCACAAACTGATATCACGCAGCTCTGCATGCTTGAGCCCGCTGCCCAGCTCACGGCCGGTGTCGCCGATATCGGCGCGGCCACGCAGCTGGTCGGTGCTCACGCCGAAGTATTCGGCGATCTTCGAGACGTGTTTGTCCGAAGGATCGACGATCTTCCCGCTGAGGATCCGCGACAGGGTGGATTGAGGCACGCCGGTACGCCGGTGAAGCTCCGTGGGGGAGATCCCGTGGCGATCGAGCAGCGCTCTTAAGACGGTAGCTACGTTGCGTTTTTGCATAACGTGCATATTGCCGGGCGTTTGCGCCAAATGCAAACACTGGAGTGCGCAAATGCAGCGGTCGTTGCACTGGATTGGCTGGGAGTAACTGTCTTGCACAACTATTTGTAGCCGCTGCCGACAGGCTGCGCTGGAGCCCGTGAGGGCTCCCAAAGGCGGCGCCTGCCATGCAGGCGAGCGCAGCCTGACGGCAGCGGCTACCTCATGGACCTGGCCCGGTTACGCCTACATATATAAAGAAGAGACAAAAGGTCGCGACCAAGGCTTTGCACGCGGCAGCCCAGGCAAAATCCCTGTACCATTGCGCGCTTGCCTTTGGTCTAAACGACTCGCGAGCCACGTTTCTGCAATGACTGATCTCTCCGCACACACCCCGATGATGCAGCAGTACTGGAAGCTGAAAAACCAGCACCCCGAACAGCTGATGTTCTACCGCATGGGCGACTTCTACGAAATCTTCTACGAAGATGCGAAGAAAGCCGCAAAACTCCTGGACATCACCCTGACCGCACGCGGCCAGTCGGCGGGCCAGTCGATCCCCATGTGCGGTATCCCCTACCATGCCGCCGAAGGCTACCTGGCCAAGCTGGTGAAGCTGGGCGAATCGGTCGTGATCTGCGAACAGGTCGGCGACCCGGCCACCAGCAAGGGCCCGGTCGACCGCCAGGTGGTGCGCATCCTCACCCCCGGCACCGTCAGCGACGAAGCCCTGCTCGATGAGCGCCGCGACAACCTGGTCGCCGCCGTCCTCGGTGACGAACGCCTGTTCGGCCTCGCCGTGCTGGACATCACCAGCGGCAACTTCACCGTGCAGGAATTCAAAGGCTGGGAAAACCTGCTGGCCGAGCTCGAACGCACCAACCCGGTCGAACTGCTGATCCCCGACGACTGGCCGCAAGGCCTGCCGGCCGAGAAGCGCAAAGGCGCACGCCGCCGCGCTCCGTGGGACTTCGACCGCGACAGCGCACGCAAAAGCCTCTGCCAGCAGTTCTCGACCCAGGACCTCAAGGGCTTCGGCTGCGAGAAGCTGACCCTAGCCATCGGCGCCGCCGGTTGCCTGCTGGCCTACGCCAAGGAAACCCAGCGTACCGCCCTGCCCCACCTGCGCAGCCTCAAGCACGAGCGCCTGGACGACACCGTGGTGCTCGACGGCGCCAGCCGGCGCAACCTGGAACTGGACGTCAACCTGGCCGGCGGGCGCGACAACACCCTGCAATCGGTTATCGACCGCTGCCAGACCGCCATGGGCAGCCGCCTGCTGACCCGCTGGCTGAACCGCCCGCTGCGCGACCTGAAAGTCTTGCAGGCGCGCCAGGGTTCGATCCGCTGCCTGCTCGACGGCTACCGCTTCGAGAAGCTGCAACCGCAACTCAAGGACATCGGCGATATCGAGCGGATCCTCGCCCGTATCGGCCTGCGCAATGCCCGCCCACGTGATTTGGCCCGCCTGCGCGACGCCCTCGGCGCCCTGCCCGAGCTGCAGAACGCCATGGCCGAGCTGGAAGCGCCGCACCTGGCACGCCTGGCCGCCATTGCCGGCACCTACCCGGAACTGGCCGACCTGCTGGCCAAGGCCATCGTCGACAATCCGCCAGCGGTGATCCGCGACGGCGGCGTGCTCAAGGCCGGCTATGACGGCGAGCTCGACGAGCTGCTGTCGATGAGCGAAAACGCCGGGCAGTTCCTGATCGACCTGGAAGCCCGTGAAAAAGCCCGTACCGGCCTGGCCAACCTCAAGGTCGGCTACAACCGGGTGCACGGCTACTTCATCGAGCTGCCCAGCAAGCAGGCCGAACAGGCCCCTGCCGACTACATCCGGCGCCAGACCCTCAAGGGCGCCGAGCGCTTCATCACGCCCGAGCTGAAAACCTTCGAAGACAAGGCGCTGTCGGCCAAGAGCCGCGCCCTCGCCCGCGAGAAGATGCTCTACGACGCCCTGCTCGAAACCCTCATCGGCCACCTGGCGCCGCTGCAGGACACCGCGGCGGCCCTGGCCGAGCTGGATGTGCTGAGCAACCTGGCCGAACGTGCGCTGAACCTCGACCTGAACTGCCCGACCTTCGTCGACGAGCCGTGCATGCGCATCAGCCAGGGTCGCCACCCGGTGGTCGAGCAAGTGCTGACCACGCCGTTCGTGGCCAACGACCTGGGGCTGGACGACAGCACCCGCATGCTGATCATCACCGGCCCGAACATGGGTGGTAAATCCACCTACATGCGTCAGACCGCACTGATCGTGCTGATGGCGCATATCGGCAGCTTCGTCCCGGCCGCCAGTTGCGAGCTGTCGCTGGTGGACCGCATCTTCACCCGCATCGGCTCCAGCGATGACCTGGCCGGTGGCCGTTCGACCTTCATGGTCGAGATGAGCGAAACCGCCAACATCCTGCACAACGCCACCGACCGCAGCCTGGTGCTGATGGACGAAGTCGGTCGCGGCACCAGCACCTTCGACGGCCTGTCGCTGGCCTGGGCCGCTGCCGAGCGCTTGGCCCAGCTGCGTGCCTATACCCTGTTCGCCACCCACTACTTCGAACTGACGGTACTGCCGGAGAGCGAACCGTTGGTGGCCAACGTGCACCTGAACGCCACCGAGCACAACGAGCGCATCGTGTTCCTGCACCACGTGCTGCCCGGCCCGGCGAGCCAGAGCTACGGCCTGGCCGTGGCACAACTGGCCGGCGTACCCGGCCAGGTGATCCAGCGTGCCAGGGAACACCTGGGCCGCCTGGAAACCGCCAGCCTGCCCCACGAAACCTCGATTGCCGCGCAAGGTGTGTCCAGCGTGCCGCACCAGAGCGACCTGTTTGCCAGCTTGCCTCACCCGGTCATCGATAAGATCGGGAAGCTCGACCTGGACAATATGACGCCGCGCCAAGCTATCGAAATGCTCTATACACTGAAGACTCTGTTATAACGCGGCCCCGTACAAGCTGGTAGAATCCCGCGCGGTTTGGTGTGGTGGCGAGTTACTAGCCTGGCTCACCACCCATTGGCCAAACCGAGCGGCCCTGTCTGGAAGGGCCCGCTGCCGTCGCCTGAGGAGAAAATTAGAAATGACCTTCGTCGTCACCGACAACTGCATCAAGTGCAAGTACACCGACTGCGTAGAAGTCTGTCCGGTGGACTGCTTCTACGAAGGCCCGAACTTCCTGGTCATTCACCCGGATGAGTGCATCGACTGTGCACTGTGCGAGCCTGAGTGCCCGGCCCAAGCTATTTTCTCGGAAGACGAGATCCCGGCGGGTATGGAGAACTTCATCGAGCTGAATGCCGAGCTGGCGGAAATCTGGCCGAACATCACTGAGAAGAAGGATGCCCTGCCAGACGCCGAAGAGTGGGATGGCAAGACAGGCAAGATCGCCGATCTGGAGCGCTAGGCGCTGCGGATCCACAAAAAAGGCCCTTCGCGGGCCTTTTTTCATTTTTTATTGCAGGCAAAAAAAGGGGCGGTATAACCCGCCCACATTTTTTCCGTAGTCCCTGTATTCCCTATCATCATCCTGATGAATCGCATCCTGCGATGTCCCTGGCCTTCATCCTTGAGAGCCTGTGTCAGTCCGTAGACACAGTTCAGATACTAGCCTTTGCAGCGCCCGGAGCAACTGGTAAAAGCTCTCAAAAAAAGTCTGTAGAGGGACTGACTACAAAAATAAAACCTTTGTTTATCAGCTATTTAGCGAAAGTAGCACACTGAAAACGACAACGATTTACTGGTATACCCTGCGTTGGCTTACACAACGGGTAAGCAATGGCTTACACGTGATACTGCAGAGTGGATCCAGATTGCCTGGCCTGGCAATTTCACCGACGGCAGAAACGAAAACGCCCCGAACCAGTCGGGGCGTCCTTCGCTCAGGCGTTGTCAGCAGTTACTGAAACAACGACTCGCTGGACAGGCCATTCTTCTCGAGGATCTCGCGCAAGCGCTTGAGCCCTTCTACCTGGATCTGACGAACCCGTTCACGGGTAAGGCCGATCTCCAGGCCTACATCTTCAAGGGTGCTGCTTTCGTGACCGCGCAAGCCGAAGCGACGGATCACCACCTCGCGCTGCTTGTCGGTCAGCTCGCTGAGCCACTGGTCGATGCTCTGCGACAGGTCGTCGTCCTGCAACAGCTCGCAGGGGTCGGTTGGGCGATCGTCGGTGAGGGTATCGAGGAGGGTCTTGTCTGAGTCCGGGCCGAGGGAGACGTCGACCGAAGACACCCGTTCATTGAGCCCGAGCATGCGCTTGACCTCGCCGACCGGCTTTTCCAGGAGGCTGGCGATCTCTTCCGGGGAGGGTTCGTGATCGAGCTTCTGGGTCAGTTCACGGGCTGCACGCAAGTAGACGTTCAGCTCTTTGACCACATGAATGGGCAGGCGGATGGTACGGGTCTGGTTCATGATCGCCCGTTCGATGGTCTGCCGGATCCACCAGGTCGCGTAGGTGGAGAAGCGGAAACCACGCTCAGGGTCGAACTTTTCTACGGCGCGAATCAGGCCGAGGTTGCCTTCTTCGATCAGGTCCAGCAGCGATAGCCCGCGATTGACGTAACGTCGGGCAATCTTGACCACCAAGCGCAGGTTACTCTCGATCATGCGCTTGCGACCTGCCGGGTCGCCGCTTTGCGAAAGGCGCGCAAAGTGTACTTCTTCCTCTGGCGACAGCAGAGGCGAGAAGCCGATTTCATTGAGGTAAAGCTGGGTTGCATCAAGTGCACGCGTGTAATCGATGTACTTGTGCTGTTTCAGGGTGCTGCCTTGTTTAGCCCCCTGTTTAGCCCTGGTTCGAACCGGAGATACAGCAGGTTCGTCTGACACCACATCCGTTTCCAAAACGATGCCGGTCTCCATCAGGAGAACCTCATCGTCGATGTCAAACTCCGGCACTTCTTTAGTGAGAGCCATTGTTATAGTCCTTTGCTGAGTTCGAACTCAGACTCGAGCGGCACCTGATTCCTTGGCAACGCTTGAGCCTGTCCCCACTACGACGCGAAGGAACAGGCCGGGTACACGCTAAATCAACGACGCGGCAGGAATTGCAGTGGATCTACAGGTTTGCCCTGGCGGCGAATCTCAAAGTGAAGCTTCACCCGGTCGGTGCCCGTGGACCCCATTTCGGCAATTGTCTGCCCAACCTTGACCTGCTGTCCCTCCCGAACCAACAGCCTGCGGTTGTGACCGTAGGCACTGACGTAGGTATCGCTGTGCTTGATGATTATCAACTCGCCGTAGCCCCGCAAGCCACTTCCGGCGTAGACCACTGATCCATCAGACGCTGCAAAAACAGGCTGTCCCAAATCACCGGCGATATCAACGCCTTTATTCAAACTACCGTTTGAAGCGAATTTGCCGATCAGCACACCGTTGGCAGGCCAGGCCCAGCCACCGGCTGAACGCTCCGAGGCGGGCACCTGGACCGGTGCGGTGGTCGCCGTGGAGGCCGTCGCGGCGCTATCACCCGCGCTGCTCTTGGGCGGCGCTGGGGTGCCTGCCGGGCGGCGGGTGACCGTGGTCTTGCTCGACGACGAGGTGGAGGTGACAACCCGTGAACCGCCGCTACCGGCGTTGTCGGAGCCAAAGCGGATAGGCTGCCCGGGACGGATGGTGTACGGCGCAGGAATACCATTGCGCGCAGCCAGCTCCTTGTAGTCCCAGCCGTAGCGGAATGCGATGGAGAACAATGTGTCGCCGGGGCGCACCACGTACTGCCCGGAGGTGACTGCCGGGCGCTTGGCCGCAGCCGGGCTGTTGCGATCGACTACGCGAGCACTGCTCGAAGACGTGCTGGAACAGCCCGTTACCAGCGTGCCGAAGGCAAGTGCAATCACCAGAAGCCTGAAGCTCGATAGATCCATACGCTGCCGAATGATTGTGTGACTCACCCGCCGCTCCCTTAAAGGTGACCGAAACAAGAAATGCAATAATGTTGCAATTATAACCAAGCGCGCCGGATTTGCCGACGCATTGAAGGCGCAAAAGCCAAACACGCCGTCTGGCCCGCCTGATAGACCCGGCTTTTCGCCGAGAATTCGCTGCTGGCGAAAAAAACTCCGCTCAGGCCAGCGGGCCGTTCAGCAACGGCACAAAGCGCACTGCGCCCAATGCGCGGCGCGAGAAACCATGCTCCTCGCGCACGATCAGCAGCAGCTGCTGCGCCTCGCCAGCAGGGCCGACAGGGATCACCATGCGCCCACCTGGCGCCAGCTGGTCCAATAGGGCCTGGGGCACCTCAGGTGCCACTGCGGTGACGATGATGCCGTTGTACGGTGCCAGGGCCGGCCAGCCTTCGCAGCCGTCACCCCAACGGAACACCACGTTGCGCAGGTTCAGCTCAAGCAGGCGCTCCTTGGCGCGGTCCTGCAGGACCTTGATGCGCTCCACCGAGAACACCCGCTCCACCAGTTGCGCCAGTACGGCGGTCTGGTAGCCGGAGCCGGTGCCGATCTCCAGCACCTTGTCCAGCGGGCCATCTTCAAGCAGCACTTCGCTCATGTGCGCAACCATGAACGGCTGCGAGATGGTCTGGTTGTGCCCGATAGGCAGTGCGGTGTCTTCGTAGGCGCGGTGTGCCAGCGCTTCGTCGACGAACAGGTGCCGAGGCGTACGTCGCAGAACATCCAGTACCTTCGGGTTCGACACACCCTCTTCACAGAGTCGCTGAATCAGGCGTTCGCGGGTCCGTTGCGAGGTCATGCCGATACCCCGGCGCATCAGGTCGTCCTGCTCGCGCATCAGAGCAGCCCCTCCAGCCAACCATTGAGCGAGTCAAAGGCATCGTTGAAAGTGCGGTCCAGTTGCAACGGGGTGATCGATACGTAGCCCTGCATCACCGCATGGAAGTCGGTGCCCGGGCCGCCGTCTTCGGCGTCGCCGGCCACCGCGATCCAGTAGCCTTCCTTGCCGCGCGGGTTGACCACCTTGGTCGGCGCGGCGGCGCGGGCACGATGGCCCAGGCGGGTCAGCTGGATGCCACGGATGTGCTCCAACGGCAGGTTGGGGATATTCACGTTGAGCACGGTACGCGGTGGCAGTGCCAGGCGATCGTGTGCCTCGACCAGCTTGCGGGCGATGTACGCCGCCGCCGGCAGGTTGTCGGGCAGGCGCGATACCAGCGAGAACGCAAACGAGGTGCCACCGAGGAAGCGCCCTTCAAGCGCCGCCGCTACCGTGCCGGAATACAGCACGTCATCGCCCAGGTTGGCGCCCAGGTTGATGCCCGACACGACCATGTCCGGCGTGCGCTCCAGCAGGCCGTTCAGGCCCAGGTGGACGCAATCGGTCGGCGTGCCATTAAGGCTGATAAAGCCATTGGCCAGGGTTTGCGGGTGCAGCGGACGGTCGAGCGTCAGCGAACTGCTGGCGCCGCTCTTGTCTTGATCCGGGGCAATCACCACACACTCGGCATAATCCGCCAGCGCGCTGTGCAGCGCGGCGAGGCCGGGGGCGGTGACCCCGTCGTCGTTCGAAATCAGAATACGCATGGGCTGTCCGTCTGCCCTACCGGCACCAGATCGACAAGTTCGCGCACCACGACGGTGGCGAAGCATCCGGCCGGCAGGACGAATTCCAGTTGCAGGATATCAGGCTCGGGATAATGCCACGTCAGGCCGCCAATGGGCAGTCGCATAATGCGACGCTCTTGATTGAGATTTGCCCGGCCCAACCACTGGCAAAGTGCCGCCTCTTGCTCGCCGATGCGCTGCTCGATTGTCCCCGGCGCACCTTGGGTGGCCGGCAGCCCTTCGCCCCACAGCGGGCCGGTGGGGTGCAGATCGAGAATCGCCAGGCGCGGGTCGCTGCACTCGGCTTCACCGGCCGGGAAGAAGCTGCGGCTGTCGGTGAAGGCCAGCAAGTCACCAACTTGCGCCTGCTGCCAGGTGCCATCGGCCACGCGGGCGGCCAGCACCTGGTTGAAGACGAAGCTGCGCCCGGCCGAAAGCAGGCGCGAACGCACGTTGCGCTGCTCCGGCAGGGCCTGACGCTCGGCCCATTGCCGCGCGTCATGGACGTTGCCGCCATCAAAGCCGAAGCGCTGGCTGCCGAAGTAGTTCGGCACGCCCTGGCTGCGCAGGGTTTCCAGGCGCGCGTTGAGCGCCGCCTGGTCTGCTTTGAGCTGGGTCAGGCGCAGGGTGAAGCCGTTCGCCGAGTGCGCACCGCGCTGCAACTTGCGCGAATGGCGAGTGCTTTTGAGGATGCTCAGGGTTTCGTTTTGCGCCGCGCTCAGGTCGGGGTCGGACTTGCCCGGCAGGTGCAGGCTGAACCACTGGCGGGTCAGCGCCTGACGATCCTTGAGCCCGGCGTAGCTGACCGTACGCAGCGGCACGCCAGCAGCCTTGGCCAGGCGGCGGGCGGCTTCTTCGGTATTGAGTTCGCGTTTTTCCACCCAGACCCACAGGTGTTCGCCAGTACCGGACAATGGAATGTCGAGGACTTCATCAACCTGGAAATCTTCAGCGACGGCCTTGAGTACCGCGCTCCCCAGGGATGGGCCCGATGCGCGCGGGCCGAGCAGTTCGAGTTCGGTCATGCGCTGAGCAACAAGGCGACGGCGTGGACGGCGATGCCTTCTTCACGGCCGGTGAAACCGAGCTTTTCAGTGGTGGTGGCCTTGACGTTGACCTGGTCGAGTTCGACCTGCAGGTCTTCGGCGATCAACTGGCGCATGGTGTCGATGTGCGGGGCCATTTTTGGCGCCTGGGCGACGATGGTGGCGTCGATGTTGCCGACCTTCCAGCCTTTGGCCTGGACGATCTTGACCACGTGACGCAGCAGCACGCGGCTGTCGGCGCCCTTGAACTGCGGGTCGGTGTCGGGGAAATGCTTGCCGATGTCGCCAAGGGCCGCAGCGCCGAGCAGTGCATCGCTCAAGGCGTGCAGCAGCACGTCGCCATCGGAATGGGCCAGCAGGCCGAATGTGTGTGCAATACGCACCCCACCCAAGGTGATGAAATCGCCTTCCGCGAAGCGGTGCACATCGTAGCCGTGGCCAATACGCATATAAAAACGCCCTGTCTGAGTCAGGGCGTGATTCTACCTGCTTTGCCGGGGCTTGGGCGCTAAATGCAAATGCATAGCGGGAACAACTGCCCTGCATCTGCCGCTGTGGAAGCTAGCAAGGCAGGCTCCCACAGAGGCAGTACATCATCAGGCAAATAGCGCCTTGGCGTGATGGCGCAGGTGATCATCGATGAAGCTGGCGATGAAGTAGTAGCTGTGGTCATACCCCGGCTGCAAGCGCATCTCCAGCGCATACCCCGCCTGCTGCGCCGCCTGCACCAGCACCTGTGGCTTGAGCTGGCCCTCCAGGAAATCATCGCGATCCCCCTGGTCGACCAACAGTGGCAGGTGCTCCTGCGCCTGGGCGATCAACACGCTGGCATCCCACTCGCGCCAGCGCGAACGGTCCTCACCCAGGTAGCGGGTGAACGCCTTCTGCCCCCAAGGGCAATCCATCGGGTTGCTGATCGGCGCAAATGCCGACACCGACCGATACCGCCCAGGGTTGCGCAACGCACACACCAGCGCGCCATGCCCACCCATCGAGTGGCCACTGATACCACGCACTGCCGACGCCGGAAAATGCGCCTCGACCAGTGCCGGCAGCTCACTCACCACATAGTCATGCATGTGGTAATGCTCAGCCCAGGGCTGCTCGGTGGCATTGAGGTAGAAGCCGGCGCCCAGGCCAAAGTCCCAGGCGCCGTCCGGATCGCCCGGCACCTGCGCGCCGCGCGGGCTGGTGTCCGGCGTGACGATGATCAGCCCCAGCTCGGCCGCGAGCTTGTGCGCCCCGGCCTTCTGCATGAAGTTCTCGTCGGTGCAGGTCAGCCCGCTCAGCCAGTACAGCACCGGCAGCGTGCCGCCCTGCTCCGCCTGTGGCGGCAGGTACACGGCAAACACCATGTCGCAGCCAAGCACCTCGGAACGGTGCCGGTAGCGCTTGTGCCAGCCACCAAAGCTCTTCTGGCAGGAAATGTTTTCCAGGCTCATGGCAGACCTCAGAAGTGGATCACGCTACGGATGCTCTTGCCTTCGTGCATCAGGTCGAAGGCCTTGTTGATGTCTTCCAGGCCCATGGTGTGGGTGATGAAGGTATCCAGCGGGATTTCGCCGGTTTCGGCCATCTCGACATAGCTGGGCAGCTCGCTGCGACCGCGCACGCCGCCGAATGCCGAACCACGCCAGACGCGACCAGTCACCAACTGGAACGGACGGGTGGCGATTTCCTGGCCAGCGCCCGCCACACCAATGATCACCGACTCGCCCCAGCCCTTGTGGCAGCATTCCAGCGCAGCGCGCATCAGTTGCACGTTGCCGACGCACTCGAAGGAGAAGTCCACGCCGCCGTCGGTCATATCAACGATGACTTCCTGGATCGGACGGTCGTAGTCCTTCGGGTTGACGCAGTCGGTCGCGCCCAGCTGGCGAGCGATTTCGAATTTGCCCGGGTTGATGTCCACAGCAATGATGCGCGCGGCCTTGGCCTTCACTGCGCCAATGATCGCCGAGAGGCCGATGCCGCCCAGGCCGAAGATGGCTACGGTGTCACCTGGCTTGACCTTGGCGGTGTTGAGTACGGCGCCGATGCCGGTGGTGACGCCGCAGCCGAGCAGGCAGACCTTCTCCAGTGGCGCTTCCTTGGGGATCTTGGCCACGGAGATTTCCGGCAACACGGTGTACTCGGAGAAGGTCGAGGTGCCCATGTAGTGGAACAGTTGCTGGCCCTTGTAGGAGAAGCGCGTGGTGCCGTCCGGCATCAGGCCCTTGCCCTGGGTGGCGCGAATCGCCTGGCAGAGGTTGGTCTTGCCGGACAGGCAGAATTTGCACTGCTTGCATTCCGGAGTGTAAAGCGGGATCACGTGGTCACCCACGGCCACCGAGGTCACGCCCTCACCAATCGCTTCGACGACAGCACCGCCTTCATGGCCGAGGATCGACGGGAAGATGCCTTCCGGGTCGGCGCCCGACAAGGTGTAGGCATCGGTATGGCAGACACCGCTGGCGACCACGCGCAGCAGCACTTCGCCGGCCTTGGGCATGGCCACGTCGACTTCGACGATCTCCAGCGGTTTCTTGGCCTCGAATGCAACGGCGGCACGGGACTTGATCATCAAGGTTCTCCAACAAGGGGTCAGTTCAAGGCCTGAAGTGTAATTCATCATCATTTGATGAATAATCCAGGCAAAGGCAAAACTTTATTGCTGTACAGGGATAATCAATGAACAGTCGCTGGGAAGGCATCGACGAATTCGTCGCGGTGGCGGAATCGGGGCAGTTCACTGCGGCCGCTGAACGCCTGGGTGTTTCCTCCTCGCACATCAGCCGGCAGGTGGCGCGCCTGGAAGAGCGGCTGCAAACGCGTCTGCTCTATCGCAGCACCCGGCGGGTCACCCTGAGTGAGGCCGGGCAGACTTTTCTTCAGCATTGCCAGCGTTTGCAGGACGGTCGCGAGGAAGCCTTGCGGGCAATCGGCGACCTGACCAGCGAGCCCAAGGGCTTGCTGCGCATGACCTGTGCGGTAGCGTATGGCGAACGTTTCATCGTGCCACTGGTGACGCGGTTCATGGCGCAATACCCGCAGTTGCGGGTGGATATCGAACTGAGCAACCGGACCCTGGACCTGCTGCATGAAGGCATGGACCTGGCGATCCGCCTGGGGCGCCTGCAGGAGTCGCGGCTGGTGGCGGCGCGGCTTGCGCCACGGCGCATGTACCTGTGTGCATCACCGGCGTATCTGGAACGTTATGGCCGGCCGCATAGCCTGTCGGAGCTGGCACGGCACAATTGCCTGATTGGCAGTTCGGATGTCTGGCCGTTGCAGCAGGACGGTCGGGAAATTGCCCAGCGGGTGCAGGGCAATTGGCGCTGCAACAGTGGCCAGGCGGTGCTGGATGCGGCATTGCAGGGGATGGGCTTGTGCCAGTTGCCTGACTACTACGTGCTGGAGCATCTGGGCAACGGTGCGCTGGTGTCGCTGCTGGAGGCGCATCAGCCGCCAAACACGGCAGTCTGGGCGCTGTATCCGCAGCAACGGCATTTATCGCCCAAGGTGCGCAAGCTGGTGGATTATCTGCGTGAGGAGTTGGGCAAGATGCCGGAATACTGCCACCCCTGAAATGCACACGCCTCCTCTGTGGGAGCCGGCCTTGCCGGCGATTGGCCGGTGACGTAGCAGTTACAGCTTCATCTGCTCATCGCTGGCAAGGCCAGCTCCCACAGAGGCTGTACCCGCTCATAGATGAGTTGATGCCACAATGAATCAAGGTCAGCCGCGATTGGCCCAACGCTGACGCAACCACTCCAGGTCTTCCGGGCGGGTCACCTTGATGTTGTCGGTGCGCCCTTCGATCAGGCGTGGCGCCTGTCCTGCCCATTCCAGCGCCGACGCCTCGTCGGTGATCGCCACATCGGCCACCAGGCTGTCGGCCAGCGCCCGGTGCAATGCCCCCAAGCGGAACATCTGCGGGGTATACGCCTGCCACACGGTGCTGCGGTCAATCGTGGCGCTGACCCGCCCATTGGCGTCGGCCCGCTTGAGCGTGTCACGCGCCGGCACCGCCAGCAGGCCACCCACCGGGTCGTCAGCCAGTTCAGCCAACAACCGGTCCAGGTCCGCCCGCGCCAGATTCGGCCGCGCGGCATCGTGCACCAACACCCAGTCGCTGTCTTGCGCGCCCTGCGCATGCAGCAGCAACAAGGCATTGAGCACCGAGTCGGCCCGTTCGCGACCACCGGCCGCACGTTGAATACGCGAATCGCCGGCGCACTTCAGGCCCGGCCAGTAAGGATCGTCAGCCGCCAGGCTGACCACCACCCCCTTCAGGCAGGGATGGTCAAGAAAACAGTCGAGGCTATGCTCGAGAATCGTCCGCCCGCCCAATAGCAAATATTGCTTGGGCCGGTCGGCTGCCATGCGGGCACCCACACCCGCAGCAGGAATCACTGCCCAGAAGGCTGGCAGGGACTGAATCATTGGGCCAGCTGGTAGAGGGTTTCACCCTCCTTGACCATACCCAATTCATGGCGAGCCCGTTCTTCGACGGTTTCCATACCTTTCTTCAACTCCAGCACTTCGGCGTCAAGCACGCGGTTACGCTCCAGCAAACGCTCGTTTTCAGCGTGCTGGTCAGCGATTTGCTGCTTGAGCTCGGTGACCTGGGCCAGGCTGCCGTTACCCACCCAAAGGCGGTATTGCAGGCCACCCAGCAACAGGAGCAAGACGAGGAACAACCAATAAGGACTGCGCATCAGGGTATCCAGTGGAAAAAGACCGCCACGTGCAAGGGGCTGATGGCACGAAGCCTGGCCGAAGCCAGGCTTTGTGGGGCAAGCACTTGCAGCGAGAGTTTAGCCAACGATCAGCAGGACCGATCGGCGACGCTCTGCTGTCTTTTTACCATCTCTCGCTTAGCCGCGAAACTCGGCGCGACCACGGTACTGCGCCTTGTCGCCCAGTTGCTCTTCGATACGCAGCAGCTGGTTGTACTTGGAGACGCGATCGGAGCGGCACAGCGAACCGGTCTTGATCTGGCCGGCAGCAGTACCCACGGCCAGGTCGGCGATGGTGGAGTCTTCGGTTTCGCCCGAACGGTGCGAGATCACGGCAGTGTAACCAGCGGCCTTGGCCATCTGGATGGCTTCCAGGGTCTCGGTCAGCGTGCCGATCTGGTTGAACTTGATCAGGATCGAGTTACCGATGTTCTTGTCGATACCTTCTTTCAGGATCTTGGTGTTGGTCACGAACAGGTCGTCACCGACCAGTTGCACCTTCTCGCCGATCTTGTCGGTCAGGATCTTCCAGCCAGCCCAGTCGGACTCGTCCAGGCCGTCTTCGATCGAGATGATCGGGAAACGCTCGGTCAGGCCTTTCAGGTACTCGGCGAAACCTTCGGCGTCGAAGGATTTGCCTTCGCCCGACAGGTTGTATTTGCCGTCTTCGTAGAACTCGCTCGCAGCGCAGTCCAAGGCCAGGGTCACGTCGGTGCCCAGCTTGTAGCCAGCGTTGGCCACCGCTTCAGAGATGGCCGCCAGGGCGTCTTCGTTGGAAGCCAGGTTCGGCGCGAAACCACCTTCATCACCGACGGCAGTGTTCAGGCCACGGGCCTTGAGCACGGCTTTGAGGTGATGGAAGATCTCGGTGCCCATGCGCAGGCCGTCGGAGAAGGTCTTGGCGCCAACCGGCTGAACCATGAATTCCTGGATGTCGACGTTGTTGTCGGCATGCTCGCCGCCGTTGATGATGTTCATCATCGGAACCGGCATCGAGTAAACACCTGGGGTGCCGTTGAGGTTGGCAATGTGCGCGTACAGCGGCAGGTCCTGATCCTGTGCAGCCGCCTTGGCAGCAGCCAGGGACACCGCGAGGATGGCGTTGGCGCCCAGGGTAGCCTTGTTCTCGGTGCCATCGAGCTTGATCATGGCGTGGTCGAGGGCTTTCTGGTCGATCGGGTCTTTGCCCAGCAGCAGGTCGCGGATCGGGCCGTTGATGTTGGCAACGGCTTTCAGCACGCCCTTGCCCATGTAACGGCTCTTGTCGCCATCACGCAGCTCAAGTGCTTCACGCGAGCCGGTGGAAGCACCGGACGGCGCGCACGCGCTACCGATGATGCCGTTGTCGAGCAGTACGTCCGCTTCCACGGTGGGGTTGCCACGCGAATCGAGAACTTCACGACCTTTGATGTCGACGATTTTTGCCATTGTTGTAAGCACTCCAGAATTGACGAAAACAACGCAGCTGAGAAAAAACCGGGGCTGTCGTCAGGCGATAAAACGCAGGCAGGCCTGACGCAGAAAAGTCCCTGACCTGTCGGTCAGGGATTAAACGTGCGGTACTTTACCGGAGAAATGGGTTTTACGCGGTTTCTACCGTCGGAAAACTTTTAACCAGGTCGTCCAGTTGCTTGAGCTGGGCCAGGAATGGCTCCAGTTTGTCCAGGCGCAACGCGCACGGGCCATCGCACTTGGCGTTGTCCGGGTCCGGGTGAGCCTCGAGGAACAGGCCAGCCAGGCCCTGGCTCAGACCGGCCTTGGCCAGGTCGGTGACCTGGGCGCGGCGGCCACCGGCGGAATCGGCGCGACCACCCGGCGTTTGCAGGGCGTGGGTCACGTCGAAGAACACCGGGTATTCGAACTGCTTCATGATGCCGAAGCCGAGCATGTCCACCACCAGGTTGTTGTACCCGAAGCTGGAACCACGCTCGCACAGGATCAGTTGATCGTTGCCGGCTTCTTCGCATTTGCTCAGGATGTGTTTCATTTCCTGAGGTGCGAGGAACTGGGCCTTCTTGATGTTGATCACCGCGCCGGTCTTGGCCATCGCCGCGACCAGATCGGTCTGGCGCGACAGGAAGGCCGGCAACTGGATGATGTCGCACACGTCCGCCACGGCTTGCGCCTGGTGCGGCTCGTGCACATCGGTGATCACCGGGACGTTGAAGGTCCGCTTGATCTCCTCGAAGATCTTCATCCCCGCTTCCAGGCCTGGGCCACGGTAGGAGTTGATCGACGAACGGTTGGCCTTGTCGAAGCTGGCCTTGAACACGTAAGGGATACCGAGTTTCTCGGTAACCCGCACGTACTCTTCACAGACCTTCATGGCCAGGTCACGGGATTCCAGCACGTTCATGCCGCCGAACAGGACGAACGGCTTGTCGTTGGCGATCTCGATGTTACCGACGCGAATGATCTTCTGGGTCATGGATCAGGCCTTGTTCTTTTGAGCCAGTGCCGCCTTGACGAAGCCGCTGAACAGCGGGTGACCGTCACGCGGGGTGGAGGTGAACTCCGGGTGGAACTGGCAAGCGACGAACCATGGGTGATCCAGGGACTCGACCACTTCAACCAGCGCGCCGTCACCGGAGCGACCGGAAACTTTCAGGCCAGCCTCGACCAGCTGTGGCAGCAGGTTGTTGTTCACTTCGTAGCGGTGACGATGACGCTCGACGATGACGTCCTTGGCGTAGCAGTCGTGCACCTTGGAGCCGGCTTCCAGCTGGCAGTCCTGTGCGCCCAGGCGCATGGTGCCACCCAGGTCGGAAGTTTCGGTACGGGTCTCGACTTCGCCGGTGGCATCAGCCCACTCGGTGATCAGGCCGACTACCGGGTGGCCGCTGTTGCGATCGAACTCGGTGGAGTTGGCGTCTTTCCAGCCCATGACGTTACGTGCGAACTCGATGACCGCCACTTGCATGCCCAGGCAGATACCCAGGTACGGGATCTTGTTCTCACGAGCGTACTGTACGGCAGTGATCTTGCCTTCCACGCCGCGCAGACCGAAGCCGCCCGGAACCAGGATCGCGTCGACACCGTCGAGCAGGCCAGTGCCCTGGTTCTCGATGTCTTCGGAGTCGATGTAGCGCAGGTTGACCTTGGTGCGGTTCTGGATGCCAGCGTGGCTCATCGCTTCGATCAGCGACTTGTAGGCGTCCAGCAGCTCCATGTACTTGCCGACCATGGCGATGGTCACTTCGTGCTCTGGGTTGAGCTTGGCGTCAACGACCTTTTCCCACTCGGACAGGTCGGCACCATTGCATTGCAGGCCGAAGCGCTCGACGACGAAGTCGTCCAGGCCCTGGGCGTGCAGCACGGCCGGGATCTTGTAGATGGTGTCGACGTCTTCCAGGGAGATCACCGCACGTTCTTCAACGTTGGTGAACAGCGCGATCTTGCGGCGCGAGGACACGTCAACCGGGTGGTCGGAGCGGCAGATCAGCACGTCTGGTTGCAGGCCGATGGAGCGCAGCTCCTTGACCGAGTGCTGGGTTGGCTTGGTCTTGGTCTCGCCAGCAGTGGCGATGTACGGAACCAGGGTCAGGTGCATCAGCATGGCGCGCTTGGAGCCCACTTCAACACGCAGCTGGCGGATGGCTTCGAGGAACGGTTGCGACTCGATGTCACCCACGGTACCGCCGATTTCCACCAAGGCCACGTCAGCATCGCCAGCACCCTTGATGATGCGGCGCTTGATTTCGTCAGTGATGTGCGGGATTACCTGGATGGTTGCACCCAGGTAATCACCACGGCGCTCCTTGCGCAGCACGTGCTCGTAGATACGGCCGGTGGTGAAGTTGTTGTTCTGGGTCATGGTCGTGCGGATGAACCGCTCGTAGTGGCCCAGGTCCAGGTCGGTTTCGGCGCCGTCGTGGGTGACGAACACTTCACCGTGCTGGAACGGGCTCATGGTGCCCGGGTCGACGTTGATGTACGGGTCCAGCTTGAGCATGGTGACCTTGAGCCCCCGCGCCTCCAGGATGGCCGCCAATGAAGCCGAGGCAATGCCTTTCCCCAAAGAAGAAACAACACCGCCCGTGACGAATATGTAGCGCGTCATGAAAAACCCTAGAAGTCTGCGTTAAAGCGGTCAGTGCCGCCGGGGAAAGCGAAGGAAGGCCGAAGCCCCCGATCACCTGCGTCAATCACAGTGCTACTTAAAAAACTGCCGCGTCTGGACAGACCGGGGGTTGAAAACCCGGTACGGAGCTCGCTACACATTTTTAGAATCGCCCAGCAAAAAACTGCTTGGTAATCGGCAACTGCTGTGGTTCGAAGTGAGCTCACAGAAGTTGTATCAAGAAGGGAGCGTAGTCTACCGGAATGTCCCTTTCATCTCAAACCTTGCGCGCTCGTCGGCACACACCAATGCAATTGACAGCCGGCCAATGACAGTTCCGGCAGGTTGGCCACGGCCAGCAAAGTATCGCCCTGGAACAGCAACGGCAGGCGTGCGCGGACGAACAGGGGCAGTTGTTGCTCGTTCAGCAGGCGCTTGAGATCGCGGTGGCCGCGACCGGGTAATGCGAGGATTTCCCCGCCTGTGCGGTAGCGCACCTGCACCGCGTGCTGCGTCAACGTGCCGCTGAGTTCGACACGGCCATTGCCGTCGAGCGCAAGTGGCTGCGCCGGATTGTCCCAGGCCTGGGCTGCTGGTTGCGCCCCCAGCCATGGGCCGCTGAGCCAGAAAACCCGCTCGCCGCTGCGGTGCAACTCACCGTCGGCCAGGCACCAAAGTGGCCGTCCGTCGGGAGCCGCATCGCGAAGCGCGTCCCAACCCGACCAATGGCGCGCATCCGGCAGGCGGGTGCGTGAGGCCAGCCAGTATTGCAGGGCGTTGCGCTGGCGTGCCGGGGACAGTGCGCGCATTGCCTGAAGGTTCAGCGACGGCAGGTCAAGCCACGGCCAGGGCGTGCTGCTGGCGGCCTGGGCCAGGTCCTGCTCGGCCAGCTCATCGAGCAAGCCTTGCGCCTCGCCAAGGTGCTCGGCGCTGCGCGCCAGGCTGCGGGCAACCTGCGGCCAGCGCTGCTGAAGCGCCGGCATGACCTGATGGCGCAGGTAGTTGCGCGAGAACCGGGTGTCGGCGTTGGAGGGGTCTTCAATCCAGTCCAGGCCCTGCGCCATCGCGTAGCTCGACAGTTCGTCGCGCGACACGCCCAGCAGCGGGCGCACTAGCGCGCCCTGCCCCAGCGGCCTGGACCCAGGCATGGCGCCGAGGCCTCGCAGGCCGGCGCCGCGCAGCAGGCGAAACAGCAGCGTTTCGGCCTGGTCTTCGCGGTGCTGGCCGGTCAGGAGGATTTCACCGGGTTTCAGTGCTTCGGCAAACGCCGCATAGCGGGCATCACGAGCGGCTTGTTCCAGGCTGGCGCCGGGGGCGACCTGAACAGGAATGACCTGCAGAGCGATACCTAGGCGCCCGCACAGCGCACGGCAATGATCCGGCCAGGTGTCGGCAACCGGTTGCAGGCCGTGGTGGATATGCAGGGCACGAACGGGAGGCAATTTGTGTTGCCGGGAGAGACTGGCCAGCAGATGGAGCAGGACGCTGGAGTCGAGGCCGCCGGAAAAGGCGATGCACCAGGAGGGGGATGACTGCCAGGGTTTGAGGCTGTCGAGGAGTCGGCTTGCGAGATCGGTCATCGGGGCACCTGTTTGGCGGGCGCTTCGCACCCTATCGCCGGCAAGGCCGGCTCCCACAGTGAGCCCGTACACCCTTGCCCTGTGGGAGCCGGCCTTGCCGGCGATAGGCACCCCGATGAGTTCAGATCAGAGCCCGTAGCTCATCAGGCGATCATAGCGACGCTTGAGCAGCGCATCGCGATCGAACTTCTTCAGCATGTCCAACTGCTCGATCAGCTCGCCACGGATCGACGCCGATGCCTTGGCCGGGTCGCGGTGCGCGCCGCCCAGTGGCTCAGGGATGACCTTGTCAACGATGCCCAGGCCCTTCAGGCGCTCAGCGGTAATACCCATCGCCTCGGCGGCGTCCGGCGCCTTCTCGGCAGTCTTCCACAGGATCGATGCGCAACCTTCCGGCGATATCACCGCATAGGTCGAATACTGCAGCATGTTCAACTGGTCGCAGACACCAATGGCCAACGCACCACCGGAACCGCCTTCACCGATAACGGTAGCGATGATCGGGGTTTTCAAGCGGGCCATGACGCGCAGGTTCCAGGCAATCGCCTCGCTCTGGTTGCGCTCTTCAGCGTCGATGCCCGGATAAGCGCCCGGCGTGTCGATGAAGGTCAGGATCGGCATATTGAAACGCTCAGCCATTTCCATCAGGCGGCAAGCCTTGCGGTAGCCTTCCGGACGCGGCATGCCGAAGTTGCGACGGACCTTCTCGCGCACTTCACGGCCCTTCTGGTGACCAATCACCATCACCGGACGGTCGTCCAGACGCGCGACACCACCAACGATTGCAGCGTCATCGGAGAAGTGACGATCACCGTGCAACTCATCGAACTCGGTGAAGATGTGGTCGATGTAGTCCAGGGTGTACGGGCGACGCGGGTGACGCGCCAGGCGCGCGATCTGCCAACTGGTCAGGTTGCCGAAAATGCTTTCGGTCAGCGTGCTGCTCTTGTCTTGCAGACGGGCGATCTCATCGCCGATGTTCAGCGAGTTGTCGTTGCCAACCAGGCGCAGCTCTTCGATCTTGGCTTGCAGGTCAGCAATCGGCTGTTCGAAATCCAGAAAATTCGGGTTCATAGGCATCCGTCTTGGGTCGACGGCCAGGCGGCCGGCCGGTTGATCCGTTTGGCGCCCTACCTTAAGGGATCGGGCGCATTCAGGTCGAGATTAAAAAGTCATCAAATTATCGATATTGCAAAAAGACGTTCTCACGCCCGAACTGGTCACGCAGCGCCTGAATCAGACCATCAGCCGGGTCGATTCGCCAGCCTTCACCGAACTGCAGCAAGGCCTTGGCGTCGCTGCCGGTGTACTCCATGCTGATCGGGCAGGCACCACGATGGCGCTTGCACAGCTCACCCAGCCAGGCCAGGCGATCGCCCTTGAGCGCATCGGCGTGGATCTTCAGGCGCAGGCTCTCGGCCAGGTTGGTGCGCGCATCTTCCATGCTCATCACCCGCTTGACCCGCAGGCGCAGGCCGCCGGAGAAGTCATCGTTGCTGACTTCGCCCTCCACGACCACCATCGCGTCGGTCTGCAACAGCGACTGCGCGGCCATGAAGGAGTCGGCGAACAACGAGGCCTCGATGCGCCCGGAGCGGTCATCCAGGGTGACAAAGCCCATCTTGTCGCCCTTCTTGTTCTTCATCACGCGCAGGGCAATGATCATCCCGGCAACGGTCTGGGTGTCTCGCGCAGGCTTCAGGTCGATGATGCGCTGACGGGCGAACCGGCGGATCTCGCCTTCGTATTCGTCAATCGGGTGGCCAGTGAGGTACAGGCCCAGGGTGTCCTTTTCGCCACGCAGCCGCTCCTTGAGGGTCAGCTCGCGCGCCTTGCGATGATTAGCGTAGACATCGGCATCGGCCTCGACAAACAGGCCGCCAAACAGGTCGGCGTGGCCGCTGTCGGCAGTACGCGCGGTCTGTTCGGCCGACTTGATCGCCTCTTCCATCGCGGTCAACAGCACGGCACGGTTGAGGTCGATATTGGCCTGGTAGGCCTTGATCTCGTCGTGGAAGTGCGGGCCCAGGCGGTCCAGCGCGCCGCTGCGCACCAGCGCATCGAGGGTGCGCTTGTTGATGCGCTTGAGGTCGACCCGCTCGCAGAAGTCGAACAAGTCCTTGAACGGCCCGCTGCTGCGCGCCTCGACGATGGCCTCGACCGGCCCCTCGCCCACGCCCTTGATCGCGCCCAGGCCGTAGACGATACGCCCGTCTTCGTTGACCGTGAACTTGAAGTCGGAGGTGTTCACATCTGGCGCATCGAGGCGCAGCCTCATGCTGCGCACTTCCTCGATCAAGGTCACGACCTTGTCGGTGTTGTGCATGTCCGCCGACAGTACCGCAGCCATGAATGCAGCCGGGTGGTGAGTCTTCAGCCAAGCCGTCTGGTACGACACCAGGCCGTAGGCGGCGGAGTGGGATTTGTTGAAGCCGTAACCGGCAAATTTCTCCACCAGGTCGAAAATGTTACCCGCCAGGTCCGGGTCAATATTGTTGCTGACGCAGCCCTCGATGAAACCGCCGCGCTGCTTGGCCATTTCCTCGGGTTTCTTCTTGCCCATCGCCCGACGCAGCATGTCCGCACCGCCAAGGGTGTAGCCGGCCATGACCTGGGCGATCTGCATCACCTGTTCCTGGTACAGGATGATGCCGTAGGTCGGCGCCAATACCGGCTTGAGGCCTTCGTACTGGTAGTCCGAGTGCGGGTAGGCCAACTCGGCGCGCCCGTGCTTGCGGTTGATGAAATCATCCACCATGCCCGATTGCAGCGGGCCGGGACGGAACAGGGCCACCAGTGCGATCAGGTCTTCCAGGCAGTCGGGCTTGAGCTTCTTGATCAGCTCCTTCATGCCCCGCGATTCAAGCTGGAACACCGCCGTGGTCTCGGCCTTTTGCAGCAGGTCGAAGGTTTTCTTGTCATCCAGCGGGATGAAGTCGATGTTCAGGTCCGGCAGGCTCTGCTTGGCCTGCTCGCGGTTGATCGTCTCCATCGCCCACTTGATGATGGTCAGGGTCCGCAGGCCGAGGAAGTCGAACTTCACCAGGCCCGCCGCCTCGACATCGTCCTTGTCGAACTGGGTCACCAGGCCGCCGCCCTCTTCATCACAGGCAATCGGCGAGAAGTCGGTCAGTTTGGTCGGGGCGATAACCACGCCGCCGGCGTGCTTGCCGGTACCACGGCAGACACCCTCAAGCTTGAGGGCCATGTCCCAGATCTCTTTGGCGTCTTCGTCGGTCTTGAGGAAGTCGCGCAGGATCTCTTCCTGCTCAAAGGCCTTCTCCAGGGTCATGCCGACTTCGAACGGGATCATCTTCGACAGGCGGTCAGCCAAGCCGTAGGACTTGCCCTGCACCCGCGCCACGTCGCGCACCACCGCCTTCGCCGCCATGGTGCCGAAGGTGATGATCTGGCTCACCGCGTTGCGCCCGTAGGCGTCGGCCACGTATTCGATTACCCGGTCACGACCATCCATGCAGAAGTCGACGTCGAAGTCGGGCATCGATACCCGTTCCGGGTTGAGGAACCGCTCGAACAGCAGGTCATAGGCCAGCGGGTCGAGGTCGGTGATCTTCAGCACATAGGCGACCAGCGAGCCGGCACCCGACCCCCGGCCCGGGCCGACCGGCACGCCGTTGTTCTTGGCCCACTTGATGAAGTCCATAACGATCAGGAAGTAGCCGGGGAAGCCCATCTGGATGATGATATCCAGCTCGAACTTCAGGCGATCCAGGTAGACCTGGCGCTTCTCTTCGTAATTCGGTGTGGTGTCCTTGGGCCAGAGCACGGCCAGGCGCTCTTCCAGGCCTTCGTGGGACACGTGGCGCAGGTAGTCGTCGATGCCCATGCCGTTGGGCGTCGGGAAATCGGGCAGGAAGTGCTTGCCCAGCTGTACGGTGATGTTGCAGCGCTTGGCAATCTCGACGGTGTTGCTGATGGCGTCGGGCAGGTCACTGAACAGCTCGGCCATTTCTTCCGGGCTTTTCAGGTATTGCTGGTCGCTGTAGTTGCGCGAGCGGCGCGGGTCGTCCAGCGCGCGGCCTTCACCAATGCACACGCGGGTTTCGTGGGCATCATAGTCGGTCTGCTTGATGAAGCGCACATCATTGGTCGCCACCAGCGGCGCACCAAACTTGTCGGCCAGGGCTACCGCAGCGTGCAGGTATTCTTCGTCGCCGGAGCGGTTGGTGCGCTGCACCTCGACATAGAAGCGCTCGGGGAACATGGCCATCCAATCGGCCAGCAACACTTCGGCATGCGCCGGGTTGCTACCCATCAGGGCCATGCCGATATCCCCTTCCTTGGCTGCCGACAGGGCGATCAAGCCTTCGCTGGCCGGGGCGATCCACTCACGCTCGATGATCACCAGGCCATTGCGCTGGCCATCGACCCAACCCCGCGAGATCAACTCGGTGAGGTTGCGGTAGCCCTTGGCGTCCATCGCCAGGAAGCAGATGCGCGACAGCGGCGCGTCCGGGTCGGCGTTGGCCAGCCACAGGTCGGCGCCACAGATCGGCTTGATGCCTGCGCCCATCGCGCTCTTGTAGAACTTGACCAGCGAGCACATGTTGCTCTGGTCGGTGACCGCCACCGCCGGCATGTTCATCCCGGCCAGGGCCTTGGCCAGCGGCTTGATCCGTACCAGGCCGTCGACCAGCGAGAATTCGGTGTGCAAGCGTAGATGAACGAAGGAAGCCGACATGATGATCCTATAGCAGCGCAAAACAACAAGGCCCGGATTGTACCGGGCCTCGATCAAAACAACAGCCAGCGCAATGCGATCCTGACTGAAGGTGAGCCCTGTGGGCGATCAGCCTTTGAACAGGCTGTCACCCTGCAGGTCGCGGGCCTCGAAGGCCGCACGCACCGGAGCGAACGAGCGCCGGTGAATCGGCGTGGGGCCCAGGCGAGCCAGCGCTTCCAGGTGCACCGGGGTCGGGTAACCCTTGTGTCCGCCGATGCCATAGCCTGGGTAGATCCGCTCGAACGCGGCCATTTCCCGGTCGCGGGTAACCTTGGCCAGAATCGAGGCCGCGGCGATCGCCGGCACCTGGCTATCACCCTTGACCACAGGGGCCGAAGGCACGTTCAGTTTAGGGCAGCGGTTGCCGTCGATCAGCGCCAGTTTCGGCGTGATGTGCAGGCCTTCCACCGCACGCTGCATGGCCAGCATGGTGGCATGCAGGATATTCAGCTGGTCGATCTCTTCGACCTCGGCCCGGGCGATGCAGAAGCTCAGGGCCTTTTCGCAGATCTCTTCATAGAGCTTCTCGCGCTTGGCTTCGGTGAGCTTCTTCGAGTCGTTGAGCCCGAGGATCGGCCGATTCGGGTCGAGGATCACCGCCGCCGTCACCACCGCGCCGCACAGTGGGCCACGGCCCACCTCGTCGACACCGGCGACCAGGTCTTCGACCAGGTTGAAATCCAATCCAGTTTGCATTTATCGGGTTTCCAGCAAAGCCAGCACCGCGTCTGCCGCCTGATTCGAGGCGTCACGGCGCAGGGTGCGGTGGATCTGGTCAAAGCCTTCGGTCTGTTGCTCGCCACCCTTGATCAGCGGCACCAGGGTTTGCGCCAGGGCCTCGCTGGTAGCGGCCTCTTGCAGCAGCTCCGGCACCAGCAGGCGCTGGGCCAGCAGGTTGGGCAGGGACACGTAGGGGCTTTTGACCAGACGTTTGAGAATCCAGTAGGTCAGCGGCGCCAGGCGGTAGGCAACCACCATCGGGCGCTTGTACAGCAATGCTTCCAGGGTTGCGGTGCCCGAGGCGATCAGCACCGCATCGCAGGCTTCCAGGGCCAGGTGCGACTGTCCGTCGAGCAGCGTCAGGGGCAAGTCGCGGCCAGCGAGCATCTGCTCCAGCTGTGCACGCCGCGCCGGGTTGGCACACGGCGTGACGAAACGTACCCCAGGGACCAATGCCTGCACGCGCTGTGCGGTGTCGAGGAACAAGGCACCCAGGCGCCCGACTTCACCACCACGACTGCCCGGCATCAAGGCCACCACAGGGCCGTCAGCGAGCCCCAATACGGCACGAGCGGCGCGGCGATCGGATTCGAGCGGGATGGTATCGGCCAGCGGGTGACCGACGAAACGCACCGGAACACCCTTCTCTTCGTAGAATCGGGCTTCGAACGGCAGCAGCGTCAGCATCAGGTCGCAGCCTTCGCGGATCTTCAACACGCGCTTCTGGCGCCATGCCCATACCGAAGGGCTGACGTAGTGCACGGTCTTGATCCCGGCCTGGCGCAGCTTGAGTTCGATGTTGAGATTGAAGTCCGGGGCATCGATGCCGATGAACACATCCGGCTTTTCGTCGATCAGCGTCTGGATCAGCAGTTTGCGGCGCTTGAGCAGCTCGCGCAGGCGGCCCAGCACTTCCACCAGGCCCATCACCGCCAGGCGCTCCATGGGGAAGTAGGTGCGCAGCCCCTCGGCTTCCATCAGGGGGCCGCCGACACCGATAAAGCGTACATCCGGGTGACGCGCCTTGAGCGCGCGCATCAAGCCGGAACCGAGAATATCGCCGCTGGCCTCGCCAGCCACCAGCGCTACGCACAGAGTCGACATATCAGCGCGTGATGCCGCGGGTGGAGGTCTGGATCGATTGACGGAAGACGTCGACTTCCGGGAACTGCTGGGCAGGCTCTTGCAGCTCGGCAATGGCTTGCTCGACGGTCAGGCCCTGGCGGTAGACCACCTTATAGGCACGGCGCAGCGCATGGATCGCTTCTTCGCTGAAACCACGACGGCGCATGCCTTCGAAGTTCATGCTGCGCGCTTCGGCCGGATTGCCAAAGACCGTGACGTACGCCGGTACATCCTTGCCAATGGCCGTGCCCATGCCGGAGAAGCTGTGGGCGCCGATATGGCAGTACTGATGCACCAGGGTGAAACCAGACAGGATCGCCCAGTCATCGACATGCACGTGGCCAGCCAGCGCAGTGTTGTTGACGAGGATGCAGTGGTTGCCGATGACGCTATCGTGACCGATGTGCGCGTAGGCCATGATCAGGTTGTGATCGCCCAGGGTGGTTTCGCTGCGGTCTTGCACCGTACCACGGTGAATGGTCACGCCCTCGCGGATCACGTTGTGATCGCCGATCACCAGGCGAGTCTCCTCACCCTTGTATTTCATGTCGGGGGTGTCTTCACCCACCGAGGAGAACTGATAGATGCGGTTGTACTTGCCGATACGGGTCGGCCCTTTGAGTACAACGTGCGGACCGATAACGGTCCCCTCGCCGATCTCGACCCCGGCACCGATGATCGACCAAGGGCCGACCTCGACGCCGTCGGCAAGCTTCGCCGACGGATCGATGATTGCCCGAGGGTCAATCAAACTCATAGCTTGCGTTCCGCGCAGATGATTTCCGCAGAGCAGACCGGCTTGCCGTCAACCGAGGCCTGGCACTCGAACTTCCAGATCTGGCGCTTGCAACTGATGAACTTGGCTTCGAGGATCAGCTGGTCGCCCGGCAGCACGGGCTGGCGGAAACGCAGCTTGTCGGAGCCAACGAAGTAGTAGAGCGTGCCGTCCGCCGGTTTGACGTCGAGCATCTTGAAGCCGAGGATCCCGGCCGCCTGGGCCATGGCCTCAATGATCAACACACCCGGCATGATTGGATGCGCAGGGAAGTGGCCATTGAAGAAAGGCTCGTTGATGCTGACATTCTTGTAGGCACGAATGCGCTTGGCCTCGACGTCCAGTTCCACTACCCGGTCCACGAGCAGGAACGGGTAACGGTGAGGCAGGTATTCGCGAATCTCGTTGATGTCCATCATTTCGGGGGGAAGCCTGTAGTAAAGATAGGGAGCACGCGCATTCGCGCCGCGCTCCTTTTGCAAATCAAGAGGGCCGTTTAGCGGCTATCCGCTCTTGATCAGGAAATTGGTATCAGCCTTCAGATGAAGCTTTGTCGCCTGAGGTCACGGCTGCGACACGCTTTTCCACCTGCTGAAGACGCTTTGCCATCTCGTCCAGCTGCCGGATCCGCGCGGCGCTTTTGCGCCAATCGCCCAGCGTCTGCATCGCCGTACCGGAAGAATAGCCGCCCGGTTCGGTGATCGAACGGGTGACCATGGTCATCCCGGAGACGAAAACGCCATCACACACATCGATATGGCCCACCATGCCGACACCGCCAGCAATGGTGCAATGCTTGCCGATCTTGGTACTGCCGGAAATCCCGACGCACGCGGCCATTGCCGTATGGTCGCCGACCTGCACGTTATGGGCAATCTGGATCTGGTTGTCGAGCTTGACGCCATCACCGATACGGGTATCGGCCAGGGCACCGCGATCAATTGCCGTGTTCACGCCGATTTCAACGTCGTCACCAATGCTGACACCGCCGATCTGGGCGATTTTGCGCCAGATGCCTTTCTCGTTGGCAAAGCCGAAGCCTTCACCGCCCAGCACCGCGCCAGACTGGATCACCACACGCTTGCCGATGCGCACATCGTGGTACAGGGTGACACGCGGGGCCAACCAACCGCCCTCGCCAATCACGCTGCGTGCACCAATAAAGCAATGCGCGCCGACGGTCACAGCTGCGCCAATCTGCGCACCACTCTCGATCACTGCGAAGGCGCCGATACTGGCCGTCGCATCTACCTGGGCGTCTGCAGCCACCACGGCGCTGGGATGCACTCCCGCCACAGCCTTGGGCTTTGGATCGAACAGGTGGGAAATACGCGCATACGCCAGGTAAGGGTCCGGCACGATCAGCGCATTGCCGGCGAAGCCTTCGGCGTCGTCGGCCTTGAGCAGGACCGCAGCGGCCTTGCTCTCGGGCAAATACTTGCGGTATTGCGGATTGGCCAGGAAGCTGAGCTGCCCGGCGCCGGCTTCTTGCAGGGTCGCAAGGCCGGTAATGTCCAGTTCCTCGGGGCCACGCAGGGTGGCGCCAAGGAACTCGGCCAGCTGGCCGAGTTTCAGGGTCACAGTCATGATCAACGCGACTGGTTCATGCGCTCGATGACCTGGCGGGTGATGTCGTACTGAGGCTTGACATCAATGACCGCGCCACGCTCGAGCACCAGGTCGAACGCGCCTTTCTTGATCACTTCTTCAACGGCGCCGTCCAGCTTAGGCTTGAGTTGCTTGAGCATTTCGCGGTCAGCAACAGCCTTGGCTTCGTTCAGTTCTTTGGACTGGAACTGGAAGTCACGGGCCTTTTGCTTGAATTCAAGCTCCAGGCGCTCGCGCTCAGGCTGGGCCATCTTGTCGCCACCGGCGACCAGACGGTCCTGGATGCCCTTGGCGCTGCTTTCCAGGTTTTTCAGTTTGGTCAGCTGCGGACCGAATTTCTTCTCGGCATCGACCGCGTACTTCTTGGCCGCGTCGGATTCGAGCAGCGCCATCTGATAGTTCAGAACGGCGATCTTCATTTCAGCGAAGGCCGGGGTGGCGACCAGGGTAGCAGCCAGTAAAGCCAGTTGAGTCAACTTACGCACGATGCACTCCTACAGAATCCGTTGTCGTTTACGCGGGGCAGACCCTTAGAAGGTCTGACCCAGAGAGAATTGGAACACCTGGGTATCGGCGTCGTCCGGCTTCTTGATTGGCATGGCCAGGCTGAAGCTCAACGGACCGAGTGCGGTAATCCAGGTCACGCCCAGACCCACCGAGCTGGCCAGGCCGGACAGGCCCAGCTTCTCGCAGTCGGGCTTGGAACCGCAGTTGGTGTCGAAGACGTTACCCACATCCCAGAATACCGAGGTACGCAGCGAGCGCTGATCCTTGACGAATGGCAGCGGGAACAACAGTTCCATACCACCCTGGACCAGCACGTTACCACCGAACGGCAGCGGATCCTGGTCCGGGTCAGCTACAGTGCCCGCGTTTTTACCGGTACTTGGGGTGCTGCGCGGGCCGAGGCTGCTGTCCTTGAAGCCACGAACCGAGTTGAAGCCACCTGCGTAGTAGTTTTCATAGAACGGCAGACCGGAGGTCGAACCGAAGCCATCACCATAACCCAGCTCGGTGTGCAGACGCAGGGTGTACTCGTTGGTGATTGGCTTGAACAGCTGACCACGGTAGTCCAGCTTGAAGAACGACAGGTCGCTACCTGGAGTAGTTGCTTCCAGGGTCAGGCTTTGCGAGTGACCGCGAGTAGCCAGTACGCCTTTGTTCAGGGTCGACTCGGACCAGCCGGCCGACGCCTTGAAGTTCAGGTAGTTGTCGCCTTCCTGTTTAACGAAATCGAAGATCTCGTCAACGGTGTACTTACCGGTCTTGATCTTGTCTTGCTGTACGGTCAGGCCGAAAGTCAGACGCGAAGTTTCGCTGATCGGGTAGCCCACGCTTGCGCCGGCACCCAGGCTGTCCACGGCATAGCTTGCCACGTCGACGTCGAGGTCATCGTAGTCGGTGGAGCGGTAGAAGGCGTTGTAACCCAGGCTGACGCCGTCGGCAGTCCAGTAGGGGTCCACGTAGCCGAAGTTGTATCGGCTCTGGTATTCACTACGGGTCAGACCGATGGAGACCTTGTTACCGGTACCCAGGAAGTTGTTCTGGCTGATCGAACCACCGAGGATCAGGCCCGCGCTCTGGGCGAAACCGACACTGGCGGTGATCGAACCGGAAGCTTGCTCTTCAACGCTGTAGTTGACGTCAACCTGGTCGTCGGTGCCCGGAACAGCCGGAGTCTCGACGTTGACTTCCTTGAAGAAGCCCAGGCGTTCCAGGCGGGTCTTGGATTGGTCGATCAGGTAGGTCGAAGCCCAGCCACCTTCCATCTGACGCATTTCACGACGCAGCACTTCGTCCTCGGACTTGGTGTTGCCACGGAAGTTGATGCGGTTGACGTAGGCACGCTTGCCCGGGTCGACGACAAACATGATGTCCACGGTGTGGTCATCATCGTGCGGCTGTGGCACGCCGTTGACGTTGGCGAAGGTGTAGCCTTCGTTACCCAGGCGGCGGGTGATCAGCTCGGACGTGGTGGTCATCACCTTGCGCGAGAAGACCTGGCCAGGCTGTACCAGCAACAGTGCCTTGACCTGGTCTTCAGGGACCTTGAGGTCACCCGAGAGCTTCACGTCACGTACGGTGTATTTCTCACCTTCGTTGACGTTGACGGTGATGTAGACGTGCTTCTTGTCCGGGGTGATCGACACCTGGGTAGACGCGATGTCCATGTTGATGTAGCCGCGGTCCAGGTAGTAGGAGCGCAGACGCTCCAGGTCACCGGAGAGTTTTTCGCGGGCGTACTTGTCGTCGTTCTTGAAGAAGGACAGCCAGTTGGTGGTTTTCAGCTCGAACAGACCGGCGAGGTCTTCGTCGCTGAACACGGTGTTGCCCACCACGTTGATGTGCTGGATGGCCGCCACGGTGCCTTCGTTGATCTTGATTTTAAGACCTACGCGGTTACGCGGCTGTGGCACCACCTCGGCATCAACCTCGGCCGAGTAACGGCCTTGGGCGACGTACTGGCGTTGCAGTTCGTTACGCACGCCCTCGAGGGTCGCACGCTGGAAGATTTCACCTTCAGCCAGGCCCGACTGTTTCAGGCCCTTCATCAGATCTTCGGTGCTGATGGCCTTGTTGCCTTCAATCTCGATGCTCGAGACGGAAGGACGCTCGACCACGTTGATGATCAGGACGTTGCCGTCGTGAGCCAGTTGGATGTCCTGGAAGAACCCGGTTTTGAACAGCGCACGGGTCGACTCCACCAAGCGACGGTCGTCAGCCTGGTCACCAACGTTCAATGGCAAAGCACCGAAAACGCTGCCAGCGGAAACCCGCTGCAGACCATTGACACGAATATCGGAGATGGTGAAGGACTCGGCGTGAACTTCAGCGATCATCAGTACGGCGAGAACCGCAGGTAGCAGCAGACGTTTCATGAAGTCCTTTCTTATTCCAACTGGCAATAAACGACCCGCCGCGAAAGACGGCAGGTTCGCAATTGAGCGAAGCTTTACAGTCGACCCAAATCGTTTATCAGGGCAAGCAACATCACCCCGACTACCAAACTGATACCGATCTGGACCCCCCAACCTTGTACCCGATCCGAAAGCGGACGACCACGCGCCCACTCGATCAGGTAGAACAGCAAATGCCCCCCATCCAATACTGGAATGGGCAGCAAGTTAAGAACCCCCAGGCTAATGCTCAGGTAGGCGAGGAAATTCAGGAAATCCCCGACGCCGGACTGGGCTGAAGCGCCCGCCACTTTAGCAATGGTTATCGGTCCGCTCAAGTTTTTTACCGAGAGCTCGCCGAAGAGCATTTTCTTGAGCGAATCGAGGGTCAGGACGCTCATGCTCCAGGTCCGCGAAACACCCTCGACAAAGCCGTCGAGAGGGCCGTAGCTGACCTCTCGCAACATCGCTGCTGGCCACTCGACAGCTTTCACCCCGGCACCGAGGTAACCACTGGCATTCTTGCCTTCACCGCGACTGGCCAAGGTGACGGGCAGCTCCAGCGGCGCCCCATCACGTTCGATGCGCAGCACGACACGGCTGCCCGCACGCCCACGCACGGTATCGACCACTTGCTGCCAATCGGTCAGCGCCTGGCCATCGAGGGCCAGCAGACGGTCACCGGTTTTCAGACCGGCGGCCTGGGCCGGGCCTTTCGGATCCAGCTCAGCGAGCACCGGGGCCAGCGCCGGACGCCAAGGCTTGATGCCCAGCGAGCGGATCGGGTCCGGCTCGTCGGCACCCTTGAGCCAGCTGTCCAACGCCAGTACATAAGGCTTGTCAGTGCTGGAGCCTTCTTCACGAACAGTGACCTGCAAGGCACCGCTTTCACCCAGGCGGCGCACCAACTGCAGATTGACCGCGGCCCAACCATTGGTCGGTTCACCGTCAACGGCAACGATTTCCTGGCCAGCCCCCAGGCCAGCCACGGCTGCGAGACTCCCCGCCTCGACGCCGCCGATAACCGGGCGCACCTGCTGGCTGCCCAGCATAGCCAGGGCCCAGAAGAACACGATGGCCAGGAGGAAGTTGGCAATGGGCCCGGCAGCGACGATTGCTATGCGCTGGCGCACGGTCTTGCGATTGAACGATTGATCGAGCTGATCGGCCGGCACATCGCCTTCACGCTCGTCGAGCATCTTGACGTAGCCGCCCAACGGAATGGCAGCCACCACGAATTCGGTACCGTGGCGATCATGCCAGCGCACCAACGGCATGCCGAAGCCTACGGAAAAACGCAAAACCTTGACGCCACAACGCCGGGCCACCCAGAAGTGACCAAATTCGTGAAAGGTAACCAGCACACCCAATGCCACCAGGGTGCCGATAATCATATAGAGCGCACTCATGTCTTTCTCCGAATGACGTTCAGCGGGGCTTGGCGCGCCACCTTATGGCGTCGCACCTCAGCGCCCGTGACTATCCAACCATTGCCCAGCCAGCACGCGGGCACGCTGATCGGCGGCAAACACCGCTTCCAACGCCTCCACGGCAACGACAGGCTCACGGTTGAGCACGTGGTCGATCATACTCGCGATCTCGGGGAAGCGGATGCGCCGCTGAAGAAATGCTTCCACCGCTACCTCGTTGGCCGCATTGAGCATGGCCGGCGCACTGTTGCCGGCATCCGCCGCCTGACGCGCCAGGCGCAGGCAGGGGAAGCGCTGCTCATCAGGCGCCTGGAAGTCCAGGCGGGCGATGGCGAACAGGTCCAGCGGTGCCACACCCGAGTCGATCCGCTCTGGCCAGGCCAGGGCGTTGGCGATTGGCGTGCGCATGTCCGGGTTGCCCAACTGGGCCAACACCGAGCCGTCGACATAATCGACCAGCGAGTGAATCACGCTTTGCGGGTGCACCACCACCTCGACCTGCGCAGGCTTGGCATCAAACAGCCAGCAAGCTTCGATCAGTTCCAGGCCCTTGTTCATCATGCTCGCCGAATCGACGGAAATCTTGCGCCCCATCGACCAGTTCGGGTGCGCACAAGCCTGCTCAGGCGTTACTTCGTTCAATTCATTGAGTGGCGTCTCGCGGAACGGACCGCCAGACGCCGTCAACAGGATGCGGCGCACGCCAACCTGGGCCAGGCCACGGGAAAAGTCCCCCGGCAGGCACTGGAAAATGGCGTTGTGTTCGCTGTCGATCGGCAACAATACCGCGCCGCTTTCGCGCACCGCCTGCATGAACAGGGCACCGGACATCACCAGTGCCTCCTTGTTCGCCAGCAAGACCTTCTTGCCGGCCCTGACCGCTGCCAGGGTCGGGCTCAGGCCTGCCGCGCCAACAATGGCCGCCATGACGGCATCCACCTGCGGGTCGGCGGCGACTTGAGCAAGGCCCGCCTCACCCACCAGCACCTCAGTGCGCAAGCCCGCTGCTTTCAGCCCTTGGCGAAGCACCTGGGCTGAGGCATCGCTCGGCACCACGGCAAAGGCCGGCAGGTGCTTGATGCACAGGGCCAGCAGCTCATCGATACGCGAATAACCACTCACCGCGAACACTTCATAGCGTTCGGGGTGACGGGCAATCACGTCCAGCGTGCTCAGGCCGATGGAGCCCGTGGCACCCAGCACGGTAATACGTTGCACACGACTCACAGCACGCCCCAGTTAGCAGCCCACAGCAGCACGGCAAACAATGGGATGGCAGCCGTGAGGCTGTCGATGCGGTCCAGCACACCACCATGGCCCGGCAGCAGGTTGCTGCTGTCCTTGATGCCGGAGCGGCGCTTGAACATGCTTTCGGTCAGGTCACCGACCACCGAAGCCATGACGACCAGGCCGGCACCCAGCACACCCAGCAGCAACTCAGCAAAGCTCCAGCCGCGGTTGACCCCAACCACAACGGTAATCAGCAGGCTGACAACCAGGCCGCCGTACACGCCTTCCCAGCTTTTGCCTGGACTGACCTGCGGGGCCAGCTTGCGCTTGCCGAAGGCCCGGCCGGAGAAGTACGCACCGATATCGGCACCCCAGACCAGTACCATGACGGCCATGATCAACCAGTTACCCAGCGGCCACAGCTTGAGCAGCACCAGGCCTTGCCAGGCCGGCAGCAGGATCAACAGGCCGATCAGCAGGCGACAGGCCGCACTGGCCCACAGCTCGCTGCTGCGCGGGTAGGTCAGGACCAGCCAGGTGGCCAAGCCCCACCACAACACCGAGGCGCCAAGCACCCACGGCGCCAGGTCAGGCATCAGGTGCAACAGCATCAGCAGGCCGGCCACCACAGCGGCATAGGCCACCCGCAGTACCTGAGCTTCAAGACCCGCCAGGCGAGCCCACTCCCACGCACCCAGGCTCACAACCAGCCCGATAAACAGGGCAAACGCGCCGCCGTCCAGCAGGAAGAAACCGCCCAGGGCGATCGGCAACAGGATCAGCGCAGTGATGATGCGTTGTTTAAGCATTAAGCACGGGCTCCAGCTTCGACCTGCTCGCTGGTTTTCCCGAAGCGGCGCTGGCGCGAAGCGAAATCGGCCAGCGCGGTGCGCATGGCCTCGTGTTTGAAGTCCGGCCAGAAGAGGTCGGAGAAGTACAGCTCGGCGTAGGCCAACTGCCACAACAGGAAGTTGCTGATGCGGTGTTCGCCACCGGTGCGGATGCACAGGTCGGGCAACGGCAAATCGCCGGTCGCAAGGCACGTCTGTAACAATTCGGGGGTAATGTCTTCCGGACGCAGATGTCCGGCCTGCACTTCACGCGCCAGGCGCTGGGCGGCCTGGGCGATATCCCACTGGCCACCGTAGTTCGCGGCGATCTGCAGGATGAAGCGATTACTGCCGGCGGTCAGCGCTTCGGCTTCACGCATGGCGGCCTGCAACTCCGGGTGGAAGCGCGAACGGTCACCGATGATCCGCAGGCTGATGTTGTTCTCGTTGAGCCGCTTGGCCTCCCGGCGCAGGGCCGAGAAGAACAGCTCCATCAGCGCGCCGACCTCTTCGGCCGGGCGCTGCCAGTTTTCGCTGGAGAAAGCGAACAGGGTCAGCACTTCGACCTTGGCCTCGGCGCAGACCTCGATAACCGCCCGCACCGCGTCCACGCCGGCCTTGTGCCCGGCTACGCCGGGCAGCAGGCGTTTTTTCGCCCAGCGGTTATTCCCATCCATGATGATCGCGACATGGCGCGGCACCGCCGAAGGCACACCCTGTTTAATCTTTTCCATTAAAAGAAGTCCTGGCCTTAAACGGCCATCAGGTCCGCTTCTTTTTGCTTCACAGCAACTTCGATTTCAGCCACAAACTTGTCGGTCAGCTTCTGGATTTCGTCAGCAGCACGACGCTCTTCGTCTTCGCTGATTTCTTTCTCTTTGACCAGGTCTTTGAGCTGGCCCAGTGCGTCACGACGGATGTTGCGCACGGCGATACGCCCGTCTTCGGCAGCGTCACGCGCCTGTTTGGTGAAGCCCTTGCGGGTTTCTTCGGTCAGTGCCGGCATGCTGATCAGCAGCAACTCGCCCAGGTTGGTCGGGTTGAGGTTCAGGCCTGCGCTCTGGATCGCCTTGTCGACTGCGCCCAGCATGTTGCGCTCGAATGCCACGACCTGCAGGGTACGGGCGTCCTTGACGGTAACGTTGGCAACCTGGTTGATCGGGGTGTCAGCGCCGTAGTAAGGCACCATCACGCCAGCCAGCACCTGCGGGTTCGCGGCACCGGTACGGATGCGGCTGAACGCCTGCTGCAGGGACTCCAGGGATTTCTTCATGCGCTCTTGAGCGTCTTTCTTGATTTCGTTGATCATTGTTCGCCTTCCTCGATCAGAGTTCCTTCAGCGCCGCCGTGCACGATGTTCAGCAGGGCGCCGGGCTTGTTCATGTTAAATACGCGCAATGGCATCTTGTGGTCGCGGCACAGGCAGATTGCGGTCAGGTCCATTACACCCAGCTTGCGATCCAGCACTTCATCGTAGGTCAGATGATCGAACTTCTCGGCATGCGGGTCTTTGAACGGGTCTGCAGTGTATACACCATCGACCTTGGTTGCCTTGAGAACTACGTCGGCATCGATTTCGATGGCGCGCAGGCAGGCAGCGGAGTCGGTGGTGAAGAACGGGTTGCCGGTACCGGCCGCGAAGATCACCACGTCCTTGGAGTTCAAGTGACGCATGGCCTTGCGACGGTCGTAGTGGTCGGTAACGCCGACCATGGAAATAGCAGACATGACGATGGCGGAAATGTTCGCACGCTCCAGCGCATCACGCATGGCCAGGCCGTTCATCACAGTGGCCAGCATGCCCATGTGGTCGCCTGTAACCCGATCCATGCCGGCAGCGCTCAGCGCAGCACCACGGAACAGGTTGCCACCACCGATCACCAGGCCTACCTGGACACCGATGCCAACCAGTTGGCCGACTTCCAGCGCCATGCGATCCAGGACCTTGGGGTCGATCCCGAACTCTTCCGAGCCCATCAGGGCCTCGCCGCTAAGTTTGAGTAGAATGCGTTTATAGCGAGCCTGATAACCACTGCCCTGCTGAGCCATTGCGAATCTCTCCTGCGGCGTTTGTAAAAAATTCTGAGCGGGCTGTTTTCAGCCAGCGCTAGTCTAGCGTGGCGCTGCTACAGCGCCAGCGAAAAACGGTCTTGTAAACCGCCCCCGCTTTGACAAAGAGGCTGCGCGCGTGAGCGGGCAGCCTCTTTGGGGCGACAGAGGTAAGTCTGTCTTACTGCTTGGCAGCAGCCAGCTGTGCGGCAACTTCTTCAGCGAAGTTGTCGACTGGCTTCTCGATGCCTTCGCCTACTTTGAAGTAGGTGAAGGAAACGATTTCAGCACCGGCTTTCTTGGCCAGGTCGCCGACCTTGACTTCAGGGTTCATGACGAACGCCTGCTCAACCAGGCTGGCTTCAGCCAGGAACTTCGAGATACGACCTTTGATCATGTTCTCGACGATGTTCTCAGGCTTGCCTTTGATCTTCTCTTCGTTCAGCTGCAGGAAGACCGCTTTTTCGCGCTCGATTGCTTCAGCCGAAACTTCCGACGGCAGCAGGAACTCAGGGTTGCTGGCCGCTACGTGCATAGCGATTTCTTTGGCCAGTTGGACGTCGCCGCCCTTCAGGACAACAGCAACACCGATCTTGTTACCGTGCAGGTAGGTACCGACAACGTCACCCTCAACGCGCACCAGGCGACGGATGTTGACGTTCTCACCAACCTTGGCAACCAGGGCTTCACGAGCCGATTCGCGCGAAGCGATCAGCGGTGCAGCGTCGGTCAGTTTTTCAGCGAAAGCTTGTTCAACGCTTTCAGCAACGAAGTTCTTGAAGTCGTCTTGCAGAGCCAGGAAGTCGGTCTGCGAGTTCACTTCCAGCAGGACGGCAGACTTGTCGTCAGCCTTGATGGCGATGGCGCCTTCGGCGGCAACGTTGCCAGCCTTCTTGGCAGCCTTGATCGCGCCCGAAGCACGCATGTCATCAATGGCTTTTTCGATGTCGCCGTCAGCCTTTTCCAGGGCTTTCTTGCAGTCCATCATGCCTTCGCCAGTACGCTCGCGCAGTTCTTTAACCAGCGCTGCAGTAATTGCTGCCATTTCAAAATCCTCTTGGATAGGTTTTCAACCATTCCACCCGATCGGAACGGGCGTTCAATTCTGGAAATCCACTGTCAATGCACCTGCAGAACGATCATGCGGCGCCAATGCTGACAGGAGGATTTCAAGGTGGCAAAAAGGGGGCTAAGCCCCCTTTTTGCGTGCCGAGTCGACGCTAAGCGTCAGCTACTCAGGCTTCAGCGGCCGGTGCGGCTGCTTCTTCTACGAAGACTTCGGTGCCGCCGGCAACGCCGTTGCGGCCACGGATAACGGCGTCAGCCATCGAACCCATGTACAGCTGGATGGCGCGGATGGCGTCATCGTTGCCTGGGATGATGTAGTCAACGCCTTCCGGGCTGCTGTTGGTATCGACAACGCCGATTACCGGGATGCCCAGCTTGTTGGCTTCGGTGATGGCGATGCGCTCGTGGTCAACGTCGATCACGAACAGGGCATCAGGCAGGCCGCCCATGTCCTTGATGCCACCCAGGCTGCGATCCAGTTTTTCCAGATCACGGGAGCGCATCAGCGCTTCCTTTTTGGTCAGCTTGCTGAAAGTACCATCTTCGGCTTGAATTTCCAGGTCGCGCAGGCGCTTGATGGAAGCACGGATGGTCTTGTAGTTGGTCAGCATGCCGCCCAACCAGCGGTGATCGACGTACGGCGAACCGCAACGTGCTGCTTCTTCAGCAACGATCTTGCCAGCGGAACGCTTGGTGCCGACGAACAGAATCTTGTTTTTGCCCTGGGCCAGACGCTCTACGAAGGTCAGTGCCTCGTTGAACATTGGCAGGGTTTTTTCAAGGTTGATGATGTGAATCTTGTTACGCGCGCCGAAAATGTACTTACCCATTTTCGGATTCCAGTAACGGGTTTGGTGACCGAAGTGCACACCGGCCTTCAGCATATCGCGCATATTGACTTGGGACATGATAGTTCCTTGATAAGTCGGGTTGGGCCTCCACGTATCCCAATGACCAACCCCTGACCCGAAGATCAAAGGCACCCAGGCCATCGTGTCGACACGTGTGTGGGTTTAATGCTCCCGGAGCTATCCCCGGAAAGCGGCGCATTTTATACCACACAAGCGCGCGCAGCGAAACCCGAATTACCACTCAGGCCAGCGACTTTTGCGCCGGGGCTGCAATCGCGCCAAAATGCCCCTATATAAAGGCTAGCGCAGCAGCACGACCGCCAGCAACGGCCCCGCTCTGTTAGAATCGAGCCTTTCCCGTTTATTCGCGCCCTGATCGCGCCGTAGAGAGCCTGCAATGACCGTCACCATCAAAACCGTCGAAGACATCGAAAAGATGCGCGTCGCCGGCCGCCTGGCCGCTGAAGTGCTCGAGATGATCGAAGAGCACGTCAAGCCTGGCGTGACCACCGAAGAACTCGACCGCCTCTGCCACGACTACATCGTCAACGTCCAGCAGGCCATCCCGGCACCGCTGAACTACAAAGGCTTCCCCAAGTCGATCTGCACCTCGGTGAACCATGTGGTATGCCACGGGATCCCGGGCGACAAGCCGCTCAAGGACGGTGACACTGTCAACATCGACGTGACCGTGATCAAGGACGGCTACCACGGTGACACCAGCCGCATGTTCCACGTCGGCAACGTGCCGGTCTGGGCCGAGCGCCTGTCCCAGGTCACCCAGGAATGCATGTACAAGGCCATCGAGCTGGTCAAGCCGGGCTGCCGCCTGGGCGACATCGGCGAAGTGATCCAGAAGCACGCTGAAAAGAACGGTTTCTCGGTGGTTCGCGAGTTCTGCGGCCACGGTATCGGCAAGGTGTTCCACGAAGAGCCGCAGATCCTCCACTACGGCCGCGCCGGCACCGGCATGGAACTCAAGGAAGGCATGACCTTCACCATTGAGCCGATGATCAACCAGGGCAAGGCCGACACCAAGGTATTGGGCGACGGCTGGACCGCCATCACCAAGGACCGCAAGTTGTCCGCCCAGTGGGAACACACCCTGGTGGTGACGGCCAACGGTTACGAGATCTTCACCTTGCGCAAAGACGACACCATCCCACGCACCTCGGCCTGACCAGGAACGTTTATCGATGCCCCAAGTGGATCCCGAGCTGTTCGACCGCGGCCAGTTCCAGGCGGAACTGGCCCTCAAGGCAAGCCCCATCGCTGCCTTCAAGAAAGCCATCCGCCAGGCCGGCGAAGTGCTTGATACGCGCTTTCGCAATGGTCGCGAGATCCGCCGGCTGATCGAAGATCGCGCCTGGTTCGTCGATAACATCCTGCAGCAAGCGTGGAACCAGTTCGACTGGAGCGACGAGGCCGATATCGCCCTCGTCGCGGTCGGCGGGTACGGGCGTGGCGAGTTGCACCCCTACTCCGACATCGACCTGCTGATCCTGCTCGACAGCGCCGATCACGAAGTGTTTCGCGATTCCATCGAACGCTTCCTGACCCTGCTCTGGGACATCGGCCTGGAAGTCGGCCAGAGCGTGCGCTCGGTCGACGAATGCGCCGAGCAGGCCCGCGCCGACCTGACGGTGGTCACCAACCTGATGGAAAGCCGCACCGTTTCCGGCCCCGAGCGCCTGCGCCAGCGCATGCTCGAGGTCACCAGCACCGCCCACATGTGGCCGAGCAAGGAGTTCTTCCTGGCCAAGCGCGCCGAACAGAAGGCCCGCCACCACAAGTACAACGACACCGAATACAACCTCGAGCCCAACGTGAAGGGCTCGCCCGGCGGCCTGCGCGACATCCAGACCGTGCTGTGGATCGCCCGCCGCCAGTACGGCACGCTGAACCTGCACGCGTTGGCCGGCGAAGGCTTCCTGCTGGAAAGCGAGAACAACCTGCTGGCCTCGTCCCAGGAGTTCCTGTGGAAGGTCCGCTACGCCCTGCACATGCTCGCCGGGCGCGCCGAAGACCGCCTGCTGTTCGACCACCAGCGCAGCATCGCCGCCCTGCTCGGCTTCACGGACGAGAACCCCAAGCGGGCCATCGAACAGTTCATGCAGCAGTACTACCGGGTGGTGATGAGCATTGCCGAGCTCAGCGACCTGATCATCCAGCATTTCGAAGAGCTGATCCTCGCCGACGACAGCACCAGCAGCACCCAGCCACTGAATGCGCGCTTCCAGCTGCATGACGGCTACATCGAGGCAGTACGCCCGAACGTGTTCAAGCGCACGCCGTTTGCCATGCTGGAGATCTTCGTGCTGATGGCCCAGCACCCGGAGATCAAGGGCGTTCGCGCCGATACCATTCGTCTGCTGCGCGAGCATCGCCACCTGATCGACGACGGCTTTCGCAACGACATCCGCAACACCAGCCTGTTCATCGAGCTGTTCAAGTGCGAGATCGGCATCCACCGCAACCTGCGACGCATGAACCGTTACGGCATCCTAGGCCGCTACCTGCCGGAGTTCGGCCTGATCATCGGGCAGATGCAGCACGACCTGTTCCACATCTATACAGTCGACGCGCACACCCTGAACCTGATCAAGCACCTGCGCAAACTGCAGTACACCCCGGTGTCGGAGAAATTCCCGCTGGCCAGCAAGCTCATGGGCCGCCTGCCCAAGCCGGAGCTGATCTACCTCGCCGGGCTCTACCACGACATCGGCAAGGGCCGCCAGGGCGACCACTCCGAACTCGGCGCAGTAGACGCGCAGGTCTTCTGCGAGCGGCATCAGTTGCCCGCCTGGGACAGTCGGTTGATCGTCTGGCTGGTGCAGAACCACCTGGTGATGTCGACCACGGCCCAGCGCAAGGACCTTTCCGACCCGCAGGTGATCCACGACTTCGCCCAGATGGTGGGCGACCAGGTGCACCTGGACTACCTCTACGTGCTGACCGTCGCCGACATCAACGCGACCAACCCGAGCCTGTGGAACTCCTGGCGCGCCAGCCTGCTGCGCCAGCTGTACACCGAGACCAAGCGCGCCCTGCGCCGCGGCCTGGAAAACCCGCTGGAGCGTGAAGAGCAGATCCGCCAGACCCAGAGCGCCGCGCTGGACATCCTGATCCGCGAGGGCACCGACCCGGACGATGTCGAGCAACTCTGGTCGCAACTGGGCGATGACTACTTCCTGCGCCATACCGCCGCCGACGTTGCCTGGCACTCCGATGCGATCCTCCAGCAGCCGGCCGATGGCGGCCCGCTGGTGCTGATCAAGGAGACCACCCAGCGCGAGTTCGAGGGCGGTACGCAGATCTTCATCTACGCCCCCGACCAGCACGACTTCTTCGCCGTGACCGTGGCGGCGATGGACCAGCTCAACCTGAACATCCATGACGCCCGGATCATCACCTCCAGCAGCCAGTTCACCCTCGACACCTATATCGTGCTCGACAACGACGGCGGCTCGATTGGCGACAACCCGCAGCGCGTGAAACAGATCCGCGACGGGCTGACCGAGGCCCTGCGCAACCCGGACGACTACCCGACCATCATCCAGCGCCGGGTACCGCGCCAGCTCAAGCATTTCAACTTCGCCCCCCAGGTGACCATCCTCAACGACGCCCAGCGCCCGGTGACCATCCTGGAGCTCAGCGCGCCGGACCGCCCGGGCCTTCTGGCGCGCATTGGCAAGATTTTCCTGGAGTTCGACCTGTCGTTGCAGAACGCCAAGATCGCCACCCTTGGCGAGCGCGTGGAAGACGTGTTCTTCATCACCGACGCCGACAACCAGCCGCTTTCCGACCCCCAGCTGTGCAGCCGCTTGCAGGATGCGATTGTCGAGCAACTGCGGGTTGACCAGGCCTCTGGGGTCGAACTGACCCGCCTGACCATTTGAACGTTTGAAGAGACCCAGCGCCGATGAACACCGCTTTGAACCAGCTTCAGCCCTACCCGTTCGAGAAACTCCGCGCCCTGCTGGGCAGCGTGACACCAGCGCCGGACAAACGCGCCATCGCCTTGTCGATCGGTGAGCCAAAGCACAAATCGCCGGCCTTCGTCGCCCAGGCGCTGGCCGACAACCTCGACCAGATGGCCGTGTACCCGACCACCCTGGGCGTGCCGGCCCTGCGTGAAGCGATTGCACATTGGTGCGAACGACGTTTCGGCGTGCCTGCGGGCTGGCTCGATGCCGCTCGTCATGTGCTGCCGGTCAACGGCACCCGTGAAGCGCTGTTCTCCTTCACCCAGGCGGTGGTCAACCGTGGTGACGACGCGCTGATCGTCAGCCCGAACCCGTTCTACCAGATCTATGAAGGCGCGGCGTTCCTCGCCGGTGCCCAGCCGCACTACCTGCCGTGCCTGGACCAGAATGGCTTCAACCCGGACTTCGACGCGGTGTCGCCAGAAGTCTGGGAACGCTGCCAGATCCTGTTCCTGTGCTCGCCAGGCAACCCGACCGGCGCACTGGTGCCGTTGGAAACCCTGAAGAAGTTGATTGCCCTGGCAGACCAGTACGACTTCGTGATCGCCGCCGACGAGTGCTACAGCGAGCTGTACTTCGACGAGCAAACGCCGCCGCCGGGCCTGCTGAGTGCTTGCGTCGAGCTGGGCCGTAGCGACTTCAAGCGCTGCGTGGTGTTCCACAGCCTGTCCAAGCGCTCCAACCTGCCGGGCTTGCGTTCGGGCTTTGTGGCGGGGGATGCGCAGATTCTCAAGGCCTTCCTGCTGTACCGCACCTACCACGGTTGCGCGATGCCGGTGCAGACCCAGTTGGCGAGCATCGCTGCGTGGAATGACGAGGCGCATGTGCTGGCCAACCGCGACCTGTACCGCGAGAAGTTCGAGGCGGTGCTGGAGATTCTCGCGCCGGTGCTGGACGTACAGAAGCCGGATGGCGGGTTCTACCTGTGGCCGAAGGTTGAGGGGGATGATGCGCTGTTCTGCCGTGACCTGTTCGAGCAGCAGCATGTGACCGTGGTGCCGGGCTCTTACCTGTCCCGTGAAGTGGATGGGGTCAACCCGGGTGCCGGCCGTGTACGCCTGGCGCTGGTTGCGCCGCTGGCGGAGTGTGTCGAGGCTGCGCAGCGGATTCGGGCCTTTGTAGAAGGCTAAGAGCATCGCCGGCAAGGCCGGCTCCCACAGGGATACTGTGGGAGCCGGCCTTGCCGGCGATAAGCCGCCCCGCCTACTTCACCTGCCCCAGATTCGCTTCGCTCAGATCCAGCTCCCCCAACACCTCACGCAACACATCATCACCAATCTGGTCATGCCGACGCAGGTTGTACAACTCCAGCCGCTGCGCCCGCAGCGCCTTCACCCGCAAGCGTCGCTCCAACAGGTCCATCTGCTCGGCCAGCGCCTGCGCCTCCGCATTATCGTTGAACACTTCCAGTTGATGGCGATACTCGGCCATCAAGCGCGCCTTCAATTCCGTCGCCAATGACGCATGCGCCGCGTCCTGGGCAGCGTCCTGGGCCTGATTGGCCTCGACCACTTCCTCGGCCTCCAGCGCCCGAATCGCCGCCTCTGCCGTCAGTTTCCAGGCCTGCTGCACTTCATGGCGCAAGGCATCGTCCGGGCTTTTGGCCACGCCACGCAGCAACACCGGCAAGGCGACACAGGCAGTCACCAGCGATAGCAGAATGACCCCCGCCGCAATGAAGATCAGCAGGTCACGTTCGGGGAAGCCCACACCCGCGCTGATCAACAACGGCACCGACATCACGCCCGCCAGCGTCACCGCCCCGCGTACCCCGCCCACGGTCATCAACCAGGCCGAGCGGGCATTGGGCAACTCCACCAGTTCGCCCTTGCCGCGCCAGCGCCGCAGCACCCCGATCAGCCGCCAGATGCACTGCACCCAGATAAAGCGCAAGGCCACCAGCACCAGGAAGATCGCCACCACATCCAGGCAACGCCACAACAATGTTGGCCACAACGACGACTCATGGCTGGCCACCGCCTTGATGATGTCGGGCAATTGCAGGCCCAGCAGCAGGAAGATCAGCCCGTTGAAAGCAAACTCCAGCAACGACCAGACACTGCGATTGAGCAGGCGGGTGCTGGTCTGGCGCGGCAACAGGTCGAGCCAGCTCTGCATCATGCCCGCCGCCACCGCCGAGAGAATGCCCGAGGCCCCCAACCGCTCGGCCAGTACATACGCGGCAAACGGCAGCAGCAACATGAACACCACGTGGGTCGCCGGGTCGTCCCAGCCGCGGGCGATCATCCACGCACGCAGGCGCCCGACCAGCCAGCTCAAGGCCACCCCGATGGCCAGGCCACCCACCGCCACCAGCACGAAGGCCACGCTGGCCTGGGCCAGCGAGAAGGCCCCGGTGATCGCCGCGACCAAGGCAAACTTGAAGGTCACCAGGCCCGAGGCGTCATTCATCAGCGCTTCGCCCTGGAGCATGTGCATCATCGGCGTCGGCAAACGGTTCTGGGTGATCGCCGAGACTGCCACGGCGTCCGTCGGCGACAGCACCGCTGCCAGCGCGAACGCCACCGGCAGGGGAATACTCGGCAGGATCCAGTGAATGAAATACCCCGCCCCCACCACGGTAAACAGCACCAGGCCCACCGCCATGGTCAGGATCGGCCCGCGCAGTTTCCAGAACTCGCGCTTGGGTATGCGCCAGCCATCGGAGAACAGCAGGGGCGGCAGGAACAGGAAGAGGAACAACTCAGGGTCGAGCGCCACATGCAGGCCCAGGGTCGGCCAGGCCAGCAACGCGCCGGCGCCGATCTGCACCAGGGGCAGCGGCAGCGGGATGATTCGCCCTAGCAGTTTGGAGACACTGACCAGCATCAGCAGAATGAGGACGGTATAGGCTGACTGCATACGGCGTGTTTCCTGTTCAAAGTCGATGGTGCACAGTGGCCCTGCCCGCCTCCCGGCCAGGGCAATGCCATTGAAGGCACATGGTAGCTGCTCCGGCAGGGTGCGGGCCGCTACACGAAAGTCGCAGACCAACGGCCGCCACGCAACACCACGACACACATCTGCCACTGCACCTGACCGTCATAAAACCCGGTTACCCTGCCAGGCACAGGCACGTCAGGTCGGCCAAGGTGCCGCAACCGTGGCGCGCGCATCGGGGATACAGCATAATCCTGCCCACCCATTCTTCGAGGAGTCTAGGGGCCGTTTCGGCAATGCCCGGCAGCCCTTAACGTTCAATGGCTTACACTCTTTACGGCATCAAAGCCTGTGACACGATGAAAAAGGCCCGTACCTGGCTTGAAGAACAGGCCATCGGCTACGATTTCCACGACTATAAAAGCCAAGGTATCGACCGTGATCACCTGAACCGCTGGTGCGACGAGCACGGCTGGCAGGTGGTCCTGAACCGCGCCGGAACCACTTTCCGCAAACTCGATGACGCCCAGAAGGCCGACCTCGACCAGGCCAAGGCCGTCGAGCTGATGCTGGCCCAGCCGTCGATGATCAAGCGCCCGGTGCTCGACCTTGGTGACAAGACGCTGGTCGGCTTCAAGCCGGACCTGTACGCGGCAGCCCTGCGCTGACCCCGACGTTTTCATTCAATTTCGCAAGAGGTAACTGCATGTCCACTTCCCTGTTCAGCCTGGCCTTCGGTGTCGGCACCCAGAACCGTCAAGGCGCTTGGCTGGAAGTTTTCTACGCTCAGCCACTGGTCAACCCATCGGCCGAGCTGATCGCTGCCATCACGCCGATCCTCGGCTATGAAGGCGGCAACCAGGCCATGGCCTTCAGCAACGCACAAGCCGCGCAGCTGGCTGAAGCCATCAAGAGCATCAACGCCGCCCAGGCCGCCCTGCTGACCCGTCTGGCCGAAAGCAACAAGCCGCTGGTGGTCACCCTGCTGGCCGAAGATGGCGCACTGACTTCCACCCCGGAAGCCTACCTGAAGCTGCACCTGCTCTCGCACCGCCTGGTCAAGCCGCACGGCCTGAACCTGGCCGGCATCTTCCCGCTGCTGCCGAACGTAGCCTGGACCAGCCAGGGCGCAATCGACCTGAACGAACTGGCCGGCGCTCAGCTGGAAGCGCGCCTCAAGGGCGAGCTGCTGGAAGTGTTCTCGGTGGACAAGTTCCCGAAAATGACCGACTACGTGGTGCCGAGCGGCGTGCGTATCGCCGACAGCGCCCGTGTCCGCCTGGGTGCCTACATCGGCGAAGGCACCACCATCATGCACGAAGGTTTCGTCAACTTTAACGCCGGCACCGAAGGCCCGGGCATGATCGAAGGCCGCGTTTCCGCAGGCGTCTTCGTCGGCAAGGGTTCGGACCTGGGCGGCGGTTGCTCGACCATGGGCACCCTGTCCGGTGGCGGCAACATCGTGATCAAGGTCGGTGAAGGCTGCCTGATCGGCGCCAACGCCGGTATCGGCATCCCGCTGGGCGACCGCAACACGGTCGAGTCCGGCCTGTACGTCACCGCCGGCACCAAAGTGGCACTGCTCGACGAGCAGAACCAACTGGTAAAAGTGGTCAAGGCCCGTGACCTGGCTGGCCAGCCAGACCTGCTGTTCCGTCGCAACTCGGAAACCGGCGCTGTGGAATGCAAAACCCACAAGTCGGCCATCGAGCTGAACGAAGCACTGCACGCGCACAACTAAGTGGTACGATCGGGTCTGGCACATCGCCAGGCCCGATACCCAGGTCCCGACATCATGTTCCAGCCCTCCCCGTGGCGCGCCGACTTTCCGGCCATCGCCGCTCTGCAACGGCAGCACCAGACCTATCTGGACAACGCTGCCACCACGCAAAAACCGCAAGCCCTGCTCGATGCCCTGAGCCACTATTACGGCCACGGCGCCGCCAATGTGCACCGTGCCCAGCATTTACCGGGAGCCCTGGCCACCCAGGCCTTCGAAGCCACCCGGGAAAAGGTCGCCGGCTGGCTGAATGCCGCCGATGCCCAACAAATCGTCTTTACCCATGGCGCCACCTCGGCGCTGAACCTGCTGGCGTATGGCCTGGAGGCACAGTTCGAGGCCGGTGAAGAAATCGCCATCAGCGCCCTGGAACACCACGCCAACCTGCTGCCCTGGCAACAACTGGCCAAGCGCCGTGGCCTACGGCTGGTAATCCTGCCGCTGGACAGCAGCGGGCACATCGACCTGGATGCGGCCCTGCAACTGATCGGCCCGCGTACCCGCCTGCTCGCCGTCAGCCAACTGTCCAACGTGCTCGGCACCTGGCAGCCGCTGCAAGCACTGCTCGACCATGCCCGCGCCCAAGGCGCATTGACCGTGGTTGATGGCGCCCAGGGCGTGGTGCATGGCCGTCAGGATGTGCGCCAGCTTGGCTGCGACTTTTATGTGTTTTCCAGCCACAAGCTGTACGGCCCGGATGGCGTCGGCGTGCTTTATGGCCGGCCCGAGGCACTGGCGCGCCTGCGTCATTGGCAGTTCGGTGGCGAGATGGTCCAGTTGGCCGACTACCAGCAGGCGAGCTTTCGCCCGGCGCCGCTGGGTTTTGAGGCAGGGACCCCGCCGATTGCCGGGGTGATCGGCCTGGGCGCCAGCCTCGACTACCTGGCCAGCCTCGACCCACACGCCGTGGTCGAACACGAAGCCGCCCTGCACCGCCATCTGCTGCGCGGCCTGCACGACCGCGAAGGCATCCGCGTGCTCGGCCAACCGCAACTGGCCCTGGCCAGCTTTGTCGTCGAGGGCGTGCACAATTCCGACCTCGCCCACCTGCTGACCGAACAGGGCATCGCCGTGCGCGCCGGCCATCACTGCGCCATGCCGCTGCTCGGCAGCCTGGGGCTGGACGGTGCGATTCGGGTGTCGCTGGCGCTGTACAACGACTCGGATGATTTGCAGCGTTTCTTCAGCGCGCTGGATCAAGGCCTGGAGCTGCTGCGATGAGCCTGTCGACTGCCGCCCAGGAGGCTCTGGACAGCTTCGAGCAAGCGTCGGGCTGGGAGCAGCGCGCACGCCTGCTGATGCAATGGGGCGAACGCCTGAGCGCGCTGAGTGATGAAGAGAAATCGGACGACAACCGGGTGCACGGCTGCGAAAGCAAGGTGTGGCTGGTGTCGCGTCAGCAGGACGGCCGCTGGCACTTCAATGCCGGCAGCGATGCACGCCTGATTCGCGGCTTGCTGGCCTTGCTGCTGGTGCGTGTCGAAGGCTTGTCCAGCGCCGAGCTGCAGCAACTGGACCTGCCGGCCTGGTTCACCCAACTGGGGCTCGGCCGACAGCTCTCGCCTTCGCGCAGCAACGGCCTGAACGCCGTGCTGCAACGTATGGCTCAGCTCGCCGCAGGCGGCTGAGCGGGCTTCTTGCGCTCGGACGGGCGACGGGTGCCCGCCACCAGCTTGTCCACGGTCTTGCTCGCGGCGACCATGCCGAAGGTCGCCGTGACCATCATCACCGCGCCAAAGCCACCGGCGCAGTCCAGCTTGACCCCATCACCGACGAAACTCTTTTGCAGGCACACGCCGCCATCCGGCTTCGGATAACGCAGCTGCTCGGTGGAATACACGCAGGGCACGCTGTAGTTGCGGCTGACGTTGCGCGAGAAGCCGTGGTCCCGGCGCAAGGTAGAGCGTACCCGTGAAGCCAGCGGGTCGTTGACCGTACGGTTGAGGTCTGCGACCTGGATCTGCGTCGGGTCGATCTGCCCACCGGCGCCACCGGTGGTGATGATGCCGATCTTGCGCCGCTTGCACCACGAGATCAGTGACGCCTTGGCCATGGTCGCGTCGATGCAGTCGATCACGTAGTCGATGTCTTCGGTGATGTACTCGCTCATCGTCTCGCGGGTGACGAAATCAGACACCGCATGCACCGTGCAATCAGGGTTGATTGCGCGCAGGCGCTCAGCCATGACCTCGACCTTTGGCCGCCCCACATTGCCTTCCAGCGCATGCGACTGACGATTGGTGTTGCTGACGCAGACATCGTCCAGGTCGAACAACGAGATTTCGCCCACACCACTGCGGGCGATGGCTTCGGCCGCCCAGGAGCCGACACCGCCGATGCCGACAATGGCCACATGGGCCGCGCGCAGGCGCTGCAGGCCCTCAAGGCCGTACAACCGGGCAACGCCGGCAAAGCGTGGATCTTCTGTACTCATGGTGCAAACCCGAAAAAACCGGCGCGCATTATAGGCCTGCTGGCGCTCAATGACAGCCCATCACGGACGGCAGGTTGGCCGTAGGCATTGGTAATGCCTGTTGTAATCCTGCTTTAATGTAGAGAGCAACCCCAAGTCCTGGACGACAACTGCACGGGCTTCAGAACTTCGGTCACTGAATCACATCCAAGCACTAACCTGAAAACGCCCTACGGCGTCGATTCGGTTATCACGCAGGATCGGTGCCTCCAGCGCCTGCCCGTTCCACACTTCGGAACCCGAACTACCTATGTCATCGCGTAAATTTGGTATCAACCTGGTAATAGTCGTGGCCATCGCTGCGCTGTTCACCGGGTTCTGGGCATTGATCAACCGCCCGGTCTCCGCTCCTGACTGGCCGGAACAGATCTCCGGCTTCTCCTATTCGCCATTCCGCCTGGGTGAAAGCCCGCAGAAGGGCCAATACCCCACCGAGGACGAGATCCGCCAGGACCTCGAGCAGCTGAGCAAGCTGACCGACAGCATCCGTATCTACACCGTTGAAGGCACCCAGGCGGAGATTCCGCGCCTGGCCGAAGAGTTCGGCCTGCGGGTGACCCTGGGCGTGTGGATCAGCCCCGACCAGGAGCGCAACGAGCGCGAGATCCAGAAAGCCATCGAACTGGCCAACACCTCGCGCAGCGTTGTACGGGTGATGGTCGGCAACGAGGCGCTGTTCCGCAAGGAGATCACCCCTGAAGCGCTGATCCAGTATCTGGACCGCGTGCGCGCAGCCGTCAAGGTGCCGGTCACCACCAGTGAGCAGTGGCACATCTGGAAGGAACATCCGGAGCTGGCCAAGCACGTCGACCTGATCGCCGCGCACATCCTGCCGTACTGGGAGTTCATCCCGATGAAGGACGCCGGGCAGTTCGTGCTCGACCGCGCCCGCGACATGAAGCACCTGTTCCCGCGCAAACCGCTGCTGCTGTCCGAGGTCGGCTGGCCGAGCAACGGGCGCATGCGCGGCGGCGCCGACGCCACCCAGGCGGACCAGGCCATCTACCTGCGCACCCTGGTCAACAAGCTCAACCGCCAGGGCTACAACTACTTCGTCATCGAAGCCTACGACCAGCCGTGGAAGGCCAGCGACGAGGGTTCGGTGGGGGCGTACTGGGGCGTGTTCAACGCCGCCCGCCAGCAGAAGTTCAACTTTGAAGGCCCGGTGGTAGCGATTCCGCAATGGCGGGTACTGGCGGTCGGCTCGGTGGTGTTGGCGATGCTCTCGCTGGCCTTGCTGCTGATCGACGGCTCGGCGTTGCGCCAACGCGGCCGGACCTTCCTGACCTTCACCGCATTCCTTTGCGGTTCGGTGCTGGTGTGGATCGGCTACGACTACAGCCAGCAATACAGCACCTGGTTCAGCCTGACCGTGGGCTTCCTGCTCGCCCTGGGCGCGCTCGGGGTGTTCATCGTGTTGCTGACCGAAGCCCATGAACTGGCCGAGGCGGTCTGGACGCACAAGCGGCGCCGGCTGTTCCTCCCGGTACAGGCCGACAGCGCCTACCGACCGAAGGTCTCGGTGCATGTACCGTGCTACAACGAGCCGCCGGAGATGGTCAAGCAGACCCTCAATGCCCTGGCGGCGCTGGATTATCCGGACTACGAAGTCCTGATCATCGACAACAACACCAAGGACCCGGCCGTCTGGGAGCCGATCAAGGCGCATTGCGAGATGCTCGGCGAGCGCTTCAAGTTCTTCCACGTCTCGCCGCTGGCTGGCTTCAAGGGCGGTGCACTGAACTACCTGATCCCGCACACCGCCAAGGACGCGGAAGTGATTGCCGTGATCGACTCGGACTACTGCGTCGACCGCAACTGGCTCAAGCACATGGTGCCGCACTTCGCCGACCCGAAAATCGCCGTGGTGCAGTCGCCGCAGGACTACCGCGACCAGAACGAAAGCACCTTCAAGAAGCTCTGCTACTCGGAATACAAGGGCTTCTTCCATATCGGCATGGTCACCCGCAACGACCGTGACGCGATCATCCAGCACGGCACCATGACCATGACCCGGCGCTCGGTGCTCGAAGAGCTGGGCTGGGCCGACTGGTGCATCTGTGAAGACGCCGAGCTGGGCCTGCGGGTCTTCGAGAAGGGTTATTCGGCGGCCTACTCTCACGAGAGCTACGGCAAGGGCCTGATGCCGGACACCTTCATCGACTTCAAGAAGCAGCGCTTCCGCTGGGCCTATGGCGCGATCCAGATCATCAAGCGCCACACCTCCAGCCTGCTGCGCGGCAAGGACACCGAGCTGACCCGTGGCCAGCGCTACCACTTCCTCGCAGGTTGGCTGCCGTGGATTGCCGATGGCATGAACATCTTCTTCACTGTCGGCGCGCTGTTGTGGTCGGCGGCGATGATCATCGTGCCGCAGCGGGTCGACCCGCCGCTGCTGATCTTCGCGATCCCGCCGCTGGCGCTGTTCGTGTTCAAGGTTGGCAAGATCGTGTTCCTCTACCGTCGCGCGGTAGGGGTCAACCTCAAGGACGCCTTCGCTGCCGCGTTGGCCGGGCTGGCGTTGTCGCACACGATTGCCAAGGCGGTGCTGTACGGGTTCTTCACCAGCAGCATTCCGTTCTTCCGCACCCCGAAGAATGCCGACAGCCATGGCGTGCTGGTGGCGCTTTCGGAAGCGCGTGAGGAGCTGTTCATCATGCTGCTGTTGTGGGGCGCGGCAGCGGGGATCTACCTGGTCCAGGGCTTGCCGAGCAACGACATGCGTTTCTGGGTAGCCATGCTGCTGGTGCAGTCGCTGCCGTACCTGGCGGCGCTGATCATGGCCCTGCTGTCGTCGCTGCCAAAACCGCTTGAAGCGACTGAACCGGCACAAGCCTCCTGACATAGCACTTACCTGTGGGAGCCGGCCTTGCCGGCGATGGGCCGGCGACGGCCCGCTTCTGGCAAGGCTGCGCCTTGCATCGCCGGCAACGCCGGCTCCCACAGAGTCCTCATACCCCCCGATTTGCTATAAGATAACGCCCCTTCCCTGTGCCCAGCCTTGCCCCCGGAGTCTTTCATGACGGCCCCAGCCGCACTCTCGCCTACCCTTGAACTGGCCTGCGACCTGATCCGTCGCCCCTCGGTGACCCCGCTCGACTTCGACTGCCAGAAACAGATGATGCAACGCCTGGGCGCTGCCGGCTTCCTGCTCGAGCCGATGCGCATCGAGGACGTCGACAACTTCTGGGCTACCCATGGCACCCAGGACGGTCCGGTCCTGTGCTTCGCCGGCCACACCGACGTGGTCCCCACCGGCCCGGTCCAGGCCTGGCAGAACGACCCGTTCGACGCGCTGATCGATGCCGACGGCATGCTCTGCGGTCGCGGTGCGGCCGACATGAAAGGCAGCCTGGCGGCAATGATCGTCGCCACCGAACGCTTCGTCGCCGACCACCCGAACCACAAGGGCAAGATCGCCTACCTGATCACCAGTGACGAAGAAGGCCCGGCCCACCACGGCACCAAGGCCGTGGTCGAGATCCTCGCCGCACGCAACGAGCGCCTGGACTGGTGCATCGTCGGCGAGCCGTCGAGCACCACCCTGGTCGGTGACGTGGTCAAGAACGGCCGTCGCGGCTCGCTCGGCGCCAAGCTGACCGTACGCGGCGTACAAGGCCACGTGGCCTACCCGCACCTGGCGAAGAACCCGATCCACCTGGCCGCCCCGGCGCTGGCCGAACTGGCCGCCGAACACTGGGACGAAGGCAACAGCTTCTTCCCGCCAACCAGCTTCCAGATCTCCAACCTCAACTCCGGCACCGGCGCCACCAACGTGGTGCCAGGCGACCTGACCGCGCTGTTCAACTTCCGCTTCTCCACCGAGTCCACGGTGGAAGGCCTGCAAGCGCGTGTCGCGGCCATCCTCGACAAACACCAGCTGGAATGGAGCATCGACTGGGCGCTGTCCGGCCTGCCGTTCCTCACCGAGCCGGGCGAGCTGCTGGACGCCGTATCAGCGAGCATCCAGGCGGTCACCGGCCGTGAAACCAAGGCCTCGACCAGCGGCGGCACCTCGGATGGGCGCTTCATCGCCACCATGGGTACCCAGGTCGTCGAGCTGGGCCCGGTCAACGCGACCATTCACCAGGTCAACGAGCGTGTACTGGCCAGCGACCTCGATGTCCTGACCGAGATCTACTACCAGACCATGACCCGGCTGCTCGCCTGATGCTCATCTGCCCCCTTTGCAGTGCCGCGCTGAGCGCGGCCGACAACGGTGTCGCCTGCCCCGCCGGGCACCGTTTCGACCGCGCCCGCCAGGGCTACCTGAACCTGTTGCCGGTGCAGCACAAGAACAGCCGCGACCCGGGCGACAACCAGGCCATGGTGGAAGCCCGCCGCGACTTCCTCAATGCCGGCCACTACGCCCCGGTGGCCCGCCGCCTGGCCGAACTGGCCGCCGAGCGCGCCCCCGGCCGCTGGCTGGACATCGGCTGCGGCGAGGGTTACTACACCGCGCAAATAGCCGACGCCCTGCCCCAGGCCGACGGCTATGCCCTGGATATCTCCCGTGAAGCGGTCAAGCGCGCCTGCCGGCGCAACCCGGCGCTGACCTGGCTGGTGGCGAGCATGGCCCGCGTACCGCTGGCCGATGCCAGCTGCCAGTTCCTCGCCAGCGTGTTCAGCCCGCTCGACTGGCAGGAGGCCAAGCGCCTGCTCAGCCCAGGTGGCGGCCTGATGCGGGTCGGCCCGACCAGCGGCCACCTGATGGAGCTGCGAGAGCAGCTCTATGATGAGGTGCGCGACTACAGCGACGACAAGCATCTGGCCCTGGTGCCCGAAGGCATGGTCCACGCCCACAGCGAGACCCTGACCTTCACCCTGAGCCTGGTCACCCCGGCCGACCGTGCCAACCTGCTGGCGATGACCCCGCATGGCTGGCGCGCCAGTGCGCAAAAACGCACGCGCGTGATCGAGCAGCCAGAGCCTTTAGTGGTGACGGTATCGATGCGTTACGATTATTTTGTGCTGCAAGACTGAGCCGCACCTGGAGAACCCCATGCGCCAACCCGATATCGAGATCTACCTGAAAGACGCTGACGTCGATCACAAACAGATCGCCGCCTGGCTCGGTGCCGCACTGGGTGAGTGCAGCGACTGGACGCAAAAAGGCCAGACCTACAAGTGCACGGCCGGGGGCATTGCTGTTACCTGGTTACCGAAGGCTGTAGGGAAATGGAACAGCTTGTACCTGGAAAGTGACAAAACCCCGTGGGACGACGACATCGCCTGTGCCCGCGCCGCCTTTGCCGCGCTCAATGTCGAAGTGCGTTGTGCACCCGGCAGCTGGGTCGAGGAAGAAGGTGAAGAAGATGCCGATCGCTGGATCCGCATCAGTGCCGACGGTGAAGAAGAGATTACCTGGCGCACCAGCTGATCGCTTTACGAAAGCCCCGTCCCGGTGATCCGGCGACGGGCCTTTTCGCTGATAAGGTGTCTCGCGGCAAACTTGTGGTTCGCGCTTACAACCCTACAACATCCTCAGCCTGCAAGCCTTTCTGGCCTTGAGTCAGGTTGTATTCAACCTGTTGGCCTTCAATCAGGGTGCGATGCCCTTCACCGCGGATCGCGCGGTAATGAACGAAGACGTCTGCACCGTCCCCACGCTGAATGAAGCCATAACCTTTCGCGTCATTGAACCACTTAACACTTCCAGTCTCACGAGACGACATCTGAACTACTCCGGATTTTTATTTTGGAATCGCCTTGTTAACGCAGGGCTCTCCTGCCCCACGCTTACGCCGCTTGCCGATTCAACCTGCAAGTGGCGGACCGAGTATAAGACAGCCAGGAAATATTTTTTATGACCGGGTCGCTTTTTGCTGAACTTGCGCGGATACGGCACACTAACCGACCGAGCAAGTACTCGAAATTATTATCCAGAGCACACACCGTATGACCCGTTCACCTCTGCGCCGCCTGATCTTCGGCGCCCTGCGCCGCCTGTTGTACCTGTGGGTTCGCTCCGAGACGATCAACCAGTCTTCCTTCACCCTGAACCTGGACCGCAGCCGGCCAGTGTTCTACGCCTTGCAGTCGCCGTCGTTGACCGACCTGGTGGTGCTCGACCGCGAGTGCACCAAAGCAGGGCTGCCACGCCCGGTATTGCCCGTGGCCGTGGGCACGCTGATGGAACCTGCCGCCTTCTTCTACCTGACCCCCGAACCCGACTGGTTCGGCCGCCAGGACAAGCGCGGCGCCCCGCCGTCCCTGGCGCGGCTGGTGAATGCGGTGAACCAGCAGCCTGAACAGGATGCGCAGATCATTCCGGTCAGCGTGTTCTGGGGCCAGTCGCCGGCCAGTGAAAACAGCCCGTGGAAGCTGCTGTTCGCCGACAGCTGGGCCGTGACCGGGCGCCTGCGTCGCCTGCTGACCATCCTGATCCTGGGCCGCAAGACCCGCGTGCAGTTCTCCGCGCCGATCCACATGCGCGAGCTGGTCGATCACAACAAGGGCCATGAACGCACCGTGCGCATGGCCCAGCGTCTGTTGCGGGTGCATTTTCGCAACCTGAAGACCGCCGTGATCGGCCCGGACATCTCGCACCGGCGCAACCTGGTCAAGGGCCTGGTCCACGACCCGCTGGTGCGCCAGGCGATTGCCGATGAAGCCGAGCGCGAGAAGATCCCGCTGGCCAAGGCTGAAGCCACGGCCCTGCGCTACGGCAACGAGATCGCCTCGGACTACACCTACACCGCCATCCGTTTCCTTGAAGTGGTGCTGAGCTGGTTCTGGAACAAGATCTACGACGGCATCAAGGTCAACCATATCGAGCAGGTCCAGGCCATCGCGCCGGGGCATGAAGTCATCTATGTGCCCTGCCATCGCAGCCATATCGACTACCTGCTGCTCTCCTACCTGTTGTTCCGCAACGGCCTGACCCCGCCGCACATCGCCGCCGGGATCAACCTGAACATGCCGGTGATCGGCGGCCTGCTGCGGCGCGGCGGGGCATTCTTCATGCGCCGCACCTTCAAGGGCAACCCGCTGTACACCGCCGTGTTCAACGAATACCTGCACACCTTGTTCACCAAGGGCTTCCCGGTGGAGTACTTCGTCGAAGGTGGCCGTTCGCGTACCGGCCGCATGCTGCAACCGAAAACCGGCATGCTGGCGATCACCCTGCGCAGCTTCCTGCGCTCCTCGCGCACGCCCATCGTCTTCGTGCCGGTGTACATCGGCTATGAGCGCGTGCTGGAAGGCCGTACCTACCTCGGTGAGCTGCGTGGCGCGACCAAGAAGAAGGAGTCGATCTTCGACATCTTCAAGGTCATCGGTGCACTCAAGCAGCGCTTCGGCCAGGTCGCGGTCAACTTCGGCGAGCCGATCCGCCTGGGGCAGTTCCTTGACCAGCAGCAACCGGGCTGGCGCGAGCTGGATCACGGCCCGCAATTCAAGCCGGCGTGGCTCAACGAGGCCACGTCGCGCCTGGGTGAAAAAGTCGCCCAGCACCTGAACGAAGCCGCCGCGATCAACCCGGTCAACCTGGTGGCCCTGGCCCTGCTCTCGACCACTCGCCTGGCCCTGGACGAACGTGCCCTGGCGCGGGTGCTCGACCTGTACCTGGCGTTGCTGCGCAAAGTACCCTACTCGCCGCACACCACCCTGCCTGAAGGCGATGGCCTGGCGCTGATCAGCCATGCCCGTGGCATGGACCTGCTCGCCGAGCAACAGGACGCCCTGGGGCGCATCCTGTACCTGGACGAGCAGAACGCGGTGCTGATGACCTACTACCGCAACAACGTCCTGCACATCTTTGCCCTGCCGGCATTGCTGGCGAGCTTCTTCCAGAGCAGTTCGCGGATGAGCCGCGAGCTGATGCTGCAGTACACCAAGGCGTTGTACCCGTACCTGCAATCGGAGCTGTTCATCCGCTGGTCCAGCGACGAACTCGACGGCGTGGTCGACCAGTGGCTGGAGGCCTTCGTCGAACAGGGCCTGCTGCGTTTCGAGAATGGCGTGTACCTGCGCCCGGCCCCGAGCTCACGGCAGTTCGTGCTGCTGACCCTGCTGGCGCGGGCGATCACCCAGACCCTGCAGCGGTTCTACATGGCAACGGCGCTGCTGCTCAACAGCGGGCAGAACACCCTGAGCGCCGAAGAGCTGGAAGACCTGTGCGTGGTCATGGCCCAGCGCCTGTCGATCCTGCATGGGCTCAATGCCCCGGAATTCTTTGACAAGAGCCTGTTCCGGCATTTCATCCAGACCCTGATCGAGCAAGGCGTGCTGCGCCCGGATGAAGCCGGCAAGCTCGGCTACCATGAGAAGTTGAGCGAGCTGGCGGAAGGCGCGGCCAAGCGGGTGCTGTCGGCGGAGATTCGCCTGTCGATCCGCCAGGTGGCGCTGCACCGCAACGAAGAGCCGGGGGATACCCCGGCCATTGAACCTGTTTAAGTGAAAACGGGCGCCACTCAATGGCGCCCGTGCAAAGGAGAGAGTAATGAAGAAATTGACCCTGGCCGTCCTCGGCACCCTGCTCGCCGCGTGCAGCAGCACCCCGGCACCGACCAAGGCCAGCCTGGATGGCGAAGTGTTCTACCTGCAACGCATCGCCTTGCCACCGGCAGCAACATTGACCGTGAGCCTGCAGGACGTCTCGCTGATGGACGCTCCGGCGGTGACCCTGGCCAGCCAGAACGGCCCGGTCAAAGGCCAGGTGCCGCTGCCGTTCCACCTGAGCTACGACCCGGCGCAGATCAAGCCTGGCCACCGCTATTCGGTGAGCGCGCGCATCGAGCTGGATGGCAAGCTGCTGTTCATCAATACCATGCACCATGGCGTCCAGCTTGATGGCAGTGATGCCCAGCCGGTGCGCATCCAGGTCGACCAGGTCCGTTGATCGTTCGTCTTCAGTTGAGATAAGGAAATTGTCATGTTTCGTCCTGCTTTGACCTTTACCGGCCTGTGTGCCGGCCTGCTGCTGTCGGCCAGCGCACTGGCGCTGTCGCTCGGCGACCTGTCGCAAAAAGACGCCACTGGCGGCCTGAAGGACGCCCTGACGCAAGGTGCGCAGGTTGCCGTCAAGCAACTCGGCACCCCGGGTGGCTTCAGCGCCAATCCGGAGGTACGTATCGAGTTGCCGGGTAGCCTGGGCAAGGTGGCCAAGAAGCTCAAGACCTTTGGCATGGGGGCCCAGGTCGAAGAGCTGGAAACCAGCATGAACAAGGCGGCTGAAGCGGCCGTGCCACAGGCGCAGGCGCTGCTGGTGGATGCCGTGAAGAAGATGAGCGTTGAAGATGCCAAGGGCATTCTCAGCGGTGGCAAGGATTCGGCGACCCAGTACCTGAGCAAGAGCAGCCGCGAACAGATCCGTGCCAAATTCCTGCCTATCGTCAAGCAGGCGACCGACAAGGTGGGCCTGGCGCAGCAGTACAACAAGTTTGCCGGGCAAGCGGCATCTCTCGGCGTAGTGGATGCAAATAGCACCAACCTTGAAGGCTATGTAACCGAACAAGCGCTCAATGGTTTGTTCGAGATGATCGGCAAGCAGGAAGAGGCGATTCGCCAGAACCCTGCGGCAGCGGCGACCAGCCTGGCCAAGAAGGTCTTTGGCACGCTCTAAGACGCAAACTTTGTAGCCGCTGCCGTCAGGCTGCGCTGGAGTCCGCAAGGGCTCCCAACAGCTGCGCCTGCGTTGCAGGCGAGCGCAGCCTGGCGGCAGCGGCTACAGGTTTACGTGAACGCTCAGGGTGATGTCAGCGTAATCAGGTAACTGCCCGTACGGATCCGAGCCCCTGCACTGTCAACCAACTGGTATTGCCCCTCCTCCCCCCGCACCGCACGCAGCCGCACCGGCTTGCCTGCGCCGGTAACCCGCTCCACGTTCAGTGCACTGCTGGGCAGCGGCACCGGGCAACTCATCTTCAAGGTAGACCCCGGCTGCAGACCGCCAGCACAGCTACGCTCGACAATCGCCCCCTGAAAATGAATCACACCTTGCGCCTGCACCGTTGCGGCCAGGCACACCCCGATTGAAACAACAACGCCATGCCATGAATTCATGTCGCGTGCTCCTTATCTGAATGAGCACTGTGTTGTCCCTTGCACAGTGAATCTCATCCAGCATAGCCGCTCACACTTTCTTGACCCTGAACCACGCCGCATACAACGCCGGCAAGAACAGCAAGGTCAACGCCGTCGCCACGATCAACCCACCCATGATCGCCACCGCCATCGGCCCGAAGAACACGCTGCGCGACAGCGGAATCATCGCCAGCACCGCCGCCAATGCCGTCAGCACAATCGGTCGGAAGCGGCGTACCGTCGCCTCGATGATCGCCTGCCACTGGTCCAGGCCGGCCTTGATGTCCTGCTCGATCTGGTCCACCAGGATCACCGAGTTGCGCATGATCATCCCCGACAGCGCAATCGTCCCCAGCATCGCCACAAAGCCGAACGGCTGCCGGAACACCAGCAGGAACAAGGTCACTCCAATCAGCCCCAGCGGCGCAGTCAGGAACACCATCACCGTGCGCGAGAAACTGCGCAACTGCAGCATCAGCAAGGTCAGCACCACCACGATGAACAGCGGCACGCCGGCGTTCACCGACTTCTGCCCACGGGTGGAATCTTCCACCGTACCGCCCACTTCCAGCAGGTAGCCGTCCGGCAGTTCCGCGCGCACCCCATCGAGGGTCGGCAGGATCTGCTTGACCAGGGTCACCGGCTGCTCTTTGCCGTAGATATCCGCACGCACCGTCACGTTCGGCAGGCGGTTGCGGTGCCAGATGATGCCTTCCTCGAAGCCATATTCCAGCGTGGCGATCTGCGACAACGCCACGCTCTGGCCGTTGTCGGTCGGCACCGCCAGGCTTGGCAGCGCAGACAGCTCGTTACGCTCCTTCGGCGTGCCACGCAGCAGGATCTCGATCAACTCGTTGTCTTCGCGGTACTGGCTGACGCTGGAGCCGGTCAGCGAGCTTTGCAGGAAGGTCGACAGTGCCGAGGTACTCACCCCCAGCGCCCGCGCCCGCTCCTGGTCGATGTTCAAGTAGACCACCTTGCTCGGCTCTTCCCAGTCCAGGTGCACGTTCACCACATGCGGGTTCTCGCGCACTTTGGCCGCGACCTTGCGCGCCAGCGCCCGCACCTGCTCGATATGCTCGCCAGTCACGCGGAACTGCACCGGGTAGCCAACCGGTGGGCCGTTCTCAAGACGGGTGACCCGTGAACGCAACTCCGGGAACTGCTCGTTGAGGATCGCAATCAGCCAACTGCGCAGCTCTTCACGCTCTTCGATGGTCTTGGCCAGCACGACGAACTGGGCAAAGCTTGCGGCCGGCAATTGCTGGTCCAGCGGCAGGTAGAAGCGCGGCGAGCCGGTGCCCACGTAGGCTACATAGTTGTCGATGCCGGTATGCTCCTTGAGCATCGCCTCCAGCCGCTTGACCTTCTCGGTGGTGTTGCTCAGCGACACGCCTTCCGCCAGCTTCAGGTCGACCATCAGCTCCAGTCGCCCGGAAGCCGGGAAGAACTGCTGCGGTACAAAGCGGAACAACAGGATGCTGCCAATGAACAGGCCGATAGTCAGCACGATCACCGTCTTGCGCCGGCGTACGCACCAGCCCACCAGGCGACGCACGCGCTGGTAGAACGGCGTGCCGTAGGGGTCGGGGCCGCCTTCATGGCTGCCGTGCTTTTCGGCGTGACGCTTGGCCAGGTCCGGCAGCAGCCGCTCGCCCAGGTACGGCACGAACACCACCGCCGCGACCCAGGAGGCCAGCAGGGCAATCGTCACCACCTGGAAGATCGATCGGGTGTACTCGCCGGTGCCCGACTGCGCGGTGGCAATCGGCAGGAAGCCCGCCGCCGTGATCAACGTACCGGTGAGCATCGGGAAGGCCGTGCTGGTCCAGGCATAGCTGGCCGCCTTGAAGCGGTCAAAACCCTGCTCCATCTTGATCGCCATCATTTCCACGGCAATGATCGCGTCATCCACCAGCAGCCCCAGCGCCAGCACCAGCGCGCCGAGGGAAATCTTGTGCAAGCCGATGCCCAGGTAATACATGGTGGCGAAGGTCATCGCCAGCACCAGCGGGATGGCCAGCGCGACCACCAGGCCGGTACGCATGCCCAGGGAGAAGAAGCTCACCAGCAGCACGATGGCCAGCGCCTCGACCAGTACCTGGACGAACTCGCCCACGCCGGTCTTCACCGCCGCTGGCTGATCCGATACCTTGCGCAGCTCCATGCCGGCCGGCAGGTTCTGGGTGATGCGGGCAAAGTCCGCTTCCAGTGCCTTGCCCAACACCAGGATGTCGCCACCCGGTTTCATCGACACGGCCAGCCCGATGGCATCCTCGCCCATGAAGCGCATACGCGGTGCCGGTGGGTCGTTGAAGCCACGGTAGACCTTGGCCACATCGCTGATATGGAAGGTGCGGTCGCCCACCCGAATCGGGAACTGCTCGATCTGCTCCACGGTATTGAAGCGCCCGGTCACGCGCAGTTGCAGGCGTTCACTCGGGGTTTCGAAGAAGCCTGCGGTACTCACCGCGTTCTGCTCTTCCAGGGCCTTCTGCACGGCCGCCAGTGGCAGGCCGAGGGTGGCCAGCTTGAGGTTGGACAGCTCGATCCAGATCTTCTCGTCCTGCAAACCGAGCAACTCGACCTTGCCGACATCCTTGACCCGTTGCAGCTGGATCTGGATACGGTCGGCATAGTCCTTGAGCACCGCGTAGTCAAAGCCTGCGCCGGTCAACGCATAGATATTGCCGAAGGTGGTGCCGAATTCATCGTTGAAGAACGGCCCCTGGATACCCGGCGGCAAGGTATGCCGGATGTCGGCAACCTTCTTGCGGATCTGGTACCAGAGCTCGGGGATATCAGCCGAATGCATCGAGTCGCGGGCCATGAAGGTGACCTGGGACTCGCCAGGGCGGGAGAACGAGACGATCTTCTCGTACTCGCCGGTCTCCATCAGCTTCTTTTCAATGCGCTCGGTGACCTGGCGCGAAACTTCTTCGGCACTCGCGCCCGGCCAGATGGTGCGGATGACCATGGCCTTGAAGGTAAATGGCGGGTCTTCACTCTGCCCCAACTTGGTGTAGGACAAGGCGCCGACCACAGCCAGCAAAATCATCAGGAACAGTACGATCTGGCGATTGCGCAGCGCCCAGGCGGAAAGGTTGAAACCCATCGGGACTTACTCCTTGGCCGCCAGATTCACCACACGGTTGGACCGGTCCACCGGTCGCACTTGTTCACCTTCGTGCAGCACATGGCCGCCGGCGGCCACTACCCAGTCCGAAGCGTTGAGGCCTTCCAGCACGGGCACGGTCTTCTCACCGTAGGCACCCAGACGCACCGGCACGCGCTTGAGGGTGTTGTTGCCATCGACCCGCCAGACATAGGCCTGGCCGTTCTCCGCGCTGACCGCCGACAACGGCACCGCCAGCGGCACCTGTTCGGCATGCGCGATGAATACCCGGGCGCTCTGCCCCAGCTCTGCCGGGACCTTGCCGGCGCTGAAGGCAATGCGCGCGGCGAAGGTGCGCGAGCGCGGGTCGGCGGCCGGCGAGAGTTCGCGGATGCGCCCGTCAAAGTGCGCGTCTGGCTGCGACCACAGTTCTACCGTGACCGGCTGGCCAACCTTGAAGCGGCCAAAATTCTGCTCCGGCAGGCTGATCAGGACTTCGCGCTCACCATCGGCAGCCACGGTGAACACCGTTTGCCCTGCGGCGACGACCTGCCCCACTTCAACCTGGCGCTTGGCGACGACGCCATCCTGCGAAGCACGCAACACCGCATATTCAGCCTGGTTGCCGGCCACATCGAATTCGGCACGCACCTGTTTGACCCGGGCCAGGCCCGCGCGGTAAAGGTTTTCGGCATTGTCGTACTGGGAATGGCTGACCATCTGCTTGTCGAACAGGGTCTTGTAGCGATCACGCTCGGCCTTGACCAGGTTCAGGTTGGCCTCGGCGGCGGCAACCTGGGCCCGCGTGGCCTCCAGTTGCAGGCGTACGTCTTGCGGGTCCAGTTCGGCGAGGGCCTGGTTGGCCTTGACCCGCTGGCCCTCCTCCACCAGCCGTCGGCTGACCTTGCCACCAATGCGGAACGCCAACTCCGGCTCGAAGCGCGCGCGCACCTCGCCAGGGTAACTGTCGACCGCCGCCGTGGCCGGCTGCGGCTGTACCACCATGGCCGGGCGGATGCTGGTGGTCGGTGCGCTTTCCTGGCCGCAAGCGGTCAGCAAAAGGCCCAGCGTAAGGGGCAGAGCGAGGGGCAAGGCGAGGCGCAACATGATGGAGGACCTTTCGCAAATGACACTTCGAATATTTATACTGGCGGGTATATTAAATCAGCGAACCGATAGCGGGAAGCGGATATCTCAGAGATATTCCCGACCAGCCACGCCCAGATTTGCCCACGCGCCGCAGCCCGGCGATGTACCCTGTCCACTTGTCACAACTGCACACCACTCTTATGCCCAATGTTTCCGCTGTCTCCATCGGCCCCGGCCGGCCCAAGGACCTGGTCAAGCGCCAGGCCATCCTCGACGCCGCCAAGGCCCTGTTTCTGACCCATGGCTATGCCAGCACCAGCATGGATGCAGTCGCGACAGCGGCAGGTGTTTCAAAACTCACGGTCTACAGCCACTTCACCGACAAGGAGACGCTGTTTGTCTCGGCCATCGAAGCCACCTGCACGGCGCAACTGCCGGAGCTGATCTTCGAGCTGCCCGAGGGGGTGCCGCTGGAGGCGGTGCTGTTCAAGATTGGTTGCGGCTTCCAGGCGCTGATCAGCAGCGACCATTCGGTGAAGCTGACCCGTCTGATCATGACCCTGGGCACCCAGGACCCCAAGCTCAGCCAGATTTTCTTCGAGGCAGGCCCGTTGCGGGTCCTGCGCGAGATGGAGGCGTTGCTGCTGCGCGCTGACCAGCGTGGCCTGCTGCACATCGAGCAACCGGCCAAGGCCGCCGAGCATTTCTTCTGCCTGCTCAAGGGGGCTGCAAACTACCGCCTGCTGCTCGGCTATGCCCCGGCGCTGGATGCCGAGGCCGCCGAGGCGCATGTGCGCGAAGTGGTGACCATGTTCCTCAGCGCCTATCGCCCGTGATCAGGCCTTGAGGGCCTTTTTCGGGTAGATGTCGTAGCGGCTCGACTTGCCTTCGAGGCTATGGCTCGGCTTGGGCCCGTCGATGATCGGCGCCTTGCGTGGGCGCTTGACCACCACGCGGTGGGTCGCCAGGGCCAGGGCGGCCTCCAGCAGTGCCGGGGCATCCAGGTCGTCGCCGACCAGTGGGCGGAACACGCGCATTTCCTTCTTCACCAGCGCGCTCTTGTCGCGGTGCGGGAACATCGGGTCGAGGTAGATGACCTGCGGTGCTTCGCCCTCCCAGTTGCGCATGCGCTCGATGGAGTTGCCGTTGAGCAACTGCATGCGCGCGACGATCTGCCCGACTTCATGGTCTTTCGCCGCGCGCGCCAGGCCGTCCTCGAGCAAGGCCGCCACCAGCGGCTGGCGCTCGATCAACTGCATCTCGCAGCCCAGGCTGGCCAGCACGAAGGCATCCTTGCCCAGCCCTGCCGTGGCATCGAGCACCCGCGGGCGCACGCCCTGGGCGATGCCGACGGCCTTGGCGATCATTTGCCCGCTGCCGCCACCGAATACCCGGCGATGCGCCGCCGCGCCTTCGACGAAGTCCACGCGTACCGGGCCTGGTGCCTGCGGGCCGAGTTGCTGGATCTGCAAACCGTCGTCGCCCACCTGCACGGCGAACGCTGCCGCGTCGTCCTGCAAGGGCAGGCCCAGGCGGGCTGCCCACTGCTCGGCTTGCGCCTGATAATCAGCGGTCAGCGCCTCGACCCGAATCCCGCCATCCGCCTGTTGCTCCACCATGACTTTCCACACTCAAAAAAATTAAATGATCGTCGGCCGCTGCCGATAACCCAGTTACTCGCTATTTTGCCAGACCCGGACAGCCTTCGACTGTTATGACTGACATTCTTCAACTCTCCCCCGGTATTTTGTCGCCAGTTGGCGACTTCAGCCGGCACAACGTCCAGACCCACGGCGGCGCCAGCCACCTGTGGCAGGCGTTCTACGCCCAGGCGTTGGCCGAGCAGCAGGCGGTTGAGGGTGACAAAGCCGAGGCCTTGCCGACGCTGCAGAGCATGGATGTCGCGACCGCTGAGCCAGTGGCCGGCGGCCAGGCCCTGGCGCAGATCCACAGCCAGCGCCTGTGCGATGTGCATGAAACCCAGGTGGCTCCGCCAGAGCCGCTGTTCCTGCCGATTGCCGAATTCGAGATGGAGCTGCTGGACAAGCCTGCACCGCCGTTCAGTGCGGTGGAGCTGATCGAGCAGCAGCGTCAGCTGGATATCAGCAACAGCTGGGTACGCCCGGTGGTCATGAGCCAGGGGCATCCGTTGCCGGAGCCGGGCCCTGCGGGCCAGGCTTATCCATTGCACCTGCCGATTGCCGAGTTCGAGATGGACCTGCTGGACAAGGCGCCGGAGCCGATTGACCAGGCGACCCTGGTCAAGCAGCAGAAAGCGCTGGAATTCGACCTGCAATGGGCACGGCCGGTGGTGCTGAACAACGTACGTATCGCTGCCTGATCGTCGCCGCTGCCGCCAGGCTGCGCTCGACTGCAACGCAGGCGCCGCCCTTGGGAGCCCTCACGGGCTCCAGCGCAGCCTGACGGCAGCGGCTACAACATCCTCGACAACCATTCAGCGCCGGAACAGGTCGTTGAGCTGGGCAAAGCCCAGGGCCTGCTCGGCATAGTCGAAATGCCCCTCATCGTGAATGCCCTGCGCCGCGCGCAAAGCCGCACCATACGCCGCCCGCGCCAGCGACGAACCCACACTGATGCGCTTGACGCCCAGGTCCTGCAACTCCCCCACACTCAAGCGCACACCACTCAAGCCCATCACCACATTGACCGGCTTGGGCGCGACCGCCCGCACCACCAGCGCAATCTCTTCAGCCGTACGCAAACCCGGGGCAAACAACACGTCAGCACCGGCCTCGGCGAACGCCTGCAAGCGCTTGATCGTGTCATCCAGGTCCATGCGCCCATGCAGCAGGTTCTCCGCACGCGCGCACAACATGAACGGGAACGCCAAGCTGCGCGCCGCAGCCACCGCCGCCTCAACCCGCTCAAGCGCATGATGGAAGCTGTAGATCGGATCGTCCGCACGGCCGCTGGCATCTTCAATCGAGGCCCCCACCAGCCCGACACCCGCCGCCTGCACGATGGCCTCGGCGCAGCCCTTAGGGTCATCGGCAAAGCAGTTCTCCAGGTCCGCCGCCACCGGCAAGGCCGTGGCATCGACGATGGACTGGGCATTGGACAGGGTCTCCGGCAGGCTCATCGCACCCTCGGCATCCGGGCGCCCCAACGAGAACGCCAGGCCCGCACTGGTGGTGGCCAGCGCCTCGAAGCCCAGGCTCGCCAGCAGCTTCGCGGAGCCGGCATCCCAGGGGTTGGGTATGACAAAGGCGCCAGCACGCTCATGCAGGGCTTTGAAGGCTTCGGCACGCAGGGTTTGCACATCCATGGTCACGGCTCCCGGTCAGGCGGCAGGTGCGCTCAGAGCAGGCCCAGTTGCTCGACCTCTGGCGCCCTGTCCAGTTCAGGCAAGGCCGGCAAGCCGGGCAGGCGCTCCATCAGGCCGCGATGAAAGCGCTGGGCCAGGGCTGCGGCCAAGCGGTTGTCGGCAGTATGCAGGAAAACATAGGGGCTGCGACCCTCCTCGATCCAGGCCGCTACCTTGTCCAACCATGGCAGTAGAAACGGCTCGTTGGCAGCAAGTTCCGGGTGGCCGATAAAGCGCACCTGCGGGTGCTGGCTGAAGGCGGTGGGGCGTGGTGGCACGCGTGGCTTCTTCGATTGCGCGTGCAGCACCTCTGGCGTTTGCGTGGTGCAGCTGAACAGCGCACGCGGGTCGAGGCAGATGCGCTCGATGCCGCGCTCAAGCAACAGACGATTGAGCAGGCGCTCCTCCTCGCCCCTGGCAAAGAACGCCTGGTTGCGCACTTCTACCGCAATCGGCACACCGACCTCATCGAGAAAGTTCACCAGCTCGCCCAGGCGCGCCGGCCCGAAGCTTGCCGGCAGCTGCAGCCAGTACGGCGCAACACGCGCGCCCAGGGGCTTGAGCAACTGGATGAAGGTCTGTGCGGCCGTGAGTTGCGCACGCAGGTCACCGCCATGGCTGATGTCGCCGGGGAACTTGGCAGTGAAGCGAAAATGCGCGGGCATGGTCTGCGCCCAGCGCTCGATGGTTGCGGGGGCCGGGCGCGCATAGAAGGTCGTGTTGCCCTCTACCGCATTGAACACCTGGCTATACAGGCCGAGAAAATCGCCGGTTTTCGCATCAGCCGGATACAGGTACTCGCGCCAGGCGTTTTCGCTCCAGGACGGGCAACCAAGAAAATAGGGAAAGGTTGAAAGGCTCATGCCTCAAATGTACAGGTCCAACCCCAGTACTTCCATGTCCCAGTCGACAAAGCCTGCGGTGGTCAGGTAGGCGGTGAGCGCGTGCTTGGTGCGCTTGTCACGCACACGGGGGAAGATCATGTCCTGCGGGCGGGCCGGCAGGCCACCGCTGCGGCTGGCACTGGTACTGGTACTGGCTTGCTGTACTTCGTATTCGCCCGGCAGGTCCTCTTCAACGTCCACCGAATCATCACGCACCGGGGCTTTACGCAGCGGGCGCTTGATCGGGTAAGACTGTGAGGAAAAGCCGTCGATACGCATGAAAGATTACTCAGGACCAATGATGGCAATTTAGCGGCACCTGAGTTCCTTCGCAAATGCCTGAGTGATAACTGGACCACAGATCAGGCAAAAGGTTTTACTTTGTTTGGCGATAACCGACCAAATGCACCTACGGTTTTTTTGGCGTCGCAACTTTGTCGCGAAGGTAGACGGGCTGGGCCTGATCGGCCGGTACGGCCTCGCCACGGGCGAAGGCAAAGCCGGCCAGGGTCAGCAGGTCGAGGGCATGCGGCAGCATGCTGGCATCCTGGCCCGTGACCGACACTGGCAAGCGATCTGCATAGCCCCAACCGGTGCCTGCACCGAACCAGTCGCCAGTGACGCCGGCCGGCACACTCACCTGCTCAGGTGGCAGTACCGCTTCGCCACCGAGCAGGCGCATTTCGCCGGCGTCGGCCTGGTAGCAGCCCCAGTACACCTCGTCCATACGAGCATCGATGGCGGCCGCCACCTGCTGCGCGCCATGCTCGCGATAGGCGCGCTGGGCCAGCAAGGCCAGGTTGGAGACCGGCAGCACCGGGCGCTCCAGCGCAAACGCCAGGCCCTGCACCACGCCGATGGCGATTCGCACACCGGTGAACGCACCCGGGCCACGGCCGAAGGCGATGGCATCCACTGCAGACAGGCCGATGCCGGCTTCAGCCAACAGGGTCTGGATCATCGGCAACAGCTTCTGCGCGTGCTGGCGCGGGATCACCTCATAGTGGCTAAGCACCTTGCCATCATGCAGCAGGGCAACGGAGCAGGCTTCAGTGGCAGTATCCAGGGCCAGCAAGGTGGTCATCGGGGGTTCCAGGCGAAAGATAAAAGAGCGGCATTATAAACAACAACGGCCCGCAAGCGGGCCGTTGTTCTGCACATCCGAGGGATGGATCAGCTCAGCGCAGTCAGCACCTTGGCGGTGATGGCTTCAACCGAACCAACACCTTCGATGTGGCTGTACTTCGGCTTGCCGCCATTGGCAGCCGAGAGCTTCTGGTAGAAGTCCACCAGCGGCTTGGTCTGGTCGTGGTAGACCGACAGGCGATGACGCACGGTTTCTTCAGTGTCGTCTTTGCGCTGTACCAGGTCGTCACCGGTCTCGTCGTCCTTGCCAGCCACTTTAGGCGGGTTGTAGACCACGTGGTAGACGCGACCCGAGGCTTCGTGAACGCGACGGCCAGCGATGCGTTGCACGATCTCTTCGTCGGCAACGGCGATTTCAACCACGGCGTCCAGCTCGACACCGGCAGTCACCAGGGCTTCAGCCTGGGGAATGGTGCGCGGGAAGCCGTCGAACAGGAAACCGTTCTTGCAGTCAGCCTGGGCGATGCGGTCCTTGACCAGGTTGATGATCAGCTCGTCGGAGACCAGCTTGCCAGCGTCCATGATCGACTTGGCTTCCAGGCCCAGCGGGGTGCCGGCCTTGACCGCAGCACGCAGCATGTCGCCAGTGGAGATCTGCGGAATACCGAACTTTTCGGTGATGAACTTTGCCTGAGTACCTTTACCGGCCCCGGGAGCTCCCAGCAGAATTACGCGCATCTTGTGCTCCTCATTTTTTTGTAAGCAAATCAATGGATTCGCCACGTTGGGCCAATCCCAGAAATCGGGTCATGACCAAGATTTTGGTCAAAAGGCTGCTCAAGATACACAGCACACAAGGACCATACAAGCGGTCGAAAGTTGGAAAAAGCCGCTGCCTGTGACCCTTTGGGGGCAAGGTTGCGCCGGGCGCAACCGGATTCCCCGGCAGTGCTGCCTGTTGTTGCCCTGGGGGAAAGCAGCCCCGACTGCTCTCCCCGTGCAGGCCTCAACCGGTGTTGCGCAGCCCCGCCGCAATACCCGCCACAGTTACCAGCAATGCCTGCTCCAGAGGGCTGTCCAGAGCGGCTTCGCGCCCGCGAGAGCGGGCCAGCAGGTCAGCCTGCAATAGATGTAGCGGATCAAGGTAGGTGTTGCGCAGACGGATGAATTCCAGGGTCTCGGGGCTGTGCGCCAGTAGCACCGGTTGCCCGGTCAGACCCAGTACCACCTGGCACGCCTGCGACAATAGGTCGCGCAGATGCGCACCCAAAGGTCGCAGTTCCGGTTGCACTAGACGTTCGTCGTAGGAGCGTGCGATCTCGGCATCGGCCTTGGCCAGGACCATCTCGAGCATATCGATGCGGGTGCGGAAGAACGGCCATTGCTCACGCATTTCGGCCAGCAGCGGGCCTTGTCCACGGGCCAGGGCATTGTTCAGCGCGGCCTCCCAGCCGAGCCAGGCGGGCAGCATCAGGCGGGTCTGGGTCCAGCCGAAGATCCACGGGATCGCCCGCAGGCTTTCGATGCCGCCGGCGCGGCGTTTGGCCGGGCGGCTGCCCAGCGGCAGGCGACCGAGTTCCTGCTCTGGCGTGGACTGGCGGAAGTATTCGACGAACTCGGGGTTGTCCCGCACCACGCCGCGATAGGCCTTGACGCCATCGGCGGCCAACTGGTCCATCAGCTCGCGCCAGGCCGGTTGTGGCGGCGGCGGTGGCAGCAGGGTTGCCTCCAGTACTGCGGCCAGATACAGGTTGAGATTCTGCTCGGCGATGTCTGGCAGGCCGAACTTGAAGCGGATCATCTCGCCCTGTTCGGTGGTACGGAAGCGCCCGGCCACCGAGCCCGGTGGCTGCGACAGGATCGCCGCGTGCGCGGGGCCGCCGCCACGCCCCACGGTGCCGCCACGGCCGTGGAACAGTAGCAGTTCAACTTGCTGCTCGCGACAGATGCGCACCAGGGTTTCCTGGGCCCGATACTGCGCCCAGGCGGCGGCCGTGGTGCCGGCGTCCTTGGCGGAATCGGAATAGCCGATCATCACTTCCTGCGGCCCGTGCAACGCGGCGCGATAGCCCGGCAGGCCGAGCAGGCGCTCCATCACCGGGCCGGCGTTGTCGAGGTCGGCGAGGGTTTCGAACAGCGGCACCACGCGCATGGGCCGCCTTACGCCGGCCTCCTTGAGCAGCAGTTGCACCGCCAGCACATCCGAGGCGGCACCGGCCATGGAGATGACGTAGGAGCCTAGCGATGCGGCCGGGGCAGCAGCGACTTCACGGCAGGTCGCGAGCACTTCGGCGGTGTCCGCTTGCGGCTTGAAGTCGCTGGGCAGCAAGGGCCGGCGGTTGTTCAGTTCGCGCTGGAGGAAGGTGATGCGTTCGTCTTCATCCCAGTCCTCATAGCGACCCAGGCCCAGGTACTCGGTGATTTCACTCATGGCGCCGGCATGCCGGGCGGCGTCCTGGCGTACGTCCAGGCGTACCAGGAACAGGCCGAAGGTCACCGCGCGGCGCAGGCAGTCGAGCAACGGGCCGTCGGCAATCACGCCCATGCCGCAGGCGTGCAGCGACTCGAAGCACAGCAGCAGCGGCTCGAACAGCTCGCGGTTGTCTTGCAGCACTTCGGCGCTTGGCGCCTGTGTCGTGGTCAGCGCCGCCTGGGCCCAGCTACGGGTGACCCGCAGGCGTTCGCGCAGTTGCTTGAGCAGTGCCCGATAGGGTTCGGCGGATTCGCCGACCTTGGCCCGCAGCGCTTCGCTGGCTTGCTGCATGGACAGCTCGGCGGCCAGTGCATCGATGTCGCGCAGGAACAGGTCGGCGGCCATCCAGCGGGCCAGCAGCAGTACTTCGCGGGTGACCTTGGCGGTGACATTCGGGTTGCCGTCACGGTCGCCGCCCATCCAGGAGGCGAAGCGGATCGGCGCGGCCTCCAGCGGCAGGCGCAGGCCGGTGGCGGCGTGCAGGGCCTTGTCGGCCTTGCGCAAGTGATGCGGGATGGCTTGCCAGAGTGAGTGTTCAATGACCGCGAAGCCCCACTTGGCTTCGTCTACCGGGGTGGGACGGGTGCGGCGGATTTCTTCGGTGTGCCAGGCTTCGGCGATCAGGCGTTGCAGGCGTTCGCGGATCTGTTCGCGCTCGGCGGGGGTGAGGTCGCGGTGGTCCTGTGCGGCCAGTTGTTCGGCGATGGCGTCGTACTTCTGGATCAGCGTGCGCCGGGCGACTTCGGTGGGGTGTGCGGTGAGCACCAGCTCGATGCTCAGCTTGCCCAACTGGCGTGCCAGGGCGTCGTTGCTATGGCCGGCGGCCTTGAGCCGGGCCAGCAGTTCGGGCAGTACCTGTGCTTCGAAAGGTTCGGGCTGGTCGGCATCGCGGCGGCGGATCAGTTGGTACTGTTCGGCGATGTTGGCCAAGTTGAGGAACTGGTTGAAGGCGCGGGCCACGGGGAGCAGTTCGTTCTCGTCGAGGTCGTCGAGGCTGGAGCTCAGTTGCTCGGCGCTGCCGCTGCGGTCGGCCTTGGCACTGCGGCGGATAGCCTCGATCTTTTGCAGGAAGGCTTCGCCGTACTGTTCACGCACGGTGTCGCCCAACAACTCGCCCAACAAGTGAACATCTTCACGCAAGCGCACATCGATATCGGTCATCAGCCTTGTCTCCGGCATTCGGGAAAACAGCTCTGGGGCCAGAGTGCCCCAGTACCGGTCATGCTTTCAAGGCGGAGCAATGGGTGGGAGGTGGCTACGCTGAAGGTATGTCCATGGATTTGCGCGAGGGTGTCATGAAGATTCGTGAGCTGGTCGAGCAGTGGGAGCAGAGTGCCAAGGGTCAGTTGAGCCCCACTGGCGTTGAGTTGCATCTGGATGTGGAGGCGTCGGCACGGCTGGCGGCCTTGGCGTACATGTATCCGAAGCGGCGGCCGGAGGAATTGCTCGGTGAGCTGGTGGGGGCGGCGCTGGAAGAGCTGGAAGCGAGTTTTCCGTATGTGCGGGGGCAGCAGGTGATTGCCACGGATGAAGAGGGGGATCCGGTGTATGAGGATGTGGGGCCTACGCCTCGGTTCTTGACGTTGTCGCGGCGGTATTTGCAGGAGATGAGTGCTGGGCGGGATGACTCCAGTTCTTGATTCTGATTTACGTGAACTTATCCATTTGATTTTGTTTGTTTTTATGGCCCCTTCCGCCCTTAC
>NZ_JAMDGY010000017.1 GCF_028656955.1 Pseudomonas fontis
CAAAATTTCTGACACCCCCCTTTGCAGCAGCAAGGTCCCCGCTTTTAGTCGTACGCACTGTGGCGTGAATGAGTTGGTAGGCATCGTATATGCCTGAGGCTGCATTGATCAGTGCACCGGTTCTGACCATAAAGTCTGCACTTTTAAACAGTGTTTTTGCTTTCTCAGTTCCGCTGCTGCCAAGCACTTGTGAATTAATTATTCCTTTTGAACCTTCCCTGAAGATTAGTCCGACGGCCTCTATTCCACTTCCTAGCAACGCCATTTGAGACCCATGCAACGCCAACAACGCCTCCGTCGACTTATCCCTCACCGCAACTTCCGCTTTCTCCATGTTCTTATTCAAACTGTCACTCAGCAGGTACAACCCGCCCAACGACAGCAGCAGATCCAAACTTCCCGCCACCCCGCGCAACCCACCAAAACTGGCCCGCACCATCTTCTTCGCCTGCTGCGCACTGACCCTTACGTCCTGAAGCACCTGGCGCGCAGCGGGCTCAAGCGAGCCCACTGCCACTGACAATTTACTGAGCCGGCCATGCGCCGCTTCGCTCAACGTGTCGACGGCGTGACCGGCGCTGGCCAGGCGGCGCTGCAGCTCCTCGGCGCTGCCTTCCACCCAGACGCTGACCTTGATACTCGTGTTCGCCAGCTTCGGGTCGAGCACTGCAAGGCTCAGCAAGCCTTCCTGAATGATCGGCCGCACCTTGCGCACAGCACCGCCAAGGCCATCAATGCCGGCATGCATGCGCTCCCGCGCCTTGGCAATCGCCGCATTGGCCTTCTGTTGCATCTCTCGCAAATGGGCACTTTGCAGGGCGTAATACTCGCTGAGCTTCATCTCCAACTGCAGTTCGACCAGCTTCACGCCGTTGTGCAGCCACTGGCTGGCAGTGTTCAAGCGCATCACCGCCCGTTGCACGCCGGGCCCGAGCAGCGGTTTCAGCCGGCTGCTGGCGGCATTCACCGCACCCAGCGCATCGGCAATGGATTGCTTGAGCGAGTTGCGCAGCAACACGCCCATGTCGTCGCTGGAGAGAAACTTGTTCAGGGCCGAATAGAGCTTCTCGCTGTCGCGCCAATCGGTCTCGCCAGTGGCGGAAAAGCTCGGCAGCAACGCGCCCAGCAAGGCTTGGTCGCGCATCAACAGCACACGGTAAGCCGGGCTTTGCGGGTCGTTAAGCCACTTCAGCCACAGCGCCTCGCTCGGCCCCTGGGCGTCGGCAGTACTGCTCGGCGCTTCGCTGATGCCGCCCGCCAGGCACAGCGCCATGGTCTTGCAGTAGGCGCCGCCCGACTCCGGATCATCACCGTCGTAGTCATGTTGCTCGATCAGGCTGAACGCGGTGCTATTGCACAACGCGGCGTAAGCCTCGGCATTGCGGTCGATGTAGGTTTGATACAGCGCATCCTCGCGTTCGTACTCAGCGTGGTAGGCGGCGCGTTGCGGCTCGTGATAACGCTCCTCCAGGCGCTCCCTGTTGTTCTCGACGTGGCGCTCAATGGCCTGTTGGCGCTCTACGGACGGGTCGGTGAATACCGGCGGGCCGTCACCGGTCTGTGGCTCGAAGTCGGAGACCAGTTGTTCGGCCCACTGGTGGTGCATGGCGCGAATCGCCAGGAGGATCTGCGAGGTCTGTATCCGGTAAGCCCGCTCGGGCTCTTCCCGCCATATCTGGCGAGTGGCTATCCAGCCCAAGCGCGCTGTTGTATTCCTGCACCAGGCCCACGGTGTCGTCGAGCGCCAGGGCCAGCACGCCTTGCTCCAACTGGTGCTCGGCAATGGCGTTGATCACATGGCCGCTGACGGCGGTGCGCCGCAGAAACTGGCTGTGAAAGCCATGCACGCTGGCGAACTCGCCGGGCAACTGGTGGGCATACTCGAAGACCTCACGGTCCACCTGCAGATTGCCCGGGGTCATCGCCAGGCCCAGCTCGGCGGGATTGTCGCGGGCCTGGGCCAGGTCCAGCACCTGGAAGCGCCCGGCCGGCGCCTTGCCGGTTTTGTAGGCATTGAGCACGCTGACCGCCCAGGGGTCGCTGGCAAAGGCGATCCACGCCGTGGCGTAGGTCTTGCTGTCCAGGGTCAGGAAGGACGAGGGGATGTCGTGGTTTTCGTTCAGGCACTGCGCGGGCAGGCTCTTCGGCGGGCCAGGCACCGGCTCGTACGGGTTGAAGCGGCGCAAGTGCCCCTGCTCGGTGACTTCATAGGCTTCCCACACCTTGCGATCGAGCAGCACGTACAGATAACCGGCGCGCAAGGTACGCAGGCCCAGGGTGGTTTCAACCCGCGACCCACCACTGAGCGGCGCCACGTAGGCCGGTCGCAGGTCCGGGACCAAGGCCCGGCGCAAGGGCAGGATCGGCAAGCCCTTGCGCTGGCAGGCCAGGCACGCGTCGACCGGCAGCGCCGCTTCAGCAATGGAAATGGCGATGAGTTGGCTAAGGCTCATGGTTGGTACTCCGGTTGGGTCAGCGAGGCGACGACGGCTTGCCAGCGGGCTTCGTTGTATTGGCTCAATTGCGCGTCCAGAGGCGACTGCCCGGCACTGGCGCGGGCCAGCATGGCGGCGACTTGGGGCTGGGTGTGCAGGCGTGGGTGCAGGCTCAGGCGATGCAACGACAAGCTCAGGAGGTCGGCGGTGGTGCTCAGCCCGAGCTCGCGCGCCTGCTGTATCAGGCGCCCGGCCTGGATGGCCGCAACCGGCGGCAGCACTGATGGCCCTTGCCAGCGTTCGGGGGCGTACAGGCCGGGGTACATGAGCAACTCGCGCCATGCCGACAGCAAGGCCTGCACCAAGGGCACGTCGTCTTGCAAACGGCTGGCCTGCGGCGGTGTGGCCGGTCGTTTGTTCGGTTGACCGTGCAGCGTTGCCGTCGCGCCACCGCTGGTGGTGAACAACCAATGCCTGATCGGCCACCAGGGGCCCAGGTCGCTGCGCTCAAAGGCTGCGGCGAGCAACTCGAGCCGTACCGGCTCGAACACCGGGTAATACTTCGTGCCACCCGCCGCCGTAGGCAAGTGGCCCATTTGGCTCAGGTGCGCCGCAATCACCTCGGCGGGTTGCTCGCTGATCAGCCAGCCGCACACCTGTCGTTTGCGTTGTCGAACATCCGCCTGCGCCGCCCGTGCCGTCAGCTCCAGCAAGCTGCGCGAGGGGCTGGCGCCGGGGGCGGCGAGGCACGCCAGCAAGGGGCGGTGTTGCGGCGCATGGGCAAGGTCGGGGCGCAACACGGGGGTAACGGCGTCCTGGCCCAGCGTATCGCGCAGCGTCTTCGCCAGGGCGCGAGGTGAGCGTTCCGCCATGGCCAACGGATCGAGCAGGGCATAGCAGTAGTCACCGGGGCCATGCTGATCGGTGATGAACTGCAGCAAGGTGTCGAGGTTCACGGCTTGCTCTCCTCGCAGGTGGTAGAGGCGTTGGCCACCAGTGCCAGGGAAAGGCTGTTGCCACTGCCCGCGTTGTCGGCGGTCATCGGGCCGTGCAGGTTGATCGCCAGGCCATTGAGGGTGATGCCGTTCTGGTCCAGCACGATGCTGCCGCCCGGGCTGCGGAACTCCAGGCGCTCGCTGGCACTGAGCTGAAACACGGTGGTCTGGCACTGCATGCCGTCGCCTGCGGCAAGGTGCAGTTGACCGTTGATGCGGTGCGTGCTGTTGCCGCCGACCTCGACCTGATGATTGGCGGTCGTCGCTTCAATCCGGTCGTTGCCGACGTCCTCCCGCAAGTCCCGAGTGATGCTGACGTGCTGGTCGCGAGCGACGCTGCTGGAGTGATCACGGCCGATCCGCTCGCTACGGTCGTTGCCGATATGGGTCTGTTCGTCGTGGCCAACCTCTTCGCTGCGGTTGCGCCCGATTTGCGTGGTTTCGTCATGGCCGATGCGGTTGTTCTGGTCTTTCTGCGCATGGAGGAACACCTCCTCATGCCCCAGCTCATCCTCAAAGCGCAGCTCGTTGAAGCCCACGCCCTTGTGGGTCTGGCTTTTGATGGTCATGCGGGTTCTGTGCTTGGGTAACTCATAAGGCGGGGGCTGGGTGGCGCAATAAGTGCGCCCCGTGATGATCGGTAAATCGGGGTCAGAATTTTCGTAGTTGACGATGACTTCCTGACCGATTAGGGGTATCGCCATGGAGCCCCAGTTGCCCCCGGCCCAGCCTTGGGAAACCCGCACCCAGCAAGAGCTGAACTCGTTGCTTTGGCTCTCGCGGTCCCACGGGAAACTGAGCTTTACCCGGCCCCATTCATCGCAGTAGATCTGCTCGTTCGGCGGGCCGACCACGGTCGCCATTTGCGGCCCGTCGATACGCGGTTTGGGCAGTGACTCTGGTTTCCATTCGATGCGGCCGGGGATCAGTACCGCGTGCTGCACGTAGGAAGTACCTTGATGGGCACCCACAGCTTCGTCCTCCTGGCTGGTGTGTTGAATGCCGATGTGCTGGATGCGCAGCACCCGCCAGTGAACGTTCAAATCCTCGCGCGGATGCTCGATCAGGTTGAAGCTCAGGCCCGGTTGCAGGCGGGTGTCGTCGCCTTGCACTTCGGCGATGCGCGCGTCGTGGCGCAGAGCGGCCATGCGGGTCTGGGTGAAGGGCTTGCCGACTTCGTCGCGTTTGTAGCGGCCGGGGAAATCAAAGCGCTCGTAGTCGTGGGACTGGTGCTGCAAATCTCTGGCGGTAGCGCTGTGTTCCTGGCGGTAGGCCGGGTGTTTGAAGCTGTAGTCGCGCTGCACCTGCCTGGCACTGCGGACCTGTTCGCTGTAGCGAAAGTGGTGCAGCGCAGGCTCGGGGTGGTCACCACCGGGGACAGGGTTGTAGAGCACGGCGAGGGGGGCGCCACCTTCGTCTTCTGGTTCGTAGTCCTGGTCCTCTGGGTCTGGCTTGATCACACTGCGGGTGATCAAGCCCAGCGCCAGCAAACGGTCCGTAAGAATCAGCTGATGGCCCTTGGCAGTGTGCTCGAAGGCGTAGATGAAGCCTTCTTCAGCGGCGAGGCGCTCGATGAACGCCAGGTCGGTTTCCCCGGCCTGCACGCAGTATTCGCGCACTTGATGGTCGAAGCAGACCACCAGTTCCAGGTTGGTCAGGTGTTGCGCCTTGAGCAGGATCTCGAAGATCTGCGGCACGCTCTTGTGCTGGAAGATCCGCCAATTGGAACGCAGGCGGGCACGCGCCAGTTGTGGCTCGATCAGCGCGTGATAGCGGGTGCGGTGAAAGCCGGTGTCGCCCTGGGTGAAGCTGCTGACCAGGCCGTGTACGTAGCGTACCGGGCGTTCGCCGCGCCAGATCGTCAGTAGAACAGGGCAGTCGAGCAACTGGCCAAAGTCAACGTCGGGCTCATCGCTGGACAGCTCGACGCTCAAGGTGAAGGGGCGACTCAAGCCTTCGTTGAGCTCGAACGACACCACCTCAAAGGTGGCATCCCCGACTAAAGGTTTGAAGGTGTAACGCAGGTCGGATTGGCGAGACATGAATTGCTTCCTGCAATTTCAAAAGTGTCTCCAATCATGGTCACTGCTGGTGAAACGTACCCATAGGACATTTCCTGCCGCGCTGCGGGATATTTCCTTATAAGCCTAATTCGCTGGCCGCTGCGGATACGCCGATGTCCCGAAGGTGTTGCCCATCCGTGTGCTGGTCGCCGACGGAGTGGACAACCCGAGCTGATTCGGCGCCTTTCGGCTTACGTCCATCTGCATGGCGCGGCGATTTTCCTGCGCTGCGCGCTGCCCCTCGGGGTTCTGCAGGTGCCGGGTCAGGCAGTCGTAGGCCAATGCCCGCGCCTGGCCGACCTGCACGTCAATGCAGCCTTTGTCCGCTGCAGCGGGTTCGGCTTGTGCCGTAGCGGTCAGTAGCAGCAATACAGCTATGAACATGGGTTTCATCGGAACGCTCCCGGTTTTCTGTTTCTGCAGTCTACCTCCAGGCTTTTCCCGGCACCGTTAAGGTTTATTTGCCGACGGCTGTCATACCAGGTTCATACACACAAGCGAGGATTACGCTTTTCGGGGGGAGTCGCCGGGGTGCGCCAATGCCTTGCCAGAATCACCGTGCTGCTCGTGGTCGTGCTGACGGGGTGGTTACCGGCACTGGCAGCAGGGCCGATCGCCTTTACCATCCCGGCCCAGCCATTGGACCAGGCCCTGCACGCCTTCAGCCAGCAGAGCGGCATGGCCGTATTGGTCGACCGTGAGCTGACAGGCAAGCGCCGTTCGATGCACCTGCACGGGCACTTCAGCGCCCGCGCAGCGCTGCAACGGTTGCTCGAGGGTACCGGCCTGACGGCGCACTACAGCGCGGCAGATGCGTTCACCGTGCAACCGATTCAGCTTGAGCAAGTGAAGCAAGGCACGCGTCCCAACCGGATGAGTGCCGGCAACTACGCACAGGCGATCCAGCAGGCAGTCGAACGAGCCATGTGCCGTTCGGTACTCGCCCGCCCAGGCAACTACCGGGCGGCCTTGCAAGTCTGGATCGATGCACAGGGGGTTCTGGTACAGAGCCGCCTGCTGGCTTCTACCGGCAACGAGCAGCGCGATGCCGCCGTGGTCGAGAGCTTGCGCGCGTTGCTCCTGGAACGGCCACCACCGTCCTCGATGGCGCAACCGGTGACCTTATTGTTGCGACCTGAAGGAACAGGAACAGGCATGGACTGCACACATTCGCAAGGAGCCTCGGCGGCATGAACACACCTCGGGACAGTACGCTGGTCAGGCTGTTTCTGACCTCCTACGACGCATTCAAGGTTCGCCTCAAGCGCCGGCTCGGCTCCGACGACCTGGCCTGCGACGTGTTGCAGGAAACCTACCTGCGGGTCGACCGCATGGAGGATACGCCCACGCTGCACAAGCCGAACGCTTACCTTTATCGCATGGCCCTGAACATTGCCGCCGATCGTCGTCAGGCCGACGCTCGTTTGCTCACCGGTGGCGAAATCGAAGCGCTGCTGCACGTCGCCGAAGACCAGGACCCCGCGCGCATCGTCGGCGGTCAGAAGGAAATCCAGTCGCTGCTCGACGCCCTGTACGAATTGCCCGCACGGCGTCGACGGATTTTCATCGCCGCGCGCCTGGAGGAAGCCTCTCACCTGGAAATCGCCCAGCGCTTTGGTATTTCGACACGGATGGTTGAAAAGGAACTGAAGGCCGCCCTGGGTTTTTGTGCCATGCGTCTTGAAAGAAAAGTGTTTCAACGGTTCGGTCCTGGTGCGGGAAAACCGTCTTGATCAATACACAGCTCAAATTCCACAGCAGGTCGCCTACACCATGATCTCCCATCCTTCGCCCGATTCGAACCTGCACAGCCAGGCCCAGGACTGGTTGGTGCTGTTGACCTCTGGGCAGGCTACCGAGGCTGACGCCCGGGCCTTGCGCCAATGGTGTGCGAAGAGCCCCGCGCATGCTCAAGCCTTTGCCTCCACACGTCATCTGTGGCAGCAGCTGGAACCCGCCGCGCGCCAGGCCAGCCGCGTGTTGCCCTTGCGGCAAATGGGCCGTCGGGCGTTCCTGGGGGGAGCGATCGCTGCCTCGGCGGCGTTCGTCCTGCTGCGCAGCAACCTGCTCGATGGGCTGGGGCAACCGGCAGCAGATTTCCAGACGGCGGTGGGTGAGCAACGTCAGGTGGCGCTGGGGCAAGACGTGGCGCTTGAACTCAACACCCAGACCCGCATCAGCCGCCAGGGTGGCGCAGCAATTACCTTGCTCGACGGCGAAGTCGAAGTGCAGGCACAGGCTGCGGTACAGGTGCAGGCCGGCGCTGGGTTGCTGAGCGCGCAGCAGGCGCGCTTCAATGTGCGCCAAGCGGGTGAGGTGGTCTGCGTCACCTGCCTTTCTGGTCAGGTGCAGGTGCTCTGGCAAGGGCGCAGCTTGGCCCTGGCCAGTGGCCGACAACTGAGTTACGACCGGCAGCAGGCCGGTGAGCCACAGGTGTTTGACCCAGTGCAAGTGATGGCGTGGCGTGAGCAGTTGCTGGTTTTCCACGATACCCCCTTGAGCCAGGTGATCGACGAGATCAACCGCTACAGGCCGGGGGTGTTGCTGCTGCTCAATCCTGAACTGGGCCGGCGCAAAGTCCAGGCGCGATTCACCCTGGCTCAGTTGCCGGGTGTCGCGGGGCTGATTCGCGATGCCTACGGTGTTCGCTGCACCGAGCTACCGGGTGATGTCGTGCTGATCAGTTGAACGGGCCCAGCACCTGCCGGTAACGCTCCACACCCTGCGGGCCGTCGCGCGATAGCCGCAGCTCGAAGCCGGCGGGGTTGTCCTGGCGCTGGCCATCCAGCGAGCGCCAGCCTTTGCCCGGTTGCCAGAGCCGAATAGCGAATTCGCTCACCCCTTGCAGCACGGCGACTTTGCCTTTGGGGGCCGGCAGGGGAAAGCGTGCACGAGCACTGCCACTGGCGCGGTACAGGGTATCGCCTTCCTGCCACCAGCGTACCCGTTGCAACGCCGTACCTTCGACGGTGCTGCGGATAATCTCCAACTGCACGCCGTGTTGGTCACTGCCTTTCACACTGAAGGCCGGCGTGGGTGTGCTGCTGGCGGGGTCATGGCCAGGCAGCACGGGTTCATTGAGCTCGGTGGTGGCGCGTTGGTCCAGGTCACGTTCCAACTGGCCGAATACCCGCAGCAGTGCGCGGGTTTGCTCGGTGCTGTCACGCACATGCAGATCCGCGCGGCTGACGCTGTCCAGCCCGCGCCAGGCGACCAGGCTGACGATCGCCATCAATAAAATGGCGACCATCACTTCGATCAGGGTGAAACCGCTGTTGCGTGCATGCTTCATGGTTGACGTACCTGTACCAGGCCTGCGGCATCACGCAGCACCTCGATCTGCTGCTGGCCGCTGCTCAATAGCAGGGTCAGGGGTTCGCCCAACCATTCGGCGCTGATGTGTACGCTGCCCTCTGGCACCCGGCGTATCGACACGGGCGCTGCCTGCCATTTGCGTGGGCGCAACAGGGGTTCGTCGTTGACGGTCTGGCCTTCACGAATAAAGCGATAGCCTCGGCTATCGGCCTGCCACTGCAAGGGGCGGCCGTCGGCAAGCACTTCGCTGTGCGCTACCTGAAGTAGCTGGGCGAGACGCTCGGCATCCTCGCGCAATGCCTTGCCGGGGTCCGGGCGAATGCTCAGGCTGATCGCCGCGCTGGCGATCCCGACAATCACCAGTACCACCATCAGCTCAATCAGGGTGAAGCCGTGTTGACGTTCCATGTATGCAAATGCTCCTGGGCTGCAAACAGGGTGCACGGCAAAGATGATCGGCGTGTGAAATAAAAGCGTGAGAATCGATGTATATGCTGGGGCGAGGGACTACAGGGAGATCACGTCCGATGGAATTCGCATTCAAGTCGCAGCTATCACCGCAATGGGTCCAGGGGCTGGGGTTGCTGGCCGCCATCGCAGGGTTGGCCACCTGGGGGGTGGTGTTGTTTACCCCTGAGACTGCCGCCCCGATGCAAGAGGCAACGGTGCCTATTCAAGCCCAGCCTGCAGCCGCCGCACAGTGGTTCGCCAACCGCCCGGCGCAGGTCGACATCGTGGTAAGCGGCTTGCTGGCCGCAGGCAAGGGGACCGTGGCGGTCCTTTCGGTGAATGGCGGTGCGGCGCAGGCGGTACGGGTAGGTGAGTTGCTCGCACAGGGGGTTCGCCTGGTGGCGATCGAGGCGGATGGCTTGATCATCGAGCGCGGGCATGAGCGCAGCAAGGTGAGCATCGCCCAATTGCCGCAGCCACCTGCGCTGCCGAGCCTTATCCGTCCTTGAGTGGACGCCCGAGCAGGGTTTCCAGGTTGGCCAAGGGTGGGCCTTCGTGTTCGGCGTCGAACACCTGCACCTGCACCCTGAGCAGCGCGGCAAGCGGGCTGTTGTCGATGCGTTGCTCGCAGCGCAGGCGCAGGCGGCCCTGATTGCACTCGAAACGACGCAGGCCGGGCGCCACGCGGCCTTGCAGGCGCAGTTCAGTCAGTTGGTTCTGGGCGGCCAGCAGGGCCAGTGACTTGTCGCGCAGCAGGCCGTTGCCTTGGGTCATCAGGCCGGCGGCACGCACGGCTGCGGCCATGGCCACAGCGACGATGGCGAGGGCAACGAGGACTTCGATGAGGGTGAAACCTGCGGAGTGCTTGCGGCGCATAACGAGGTCCTGGGCAGCGGCCAAGCAAACCCAACGAGGCCGTTGCGGCCACTGAGGGGGCTAAAGCAAAGCCCCATTCTAGAGCGGGTTTCTGACCGATTTCTGACGGCAACACCCGAGGATTTTCAATACCACTGACATATCCGCTTGCCACAATCGGCCCCCGAATCGAACTCACGCCAAGGAATGCCGAGATGCAGATCGCCCGCCACCGTAGTGCCCGTGCACGCCACCAGCGTGGTTTCACTCTGATCGAGATCATGGTGGTGGTGGTCATCCTCGGGATCCTCGCCGCGATGGTGGTCCCCAAGGTGCTCGATCGCCCCGACCAGGCCCGTGCCACTGCCGCACGCCAGGACATCGCCGGGCTCATGCAGGCCCTCAAGCTCTACCGCCTGGACAACGGCAGCTACCCCTCACAGAACCAGGGCCTGCAAGTGCTCGCGCAAAAGCCCGCGCAGGCCAAGGCTGGCACCTGGCGCTCGTACCTCGACCGCCTGCCCAATGATCCCTGGGGTCGCCCGTATCACTACCTCAACCCAGGTGCCAACGGTGAAATCGACGTGTTCTCGCTGGGCGCCGATGGTGAAGGCGAAGGTGACGGCGTGAATGCCGATATTGGCTCCTGGCAGCTGTAGCCGTGAACCGGCAACGCGGTATGGCAATCATCAGTGCTCTATTGATCGCTGCCGTGGTGGCGGTGATCGCTGGAGGCATGATCAGCCGTCAAAGTGTTTTCACCCGGCAGTTGGAAAACCAGCAGTTGCGCGCCGAGAGCGGTTGGATGCTGCGCGCAGGGCTGGAATGGAGCCGTCAGTTGTTGGCTGAGCAACGCCAGAGCGATCCGCTGATTCGCGGCGGCCAACGTTGGGCACAGCCGCTTGCCGGTGTCCCGGGTGGGCAACACAAGGGTCAGTTCGAGGGGCGCCTGGATGACGAACAAGGCAAGTTCAACCTGCGTAACCTGGTGGCCGATGAGCAAGTTGATGAGCAAGCGCTCGCCGCGTTTCGCCGGTTGTGCAGCTTGATAGACATACGCCCGATGCTGGTGGAAGCGATCATTACGCGGGTCGTCGAAAGCTACCCGGTGCGTGTGCGTCGTGACCCGCCGCCGTCGTCCCAGCAGGCGTTCGACAGTGGCCGCCTGACGTCACCCGGCGCCTTGAACCGCCCGCTACCCGCGCGCCGCCCGATGCTGCGCAGCCTGGAGCAGTTGGCCGACCTGCCGGGTATCGATGCGCCTGCGCTGGAACGCTTGCGGCGTTACGTCAGTGTGGTGCCGGCCAATACCTGGATCAATGGCAATACGGCGCCTGCCGAAGTGCTGGCTGCCCACGTCCCCGGCTTGAGTGTGCAAAAGGCACGCAGCCTGGTGGCCGAGCGCGATGGCGGCCGCTGGTTCATCAACCGGGGGGATTTCGTCAACCGCCTGCAAATGCCGAATATTGAGGTTGAAAGCGTGCGCATTGGTATTTCCAGTGAATGGTTCCGGCTGCAGGGGCAGGTCCAGCGGGCGCAGCGACGGGTACGCGTGGAAGCGTTGTTGCAGCAGGTCGAGGCACCTTTACCGCGTGTGGTCTGGGTGAGGGTGGGGGTATGACGGCGCAACTGAGGGTCGTGCTGCCGCCACTCGAAACCTTGCACGCTGAGGTGGCGGTTGCGTACCTGCTGATCGATCGGCAGGGCCGGATCGAGGCCGAAGGCGAAGCTGTTGCCGCGCAATTGGCCCGCTTGGCCAAGGGGCGAGCATTGATGGCACTGCTGCATCCGCGGGATGCGGTACTGACGACGCTTGCACTGCCACCGCTGCCCGAGGCCCGGCTGGGGGCGGCCGTGCAGTGCGCCGCACTCGGGCTGGTGCTGGGTGACATCAAGGCGTTGCATATTGCCCATGGGCCGCGAGGGGTGGACGGGCAGGTGGCGGTGGCGTGGGTTGGGCGCGAAAAGCTGCAGCACTTGGGGCGCTGGCTGCAGGCGAGCGCTCTCAAACTGCGCGGCCTGCATGCGCTCGAACCCTGTGGGAGCCGGCCTTGCCGGCGATGCCAGCACCGCGAAGTAGCTGGCACCGCGTCGATGCTGTCGCCGGCAGGGCCGGCTCCCACAGCGTGCGCGGTTGGCCAGCCACTGCCTGCCTGGGGCCTGCAAGGTGGTTTGACGCAGGCCGCCAGTAGCCCGCGAGGCTGGGGCCGGGCCCTGGCTTGCTGCGCTGTGGCCGTGTTCATCTGGACTCTGGGCCTCAATCTCTACGCCGCACGCCTGGCCAACGAAGGCCAGCAGCTAAGGCAACAAATGAACGCCCAGGTGCGTCAAGCCTTCCCGCAATTGCCCGTGGTGCTCAACCCACTGCAACAGGCCCGCCAGCAACTGCAAGCCGGGCATGCGGCGGACGATCCGGGCAACACCTTCAATCGCCTGCTTGCCGAAGCCGGTCAGGCCATGCCGTTTCTTGCCGGGGCGATCAGCCAGCTGGACTACGCCAACGGCATCCTGGAACTCAAGCCGCTCAGCGGCGCGGCAAAGCCGACGGCGCAGGGTAGTTGGCTAACCGACCTTGGCAACAAAGGCATTCAGGCATCCGCCACCGCCGAGGGCTGGACCCTGCGCCTCGTGCTGCCGGGGCAACCGACTGAGAGTGAAGAGGTGGCCGGTGTTGAGTAAGCTCAAATTCGCGGCCAGGCGCCAACGTGCTGAGGCCGCCTGGCAAGGCCTGGCCCCGCGCGAACGTCTGGCGGTCATGCTGTGTGCCAGCGTGCTTGGCGGCGCTGTTCTCTGGTTTGGCCTGATCCAGCCGCCGCTGGCGCGTATCGACCACTGGCAGGCCGAGACGCCGAAGCTACGCAGCCAGGCACTCGCCCTGAATGCATTGCTCGCCGAGGTGCCGGCCACCTCGCCGGCACCCGAACAACAAGCCGCCGCCCTGCGCCAGAGCCTTGCTGCTGCCGGCCTGGACGCCTATTGCCAGGTGCAGGGCGAAGCCGGCAACTGGCAACTGCACTGGCAGCAGGCGCCGGTTGAAGCGGTGATGGACTGGCTGCTTCAGGCGCCTCGACACCTTGCGCTGGCCGTCGGCGAAAGCCGTTTGCAGCGTGATCCGTTGGCCGACCCCGAGGCCACGGCAACCCTTTCCGGAATCGTTCGCTTGGATCAGGCGCTTGGCGCTAAGGACTCTTCATGACGTGCACAGGATTGCCCTCGACTGCGCGCCGCATTGCCAAAAAGGCCCCACTGGCCCTGGCATTGGCGCTGGCTATCAGTGGCTGCAGCCAGAACCCGACGCAAGCACCGGCAGCAATGGCCAGCAGTGAACTGGGCCGCCCCCTGGCAGTCGTTCACCCCGCTGCAAGCGCGATTGATCGCCAGCCGCTGCATGCCCGCGTCGACACGCCGCGGCCAGTGCCACGTACACCGGCGGTACGGGGCAAGCCCCATAGCAGTGGCGCGCAAGCGGCCGTGCCGAGCAATCCGCTGGGTGACCAACCGGTGTTGCTCAACTTCGTCGACGCCGATATCCAGGCAGTGGTTCGCGCATTGTCACGCGCCACCGGGCGGCAGTTTCTGGTCGATCCTCGGGTCAAGGGGCAGTTGACGCTCGTTTCGGAGGGCGAAGTCCCGGCACGCCGCGCCTATGCGATGTTGCTCGCGGCCCTGCGTATGCAGGGGTTCAGCGTGGTGGATGTCGGCGGGGTCAGCCAGGTGGTGCCCGAGGCCGATGCCAAGCTGCTCGGCGGGCCGATCAACAGCAGCGACAAGGACAGCGGCAATGGCATGATCACCCGCACATTTCGCCTGCAGTACGAAAACGCGGTGAACCTGATTCCCGTGCTGCGCCCGATTGTTTCACCGAACAACCCGATCAATGCCTACCCCGGCAACAACACCGTGGTCGTCACGGATTACGCCGAAAACCTCGAGCGGGTCGCTCAGCTCCTCGACAGCATCGATACCCCCAGTGCCATCGACACCGATGTAGTGGCGATCCAGAACGGTATTGCCAGTGACATCGCCGCCATGGTTTCCGAGCTTCTCGAATCGCAGGGCAACGACCCGACGCAGAAAATCAGCGTGGTCGGCGATCCGCGCTCCAACAGCATCGTCATTCGCGCCGGTAGCCCCGAGCGCACGCAGATAGCGCGTGACCTGATCTACAAGCTCGACAACGCCCAGAACAACCCGAGCAACCTGCATGTGGTGTACCTGCGCAACGCCCAGGCGGGCAAGCTGGCCCAGGTGTTGCGTGGTTTGCTCACCGGTGAGAGTGACAGCGCCCAGGGCGATGGCGCGCGGGCGATGCTCAGTGGTGGCGGGATGCTCTCGGGTGACAAGGGCAACGCGAGCAATGGCAGCAATGGTTCGATGCAAAATGCGTCGAACCAGAACGGCAGCACGCGCACTGGCTATGGCCAAGGCAGTAGTCAGAACCGCAACGCCAACGGCCACGGCAACGACCAGGGGCAAGCCGAGCAGAACACCGTGTTTTCGGCAGGCGGCGTGACCATCCAGGCCGACGCCACCACCAACACCTTGCTGATCTCTGCCCCCGACCCGTTGTACCGCAACCTGCGCGAGGTGATCGACCTGCTCGACCAGCGCCGCGCGCAAGTGGTTATCGAGAGCCTGATCGTGGAGGTAGGCGAGGACGACGCCAGCGAGTTCGGCATTCAGTGGCAAGCCGGCAACCTGGGCGGTAACGGGGCATTCGGTGGGGCCAATCTTGGTGGGGCCGGACTAACCCGTACGGCCAAGAACAGCATCGACGTACTACCCCCCGGGCTGAGTGTCGGTGTGGTCGACGGGACGGTGAACATCCCCGGCATCGGCGAGGTGCTCGACCTCAAGGTTCTGGCGCGCGCGCTCAAGAGCAAGGGCGGCAGCAACGTGCTGTCTACGCCGAACCTGCTGACCCTGGACAACGAAGCGGCGAGCATCTTCGTCGGCCAGACCATCCCGTTCGTCAGTGGCCAGTACGTGACCGATGGTGGCGGCACCAGCAACAATCCATTCCAGACCATCCAGCGCGAGGAAGTCGGGCTCAAGCTCAATGTACGGCCGCAGATTTCCGAGGGTGGCACGGTCAAGCTGGACATCTACCAGGAAGTCAGCAGCGTCGATGAGCGTGCCTCGACCATCAACGGCACCGTTACCAACAAGCGCGCCATCGACACCAGCATCCTGCTCGACGATGGCCAGATCATGGTGCTTGGCGGCCTGTTGCAGGATGGCTATACCCAGACCAACGAAGGTATTCCGTGGCTGTCGAGCCTGCCCGGCGTGGGCCCGTTGTTCCGCAGCGAGCGGCGCGCCACCAACAAGACCAACCTGATGGTGTTCCTGCGCCCCTACATCATTCGTGACACGGCGGTGGGCCGCAGCATTACCTTGAACCGCTACGATTTCATCCGCCGCGCACAGGGCCAACTCAAGCCTGAGCATTCATGGGCCTTGCCGGATGTCGATATGCCATTGTTGCCACCGGTAGAACAAGGCATCCCCGGGGCTGCGCCGGCAGCGCTGAGCACACCGGCTTCCGCACCCAGGGCGGCGATTCGCGCAGTGCCGCTGGATGAGGCCGAGGTGACGCGATGAGCCGTTTGCCCTATGTCTGGGCCAAGACCCAGCGCCTGGTACTGAACGCGGGTGAGGAGGGTAGCGAGGCGCTGCTCAACGTTTGCCCCTCCACGCCGGAGTGGGCACTGGCCGAAGTGCGCCGCCAGTTCGGTGATCTGGCCTGCACGCTGATCAGCGATGAACAACTTGATCGCCTGCTGGCCAGTGCCTATGCCGACACCGGCAGTGCGGCGGCGGTGGTGGGCGCGGCGGAAAACGAGGTGGACCTGGACCGCTTGATGCAGGATATCCCGGAAGTCACCGACCTGCTCGACACCCAGGACGGCGCGCCGGTGATCCGCATGATCAATGCCTTGTTGACCCAGGCCGCGCGGGATGAGGCCAGCGACATTCACATCGAACCCTTCGAAACCCACTCGGTGGTGCGCTACCGGGTCGATGGCACCTTGCGTGACGTGGTATCACCGCGCAAGGCACTGCATGCTGCGCTGGTTTCACGGATCAAGATCATGTCCCAGCTGGACATCGCTGAAAAACGCTTGCCGCAGGATGGTCGTATTGCCCTGCGCGTGGCTGGGCGGCCGATCGACATTCGGGTGTCCACCGTCCCCACTGGCCATGGCGAGCGCGTGGTGATGCGCCTGCTGGACAAACAGGCCGGTCGCCTGCAGCTGGAAACCCTCGGCATGGCGCCGGCGCTGCTGGCGCGCCTCGATCAGTTGATCCGCCAACCCCACGGCATTGTGCTGGTCACCGGGCCCACCGGCAGCGGCAAGACCACCAGCCTGTATGCCGCATTGGCCCGGCTGGATGCCAGCGTGAGCAATATCCTCACGGTTGAGGATCCGGTGGAGTACGACCTGCCCGGCATCAGCCAGATCCAGGTCAACGCGCGCATCGACATGACCTTTGCGGTTGCGCTGCGGGCGATCCTGCGCCAGGACCCGGACGTCATCATGATCGGCGAAATTCGTGATCTGGAGACCGCGCAGATCGCCGTGCAGGCTTCGCTCACCGGTCACCTGGTGCTGGCCACGCTGCACACCAATGATGCGGTGTCGGCCGTGAACCGCTTGATCGACATGGGCGTGGAGCCGTTCCTGCTGGCGTCGGCCATGCTCGGTGTTCTTGCCCAGCGCCTGGTGCGCCGGTTGTGCCCGCACTGCAAGCAACCCGAGCCGAGCACGCCGGGTGTGTTTCGCCCGAACGGCTGCCCGCACTGCAACAACAGCGGCTACAGCGGGCGAACCGGGATTCATGAGTTGTTCTGCATCAACGACGAGATTCGCGGCCTGATCCACCAGGGCGCCGACGAGCAGGCCCTGCGTGCCGCAGCGCGGTGCGCGGGGATGCTCAGCATGCGCGAAGACGGCCAGCGCTGGGTCGACAGCGGCAGTACCGCCGTGGAAGAAATCCTCCGTGTGACCCGGGACACCTGATGACTCAGTATCGTTACGAAGCGGTCGACGCCCAAGGGCGTATCACGCAAGGCCAGATGGAGGCCGACAGCCCGACAGCCGTCATGGTGCAATTGCGCAGCATGGGCCTGCTGGCCTTGCAGGTGGACGAGGAAAGGGCCACGAGCAATGGCGGCGGCCTGTTGCGCCCAAGATTGTCGGATGGCGACCTGGCCTGGACGACCCGACAACTGGCCAGTTTGCTGTCAGCCGGGCTACCGTTGGAGGGTGCGCTGGGTGCCACGCTGGAGCAGTCCGAGCGCAAACACATTGCCCAGGTGTTGGGCGCGGTGCGCAGCGATGTGCGCAGTGGCATGCGCTTGGCCGATGCGCTGGCTGCGCGGCCGAGGGACTTCCCCGAGATCTACCGGGCACTGATTGCGGCGGGGGAGGAGTCTGGCGATCTGGCCCAGGTGATGGAACGTCTCGCGGACTACATCGAGGACCGCAATACCCTGCGCGGGAAGATTCTCACGGCGTTCATCTACCCGGGCGTGGTTGGGCTGGTGTCCATCGGCATCGTGATCTTCCTGCTCAGTTATGTGGTGCCACAGGTGGTCAGTGCCTTTACCCAGGCGCGCCAGGATCTGCCAGGCCTGACCCTGGCGATGCTCAACGCCAGTGACTTTGTGCGTGCGTGGGGCTGGCTGTGTTTCATGGCGTTGGCAGGCGGGTTCTGGAGCTGGCGCCTGTATCTGCGCGGGGCGGCTGCACGCCTGGCCTGGCACAGCCGGATCCTGCGCTTGCCGCTGTTGGGGCGCTTTGTGCTCGGCTTGAACACCGCACGCTTCGCCTCGACGCTGGCGATCCTCGGCAGTGCCGGTGTGCCATTGCTCAGGGCCCTGGAAGCCGCCCGCCAGACCTTGGCCAACGACCGGCTCGACCAGTGTGTGAGCGAGGCCACGGCACGGGTGCGGGAAGGTGTGAACCTGGCGTCAGCACTGGCGGTGGAGAAGGTCTTCCCACCCTTGCTGATCCACCTGATCGCCAGCGGCGAGAAAACCGGCGCGCTGCCGCCCATGCTTGATCGCGCAGCGCAGAGCCTGGCCAAGGACATCGAGCGACGGGCCATGGGCATGACCGCCATGCTTGAGCCGCTGATGATCGTGGTCATGGGCGCGGTGGTGTTGTTGATCGTGATGGCGGTGTTGCTGCCGATCATCGAGATCAACCAGCTGGTGCAATAGTTTTTTTGCTCGCCGAGCAAACACCCGAGCAAGCGCGTGGCTGAGTTCGGGATCTTTAATCTGTCTTGTGGTGGGCGCCGAGCTTGCCGGCACCGCAAGGCAGCGCCTTGCCAGTGCCGGGTCTGCGATGCCGGCCAGCGTCGGCAAGGCCGGCGCCCTCGGGTTTGAACCCGGTTGAAAGGGGCTGAAAACACCCGACCAATTCTCCTGCAACCTCCCGAACTTTTTTCCTCTAGCTGTCACCGCAACCTGCGAACTTCTCTCCCCGTGGAACGGACGCCAAGCCCTCTGGAATGCGGGTAGGCACTGATTCCCGGGCGTCATGCAAACGTGGTCCAACTCAACGCAACGACACGACGATAGGAGATTCTTCATGTTCAAGCGCAATGTTCTCGCCGTTTCCCTGACCCTGGCCAGCCTGTGCTCGGCCCAGGCCATGGCCGCCATTGTCGGTGGTGGTGCAACCCTGCCAGCCGATCTCTACAACACCCCAGGTGTACTGACCACCGGCTTCAACGCCTACATCGGCGTTGGCAGTGGCAACGGCAAGGCGGCGGTCCTGAACAACGACGCCACCAAGCTGAACCTGACTGCCGGCACGCCGGTTGACTATGCCGGTAGCGACTCGGTGCTCAGCGCCAGCGAAATCACCACCTACGCCAACGCCCACCAATCGCCAGCCGTCCCGGTGACTGACGCCAACAACTGGGGCCCACTGGTGCAGATCCCTTCGGCTGCCACTTCGGTAACCATCCCTTACAAGATCGCCGGTGTCAGCAACCTGAACCTGACCAGCGCCCAGCTGTGCGACATCTTCTCCGGCACCGTCAGCAACTGGAGCCAGGTCGACAGCTCGCTGCCGAACGTTGCCATCACTGTGGTTTACCGCAGCGGCAGCAGCGGTACTTCTGAACTGCTGTCCCGTCACCTGAACTCGCAGTGCGCTGCCAAGTTCGTCACCAGCAGCACCTTCACCACCGCCAACGTCGGTGCCGAGCCTGGTACCTGGCTGGTCGCCAGCGGCAGCGCCGACATGGCGAGCAAAGTAGCGGCCACTGAAGGCGCCATCGGCTACGTTGGCCCAGAAGACGTCGATGCTACCAACAACGCCGTAGTTGCCCGCGTCAACGGCTTGCTGCCAACCGTTGGCAACGTGCAGACCGCACTGGCCACCATCGCTCCACCTGCCACTGATGCCGAACGTGCCGACCTCAACAAGTGGGCACCGGTGCTGCCGAACCCAGCCACGGGCTACAGCATTGTCGGTTACACCAACTTCATCTTTGGTCGTTGCTACAAGACCACTGCTGACGCTGGCCAGGTGCGCAACTTCCTGAACCGTCACTACGGTACTACCACCAACAACGATGCGGCTATCGTTGCGAAGAACCTGATCCCGCTGTCGAGCGCCTGGAAAGACGCAGTACGCAACACCTTCGCTACCACCAGCAACACCTTCAGCATCAACCACGCCAGCGTTTGCAACGGCATCGGTCGTCTGTAAGCGTCGCGTTCAGCTGTAAAAAAGCCGCTGGCGACCCTCGGGTCGCCAGCGGCTTTTTTGTGGCCGTTGCAAGCGCCTCGACGGTTCAACAGCTTTTCATGAAGTTTGCGTGACAAAGGTTCGGTCGCTCCCTGCGCCAGCCGCCTTAGACGTATGGACAGTGCCACCCACGCCGGCACTGAAAAACGAACAACACGTGACAGTGCAAAAGGAAGTGTGACGATGCACCTCGGCAAACCCCGCAGCGCTTCGAAGGTTCTCCCTGGCAGTCAAACGCCGTCGGTTCTGCGGCTCAAGCCCCTGGCCCAGATTATCGCCCTGTGGGTGCTGGCCAGTGGTGCCCAGGCAGCGCCGGCCTTCAGTTCCGGCTGGTTTGCCAACAAGGCCGGCCAGCCTGGCCCGGCCACTGGCAGCCAGCCTTCGGTACAGCTGCCAGGCACACCGCCGCCCCTGGCCCAGCAGCAACGGGTCAACCAGCAGCTGCAACGCTCATTGGGCAACCTGAACAACACGGTGGCCGCCATTGCTGCGCAGCAGGCAAGCCAGGCCGCCGGGCGCCAGGCGGCATTGAGTATGCCCAGCAATATTCCCAACGGCTTGGGCGAGGGCGGCTTGAAAGTCGACAGCAACCCGCTGACGCAGGGCTGGGTCAATGCCAGCGCCCCGCAACAGCAGCAGGTTGACGGCAAGACCACCGTGACCATCGGCCAAACGGCCGACAAGGCCATCCTCAACTGGGAAACCTTCAACGTCGGCCGCGACACCACGGTCAACTTCCAGCAGCAGGCCGACTGGGCAGTGCTCAACCGGGTCAACGATCCCAACGCCCGGCCCAGCCAGATCCAAGGCCAGATCAAGGCCGATGGCACAGTCATGCTGGTCAACCGCAACGGCATCCTCTTCAGCGGTAGCAGCCAGGTCGATACCCGCAACCTGGTGGTGGCGGCAGCAACCATCAGCGATACCCAGTTCCGTGAACGCGGCCTCTACCATGACGCCGACGGCACTCAAGCGACCTTCACCGATGCTGCCGGCAACATCGCGGTTGGCCGCGGTGCACAGCTCAATACCCGGGCGCCGGCAAGTTCCACCCAAGGGGGCGGCTATGTGCTGCTGCTCGGCCAGGAAGTCGACAACGCCGGCAGCATCATCACCGCCAAGGGGCAGACGGTGCTGGCGGCCGGCGATACGTTCTACATCCGCAAGGGCGTCGGCACGGAGGGCAACACCACCTCGACCACCCGTGGCCTTGAAGTGGCGGCTACCCGCAAAGCCGGCAGCAGTGCGGGTGCAGTGAGCAACAATGGCCTGATCCAGGCCGCCAATGGCGACATCCTCCTGACCGGGCACAAGGTGGCGCAGAACGCCGTGGCGCTGGCCAGCACGTCGGTCGATGCGCGTGGCGCCATCCACCTGCTCAATGCCGCCAGCGACAGCGATGGCAGCGTGACCCTTGGCCAGGGCAGCACGACGGCGGTGTTGCTGGATGCCAGCTCGGCCGGCGCCCTGGACAGCCAGCGCAACGGCGCCCTGACCGCCCTTGGCGGCCTGGGCAATCGTATCGGCGGAGCCTTCGACAACCTCAGTGGCGTTGCCGATCGCCGCGATCAGTCGCGGGTGGAAATCGTCAGCGGTGGCACCGTGGACTTCCAGGATGGCTCCATCACCCTGGCCACAGGTGGCCAGGTCGCGGTCAGTGCCGGTAAACGCAGCCTGGTGCGTGACGGTGCCGTGATTGACGTGGCGGGTGCGGTCGGTGTGCAGTTGTCGATGCAGAGCAACAGCATCAAGGTCAACGTGCAGGGCAACGAACAGCGCGATGCCTCGGTCAACCGCGAAGGGGGTGCCCTCAACAGCAAGGATGTCTGGGTCGATATTCGCGAACTGGTGCATGTACCTGCTGGCACCAATGGCAGTACCGCCGAGCGTTGGTACACCGCCGGTGGCTTGCTGGAGGTTGGCGGCTATCTGGGGACGAGCAACCACAGCCTGGGCGAGTGGATGGCCCAGGGCGGGACCGTCAGCTTTACCGGCAATGATGTGGTGAGCCAGGGCGGATCGCAGATCAATCTGTCCGGTGGCAGCCTGGACGTGCAGGGCGGTTACTTGCGCCAGAGCTGGCTCAAGGGTGCTGACGGGCGCCTCTACGAGGTGTCCCGCGCACCGGGTGACGTGCTTTACCAAGGGATCTACCAGGGCTTCGAGCAAAGCAGTGCACGCTGGGGCCAGAGTACCCACTATTACAACCCGCTGATCGCACCACGACAGCGCTACGAAAATGGCTACAGCGTTGGCCGTGACGCCGGCAAGCTGGTGATCGGTACACGCAATGCGGTGCTTGAAGGTGAAATGCTCAGCCAGACCTACCAGGGCGACCTGCAGGATCGCAAACCCGGCTTGGCGGTCGATGGCTACCTGCAATCGCACAAGGCCCTGGCCCGTGGTGCCCAACTGATCATTGGCGACTACCTGGCCTACTACCACAAGGACAGCAACCAGCTCCTCGAGCAGTTGGGCGCCAGCAGCCGCACCTTGCAGTCGGTGGTGTTCGCCAACGATACCCAGAAGATCGCCACGGCGCTGGACCTGCAAGGGCTTGTGCCACAGGACCGTCAAGGCCGATTGCTGCTCGACAGCCAACAGTTGAACAGTTTCAACCTGGGCGCAATTCGGGTGGCCGCCAACCAGCAGGTGCGGGTCGAAGGTGATCTGCAGGTGGCCAATGGTGGTGAAATCGCCCTGCATGGCCCGCAGGTTGAAGTGGGCGGCAACCTGACCGCGCACAGTGGCAGCCTGGTGCTGGGCAACGTTCGCTACCAGCGTGGCAACGGGCAACGCCTGGAAGACACGCTGATCGGCACCCTCGGCCAGCAGACGGCAACGGTCAGCCTGGCCAGCGACAAGCGCCTGGACACCAGCGGAGCGTGGGCTGATGTGAGCCTCGATCCACTGAACCAGGCGGGCCTTGCCTGGATCGACGGGGGGAATGTGTCGATCCGCAGCAGTGGCAACGTGGCCCTGGCAGACGGCAGCCTGATTCGTGTTGATTCGGCGGCCGGCCTGCTTGCCGGGGGTAGCTTGCGCGGTGGCAAGGGCGGCAACCTGACGATTGCCAGCGATGACTTTGCGGGCAATGGCAGCGGTGTGCTGAGCCTGGGTAGCGCGCTGCGCGGCTACGGCGTCAGTGGCGCAGGCACGTTGAGCCTGCAAAGCAACCGGGTGCAGATCGGTGGGGCGCCGGGCAAGGACGCCGGTCTTTACCTGGCGCAGGATTTCTTCGACAAGGGCTTCGCCAGCTACAACGTCATCGGCAGTCGCGGCCTGAGTGTGGCCGCTGACAGCCAGGTGCAGGTGAGCCGTCCGGTTTATCAGGTGCTCGACAGCAGCGTACAACAGCTGGATCTGTGGACACCGGCGCTGTATCAGGAAGATGCCAGCCGTGGCCGCCTGACCCAGCGCGCCGGGGCAAGCCTGACCTTGCAGGCAGGCACCACGCAGACTCAGGCAACTGACGTTCCAGGTATCACCCTGGACATCGGGCGTGGCTCGCGGATCGAGGTCGACCCCACTCAGGCGATCACCCTGCGCGGGATCGGCCAGATGACCCTCGATGGCACCTTGCGTGCCCAGTCGGGCAGCGTGCGTATCGAGGCGTTGCCATTTGCCGTGCAGGGCGCACACCAGCGCGCCATCCATCTTGGCGACCACGCACTGCTGGACGTGTCGGCGCAGGCTGTCACTGCACGCGATGCCTTGGGCCAGCGCTATGGCTTGGTGCGCGATGGCGGCAGCATCGTGGTGGGTGCAGCGCTCGACCCGCTGACCGGCAAGGCGGCTGCCCCCGATCTGTTCGTGCAGATGGACAGCGGCGCTCGCCTGCTGGCCTCGGGTTCCCAGGCCACCCTCGATGTCATCGGCCAAGGTCCGACAGCGGTGGCCAGCAATGGCGGCAGTATCGCCATCAGCTCGAAGAACGGTCTCTACCTGGACGGTCAGTTGCAAGCCTTGGCCGGCGGCGCCGGTGCGGCGGGCGGGCGGCTGTCGGTGGCCCTGGAAAGCGATATCTACGAGCGCACCCTCGACGGCGTCGAGCAGATGCTCAAGCCGCGCGAGCTGCTACTCAGCCAGCTACGTCGAACCTACGACACTAAAACCCTGAAATACGGCCATGGCCACCTGAGCGTGGAACAGGTTGACGCGGGTGGCTTCGATAGCCTGGCATTGCTCAGCAACGGCATGATCAGCTTCGACGGTGATGTGCAGCTTGAACTGGGGCAGAGCCTGGCGCTCTATTCGGCGGCCATGGGCCTGGCTGAAGGGGCTGCCGGCAATAGCCGGGTCAGCCTGAGCGCGCCCACCGTACGCCTGGCCGGGGTGCCGATCCTGACCAGCGACAGGGCGATCGTGCCCGTGGTGCGCGGGGGTGCTTCGCAGCAGCACAACCAGGCACACCTGAGCGTCGACAGCGGCCTGCTGGACATTCGTGATGAAGTCGTCTTCGGCGCCCGCGGCACAATCGAGCAGGTCGGCGGGCCGGGCCTGCTGCTTGACCGTCGCGGCTTCGCCACGATTGACCTGCGTAGCCGTGGCGACCTGCGCTTGCTGCAAGCAACCGGCACGAAGTCCTTCACCCGCTTGACTACCCCTGGCGAGCTGAACCTTGTTGCCGCGCAGATCTACCCGGGCACCAACGCCAAGGCGGTGATCCGCGCCGATGAACTGCGCATCGCTCGCGCCGCCAGCGCCGACCCTGCGCAGCCGTACAGTCTGTTCGGCAGCTTGGCCCTGGAAGCCCGGGTGATCGACCAGGGAGGGGTAGTGCGCGCGCCGCTGGGCAGCCTGGCCCTGGGGTATGACGCGACGACAAACGCTACCGAGCAGGTCAACCTGTTACCCGGCAGCCTGACGTCGGTAAGCGCCGCAGGGCTGTTGATGCCGTATGGCGGCAGCGTTGATGGCCTGGAGTACCGTTACGCGGGCCAGTCCCTGACCCAGAGCCTGCTCAGCACGCTGCCGACACCCAACGCATTCTCTGTGCGCTTGACCGCTCAGGCGGTCGATGTGCAGGGCGGGGCGGTGATCGACCTGTCCGGTGGTGGCGAGGTTCAGGGGGCCGGGTTTGTTTCCGGTCGTGGCGGCTCCACCGATGCACGCTTGTACCCACTGGTACAAACCGCCAGTGATGGCCGATTCAGCCTGCCGAGCCTTGCCGACAACCCGGTCTACGCGCTGGTGCCGGGGGTGCAGGCCGGTTACGCGCCGAGCGCCGCCGATGCTGGCGCCGGTGATCCGCTGCTGGGGCAACAGCTCACCCTGGGTGCTGGCGTGCCGGGCTTGCCTGCCGGCACCTACACCTTGTTGCCTTCGACCTATGCACTGTTGCCCGGCGCATTCCGCGTCGAACTCAACGGTGCGCTCGGCCTGGGGGCCGCGCAACCCACGGTAGCCATGCGTAATGGTTCGTGGAGCAGCTCCGGGCAGTTGTCGATCCAGGGTACCTCGTTCGCAGAGAATCGCTCGCGGCAGTTCATCCTGACTTCGGCCGATGTGTTGCGCCGCTATTCGCAATACAACGAAACCAGCCTGGCCAGCTTCATCACGGCCGATGCCGCGCGGCTGGGCGTGCCGCGCGCGGCCTTGCCCGCCGACGCCAAGGCGCTGACCCTGAACTTGTTGACCAATCGCACCGGGCGGGACGCCTTCACCTTCGACGGCACGCTGCACGACAACGCCCAGCAAGGCGGGCGGGGAAGCACGGCAACATTGATTTCAAGCAATGTGCGTATCGAGGTCATGGCAGCGGGCGCGCAGGCCAGCGCCGGTTTCGATGGCATTTCAGTGCATGCCGACCAGCTCAATGCCATTGGTGCCTCAAGCCTGCGTATCGGCGCGCTGAGCAGCGTTGCCTACGGCCAGGGGGGCAACTACATCTCCTTTGACGAGCCGGTAATCACTGCCGGCAAGGACGTCTACCTGCGCAGCGGCGCCGAGCTGCGTGCACCCGAGGTGATGCTGATCAGTGGGCGGACGGACGGCGAGATCGTGGTCGAGCAGGGGGCTCACATCAATACCCTCGGCCTGGGCAAGCCTGGCTACGACTCGAAGGATGGGTTTATCTATGCCGCCGGCAGGAACAGTGTGCTGGCGGTTTCCAATGGTTGGCTGGACATTCTCGCGCCCTCAGCCAGCAGCAACCAGAGTGGTGCCGGACGCATTCTCATCGGGACCTGCGCCTCGGTGTGCGCCGGCCAGACCCAGTTGTACTCCGAAGGCACGATTGCGGCGGCTACCGACAAACAATTCGAACTGGGTGATCAGGTCGCCTACGGCACGCGCAACCTGACCCTGGCGGTGGGCGGGATCAACGTCGGTACCGCGCAGAGCCTGTCGGCCATGGCGGCGCAGGGCTTGTTGCCCAATGGCCTGACCTTGAACCAGAGCCTGCTGCAACGCTTGCTGCGCGGTGACACCCAGAACGGTGCGCCGGCCCTGGAAGCGCTGACCCTGAACGTGCGCGATGCCATGAACTTCTATGGCAGCGTCAGCCTGGACACCTTCGACCCAGGCACTGGGCGCTCTTCGCTGGCGCAGTTGGTCCTCGGCACCCCGGCCATTTATGGCTACGGCACGGCGCAGGATGTCGCCAGCATCCGCGCCGGCAGCCTGATCTGGAATGGCAGCGCTCAGGCACCGGGTACGCTGGTAGCGGGTGGTGCCGGTAGCGGCAGCGGGCGCCTGACCATCCAGGCCGAACGTGTCGAGCTCGGCTATGGGCCAAAGACGCAACCCAAGCAAGAGGAGTCCGCGCGCCTGGTCCTGGGGTTCGACACCTTTGAGCTCAACGCCAGCGAGCGGGTAACTGCCAACCACAAGGGCAACCTCAACGTTTACCAGCAGCAGGGTGCCTACGAAAGCGGCAAGGGTTATGCCTACAGCGGTGGCAATTTGCTGATCAACACACCGTTGATGACGGGTGAAGCCGGCTCGGTCAGCCGCATCACGGCAGGCGGCGACCTGCGTGTGCTGGGCGTTTCGGGTGCGAAAGCGGCGACCGTCGACAAGCTGGGGGCGCAACTGACCCTGGAAGGTCGCAGCGTGCTGCTCGACACCCAGGTCAGCCTGCCCAGTGGCAAACTCAGCGTGCACGCTGAACAGGAGCTGCAACTGGGCGCCAACAGCCGGCTGGACCTGGCTGGGCGCGCTGTCGCGTTCAACGATGTGAACAAGTACAGCTGGGGCGGTGATCTGACGCTGCAAAGCCGGCACGCCAATGTTCTGCAAGCAGCCGGTGGTTTGATCGACCTGTCTGCCCGCAACAACCAGGGCGGCCTGTTGACGGCCATTGCGCTGGACGAGGGCGCGGGTTGGGTGAGCTTGCAAGGCAGCCTGCTGGGTGGTGCGACCGGCCACTATGATGCCGGCGGCACCTGGGTGCCGTTCAAGGCCGGCGGGGTAGATATCCGTGCCCAGCACCTGGACGATTTCGTTGCGCTCAACCAGCGCCTGAATCAGGGCCAGTTCTTTGGCCGGCGAAGCGTGCAGCTCAAGCAGGGCGACCTGGTGATTGGCGACGAGCTCAAGGCCAGCGAGATCAACGTGTCGCTGGACAACGGCCACCTGACGATTGCCGGGCGGGTCGATGCCAGCGGTGAGCAGGTGGGCAGCATTCGCCTGGCCGGGCGCCATGGCCTGAGCCTGCTCGATGGCGCGCAACTGGACGCCCACGGCAGCCTGTTGCGGGTCGACAGCTACGGCAAGATCATCGATGCACCGAACCGCGCGAGCATCGAGCTGAATGCCGGCGACGGCCGCTTGACCCTGGCGGCAGGCAGCCGTATTGACCTGCGCCATGGTACGGCGGCAACGCCGGGCAAGGCTGCCGGCCAGCATGACGGCCAGGCACGTGGCACGCTGGAGCTGTATGCCCCGCGCCTGGGTGGGGTCAGCGCCGGGGATATCGACATGCTCGCAGCCACGGGCCTGAGTATCGACGGTGCCCGCTCGATTGCCGTCAACGCCAACTGGCGCTATGACGATAGCGACAGCGACGCGGTGATACGCGATGGCAGCCAGGCGGTAAGCCAGAAACCTTACCGCGAGATCAACCAGGCCTACCTGGACCTCAAGCATGCCCAGAGCACGGCGTTCATCCAGGCGGCATTGAGCAATGGCAACCTGCGGGACAACAAGCTCGCCGGCCTGACGGGGACTTACGCCGAGCAATTGCACCTGCGACCTTCGGTGGAAATCAGCAGCACGCACGACATCGTGGTACAGGGTGATCTGGACCTGTCCGCTTACCGCTATAACAGCCTCAACCCACACACCCCGATGACCTCGGTGTATGGCTCGGGCGAGGTCGGCAACCTGCTGCTGCGCACGGCGGGCGATCTGAGTGTGCTGGGCAGTATCAATGACGGCTTTGCGCCGCCGCCGCCGACACCCGACGACAACGGTTGGCAATTGCTGGCTGGCCTGCAGCCCTTTGGCGGTGACGTGGTAGTACCGGGCCTGGGTGTGACCCTTGCCGAAGGTACGACGTTCCTCAGTGGCAAGACGCTGAACTACGAATTGCCGATCAAGGCCACGACCTTCGTGGCCGGCATGGTCCTGCCCGTCGAAGGTGTACTGGCCAAGCCCCTGAACCTGATTGCCGGCAGCGTCTTGAGTGCCGATGTGTTCGACGCCCAGGGCCGCCTGATGTACCCGGCCGGCACCTTGCTGGCCAGCGCCGTGACCTTGCCAAGTGGCACTCGCCTGGCTGCCGGTACGCGCCTGGCGTCCTCGACGGCGTTGCAAGCGTTGCGCTGGCCCAAAGGCGTACCGCTGCCAACCACGCTCAACGATATTCTCAGCCAGCCGGCGTTCGTGGTGCTCGATAGCAACCTGGCCTTGCTGCAGGGTGCATTGATTCCGTCGCAGACCAACGTAAAGCTGCCGGGCAATGCCTTGTCGCTTGACCTCAGAACGGTAGGTAGCGCAGGGCAGGGCAGCAACTGGGCGATTGCGCCGATGCTGGCGGCGGGATCGCAGTCCTGGTCGTTGCGCCTGGTGGCCGGGGCCGACCTGGCGGCAGCCGACAGCCGCGCGGTGCTGGCCGACAGTACGGGGCAGGTAATGCTCTCTGATGCGCACTATTCGTTGTACCGGGACCGGGAAATTACCCTGGTACCAGGGCAGGCGGCAGGCAAGTGGTATCTGGGCCCGGCGGCGAGTACCGATGACTGGAGTTGGGTGGGCGCGGAGGGCGATCCGTTGCCGGACTGGTTCGGCTTGGGTGAGTGCGAAGGCGCGCCGGATTTGTGCGTATTCAAACCTACGTATACCTGGGCCACCGGAAACGGTGCCGGCGGCACGCCGGGTAGCGCCGTCGACGATACCGAGCGCAACCTGTGTGACAGCAACCCGGCCTGGTGTGTGGCCGACCCAGGTACGCCCGATCAGTATGTGCCGGGCGATGTGAACCGGATCCTGCCGATGGCCCCGGTGTTCAGCGTGTTGCGCACCGGGACGGGCGATCTGGACCTGGTCAGCGCGGGTGATCTGTTGCTGGGTTCGCTGTTTGGTGTGTACACGGCGGGCACCAATGCCAGCGACGTCAGCGCAGGCTACAACCGCAAACGCGGCACTGCCGAAAATGGCACGGTGCTGGGGGGGTACAGCCAGTCCGAGTTCTACAAGAACCTGCAATACAAAGACGGTAGCGAACCCGGCAAAGCCAGTTTCGCCCAGCAGGTTGCCGGGTATGAGCAGCTGGTTGACGGCAATAGCCTTTACCAGGCCTGGTACCCCGAAAACGGCGGCAACCTCTGGCTCAGTGCGGGGGGCGACCTGCGCGGGGATGTCCTGGCCACCACGCAAACCACTGTTGACCGGGCATCCTCTTCTGTAGACATGGGCAACTGGCTGTGGCGCCAGGGCAGTGGTTCAGCGGCACTGGACGAAACCATTGCAACGGCCTGGTGGATCAACTTCGGTAGCTACGTGCTCAATGAGCGCGCCATTCCACAAGTAAGCGGATTCACTGGCTTCGGTACATTGGGCGGCGGTGATGTCGAGGTTCGCGTCACGGGCAGTGCGGGTGCACTCGCTCGACGTGGTACGCCGTTGATGAACGAGGATTTGCGCAGTGAAGGCCTGATCGTTGCCGTGGGCAGTACCGGCCGGGTATCGGCCGATCAGCGCCTGGCCTTGACCGGTGGTGGCGATCTGCAGATGCATCTGGGGGCAAGCCTGAACCCATCGCCCACGACTACCCTGATTCGCCGAGGGGTTGGCAACCTCAACCTCAATGGCGCGCTGATCAACTTGCGTGGCACGGCCGGTGTGAATGCCGGGGCCTCGGGCCAAATCGACCTGGTCTATGGGCGAGATAGCCACCAGCAGGATCCGCGAGAAGTCCGGGCCTACGATACCTTCAGTGCTTCGATGGCCACTGCCAGTGGTGGGCTGGTGCTGGTGCCAGGTGATGCCACGTTCAATCTCAGTACGCGGGGTGACCTGGTGCTGGGCGGGGTCTCCGATCCAGGCCGGGTCCGCCTGAGCAACACCTCGTCCTATACCCTCGGCGGTGTCGAGCATGGCGATGGGGCCAGCGGGTTCTCGTTGTGGACCGAGCGCACGGCCATCGACCTGTTTGCTGCCGGGGGCAACCTGACACCGTCTACCCAAGTGGGCGACACGCTCTCGGATGGCACGCCGCGTGCGAGGTTCAACACCACGGCCAGCGACGGTCGCTTCGTCTACCCGTCGATCCTGCGGGCAGCAGCGGGCGGTAGCCTGTACTACGGGGCGTCGGCGCAATACTCAGGTGACAACCGACCGATGGCCGATCTGTATGGGCTGCTGCTTGCCCCGGGTCGCCAGGGGCAACTGGAGCTGTTGGCCGGCAACTCGATCTATGCCGCAGGGTATGCGATCAGCACGTCCGGGGCACCGGCGGCGGCCTTGGCCACGCCGTTCGCCCCGGCATTCGTGGGTGGCAACCGGGTGAGCAATCTGAGTGCTGACGGGATCAAGCCGAGTCTCGGCAGCTACCCGCTGTTTGCCTTTGGCGCTGACTCGGCCAGCGTGCTGCAGGCCGCTGCGCAGCCGACCCGCATGTATGCCGTCAACGGTGATCTGGTCGGGGTGCGTACGGGGGAAATCCTGCAGTTCTCGCCGCTCAGCCGTAGTGGCGCGACCTGGTATGTGGGGGCTGCGCCGGTTTCGATGTATGCCGGGCGCGATATCGTCAACAGCGGTACGCCATTGTCGCAACCGGGCGGCGTGGTGTTCGAGCTGACCGAAAGCATCAGCGGTGGCAGCCAGTCACTTGGCAACCTGTTCGCGCACAGTGCCATTACCGACCACTCGCAGGTGGTGGCGGGGCGCGACATCCTGTTCAGCAGTTTCAACGTGGCGGGGCCGGGCACATTGACCTTGAGCGCCGGGCGTGACATTCGCATGGAAGACCGAGCTTCGCTGACCAGCCTGGGGGCGATTGTCGCGGGTGACAGTCGCCCTGGGGCCAGTGTGTTGATGCAGGCGGGGGTTGCTAGCAATGGCCTGGATTACCAACGCTTTGCCGCCCTGTATCTGGACCCGACAAACCTGGCCGCCAGCGACCAGCCGTTGGCCGCGCAAGCGGGCAAGGTGGTCAAGACCTATGCCGAAGAGCTACGCCAATGGCTGGCTGATCGTTACGGCTTCAGCGGCACTGCCGAGCAGGCACGTGAGGTCTTTGCCGGGTTGTCGGTGAGCGAGCAGGGGGTGTTTGCCCGCCAGGTCTACTTTGCCGAATTGCGCGCTGGCGGTCTGGAGTACAACACTACGGGTGGTCCGCGCCAGGGCAGTTACCTGCGTGGGCGCAACGCCATCGAGGCGTTGTTCCCAGGGCGGGATGTGGCGGGCAATCCGCTGAGCTACGAGGGCGATATCGTCATGTATGGCGGTGCAGGCGTGCACACCAACTTTGGTGGCGACATCCAGATGTTCACCCCGGGTGGGCAACTGGTGTTTGGTGTCGAAGGTGAGGCGCCGCCGTCGACGGCGGGGGTGATCACCCAGGGGCAGGGCAATATCCAGTTGTATTCCAATGGCAGCATCCTGTTGGGGCAAAGCCGGGTGATGACTACCTTTGGCGGCTCGATTCTGGGCTGGTCGGCACAAGGTGACATCAACGCCGGGCGGGGGTCGAAGACCACAGTGGTGTATACGCCGCCACGGCGCGTGTATGACAACTGGGGCAATGTGCGGCTGTCGCCTAGCGTACCGAGCACCGGGGCAGGTATTGCCACGCTCAACCCGATTGCCGAGGTGGCGCCGGGGGACATCGACCTGATTGCGCCGCTGGGCACCATTGATGCCGGTGAGGCCGGGATTCGCGTGTCGGGCAACGTCAATATCGCCGCGTTGCAGGTGGTGAATGCGGCCAACATCCAGGTCCAGGGGGATGCCAAGGGCATGCCGGTGGTGGCGTCGGTGAATACCGGGGCGATCAGTTCGGCCAGTGCTGCGGCCTCGTCCGCCAGCCAGGCGGCGGAGGATGCCGCGCGTCAGCAGCAGTCGGCGGCGCGGCAGCGCCAGCCGTCGGTGATCACCGTGCAGGTGCTTGGGTTTGGTAGCGAGCGTCTGATTCCGGGGCGGGATGGAGCGAGCCTCAGCCCGCAGTACAACCGGCAAAGCCCGGTCCAGGTCCTGGGGGCAGGGGCGCTGGATGAGCAGGCGCGGGCGCAGTTGACGGAGGAGGAGCGGGGGAACCTGACGTTGTAGGTTTTGTGTTGGACCGCCGGCTTCCCTTGTGGTCGTCGGTGGTGTCATCACTGGGTAGCCGCCTTTAGGAGCCCTCACGGGCTCCAGCGCAGCCTTTCGGCAGCGGCTACAAAAGCTGTGCAAGAGAGCTCCCTCGCACCCCCCCCATGAAGCTTTAACCACTGGTGTAGCCGCTGCCGTCAGGCTGCGCTCGCCTGCGTAGCGGGCGCCGCCTTTGGGAGCCCTCACGGTCTCCAGCGCAGCCTTTGGGCAGCGGCTACAAAAGCTGTGCAAGAAAGCTCCCTCGCAAACCCCCCCATGCAGCTTTAACCACTGGTGTAGCCGCTGCCGTCAGGCTGCGCTCGCCTGCGTAGCGGGCGCCGCCTTTAGGAGCCCTCACGGTCTCCAGCGCAGCCTTTCGGCAGCGGCTACAAAAGCGGTGCAAGAAAGCACCCTCGCAAAAATCTCCATGAAGCTTTAGTGACAAAAGTTCGGTAGCAAAGCGCCACCTCCGTCATGGGTATGTGCAGTCACTGGGCAGCCGCGCAGTGACCAAAGGGAGTGGAGCGATGGGGACTATGGAACGCTACGCGAAAGTGGGAATGCAGGAGCTCGACCAACGTCTGGCCAAGATCGTCGAAGCCGCGCGCAAGCAGCCGGTGTCGGTGTATCGCTACGGCGCACCGTGGGTCTGGATCGTTTCCCAGGACGACTGGCAGAGCGCGCTCAAGGAAGTCGCCAGCTGCATTCCTCCCGGTCACTCCCTGGTGCTGCTCAAGCCGCGTGTCGAAGAAACGCTGCTGGCCCACGATGAAATCCTCAACGCACTGGCCCGCAGCAGCGGCATGACGATCTCCCCACACACCCTGATGCACTTGCTGCTGTTGCAACTGCTCTATTCGGTGCCCAGCGAAAAACAACTCTATGAACAGCTCAATTACAACCTGCTGTTTCGCTGGTTCGTTGGCCTGGAACTGAAATCCAGGGTGTGGAATTTCAGTCTGTTCAGCCATGACCTGAACGCAGTGCTCGCCAGCGAGCAGGCCGTGCGCCTGCTCCAGTCGATCGTCAATGAGGTGTGCTGCGGCGCTCTGCTGCAGATGCCGGAATTCAGTCTCAACCTGGCCTTGCTGCATAGCTGGCTGGCCAAGCACTCGGGCCAGGGCGGCCCGAACAACCACGCATGAACGCGGCCGTTGGGCCTTATGGATTTTCAGAACGAGGGGGCGGTGTGGAGCATTTGTTCTTCAAACGGCATGGCGCGCGCGCAGGGCTGCTTCTGGCCCTGGTCAGCAGCACCGCGACAGCGAACGATACGGCGCCGGACGCCGAGCGCCGGGTCGATATCAATGAATACGTGGTACGCGGCAATTCCGTGCTCGACAGTCGGGCCATCGAGGAAGCGGTTTACCCCTTCCTCGGCCCGCAGAAAAGCCTGGCGGACCTTGAAGGCGCTCGCGAAGCCCTGCAAAAACGCTATCAGGCACTGGGCTACCAGTCGGTATTCGTCGAGTTGCCCGAGCAGAAGGTCGAGGGTGGCATCGTCTATCTGCAGGTCAGTGAAACCAAGGTCGGCCGGGTCCGCGTGGTCGGCGCCAAGCACTATTCACCGGTGCAGATTCGCGAGCAGGTACCCGCCCTCAGCGAAGGCCAGGTGCCGGACTTCGCCAAGGTCCAGGGCGAGCTTGCCGAGCTCAACCGCAACCCGGGCCGGCAAGTCATGCCACTGGTACGAGAAGGCCAACGCCCCGGCACCATGGATGTCGACCTGCAGGTCGAGGACAAGCAACCCTGGCACGCCAGCATCGGCCTGAACAACGACTACAGCGCAGACACCGAGAAACTGCGCAGCGTCGCGACCGTTGGCTACAACAATCTCTGGCAGCTGGGCCATGCGATTTCGCTGACCTGGTTCACCGCCCCCGAAGACCGCGACAACGCCGAAGTTTGGTCCGGGTCCTACAGCGCACCGCTGAATGAGCGTTGGAGCGTGCAACTGAGCGGCTACAAATCCGACAGCAACGTCGCCACCGTCGGCGGCAGCAATGTGCTCGGCAAAGGCCATTCGTACGGTATCTCGGCCATTTACACGCTGCCCAGCGAAGGCAACTGGGCACATTCGCTCTCGGCCGGGATCGACTTCAAGGACTTCGATGAGCAAGTGCGCTTTGGTGACAGCTACGACACCGTACCGCTCAAGTACGCGCCGATCTCCCTGGGCTACAACGGCTACCGCTACAGCGAAGCCTCGCAGCTGGGCCTGGGCCTGAACCTGGTGGCCGGTACCCGCCGTCTGTTCGGCTACGGCAGCAACGACCAGAGCTTCGACTACAAGCGTTATCGCGCGGACTCAAGTTTCGTGCTGCTCAAGGGCGACGCCAATTACACCTTCAGTGTTGCCGGTGACTGGCAAAGCGCCTCGAAAACCGCGTTCCAGCTGGCTTCCGGGCCATTGGTGTCGAACGAGCAGTTCGCCGCAGGCGGCGCCACGTCGGTACGTGGCTACTTGGCCGCCGAGCGCACGGGGGACAACGGCCTGTTGTTCTCCCAGGAATTACGCACGCCGTCGCTGGGCAAATACGTTGGCAGCTACATCAGCGACTGGCGCTTCTACGTCTTCGCCGAAGGCGCGCAGCTGTCGCTCAAGGACGCACTGCCAGAGCAGGACGACAGCTACAGCCTGGCCAGCGTCGGGATCGGCACCCGCGCCACGCTCAGCGATTGGTTGTCCGGCAGCCTGGATTGGGGCTTGCCACTCAAGGACGGCCCCAACACCGACAAAAATGACTCGCGCTTGCACTTCAGCGTGCAGGCAACTTTCTGAATCCGTCGCTATCGACCCTGGAGATATTCCATGCAACGCCTCATCTTGACCCTGCTCATCTGCCTGGGCTTTGCCCTGCCGGGCAGCGCCAATGCCTGGTGGAAGGACGACTGGCAGTACCGCAAGCAGATTTCCGTGGACACCACGCCGCAGGGCGCCGCACTCAATCAGGCTCTGGGCCGTACTGCCTTGCTGGTGCGTCTGCACACCGGCAACTTCACCTTCGACGGCGTCAACGAGTCCGGGGACGATATCCGTTTCGTCAGCAGCGATGACAAGACCGTATTCAACCACCAGATCGAGAGCTTCGATCCGCTGATGGGCATGGCACTGATCTGGGTCGACGTACCGCAGGTCGAAGGTGGCCAGCGTCAGGACATGTGGATGTACTACGGCAACCCGAAAGCGCAGCCGGCCAACGGCCAGCCGGTGTTTGACGCCGACTACACGGCGCTCTACCACTTCGATGGCTCCAGCCCGCGTGACAGCAGCCCTTATGGCAATCAGGCGCTAGGCACTGCGGTCAGCGTGGAAGGGGTGATTGGTCGCGCCATCCAGTTCAGCGGCCAACCGCTGGTGTTGCCACCGAGCCCGTCGTTGCAACTGCCCGCCGGCGCTGCCTTTACCTTCAGTGCCTGGGTCCGCCAGGACCAGGCTGTTGGTGATCAGTTGTTGTTTGCTCGGCATGACGCCGGCAACAGCCTGCTGCTTGGGGTAAGCCAGGGCATGCCGTTCATCGAGGTCAATGGCCAGCGCAGCGCGGCTGGCCAGGTACTCAGCCCGGGCCAGTGGCAGCATGTCGCCCTGCTGGGCGAGGGCGGCAAGCTCAGCCTGCTGGTGGACGGCCGCGAAGTGACCAGCCTTGCCAGCAGCCTGCCGGCTTTCAACGCGGGCATCGCCATTGGCGGCGATCTGGCCCCGGCGCAAGGCCAGCCAGCCAGTGCCTTCGCCCCCTTCGTGGGCGCCATGGACGAGCTGCGCCTGTCGCGCATCGCCCGCAGCCTGCCGGTGCTGCAAGCCGACGCGCTGGCCCAGGGCGCCGAGTCGCGCCTGGTGGTCTACGGCGTGGACGAAGAACAGTCAGGTTTCGGTTTCGGTAGCCTGGGCTTCCTGCTCAATGCAGTGCCGGTGGATGCCTGGGTAATCATTGCCGTGCTGGTGCTGATGATGATCCAGTCGTGGATCATCATGCTGCGCAAGAACCGCACCCTGAACCGTGTCGTGGCGGCAAATGATCAGTTCCGCGAGCAGTTCGCCTTGGTGGGCACTCGCCTGGAGATGTTCGCCGACGATGCCGGCCTGGCGCAGCGCCTGGAGCATTCGTCGCTGTGGCGTCTGTACCAGGTCGCGGTGAAGGAAATCCGCACGCGTCGTGCCCAAGGCGCCGACACTTCAAGTGTCTCGGCCGCCACTATCGAAGCCATTCGCTGTTCCATGGACGGTGTGCGCACCCGCGAAAACCAGGCCCTGGGCGCGAAGCTGTCGAGCCTGTCCAACGCCATCGCCGGCGGCCCTTACATCGGCCTGCTCGGTACGGTGCTGGGGATCATGGTGGTGTTCCTCGGCACGGCCATGGCCGGTGACGTCAACATCAACGCGATTGCCCCGGGCATGGCCGCCGCGCTGCTGGCCACCGCCATGGGCCTGTTCGTCGCGATCCCCGCGCTGTTTGGCTACAACCGCCTGATCACCCGCAACAAGGAGGTCAGCGCGGACATGCGGGTGTTCGTCGACGAGTTCATCACGCGCCTGGCCGAACTGCATGGTGAAGGCCAGGCCGGTGAAGCGGGCCACCGCCGCGCCGGGCAGGCCGTCAACACATCCGTACCGGCCTGAGGGGACTGCCATGGCAACCGTGAATGCTTCCCACGACGATGACGATGACGCCGCCGTCGACAGCATCAATATCACCCCGCTGGTGGATGTGTTGATGGTGGTGCTGGTGATGTTCATCCTCACCGCCACTGCCCAGGTCTCCGGCATCCAGATCCAGTTGCCCAAGGCCAGTGCCTCGGTGTCGCTGGCGCAACCCAAGACCAAGGCTATCTCGGTCAACGATGCCGGGCAGGTGTTCCTTGATGCCTACCCGGTGACCCTGCGCGAGCTGGAAGACCGCCTGCGCAGCGAGAAAGCGCGCAGCCCGGACTTCCCGATCATCGTGCGCGGCGACGCCGCCGTCCAGTACCAGAAAGTGGTCGAGGTACTTGACCTGCTGCGGCGGCTGGAGCTGGCCCAGGTCGGGCTGGTCACCGGCAAGCCGAACCAGGGTTGAGGACGCACATGGACCAGAAACTCAACATCCGTCGCGTGATCACCTGGGCCGTCGTCGGCGTGATCGGCATTGGCGCTGCCTGGCTGCTCTGGCAATGGGCCAACGATATGAGCGGCGTACGTCGTGAGGCAGCGAAGATCCCCGCGATCATTCCCTTGCCGCCACCACCGCCGCCCCCGGAGCCACCCAAGGAACCTGAACCTCCCGTGCAGGAGAAAATCGTCGAGCCGCAGCCAGTACCAGAGGCCGAAGAGGTCAAGCCGGCCGAAGAAGCGCCACCCAGCCCGGCCGATGACCTGGCCAACCCGATGCAGATCGATGGCGATGCGCAGTCCGCTGGCGATGCTTTCAACGTTGGCGCGGGCAAAGGTGGCGGCATGGCCGGCGGTGGTGGCGGGCTGGGCAGTGGCACCTATAGCCAGTTCCTCGCCTACGCCTTCCAGCGTTTGCTGCGCGACAACCCCGAGCTGCGCAACCTGGCCTTCAACCTTCAGGGTGATGTCTGGCTCAGCGCCGCGGGAGAGATCACGCGGGTCGAGCTGGTCAAGTCCAGTGGCGACGTCGACATCGATGCCCAGGTGATCGCCGCCTTGCGCTCGGCACCCGCTTTGCAACAACGCCCACCGGCAAGCCTGACGCTGCCCGTGCGAGTCGCCCTGCAGGGGCGCCGGCCATGAATGAACAGGATGCACGAATGACCAACAGGAGCGGTAAACCCATGAAGTGCACAGTAAACCGACTGACCCTGGCAATCGGCCTGGTGGTCGCTGCGGCGGTCGGCCCGGCTATCGCGCAGACCCCGGCGCCGTCGCAGAACGCAACCATCAACCTGATCCGCCTGCTGGTGCAGCAGGGCGTGCTCAAGCAGGATCAGGCCCAGGCGCTGATCGCCCAGGCCGAAAGTGAAGCACAGCAGGCCCGCGCCAGCGTCGCGGCGGTGCCGGCGGCCAATGGCGAGGTGCGCGTCCAATATGTGCCAGCCATCGTCCGAGAGCAGATCCGCGATGAGATCAAGGCGGAAGTCATGGCCACGGCCAAGCAGGAAAACTGGGCTGCGCCCAACACCTTCCCGGACTGGGCTTCGCGCATTTCCTTTGACGGCGATGTGCGCCTGCGCAACGAGTCGCGCTACTACTCAGGCAGCAACAGCAACGAGATCGTCGACTTCGCCAAGTTGAACGACAAGGGCCCCTATGACGTCAACCCGAACAATGGGCGCAATCTGCCGCCATTGCTGAACACCCGCGAAGACCGCGAAAACATCCTGCGTCTGCGGGCGCGCTTCGGCCTGACCGCTGTGCTGGCGCCGACCTGGACCGCCGGCATTCGCATTGGTACCGGCAGTGACAACAACCCGGTCTCCACTACCCAGACCCTGGGTGGAGGCTTTGACAAGAAAGACCTGTGGCTGGACCGCGGCTACCTCAGCTGGACCCCGTCCGAGCGCCTGACCCTGACCGGCGGGCGGATTGCCAACCCGTTCCTGTCCACCGACATCCTCTATTCCAACGACCTCAATTTCGATGGCCTGGCCGCAATCCTCAAGCAGCCGCTGGACAACGGTGTCAGCCTGTTCGGCACGGTCGGCGCGTTCCCCGTGGAATACAGCTCCGACACCTCGAGCAGCAACGGCCTGGACAAGGAAGAAAGCGACAACAAATGGTTGTACGGTGCGCAGTTCGGGGCCGACTGGAAGATCAACCAGGGCAACTCGCTCAAAGGCGCGCTGGCCTACTACCGCTTTGACGATATTGCCGGTCAGCGCTCTTCACCGTGCCAGCCGTGGAACGGCGACCCCGCCTGCGACACCGATGGCAGCCGGCCGACCTTCATGCAAAAGGGCAACACGCTCTTCCTGCTGCGCGACATCACGCCAAACCCGGCCAACCCGGCAGCCACGCCGCAGCCGCAGTTCGTCGGGCTGGCCTCGGAGTTCGACCTGCTCGACCTGAACCTGATCTGGGACGCCGAATTGCCGGGTGACTTCAAGGTGCGCAGCCAGGGCAACTACATCCGCAACCTGGCCTACGACGAAGGTGACATTCGCAAGCGCTCGGACGGCATGCTGGCGAACAACTTCGACGAAGCCGGCAATATCAAGAGCGGTGGCGATGCCTGGATGGTCCAGTTCACCCTGGGCAATGCACTGGAGCTGAAGAAGCAAGGGGACTGGAACCTGTTCGCCGGCTACAAGTACATCGAACCGGATGCCATGCCCGACGGCTTCAACGACTCCTCGTTCCACCTGGGCGGCACCAACGCCAAGGGCTACGTGCTCGGCGCCAACTATGGCATCGAGAAGAACATTATCGCCACGGCGCGCTGGTTGAGTTCGGAGGCCGTCTACGGGGCTCCGTTCGATATCGATGTGCTGCAACTTGAAGTCAACACGCGCTTCTAGCAGATGCGCTTACAGGGAGAAGGAGCATGAACAAGCGAGCCTATCGGGCCTGTTGTTCGTACCTGCTGGTGGCGCTGGGCATCAGCCTGTCGTCGTTGGCCTCGGCCGAGGGCATGGAGGAGCGTCTGCGTGCCCAGCTGCGCAGTACCACCCAGCAATTGCAGGCCTTGCAGAGCGAGCAGGCGCAGGCGTCCGCCGCCCGCCTGAGCGCCGAGCAGCAACGTGACGCCGCCCAGGCCCAGATCAAGCAATTGAACGCTGAACTGGCCCGGGCCCGCGGGCAGGCGGAGCAGTTGCTTGGCCAGCAGCAGTCAATGCATAGCCAGGCCCAGGCACTGGTGGCCAGCAGCAACGAGCAACTGGGCAAGTACAAGCAGGCCTATGAGGAACTGCTCGGCCTGGCCCGCAGCAAAGAGGCCGAACGCGCCTCGCTGGCTTCGCGGCTCGGCGAGCGTGATACCCAGGTGCAACAGTGCAGCGCCAAGAATCAGCAGATGTATGGCGTGGCCAAGGACATTCTCGATGCCTACGAGAAGGTCGATGTCGTCGACCTGATGAAAGTGCGTCAACCCTTTGCCAGTGGCGCCCGGGTCAAGTTCGAGGAAATGGCCCAGGCGTTTGGCGACCAGTTGTACCAAACCCAGTTTGATACGGCGCAAAGCCGCATTGCGCAGTGAATGTGTTCTTACTACAAGGAAGGTAATCAATGACTGCAACCGCACTGATCGAAACCGTAAGCGCCGACGCCCTGACCACCTTGTTGCAGGATGCCGGTTGCCGGGTCAACCGCAGCGAGCAGAATGCCGTGGTGCAGTTGCTCAGCGCCAGCCAGGGCGTTGGCTATGCCGTGCGCTTTGGCAACCAGGCGGCGCAAGAAGGAGAGTTCGTCGACTTCACTTTCAGTTGCGCCCTGCGCATCCAGGGTGAATTGCCGGCTGGGTTGAGCGAGCTGTGGAATATCTCGCGGCGCTTTGCTCGCCTGTCGGTACAGGGTGAGTTCCTGGTGATGGAGATGGATGTGCTGGTGGCTGGCGGAGTGAGCCAGCAGCACCTGCTGGGCAACCTGGTGCTGTGGGACCGTCTGCTGCAAGAGTTCATTGCCTATCTGCGCGACTACAGCCGCAATGTGGCAGCGCCGCAGGCCTCAACCACTGTCGCTCCTGACCTGGAAAGCGCGTCGTGACGCGTCGTACATTCTGGGCCGGCGCGGGTGCCCTGGCCGTCATCGCGGTGGCTGTCGGCCTGGCAGTGCGTCCAGGTGCGCAACCGGTGGCTGCCAGCCGGCCGGTAACGCTGGCGGCTGATAGTGGGCCGGCGCTGGCCCGGCTGGGCGACCAGCAGGTTGGCGTCGATGAGTTGAAAACGCAGCTGGCGCAGTTGCCGCCGCCAGCCCGCGAGCAATTGCGCGCAAACCGTGAGGGACTGGAGGCGTGGATACGTTCGCGCCTGGCAGAAAAGGCCCTGTACCAGCAGGCCGAGGCGCAAGGCTGGCCACAGCGTCCAGACGTTCAAGCGCAAACCCGGGCTGCCACTGAGCAGATCGTGTTGCGTGACTACCTCGACTCGGTCAGCCAGGTGCCCGAGGATTACCCATCGCAGGATGAGCTCAAACGCGCCTATGAAGCCGGCAAGGCCAGCTTGCAGTTGCCGGCGCGCTATCGGCTGAGCCAGATCTTCCTGGCGGTTGCTGATGAGCAGAGCCTGGACACCGTGCGCAAGCAGGCCCAGGCCCTGGGCAAGCGTGCGCAGGCACCCGAGGCGGACTTTGCGGCCCTGGCGCGCGAGTTCTCCCAGGATCGCCAGGCTGACGACGTCGGCGGCGACAGTGGCTTGCAGCCCTTGGCGCAATTGCTGCCGCAGGTACGCGAGGTGGTCGCCCGGCTCAAGGTGGGGGCGGTCAGCGAGCCTGTGCAGGGTCCGGCAGGCTTTCATATTGTCCGGTTGATCGAGCAACAGCCTGCCCGTGTGGCGACGCTGGAAGAAGTCCTGCCACGGCTGCGCGCCATGTTGCGTGCCCAGCGTCAGGAGCAGGTGGCCAAGGCCTATGTGGATGGCCTGTTCAATACCGCGACCTTGAGTATCGATGGGGCGGCGCTCAATCAAGTGATCGAAGCCAACCGCTAAGCGTTGGCAATCAGGGAAGATCGGGCCCGCGCTGTCGGGCCTGGCAGGAGGCGGGGATGCCGATGTTCGAGATGGCGGGCCATGAGCCCGAGCGCGCGGGTGATGCTGAAAGGATGCTGGGGAATACCGCACTGGCCTGGGGGCAGGATGAGCAGACGCTCAGCTGTTTTCTGGTCAGCGCCCGTTGCGGTTGCTTCATGCAGGCCGCCCGCAGCCTGAATCTCAAAGCCACCGTGTTGCGCAAGAAGCTGGCACGGCTGGAGGCGCGGCTGGGCTATCCGTTGTTCGTGCACCGGGGCAACGCCTTGGTGCTCAGCCGCCAGGGGCGACAGTTGCAGGCATTGTTGCAGTCGGGCCTGGCGAACCACACCGAGCAAACGCATGCAGCGGATGCCCCGGCGCGGGTGCGTCTGGCCGTGCCAGAGCCGATTGTGCAGGACATCCTGGGTCGTAACCTGGTGGCTTTCGTGCGGCAGAATGCGGGTATCCGCCTGGAAATCTGCGCACCGACAGATGACGAAGTGGATGTGCGCGTGTGGCTGACGGACGATCCGCTACAGCCAGCGCAGTCGTCTGCCTACACGCCCTCCGAGCGCCTGGCCGTACTTGAGTACCGGCCGCACATTGCCAAGCGTTACTGCCGGGAGGTCAACCGGCCAGTGAACCTGGATGACCTGCAGGACTACATGCTGGTGCAATGGCAAGGGGACCAGGACATCAAGGCACTGGCGCCCTGGCAGCAGTTGCTTGACGAGCGCGAGGCCGGGGTAACGACGGTGCCGGGGTACGAGCTGTATGGCCAGTTGATCCGTTGCAGTGCCTGCATAGGCTTGCTAGCGCACTATTCGGCGCAGTTGGACCGGGGTTTGTTGGCGCTGCCAGGCTTGTTCGCCGCCCCCATGCAGCGGGGGTTGTGGCTGGCGGTGAATGAGCGCACGGCACAGGCGCCATTGGTTCAGGTGCTGGTAGCGATGATCCGCGCGTCGTTTTCAGAGCGTGATGAGTGGTTCTGTTTACTATAGGCAGCATTGCGGGACGAAACATCCCGCGATGCTATGTAGCCTGAAACAGAGGGTTATCGAATCCTCGGTAAGCCCCCGTTTCAGCAAAGCACTAGCTCATATCCATCGGTGTGCCAAAATCGAAGGGCAGCATACTCCGTGGACGTTGTATAGGCACTAAGCCCGATGGGCCAGCTATGCTCGTCGGAATGGGCGAGAGGGGAGGGCTTGGATACAGTTGAGGATTGTTATGTACTAAACGCACAATATCGGTATTTACAAAGCTCCGTGGGTTGTCCATAAGGCCTTGCTGAAAGAGCTCGTTCAAGGGTCGTTGGCTGGTCTGTTTATCAAGGCCATGGAAGACATCGTATCTAAATTCAGGTGGGAGTGCTCTGTTAACCATGTGGTCGGTACGCCCATGACAGAACCCGACAATAACATGTCTGTCGCCGCTAATAATTTGATTCATCTCCATTTGTATCATGGGCCTGTGTAATTTACTTGGGGTCATTGTTGGCGAATTAGGCGCTTTTGTATAGCTCGCAGGTGCATAGTTTGCTACGTCGACTACTTCAATGTCGGCCCAGTCTGAGTATTTTTTGGCTATTTTATTGTCTTCAAATAAAGCTTGAGGGTGGGCGTGGGTATTGGGATTTCCTGTTTGTGCCCACTGGCCCTGCTGGTTGAGTTCGACGTTGTAGACTCGCTGTCCTTTTGGACTGCCATGTGAGCCTGATAGAATTATGATTTTTTGCCTCACACCGGAATTTTTGTGATGCTTGATTATATGCTGAACCGCTCTGTCAACAGTCTTCGAGTTTGTCGGTGCAGTGGATGACCAGATCTGTCTTCCAGTTTCTGCTTCAGTAATGAATTGCATCTTCTCGACTAGGAGTTGGTCGAATTCAGCGGATCCCGACGCTACCGATACGGGGACTTCCCAGTGTGGAACACGTAGTGCACCGCCACGTACGCGCCCGGCATACTTTAGTTCTAGAAGCAAGGCGCGCCCATATTGAGTGGCCTGTTTAATTTTGCGGCCCACGAATGCAACGACTTGGCCTACGGCTTTACAGGTCCAGCGCAGCATCCGCGCACCCAATTTCAACAGTGAAGTGAGCACGGTCTTCCAAGGGACGCTGGCGAACCCGATGACCATGGCTGCGGTACCGAGTTTTCGGGACAGTTCGGGATTGCTCTCTTTCGTGAGGTAGCTGGCCACTTCCAAGCCTGAGCTCACTGTGGCACCGGCGGCCATGGCCCAGGCCATCGCTGAGACTGCCCCGCCTGTTGGGATGGCCAACAGCACACCCGCCGCTGCCGTGGTGACGGTCATCCCCAAGCCTCGCCAGTAACCGCTCAAGGGGATAGGTTGTTGATCCTGGAGTTGTTTCTCCAGACCGGCAAATGAAGTTTCTGTTGACCATCGACTGATCATGAGGTGACCACTTGGGTCATGCAGGTTGACTGGGTCAGTGCCATAGGCCATGTCATTGATGCCCGCACCGCCAAAGGGGCTCAGGTTGTCTGGTTGCAGCCATTTGCGCTCCTGAGGGTTGTATGCTCGATAACCGTTGCCTGGGTGATACCAGCCAGTGACGGGATCGCGCCATTGGCCGTTGTAACCGAATCGGCAAGCATCGTGTTTGGCGCTTTCTCCATAGGGTGCGCAATTGAGCCGGTTATTCAGCTTGCCGTGCTCATACAGCGCATGGGTACCGCCATGGGCGTCACCTAATACATAGGCGGTGGTGACCTTGCCGGCTTCCTGGGTCATTTGCACAAGGCTGGTACAGAACCAGGTACGGCGGATCTCCTTCTTGTCGCTGTCGTACCACACTTCACCCAACAAGGACTGCTCGTCATAGAGCAGTTCGCAGGTTTTCTTGCCTTTGACGTCCTCGAGCAACGTCAGTTTATGTTCACCATCGTAGTGGTAGCGGGCCAGGAGGGTTTTGTCTTTGTCGGTCACGCTCTCCAGTTTCCCCAAAGGGTTGTAGGTAAGGCTACGGTCGTTTTCATCGTTGAGCTGATTACCGTTTTTATCATATTGCAGCTTCACCACGACTGCCGCAGCATCGCCCAGCGTGGTGGTGACTTTCTCTCGCTGCGTTGGGTTGCTCGAACTGTAGGCGTAGGTTTGACTACGTTTGATGTCGTCGGTATAGGTGGTGACGCAGCTAAGCAAGTTGTGTAGCGTATCGTAAGTGAATTCCTGAGCACTGATACCTTTACCCGACTCGTCCTGCGGGGCATAGGCGGTATTCTCTGCCTCACAGGTGTAGCTGAGCAGGTGGCCGATGTTCTGGTCATAGGTATAGCTTTCCTTGCGGCACTCGGTGTCACCTTCAAAGTAGGTCTTTGATGCCAGTTGTCCGTTGCTGTTGTAGTCCTGTTTTACTTTGCTCAGTACTTTGTTGTTCAGGGTATAACAACGTTCAACTTCCTGACCAAAGCAGTCCCACTGCAAGGTCATGACTAGGCGGTCGCCTGTTTCATTGTTCAGTACCGTCTGTTTCAGTAGCTCATCGCTTGCGCCGTATTCGAAGTGATAGGTAATGCTGCCGAAAACACCTTTCAGCAGGCGCCCTTGCCAGTCATGGAAGACCTGTAGCGCCTGCCCGCTCACATGTTGTTTGGCGATCGTTTCACCGAGGAAGGATCGGTGGGTCCTTAGGGTGTTAAGGCCATACGGGGTACGGCACTCCTGGCGTTGTTCACCAGGCAGTACAGTACTGAAGTATTTGCAACTCAGCTCTCCAGCACTGGACATCAAGCTGTTTTCTACAAAGTCGAGTTGCTGGGCGAATTGAGGTGTGTCACCGATGGCGTAGGCGCTACCGAATTTTTTACCATTGGCCGACTCCGTGGTGCTTGCCGTCAGCCGAGTGCCGTCAGGAAACTTCATTCCGCTAGCGTTTGGGTTGCCCTCCTGCTGGTAAGCGTACTTGCGCGTCCCCACCCTGCTCGACACGCGTCGCGCAGGGGCTTTGCCTTCTTGAGTCGCGAGGGTAACTCCCGCTACCTTCAACTCGGTGACGATCGAACTCAAACCAAGATAAGTGTATTCAGTAACCTGGCCAGCTCTGTCTGTTGCTTTCAGCAGTCTGCCCAGGTCGTCATACTCATAGGTGAACGCAAGTGCATCCGCTTCGTCGAAGCCGTTGTCAACGAAATGCTCACGCGCAGATTCTTCGGTGTTTGTAGTCGCGCGAAACTGCATTTTTTTCAGGCGACCAAACAGATCGTATTCCCCTCGGTATTGGCGCTGTTGGCTGTTGGTGTTGGCAGTCCCTGTGCCAACCAGGTATTCGCTGACTACGCCACCGTCATTTTTCGCCGTTTGCCGGGAGATGTTTGTCAGCGAGGATGTTGTGCTGCCCACATTCGAGTGTTGCTCATGCACGTAGCTTGCGTATTTGTCATAGGACGTCTCCACTTGACAAAGTTGCCCCGCGACACGCTCGCCAGTGGGCATTGGAATTTCTCGACGCAGGCCACCTGGTAGAAAGTCATACTCCCGAACCCAGGGAGCATCCTGACAGGGATAGTAGGTTTGAGATGTGATGCAGAAGTGTTCAGCACCGGGAAGCAGGACTTCTTCCTGAACGGGCCTCTGCAGGCCGTCGTAGAGTTTGCGAACCGCACGATCACCATTGCGGACGGTCACTTGCGTGCCGCGCTCCTGGGTTTCGTAAGTGCTGGTGATGACGTCGTCCTTTCGATCTTTTTTGGCATGTGTCAGGGTGGTGACTCTGCCGAGTTGATCACGAAGGTAGGACGTTGTTATGCCATCCTCAACGGTCGAAAGCAGCACCGCGCTGTAGGCGGATCTTTTTTCTACACGAGCGTTGTCTTGTCTACCACCCTCGCCAGCAATGCTGCTGTTCAGCGTAATGAATTTTCGTTGCGGGTCGTAGGCATACTTGAGCGTGGTAGTTTGCCAGGTGCTCTTGCCGTTCCACCAGGTGCGGTGGGTAGCCGACTGCTCCCATTGATTGTCTTTCGGTTGGGTTTGTTCGTGGGTCAGTTGCGCGACCAAGGCGGCTGTGCGCCCTGGTGCAAGGCTCAGCTTCTCTGTCTCTGTATCAATTGCTACCCCGGTCAACGTCTGGGTAACTGTTGAGAATAAGGGATTGTTGAAACTGTCTGTGCTTCGATGCGCGTAGCCAAATAGCGTGACACGCAGTGGAACCTCGAGCTCGCCGATGACTTGATACACGTACTCCCACTTCAATGCCGGCTGTAGGGTCCAGGCAAGGGAAGGGCAGGTGGTGAGTGCAGGGCCTGCGATCGCGGTTTCGCCGATTTTTACCGCGATACCGCTGCCACCAGAGGTAGGGTAGTAACTGCACTCGGTGATGGTGTTGTCGGCGGCGATACTTTTGATGAGGCGGTGCGAATCGTCGTACTTGAAGCTTTGTTCCGCTGTTACTTTTTCCGGCGTACCATTTGTTGAAAAATCCCAGGCACTTGTCGCCACGGTACTGGTCAGACCAAACTCGGACTGTCCAGGCCGCTCCGCCGCGTATGTCCACGAGGTAAGTTTTATTGCTTGCTCATGAACCGCAATCAGCTCGCTGATCGGCAGGTGATAGGCATTGTAGGTGGCGACGGTAATGGCTGTGCCTGACTCGCTTTCCTGGCGTGCTTTCGACCAATAGATTCTTTCGTTTCTGCCGTCGGTTACATATTCTTCATAATAGACGTTTGTTGCCCCGCCGCCCTTTTTCACTAGGGTGCCAATTTGGGAGTCATATACTATCGCGCTGTTGAGATGGTTTATTGAAGAGTAACTGTAGAACGTCGTCAGCGGGGGTTGCTTGCGACCAGGCAACAGGCAGTGGACTGCAACGGCGGGTAAGGCAGGCGTGGATTCTTTTTTGTCTTCGGGTTTGTCGACGTAAGGCCGCATTGCGTCAGGTGTATATTGGACCACCTCCACGGAGCCATCATTTTCTTCTACACGGTAAAGAATGCGGTCCAATGTTGGGTCTGGGCAATAGCTGAATTGACTTACCTGCGCCCCTGTACCGGTGCCGCGGGTCAAACGCTGCAGCAAATAATTCTCCAGTTGTAGCTCAACACGGCGTGCTTCTTGGGTGCCTGGCCAAATATCAAATGTGACCTGCTCGGCGCTGTATGTGCCTTGCAACAATACGTCGCTGCCGGAGGTGATGGTTTTTAACAGGAACTGGCCTACTTGGCGTGTCCAGGTTAACGCCAGTTCGCCGCCTTGTGGTGAGATGATTTTCGACGGCAGATAAAGATTGAAGTCTCGTTCAAGGTAGGCGATCTCCTCCGTGTATAGTTTTTTTTGTGCGTTCCAATTTTTCTTGGTTTCTGCTATGTCCTTGCCCTTAAGGAGGTTATAAAGTGGCGGCGTGAAGGTTTTGAAAATCCGCATGGAAAAAGAATTCTCTGTTGGGTCATTGCTGTTTTTGTGCTCGGTAAAGTTTGCTATAACGTTGTATATGAATGAGAATTCCTTTGCGCTCTTGACCAGCCAATTATCCTTGTCTTTAAGATCAGGCATCGGGTTGACTTGGAGTGCTTTCATTAGCTTTATCAGCTTCTTGCGCGCTTCGTCATTAGGTTCTTCCGTGTCGCCAGCAGGCTTGGTCAACACTTCCTGGCGGCCATCGCCGAATCTCAGGTTCAGCGTAGAGCGGGTAGTGTCACTGGTAATCCAGAGATTGGTTTTTTTTACAACGGTGTTGTCCTTGGCAAGCCCTCCCCACTCTTCTTCGGTCAATCGAATGGTCTCGCCGGAAGCCAAGGTCAAGCAGCGGTCACGTTCCTCGAAACTGCTGAAGCGCAATGCCCAGCCATCGCCAAGGCCTGCCTCATTGCAGCGCAGTGCAGAGTAGTGCAGTGTCAGGTCGCACTGTGGCCCCACACCTTCCAAACCGTGTACGCTGCCGAGCACGCAATGGGCGTGGAACAGCCCGGTTCGTGGGTCGACACCGTTTTCAATTTGTCCACTGACGTCAAACACTTCAGAACGGTGGGTATAGCCGTAGTCTTCGCACAGCGGTGTAGCGGGTTTGTACGGCGGTACCACGGCAGGTGCACTGAGACTGAAGCTGGTCATCTCGCTCCAGAATTCAAGACTGCTGACAGTGGCCAGCCAGGCGACGGTCAACTTCCCTTCGCTACCAAAGTCAGCGCCATCCGGTACATCGAAGTAGACCCGGAGAGTGGCTTTATTTCCAGGGCAGTCATCAGTGTAATCAGTGTAATCAGAGTCATCAGAGTTATCATTGTAATAAGCGTAATCCTCGGTATTTGAGCGTTGATTGCCTTCATCGAGTAGTTCAGTCAAGGTGGAATAGTAAGTTTCTGAGCCTTGTTCAGATGTTCGACGTTTCGCTATGGTAATTGACTGAGTGTCAACGGTGAGCTTGTAGTTTTCATGAAGGTCGCCTGAAAATTTAGCGCCTACGAATCGGATGCTATTGTCGATGGCTATTTTGGAAAGTTTGAGTACGCTCTCCGATATTCTGCTTGCGCGCAGTTTGTCGAAGTCAATGTCAAGAAAGTAGCTGCCGGAACTGGTGTTTTGCGCGGCAGGTGGCGTACTATTTTTTTCTTCCTCTTCCTCTTCCTCTTCCTCTTCCTCTTCCTCTTCTTGCTCCTCTTCTTGCTCCTCTTCTTCGGGCGATTCGTTTGTGTTTTCTTTGTTTTTTTCCGGATCCCAATGCCCGGTCGACGCTGCATTCTCCAGCGGCTCCTGATCCAGCACTGCCTGACTCCAACTCCCCACCGACAATACAATCACGACCAGGTCCGAGCACTGCGGTACCCACAACCCGTTTTTCGATTTCCCGATGACAATGCGTCCGGTGTCATCCTGGTTGCCAGCCTTGACCATCTTGCTTTTCTGATTGATCAATGTGCAAAGGTCTTTCTGCCATTGCTCTGCAGTAAGGCGATTCGCGCCCGGCGTGAAGTCGTGCACTTCGTAGCGGCGTTGAGTGTCCAGATCGCGGACTTCTATGCGTAGTTTGTCGGTGCTCTTCAAATTACTGTCGTTGAGCACCCGGCTTTGCACCCAGTTGTTTTTCACCGCAGCGGTAGTGAACGCACGCCAATGGGGGCCAGGGTACCAGAGGCGATTTTCACCTTGCTCCGGCTGTGGGCCGAATACGCCGGCAGCATCCCAACTGCCTGCCTTCAGGTATTTGCCAGTGGTATGAATCAATTTGGCAAACGCAGCCGGCCATTGGTCCTTACTGGTTTCTCCGTCTTTGGCGGTGAAGGTAACGGTCTCCAGCAACTCGCCATTTACTCGACGAATCAGAAAGGCGCGCAGCGTTTCATCTTTTTCAAGATTGCGGTCACCCCGCAGCAAGCAAGGGCTGTTCCAACCATTACCCACGCTGCCATGGCGCTCAGGCTTGAAGCCTGTCATGTCTGGCAAGTTTGAAGTCATTGGCGACGTTGACTGGGCTGAATCACTGGATTGAGAAGCCGGAATACTCCACAGAACATTGGACATGAGCGCCACTCCTGTTTGAACCATGATTAGGGCGGGGGGAAACGTGCCCTGGCATTGGTACATTAAGTTGGGCGTAGAAAGTCGCGCTACTGGTAGAAATATCAGGTAGTCAATGATGTGAAGTTGTAGTAATGCGCAGGCAGTCTATGTAGATCACCCGTCACTTTTTACGGACTGTGGTAGCCGCTATCGCCAGGCCGCGCCAGAATGTACAGCAGGCGCAATATCTCAGGGCTTCGCCTGGTTCTGCGTAGCGCGCCACAGCACATAGCGATCCTTGCCCCCATGCTTGGCGCTGTACAGCGCTTCATCGGCCTTGCCCAGTGCCTGGCTGATGCTGTCATCGGGCGCGACCAGGGTCAGGCCGATGCTCACCGTCACCGGGTGTTCACCGACGCTGTCGCGCACTTGCCGGCACAGCTGCGCCATGCGCGCTTCTGCGGTTGCCTGGTCGATGCCCCACAGGTAGATGACGAATTCCTCGCCGCCCAGGCGCGCGTACTCGAACTCGGCAACACTGCCCTTGATGGTCGCCGCAATGCGCTTGAGCACCACATCGCCACTGTCATGCCCGAAGCGATCATTGACCCGCTTGAAGTTGTCGATGTCGATCATCGCCAGGTAATGCCCCTGCGTCGCGCCGATATGCTGCAAGTGCTGCTCGGCCTTGGCCATGAACGAGCGCCGGTTGGGGATCTCGGTCAGGACATCGATATAGGCCTGGTCCAGCAGCAGGTGCGACATGTAGAAGTTCTGCAGCTTGACCTGGCGCAGCTTCAGGTAGCTGTACACCGTCAGCCCGCTGAGGAAGCTGGCGTAGCAGAAAATCATCAGGCCGCGCAGGTCGAACAGGTTGTTGCCTGGCACGCTGTACGGGTTGAGGATCACCCAGGTGATCACCAGCGTGCTGAAGAACGACCAGCGCCGCACCGGCAGTACCGACGCGCTGTAGAGAATGGTCGATGCCCCCAGTACCAGCCAAGCAGGGCGCAGCCAGGTCGGGATGCCGTCGATGACCAGGCGGATGCCCAACGCGATCACGGCAATGAACACCAGGTTCAGCAGGCTGAAATGCTCGGCCTTGCGCACGAACAGCAGGATGACCGTGAGCATGCCCATGGTGGCAACGAACAGCACCGAGATGAAACTGAAACCCTGCTCGCCCAGAAAGCTCACCAGCAGGTCGAAGATCAACCAGATGGCGATGCTGACGCAAAAGATCAGGATGCAGAAGCCGCGCAGGCGCTCAAAGTCGTGTTGGCGAAACGCTTCACGCAACTGTGCCGGGGCATTCTTGCGGCGGACTTGCTCTTCAATCGTCTTGAACATGGTGGCCTTGCACAAATACGGGGGTTACGGTGCACCGGGCGCACTCAGCAGCGCCGTTGCCCAGGGTCGATAACGCAGCTCGAACACCGCGTTGGGGTGGCAGGCCAGCGCCTGCCCGGGTGCCATCGGTTCAGCCCGGAACGGCTGGCCCTCGGCGCTGACCTGCTTGAAAGCTTCATGAATGATGCCGATCCGGCAGGGCAGGGCTGCGGCGTACTGCTGGCGCACCAGGGGCGCCAACTTGCCGGTGCCGGCACCGTCCTGCCACCACACCTGGAGATTCAGCCCGGCCAGTTGCTCCAGCCACTGCGCATTGATTGCTGGGGCCAGTTTGCCGGCGCTGAAGGCACTCAGGTGCAAGGGTGCATCAAGCTGGCGATTGAACGCCTGCAACTGGCGCAACAGGATTTCGCGGCGGTCCGCTGCCTGAAAATGCAGGTCATCCAGCTCCAGTGGCAGGTACCAGCCGGCCACCGGTAATTGCCAGTCCTTGCGCAGCAGCCGTTGCTGGGCAATCGAGCGCCCCAACTGGGCCTGCCAGTAGCTGGCCAGCCCTGCGGTGTCCATTTCGCTGATGCGCTGGTAATAAGCGCTGTCCATGTGCAGGCCCAGCACCAGTTGCAAACCCTGCGCATGGGCCTGCTTCAGGCTTTTCGCCAGCCAGCCCTGGGGCCCGCCGAAGGTGTCGTCACGGTAGGCGGTCCATTGCACGATCAGGGTCTTGCCGCCCTGGTCGACGCTGGCCTTCCAGATTTGTCGCCATTGCGCGTCGCTCAGCCGGGCATCGCGGTTGAGCGGTTGATAGAACAGCTGCTGGTCGGCGACTGCGGGCAGGCACAGGGCGAACAGCAACAGGGCCAGTAATCTGCGCATCAGAAGGTCAACTCCACACCCAGAAGCACGCCATTGGCGCTTTCATAGAGATTGCCGCCCAGCGACTGCTGGTACTCGGTACGTACTTTCAGTGAGCCGCGATAGGCGTTGTAGCGGTCAGCGTCGAACCACCATTGCCAGCGCAGGCCGACACCGGTGCGCAGGTCCTGGCGCCAGTCGTTGCTCGGGTCCTGGCTGGAGAACTCGAGGAAGCCGTACGGCATCACGGTTTGCGGCGAATCGGTATTGAGCTTCCAGGTATGCCCCTGCTGGAAGCGTGACAGCCACTGGTGATCGCCGGCGCGGGTCCACCAGGCGGCGTCCAGGTAAAGGAAGCGCTCGTCCCATTGGTCTTCATCGACGCGCCAGTCGTTGCGGTAAGCACCCTGGTCGAGGAACGAGGCGGTGGCGCGCAGGAGAAAGTCGTTGCTGCTTTCGGCATTGCCGCGCAAGTCGCCCCAGTTGCCGCCGACCTTGCTCGGGCTGAGCAGTTGCCCAAGGCTCAGGCCGTCATATTTGTCGTCGTAGATCTGCCGCTGGTGATACAGCTCGGCGTACAGGTTCAGGTTGGCCTGGCCCAGTGGTTTCCAGCGCAGGCCGACACCAGTGCCCATGCTCTGGGCATAGTCGCTGCGGCCGATGCCGCCAAACAGCACGCGGCCATATACCGACAGGGTGCTGCCGTTGCGGCTGGGCTCCTCGCCCAGGGCATGGTCCCACATGGCCAGTTGCACGTTCTGCGACTGGGCGCGGCGGTTTACACCGCTGCCTTCGTTGCGGAAGTTGTCGTTGGTCGAGATACCGGCCGGCGACCAGGTGCTGGCCAGGGTGACGGTGTCGCGGCGCGACAAGGCTTCATGGGCCCGACGCTGACGGTATTTGCGCGCTTCGAGGCTGGCGTATTCGTCGTCGCCATCGACCAGGTCCTGCTCCACGTCGATTACCCGGCGCAGCTCCTTGCGCGCCGCCGCGCTGTCTTGCACTTCGTCATAGCGCCAGGCCAGGGTTTCGCCGATGCGGTAATCCTCGGGGAAGTCGCGGGTGGCCTGTTGCAGGTAGGGGATCGACTGGCTTCGCTGTGCTTCGTCCCTGGAACCCGCCAGGCGCATGCCGTAGTCGGCGCGGTAGCGCGGCTGTTTGGGTGCCAGGCGCACGGCTTCAGCCAGCCAGCTCAGGCTCAGGGCTTCGTCGCCATTCTGCTGGGCCGTCACCGATGCGGCGTAATAGTGGTCGGCGCGTGGCTGGTGTTGCAGTGCCTGGCGCTGACGCTCCAATGCCAGGGTCAGGTCGCCCTGGCGTTGGGCGATTGCGGCGCCCAATGCCCATTCATCCGCCCCGGCATGGGGGGCTTTGCGCCAGTAGGCTTCGGCGGCCGTCGGGTCATTGGCATTCAGCGCGCTGCGGGCGGCGGTGAGGCGGGCGTTGGCGGACCATTCAGCGTCACCCAGGCTGTTCCAGATGCGCAGCGCGCCTGACGAGTCGCCAGCAGCTTCCAGTGCGTAGGCCAGCGGCAGGCGGCTGCCGCGATCACCCATACGCTCGGCGGCCTGGTAATACACCACGGCTGCACCGGGGCGCTCGGGCATGGCGCAGCGGCCCAATGCACGCAACTGGCCGATCTCGGTCGGGCTGGCTGGAGTTGCCGCGCGAACGCTGTCGCACTGGCCGTTTTCTGCCAGGCGTGCCAGCAGCAGGGCGCGGTTGGCAGGGTCGACACGCGCCACCAGCGAGCTCATGCGGCGTACATCCAGTGGTGCATCGGCCGGGGCATACAACCCCGCAAGGCGTTGCAGCAGCGGGGCGGGTAGGCGACCTTGATGACGGTCATAGGCCTGCTCAAGCAACTGGCGGGCGTGTTGCTGCTGACCTGCCTTGAGCTGCAGATAAGTAGCCTGGTCCAGCGCGGCTAGGCTGCCGTTCTGCCGGTACAGGCGCTCCCAGACTTCGCTGGCCTGGCCCTGACGCCCGGCTTTTTGCAGCAATTCGGCACGACGCTGGAGAATCGCCGGCGTCTGCGGCTGACGATCCAGCCAGGCCATGACTTCAGCGGTACGGCCCTCGGCTTGCCAGGTGTCCAGCAATTGCGCCTGGCGCTGGCTGTCCCAGGGTTCTGGCAGGCGCTGGCTTTGCAGCAGGTCGGTGGCTTGCAGGCGCTGGGCGAGCACCAGCCAGGTTTTCGGGTCGTCTTCGGCGCGGCACTGGTGCAGTTGTTCCAGCGCTGCCTGCGGATCATGGCGCGACAGCCACTCGGTGGTTTCCAGGCAGGGGCGGTTCAGCTCGCCACTGAGCCGGCGGACCATGCTGCTGTCATCGCTTTGCCGTGCCAGTTCCCACAGTTGCTGGCGGGTTTGTGGTTGTTTCAGATCGTCCTCGGGCAACGCCTGCAGCCAACGTCGCGCCTGCTGCACATGGCCCACGGCAATCGCCCGGTCGGCCATGGCCAGGCGGGCGTTGCGCGCGGCCTCGGCGGACGGTGGATTTTTCAACAGGCCTTGCAAGCCCGCTTCGTCCAGGCGCTGCACGTAGGCATTGGCCAGGCGCTGCCAGCCTTCGGCGGGCAGTTGGCCTTTGGCTGCCAGGGGCGCCAGTTGTTCGATGGTTTCGTTCCAGTTGCGCAGTTGCTCGGCCCAGTTCGCCCGTGCCAGGCGCAACACGCTGTCGTCGCCGTGCGGGTGAAGCTGGTTGAGCCAGTCCAACGCGCGCGCGGCGCCGCCGAACTTGGCCAGGCTCAGGCTGTACGCCTGCCACAGGCGCACGCGCTGGTTGAGGTCGCTGTTCGCCATCCAGTTCTCGACCTGGGTGCTGGAGGGTGGGTCCTGCTCGATCCAGGTCAGGCGCAGTTGCAGCAGCGCGTCGTTCTGTTCATTGCCCTGTTGCGGGCCGGCCAGTTGTTCGGCGTCCTTGTACTTGCGCTGATGCGCCAGGGCCTGCACCAGCAGGGCGCGGGCCTCGTCGTTGTTCGGCACCCGTTCGAGCAGGTGACGGGTCAGGCGTTCGACTTCCTTCCAGTTGTTGTTTTTGGCTTCGCGGTAGCTGCGGTCCATGTGCGGGTAGCTGCGAAAGCGCTCGAAATCGGTCAGCGGCGCAGCCAAGCCATGGCAGGCATACAGCGCCAACAACAGGCCGGTGGCCAGGGGCGCGCGTAGTTTCATGCCACCTCCCGGACGATCTCGAAGGCCGCCTGTTGCTCGGCGTGTTGGTCGGCGAGGGCACCTTGCAGCACCTCTTCGGTAATGATGCCGCGGGCGATCAGGTGTTCGCCCAGCGACATGCTGTCGGCGTCGAAATCGATCAGCGCCTGGTTGAACAGGGTGGTCGGGACCATGCCGCGTGCCTGCAACAGGTTGCCGAGCAACACCTGGTGGTGGCTGACCCGCTCAATCAACCCTTCATCGTCCTGATGCGCGGCAAGCACCTGCAACATCTGCCGGGTGTCCTCCTTTTGCCAGGGGCTGGGGTAGTGGTAACGCAGGCCAAGGGTCACCCGGCCCTGAGGGGCGAGGCGGCTGCGTACCGGGCGCTTGAGCTGGCGGCTGATGACCCCCAGGGAAACTTGGCTGACCGGGCCTTCACTGGCCAGCACCAGGGTGTCGCCGTCTTCGGCCACCGGCAGCACGCCATAGTGCACGGCCAGGCGGCGGGGGATTTGGCTGACCAGTTGCGGGTCGAGCTTGAACGGGTTCAGTGGCGCCCACTCCAGGTCCAGTTGTTCGGCCAGGGCCTCGACCAGCTGTTCGCTGTTGATCAGGCCACGCAGCAGCAGTTCGCGGCCCAGGCGCCGACGCACCGGGGCGGTAATGGCGCTTTGCAGTTGTTCGTCGGAAATCAGGCCCTTGGCGACCAGGCGCTGGCCGAGCGGCGAGCGCGCTGGGGTGGTGAGGGCAGGGAACTCGTGGGTGGTCTTGTCCCAGGCCACGCGGCGCGAGTCGCCCATCTCCATCACCTGGCGCAGCGCACGCAGGTTGGCGAAGAAGTTGACGAAGTTGCTCCACATCATCCGTGGCGCCGACAGCAGGCCCTCGAAAATGCCGTAGTAGCGGGTGACGAAGAAGCCGCGCTGGAACAACCGATTGAGCAGCAGGAAGCCATTGAGCCAGAGCAGGGTGCTGAGCAGCACGCTGTCGGAGAGGATCGACTGGAAGCGCCAGGCCTCGGGCGCCAGCTGGGTCACCAGCCACATGGCGATCAGCACCAGGAACAGCAGGTTGACCAGGAAACTCAGCAGGTAGGCGAACAACCCGCGCCGGTCGCGCCAGAGGAAGTAGTTGAGCGCCCCGGTGCGGCTCCAGCCCAGGTTGGTGGTGCCCTGGAAGACGATGCCGACGATCCAGCGGGATTTTTGCCGGATGGCGTGCTGCCAGTCGCGGGGGAAGTGCTCGCGCACGCAGATCACCTGGGCAAACTCGCGGCTCATGCCAAGCCGCCAGTCGCGTTTGAGTGCCAGGTTCGGGTCGCTGATGGAGTAGCGGGCGAAGATGCACTTCATGCCTTTCTGTTTCAGGCGAAAACCGATGTCGTAGTCTTCGGTGAGGCTCTGCACGTCAAAGGCAATGCCATCGCCGTCTTCAAGCAGGGCGCTGATCGCCCGGCGGCTGAAGCAGGTGCCGACCCCGGCACTGGGCACCTGGCCGGTCAGGGCCTCGCGCACGATGACGTCCTTGCCATGGTTTTCGGCGAACTCATCGACATAGTGCCCGGCGGTAAAACCCTTCCACTCCGGGGCGAACGGGTACACCGGGATCTGGATCATGTCCTTGTTCGGCAATAGATAGTTGTACAGCCGCAACTCCATGGGCGAGATGACGTCTTCGGCGTCATGCAGGATGAACCCGGCGAACTCGATCTTGGCATCGGCCTGGAAGCGCAGCAGCGCGTCGATGATGTTGTTCAGGCAGTCGGCCTTGCTGGTGGGGCCGGGGCGGGCGCAGACCACCTTGTGCACATTGGGGTAATGCAGGCAAACGGCATCGACGTCGGCCTGGGTTTGTGGGTCGTTGGGGTAGGTGCCGACGAAGATCTGGTAGTTCTCGTAGTCCAGAGTTGAAGCCGCCAGACGCGCCATTTCGCCGACCACGCCAACCTCGTTCCAGGCCGGGACCATGATCGCCAGGGGTTTTTCCGGGACTTCGTACAGGCGCTTCTCGTCGGCTTTTTCGTATTTGTCGTAGATCCTGAAGCGCCGGATCAGCTTGCGCCCCCAGTACACGATGTCGATGAACAGGTCGTCCAGCCCGAGCAGGAACATCAGGCTGGCCAGGGCAATGGCCAGCAGCTTGAGGGCGAACAGTACGTAGGTGATGAAATCGACTAAACCCAGGCTCATTGCTCAGTCGGCCTGTTGGCGTTTTCCTCGAGCCACAGGCTCAGCCGTTCAGCGATGCGCTCGCTGGCGTGACCGTCTCCATACGGGGTGAAGACCTTGCTCATGCGTTTATAGGTCTCAGGGTCGTCAAGCAGCCGCCGGGTTTCCTGGACGATGCGCTCGGTCTGGGTGCCGACCAGCTTCACCGTGCCGCCTTCGAGCACTGACGGGCGCTCGGTGGTATTGCGCAGCACCAGCAGCGGCTTGCCCAGGGCCGGGGCTTCTTCCTGCACGCCGCCGGAGTCGGTGAGGATCACGTAGGCGCGGTCCATCAGCCAGACGAAGTGCTGGTAGTCCTGCGGTGGCACCAGGAAGATGTTCGAGGTGTGCGACAGGAATGAGTACACCGCCTTCTGTACCTGCGGGTTGAGGTGCACCGGGTAGACGAACTGCACCTCGGGGTAACGCAAGGCCAGTTCCGCCAGGGCCAGGCAGATGCGCTCGAAGCCCGGGCCGAAGTTTTCCCGGCGGTGGCCGGTGATCAGGATCATTCGCTGGTCATCGCGCAGCACCGCCAGCGGCGAGTCGGCGCCCGGCTTCCAGGCGTTGCTGTTGAGGTGCGCGCGCATCCACAGCAGGGCATCGATCACGGTGTTGCCGGTGACTTCGATCTGCTCCAGTTCGACCCCTTCGCGCAGCAGATTGTTGCGGGCTTTTTTCGTGGGCGGGAAGTGCAGGTCGGCGATCACCCCGGTCAGGCGCCGGTTGGCCTCCTCCGGCCAGGGCGATTTCAGGTTGCCGGTACGCAGGCCCGCTTCGACGTGGCCGATGGGGATCTGCCGGTTGAACGCTGCCAACGCGGCAATGAAACTGGTGGTGGTGTCGCCGTGGACCAGGACGATATCGGGTTGCACCCGCGCGTAGGCCTCGTCGATCTGCCCCAACAGCTGTTTGGAGAGGCTGTTGAGCGTCTGGTTCTGGGTCATCACGTTGAGGTCTTCATCGACGCTCAGGCCAAAGTCGGTCAGGACCTGCTGGAGCATCTCGCGGTGCTGGCCGGTGGAGCAGATGTTCAGCTCGATCTGCGGCCATTCACGCAGTACCCGGGCCAGTGGCGCCATCTTGATCGCTTCGGGCCGAGTGCCGAACACCATCATGACTTTGAAAGACATCCGTTCGCTCATGATCCCGTCTCTACTAACGCGTTGAGGGAGTACGCCGCATCCATGTTTCAGACGTTAGATACAAGCAGCAGATAGCCCGCTTGTCCACTTGCGGGGGACAGTTTTTTGACGCCAATCAACCCCTTATCTGCTGGCGTCGTGGCATCAAAAGTCCGCCAAAACGACTGAAACTCCGTGCGTTTAATTAAAGCTTGAGTACAATCATCGGATTTTTCCGGGCCGGGCCTCAGCCCGCCAAGCCGGTTGTGGAAACCTCATGTTGATCGGTAGTTATTCTCCTTCCCTGGTACTGATTTCCTTGTGCGTGGCGATCCTCGCTTCGTATACCGCCCTCGACCTGACCGGCCGGATTGCCACGGCCAAGGGCCGCGCCGTGCATTTCTGGATGGCGGGTGGGGCGCTGGCCATGGGCATCGGCATCTGGTCGATGCACTTCATTGGCATGCTCGCGTTTACCCTGCCGATCCAGCTGGGCTACGACCTGCCGCTGACCGCGCTATCGCTGGTGGTGGCAGTGATGTCCTCGGGCTTTGCCTTGTGGCTGGTCAGCCAGCCGAGCCTGCCGCGGCGCATGCTCGCGCTGGGCGCGCTGATCATGGGGGCGGGCATCAGTTGCATGCACTACATCGGCATGGCGGCCATGCAGATGCAGCCGGGCATCGACTATGACCCGTTGTTGTTTGGCGCCTCGCTGTTGATTGCCGTGGGCGCCTCGGTCGCAGCCTTGTGGATTGCCTTCCGCCTGCGCCGGCACACTCCCTATGTACGGCAGATTCGCGGCGCGGCAGCGATTGTCATGGGTATCGCGATTGTCGGCATGCACTACACCGGCATGGCGGCGGCGAACTTCCCCGATGGCAGTTTCTGCGGCGCACTGGGCTCGGGCTTGAGCGGCAATGGCCTGGATTACCTGGTGCTGATCACCACGATTGCGGTGCTGGCCGTGGCGCTGCTGACCTCGGTACTGGATGCCCGGCTGGAGTCGCGCACGGCGGAACTGGCGTTGTCACTGACCCGCGCCAACCAGGAACTGACCCAACTGGCCCTGCACGACACCCTGACCGGGTTGCCGAACCGTACGCTGCTGGCCGACCGGATCGACCAGGCGATCAGCAAGGTAGCCGAGCAGGGCGGCTATTTTGCGCTGATGTTCATCGATCTGGACGGTTTCAAGCCGGTAAACGATGCCTTTGGCCACCATACCGGCGACCAGTTGCTCAAGGAAGTCGCCCTGCGCCTGCGCGGCCACCTGCACAGCCAGGACACCCTGGCGCGGATCGGCGGCGACGAGTTCGTCCTGCTGGTGGAGTTGGATGAGCCTGACGATGCCATGGGGGTGGCTGCCAAGCAGGTCAACCTGGTGTCCCGGTCGTTCCGCGTGGCGGAGCAGAACCTGCAGATTTCCGCGAGCCTGGGGATTGTCGTATACCCGGGCAATGGCAACGATCAGCTGGAGTTGCTGCGCAACGCGGACGCTGCGATGTACCACGCCAAGAGCGCCGGCAAAAACGGCTACAGCTTCTTCGATGCCTCGATGAACAGCAACGCGCGGCTGCAATTGCAACTGTTGCAAGACCTGCGCATCGCCCTGGAGCAGCATCAGTTCCGCCTGTACTACCAGCCAAAATTCGATGCAATCAATTGCCGTCCGATTGGTGCCGAAGCGCTGTTGCGCTGGGAGCACCCGACAATGGGGCTGCTGTTGCCGGACCGCTTCATCGTGCTGGCCGAGAAGACCGGGCTGATCATCGCGATCGGAGAATGGGTGCTCAATGAAGCCTGCCGGCAGATGCGCATCTGGATCGACCAGGGTTACAGCGACTGGCGTATCGCGGTGAACCTGTCGGCGTTGCAGTTCTGCCATATCGGCCTGGTCGACAGTGTGGCTGCCGCGTTGCAACGCCATGGTCTGCCCGCCAACAGCCTGACCCTGGAAATCACTGAAACCACCGCCATGAGCGATGCCGACGCCAGCATGGAAGTGCTGCAACGCTTGTCGGAGATGGGCGTGGACCTGTCCATCGACGATTTCGGCACTGGCTACTCAAGCCTGATGTACCTCAAGCGCCTGCCGGCCAACGAGCTGAAGATCGACCGAGGTTTTGTGCGCGACCTGGAACAGGACAGCGACGATGCCGCGATTGTCTCGGCGATTGTCGCGCTGGGCCAGGCACTGGGGCTGCGGATTGTCGCCGAAGGGGTGGAAACCAACCTGCAACAGGATTTCCTGACCCGCCTGGGGTGCGATTCGTTGCAGGGCTATCTGCTGGGTCAGCCGCAACCGGCTGACCGCTTCCTGGTCGAACTCGAGAAAAATCGGGTGGTCGAGGGGACCTGAAACTCAGGCCGAGCGCAGGGCGCAGGAGGGCTGGAAGGTTTCGAGTTCGTCTTCCACGGCCTCGATGATGCGTTCGACATCGGCGGCGGCCATGACCGTGGCGCAGGGGATACCGGCAATGGCCAGCAGGGTTTCGCCGGTGCTGCGGTCGAACAGCCGCGCGACCATGCTGCGTGGGGCATCCATGCTGGCTTCGAAGCCCAGCGGATGGAAGTGCCAGCGCATCATCTGGCAGGCGTTGGGAAAGGTGAGTTTGTTCATGCTGGCCTCCTTGTACGGCTGAACCCCTGGCCTGGACCCTGGCCTGTCGCCCACGCCTCCAATGGCCGGGCAGGACCCTAAACATAGCAGGCCTGACATGACTGTTTGGGAACTATTCCCGGTCATTTTCCCGCCTTATGACCCACGTCACACACTGGCGCATGACCGTCCGGCGTACGCAAACGTTTGAGCCGCAGATTTCACCGGGGCCGGCGGGACGTTCTGCTATTTTTACCGACAGTCGGCTGGGATGCCCGCGTTGGCCTTTCTGACCAACGGCTCAGTCAAGGAGACACCCCATGCGTTATTCGGCCCTGACTCAACGCATTGCCGGCGACGGCGCAACCGCCTGGAGCATTCACTACCGGGCCGTTGAACTGCAACGACAGGGCCGCGACATCCTGCTGCTGACCATTGGCGACCCCGACTTCGATACCCCCAGGCCGATCGTGCAAGCGGCCATCGACAGCCTGCTCAACGGCGATACCCACTATTCGGATGTACAGGGCGATGCTGCGCTGCGCCGGGCGATTGCCCGCCGCCATGCCCGGCAGTGCGGTGTGCCACAAGCCGCACAGGAAGTGGTGGTGATGGCCGGAGCCCAGTGCGCGCTGTATGCCGTGGCCCAATGCCTGTTCAACCCGGGTGACGAGGTGATTGTCGCCGAACCGATGTACGTGACCTATGAAGCGGTTTTCGGCGCCTGTGGCGCCACCGTCGTGCCGTTGGCGGCAACCCCGGAGAACGGCTTCAAGGTCGACCCGCGGCATGTCCAGGCGCTGATCACCCCACGTACCCGGGCGATCCTCATCAATAGCCCGAACAACCCTTCTGGTGCCAGCCTGCCGCGCGCGACCTGGGAGCGCCTGGCGCAACTGTGCGTACAGCATGACTTGTGGCTGGTGTCGGACGAGGTCTACAGCGACCTGTTGTACGAGGGCGAGCACACCCATCCGGCCGGGTTGCCGGGCATGCTTGAGCGTTGCGTGACCATCAACAGCCTGTCCAAGTCCCACGCCATGTCGGGCTGGCGGGTGGGCTGGGTGATTGGCCCGGCCCATCTTGCCGAGCACTTGAGCAACCTCGCGCTGTGCATGCTCTACGGGCTGCCGGACTTTATCCAGCATGCGGCGCGGGTGGCACTGGAGCAGGATTTGCCGGAGCTTGAGCAGATGCGCCAGACCTACCGCGAGCGGCGCGACCGGGTGTGCGCCTGCCTTGAAGGCTGCCCGGGGATTGCCGTGCACAAGCCTGATGGCGGCATGTTCGTGATGATCGATATTCGCCAGACCGGCGTTGGCGCCCAGGCATTTGCCGAACGCCTGCTGGCGGAGCATGGGGTGGCGGTACTCGCCGGGGATGCCTTCGGGCCCAGCGCCAAGGGGCATCTGCGCCTTGGCCTGGTGGTCGACAGCGCGCGCCTGGAGCGCGCCTGCCGGGGCATCGCGCAGTGTGCCGCGCAGGTGCTGGAGGGGCAGCCGCAGGCCGTAGCGGTCAGCAGTAGGTGATGTCCTTGAGGAAGAACGGTACCGATTTGACAGTGCTGTCTGTGCCTGCCGCGACTTGCAGGTAACTTGAACCCGGTGCGATACCCACCCTGGCGTGCCCATCTGTTTTGCACCAGTCAAAACGGGTCAGGGTGGTGGCAAGCAGGTTGACGGCGTCTTTATCCAGGTGCGCGGTAGGGTCGGATGCCTGGGAATAATACTCCTGCAGCAGTTCGCTCGCGCTGAGGAGCATTGTGCATTCCTTGATGGACCAGAACATGGCGATGTCGGCAAGCCTGATGTGCTTGCCAATGGGCAGCAATCGACTTGGGACGTTGTAAAGTCCCAGGTATTCAGTGTCCATGCTGGTTCTCAGGCCTAAGCGGTCATAAGGGCCACCAGGTTTGATGGAAGTAATGCTGAACTGGTCGTAGTGGTATTTGCTCGTCTGGTAGGTGAAGGCGAACGTATCACCTCGGTGCAATCCACCTTCGCGCTGGTTTTCAATACCCAGCCAGCCGCCGGACATGGGTGAGCAGTCTATGTCTGGGCTGATCACCACAGGCTGCAGGGTGTTGTTGACGAAGGCATAGATACTGGCGGTAAAGCTTGCGGGGTTGGGCATGGTCGGACCTCCTGTCCGGTGAGATGACCGGGCCCAGACTAGCGATCCTGTTGTGCCAATGGCGTTCAGAACCCTTTCCCGATCAGCTCAACAGGCCAGCCGCAATGTTGATGGTGAAGCCCAGGATCGCCGTATTGAACACAAAGCAGATCAACGATTGCGCCAGCACCACCTTGCGCAGCCCGCGCCCGGCCACGCCAATATCCGAGGTTTGCACGGCAACGCTCAGGGTGAACGAGAAGTAGTGGAAGTCCCAGTAATCCGGGTTGCATTCGCCTTCGGGGAAGCGCAGCAGCGGCTCCTTGGCGCCGTCGTTGTAGAACAGCCGGGCGTAATGCAGGCTGAACACCACGCCAATCACGAGCCAGGAGCCGGCGATGGTCACGGCGGTAAAGGCGTAGTGCAGTGCCCGCACGGAGGGCGCCAGGCCCTGGCTGCCGACCAGTTGCAGGGTCACGGCAGCCAGGCTGGCGATGGCCGCGATACTCACGGTAACCAGCACCAGCCCGGCGTTTTCATCTTCGATGCAGGCCACCTTGCGCACCCGTTCGGGGCTTGCGCGCAAGGTAAGCCAGAGCACCAGCAGCAGGTAGAGCCAGACCCCGACGTTCCAGCCGACCAGGATGCGTTGCACGAGGTCGTCGGTGGGGGCGAGTGCGCCGCTCAGGCAGCCGAGCAGGATGGCTGCACTCAGGCGCGGATGGGTATGGGTGAGTTTGTGAAAAGCCATGGTGCCTCACGTCGGAGTATGGCCTTGCAACTCTAGCCTACCTGGCTGCTGCTGTCGGGCATGATCACAGCTCGCCTTCGATATCGATGAACAGCCTCGGCTCGCTGCCTTCAGTGGTACTCAGGTAGGGCTCGTCCGCCATCAGCTTGATGCTTCGGCCCTGGTCGCAATGCATGAGCACGGGGATCAGGCACTCTTTCAGGCACTCTTTCAGGCGCTCTTCCTCGGGGTCGTTGCCGAACACCTCGGACCAGCGGGTTTGCTTGAGCAAGGCCTTGGCGTCGGGGAGGTTGCGGGAGTCTGGCAGGACATGCCAGAGCTGGTCGTTCGTCGACACTTTGTACAGCCCGAGATAGCCATTGCGACTGATTTCCAGCTGGCCCCCATCGTGTGCGTTGTTGGGGATCTGCGCCGTGACCGAATAGCGCGGGTGGCCATCCTTGGTGTCTCGATAGTTGAAGCGAAACGCTATGCCGTCATGATTCAGGGTCAGCCATCCATCCGTGTACTGGCTCTGAAGTTCATTCATCGGCACGCTCATGGAAACCAGTTGATAGCCGCCGGGAGTGAGGGAATAGAGTTTGCCGGTAAAACTGCGTGCTTCGGGTAGCGTTGGGGTTGGCATTGCGCACCTCCTGTGCGTAGTGAATTGCGCTGCCACCGTAGGCGCGAGCAAAGCGTCAATGAAGCCAGAATCGTTTCCTGTTGACGGTATGTTGGCTGGCTGGGCAACTGTGGCCTATACCTACAGGGCCCTTTTCTGCGCCATGGAGTGTCAGCATGAAGCATGCATTGATCGTCGGTACCTTGTGTCTCGCCGGGCTTGGTTTGGCGGGCTGCTCAAGCAGCACCGTCAAGCCTGAGGAGTATTCCGGGTTTCTGCACGACTACAGCCAATTGAAGGAAGACAAGTCGCCGTCGGGTGCGACGGTGATGCGCTGGATCGACCCGAAGCTTGATCTGGCCCGTTACTCCAGCGTGTATGTCGAGCCGAGCCAGTTCTACCCCAAGCCGCAGCCGACCGACAAAATCCCGCAAACCACGCTGAATGGCATTACCCGCTACTACGACGCGGCGCTCAAGCGTGAGCTGGGCAAGTCGCTGACCTTGGCCAACGGGCCGGGGCCAGGGGTAATTGTGGTTCGCCCGGCGATCACCGCAGTGAGCAGCAAGACTGAAGGCTTGAAGCCCTATGAGGTGATCCCGATTGCCCTGGTGGCGGCCGCCGTGAGTACCGCGAGCGGGATTCGTGACCAGGAAACCGATATCGCCACCGAGGCGCAGTTCCTTGACGGTGGCAACAACAAGGTGTTGGCGCAGGTGGTGCGCAAGGGCAGCGGCAAGCCGCTGGAAAACGACAGCCAGGTGATGACTGCCGATGATGTGAAGGCCGTACTCGACGGCTGGGCGGTGGACTTGCATCAGTCGTACCTGAAGCTCAAGGCGCACAAGTAAGCAAACTCCGTGTAGGGCCGGCTCTACACGGAGGTGTCCACACGCTCTGTGGGAGCTGGCCTTGCCAGCGATGGGGCCAGCACTAGCAGCCAAAACCTGTGATTGTTTCGTAATCAATCGCTGGCAAGGCCAGCTCCCACAGAAATTGCGGCAAGGCAGTTGTTCCCACAGAGATCGCTGACCGCATCCCATAGATGTTTGAGGTACCATCACGCCCCCCTGTCCGTCGCAAGGATTCCCCGTTTTGCCCGGTTCACTGCAAAACCCGCTGCTCCAGTACCTGGCCCGCTTGGCGCCCTCCAGCCAGTTGACCATGAAGTACGTCCTCCAGGATGCCGCCGACCGCCTCGGTTTCGAAGACGCCGATATAGCCGACATCCCCTGGCACCTGCTTGAGCCCGGGTACATCACCTCGCTGGTGGCTGCATTGCGCGCCGATGGCTACGCACCGAACACCAGTTCGCTGTATGTAAACGCAATTCGCGGGGTGATGAACGAGGCCTGGCGCCTGGGCCTGATCAGCCAGGACCAACTGATGCGGATCCGCTCGGTCAAGCCGGGGCAGGGCACGCGCTTGCCCAGCGGGCGCAACCTCAAGCGCACACTGATTCGCGAACTGATGGCGGTGTGTGCTGCCGACCCGCGGCCGCAAGGCCTGCGCGATGCGGCGGTGATCGCCTTGTTGTACGGGACCGGCATGCGCAAGTCCGAATCGGTCAACCTGGACCTGGCGCAGATCGACTTTGCCGAGCGCAGCCTGCACGTGCTCGGCAAGGGCAACAAGCAGCTGATCAAGTACGCGCCGACCTGGGCGTTCGACACGCTCAATGCCTGGCTGGCGTTTCGGCGTGCGCAGTTGCCCGAGGGGCAGGGCGATGACAGCTTCCTGTTCAACCGCATCCGTCGTGGCAGCCACATCACCCGCGAGCGGATCACCAAGCATGCGATCTACTACATTGCCCGCCAGCGTGGGCAGCAGGTGGGGGTGAAGATCATGCCGCATGATTTTCGCCGCTCGTTCATCACCCGGGTGATCGAGGAGCATGACCTGTCGATTGCCCAGAAGTTGGCGCACCACAGCAACATCCAGACCACCGCCAACTACGACATGCGTGATGACAATGAGCGGCGGCGGGCGGTGGATCGGTTTGATTGCTAGTGAATGCTTGATGCCAACTCAAAGATCGGCATGTACATCAAGATCACGATCACCCCGATCAGCAGGCCGATAAAGGTCATCAGCAGCGGCTCGAACAGGCGCACGAACCACTCGATCCAGCGTCCGATTTCTTCGTCATAGAAGTCGGCGCTGCGCTCCATCATCTGCCCGACATTGCCCGATTGCTCGCCCGCGCGCAGCAGGCGCAGGGACACCGGGGTGACCAACCCACCCGCCTGCAGGGCAGCCGACAACGACAAGCCTTCGCGCACCCGCTCACAGGCCTGGTCCAGCCGTTCGGCCGCCGCCGTGGTCAACAGGCCGCGGGCCATGGCCATCGCGGTCAGGATCGGAATGCCGCCTTGCAGCAAAATCCCCAGTGACCGGTAGAAGCGCGCCAGCTCATACATCACCAGGCGTCGATGCAGGGCCGGCAGGCGCTCCAACTGCCGGCTGATCCAGCGGCGTACGGCGGGCTGGCGTTGCAGCACGGTCATCGCCACCAGGCTGGCGACGCTGGCGCTCATCAATTCGAACTGGTGTGCATGCAGGAACAGGCCGGCATTCATCAACACCTGCGACAGCCACGGCAGGTTGCTGCCCAGGCCGTCGAACACCAGGCTGAAGCGCGGCACCACATAGCCCAGCAAGAACAATACGACGCCGCCACCGACCAGCAACAACAGCAGCGGGTAGATCGAGGCGCTGACGATCTTTTGCCGCACTTCATCCATGCGCTGGCGGTAGGCAACGTAGCGGCCCAGGGCCTCGGCGAGGGCGCCGGTTTTCTCGCTGGACTGCACCAGGGCCACGTAAAGCGTGGGGAACACTGCCGGCAATTGCCCCAGCGCCTGGGAGAACGACTTGCCCTCGTAGAGCAGGCGCACCAGTTGGTCGAGGGTCTTGCGCGCCTGGGGCGCGGTTTCTTTCTCGGCCAGGCTCTGCAAGGCGTCGATCAGCGGCAGGCCGGCATTGAGCAGGGTGGTGAGTTCCTGGCTGAACAGCACCAGGTCGAAGTGCTCGCGGCGCCGCCAGCGCAGTTGGCCGAAGCGCCGCGCACTGCGCAGGCTGACCACGCGCAGGCCTTGTTGCTCGGCCAGTTCGCGGGCCTGGGCAGGGTCCTGGGCTTCCAGCTCAAGGGCAACGATGCCGGACTTGCCGAGGGCTTTGAGTTGATAGCGCATGGGCTGGCTCCATTGATGAAATGCCCCACAGGTGGTCAGTGGCCAATGCCGGGAAGGCTATTGCCAACTGGTGATCTCGGCATTCTCGCCTTCGCCACCGGGCTGGCCATCCTTGCCCATCGAGAGCAGGTCGTACTCGCCGCTTTCACCCGGGTAGCGGTAGACATAGGCATGCCCCCATGGGTCTTGCGGCACCTTCTTCTGCAAGTACGGCCCGGTCCAGCGGGCTTCGTCGCTGGGGGCTGCCACCAGCGACTGCAAACCCTGCTCGGTCGAGGGGTAATGCCCGACCTCCAGGCGATACAGGTCCAGCGCCTTGCCCAAACCTTCGATCTGCGCCCGCGCCACCTTGGCCTCGGAACGGCCAAGTTGGGCGAAATACTTGGGGGCGACGATGCCGGCCAGCAGGCCCAGCACCACCAGCACCACCAACAGTTCCAGCAGGGTGAAGCCGAGTTGATCACGGCGTTTGTTGTTCATGCCCAGGCCCTCCGGTGTGTGCCTGCAAGCTTTTATGCAAATGCCGTGCGCGTCTGCGCCGGGCCTTGTGGGGCAAGGGCCGGCAGACGGCACAGTGCTTGCGTTAACCCCTGAAAACCTCGCCAGGCGGGGGATAACCCCCACTAATTGGGGAAGCAACGGGGAGGCGGCAACATGCGCATTCTGACCACCGCACTGCTGGCCTGGCTGGCCGCAGGCAACCCGGCCCAGGCCGATGTGTACATCTCGATTTCCGCCACGGGCAGCTATGTGCTGTCCAACGTGCACCGGCCCGGCCGGCACTATCAAAAGGTGATCGCCGAGCCCGGCCCGGCCGTGGCGGTCACCGCGCAACCGCAGTTGATTGCCGGCATGCCCTATGCCGAGTTGATCGCCGCTGCGGCCCAGGCCAACGACCTGCCCGAGGCCCTGCTGCATGCAGTGGTGCAGGCGGAGTCGCGCTACAACCCCAATGCGCGCTCGCCCAAGGGCGCCGCCGGGTTGATGCAACTGATGCCGGACACGGCCAGGGAACTGGGGGTCGACAACGTGCTGGACCCAGCGTCCAACCTGCAAGGCGGGGCGCGTTACCTGAAAAAGATGCTGACCCTGTTCGACAACGACATCGAACTGGCAGTGGCGGCCTATAACGCCGGTCCCGATGCGGTGATGAGCCGGGGCAAGGTGGTGCCGCCATTTGCCGAAACCCGGCGCTATGTGCCGAGTGTGCTGCGCCAGTACCGGCGGTTGCAGGGGATGGCAGTGGATGCGCCGCTTTAGCTTTGTGTCGTTGCAATCGCCGGCAAGGCCGGCGCCCACAGGATTGAAGTGTGAGCTTGGCCATTGTGGGAGCCGGCCTTGCCGGCGATGGGGCCCAAAACCCCACCCCCAACTAAGGGGAAAGCCCCCGGCCCCAATCCCCAATTTCCTTAACACTCCTCCATAACTACCTGATTAAAAGCACAAAAATATTCTGGCGCGAGCCTTGCAGAGACTCCTTAAACGTCCCACCGCGCACTCCTGAGGCACGCCACGATGAGCCCAGTCAAAGGCACTGTCCTGACCCAGTTGCTGATCCTTGTCACCACCTTGTTCGGCCTGGAATCCTTCGCCGAAGCCGCCGTGCGCTGCGAGCGCACCCTGGTTGCCAATATCGTCGCGCTCGACCAGCCGATGATGTTCAACCGCCTCGGCGCACAGAACCCCAACGGCATGATGTTCGCCCTGCGCCGCGACGTGGTCGACACGCGCAACGTGCCGCTGAGCAAGGGCGGCGCCGCCGTCCCCGGCAAAGTCTCGCTGCGCCCCGACAAGCGCCCACGGCCCCTGGTGCTGCGGGTGGCGGCAGGCGACTGCCTGACCATCAACCTGCAGAACCTGTTGGCCTACCAGGCCAACCCGAACAAGCACCTGACCGACGAAGCACTGGAATCAGTGGTCGACGACCAGGTCACTGACCGCCACGTCGGCTTCCAGGTCAACGGCCTGCAAGCAGTGAACGGTATCCAGGACATTGCCGCCTTCACCGGGCGCAACGGCAACTTCCTCGTCGCCCCCGGCAACACCCGCTCCTACACCTTGTTTGCCGAGCGTGAAGGGGCTTTTGCGGCGACCAGCAAGGGCGCAACGTTCGGCGGCGAAGGCGGTGCCGGCAACGTCGCCAACGGCCTGTTCGGCCAGGTGATCGTCACCCCCAAGGCCGGGCGCACCTACCGCAATACCCTGACCGAAGAAGAGATGCGCCTGAGCACCACTGGCCGCGCCCCCACCGGGCAACCCGTGGTCGACTACCAGGCCCGTTACCCGCAGCGCGAGCCGTGGATCACTGAAGGCAAGGCGGGCATGCCGATCCTGGCGATGGTCGAAGGCAGCGAAATCATCTCCAGTGAAGCCGACGCGATTGTCATGGGCCCCAACACCGATGGCAGCTTCCCGCCGTCGACCTACCCGCTGGAGAGCATCGGCAAGCGCAACCCGGCGCTGCCCAACCGGCTGGAGCCGTTTCGCGATTTCGCCTCGATCTTCACCGATGAAGCCGCTGTCAGCCAGGCGTTCCCCGGCTATTGGGCCGACCCGGTGATGGGCCATGTGCTGGAGCCGGCGCGCGATTCGTTCATGATCAACTATGGCTCCGGTGGCATGGGCGCCGAAGTGGTGGCCAACCGCCTGGGCGTGGGGCCGATGCACGACTGCCTGTCGTGCGCCTATGAAGAGTTTTTCCTCAGCTCGCACACCGTGGGCGATGTGGCGATGCTGGTGGACGTGCCGGCCAACGTCGGCCTGGAGAACATCCGCCCCGGCGAAGTGCCGGACCGCAAGGACGTCGGGGTCAAGGCCAGCATGGCGCTGTACCCCTCGGAGCCGGCCAACGTCAACCACAGCTACATTGGCGACTTCGTCAAATTCCGCAACAGCCACAATGGCCACGAGCAGCATATCTTCCACCTGCACGGGCATCAGTGGCTGTTCAACCCCAATGACGACAACTCCGACTATGTCGACGCCCAGGGCATCGGCCCAGGCGTTGGCTACACCTACGAAATCGCCAATGGCGGCTCGGGCAACCGCAACCGGGTAGCCGGTGACGCCATCTATCACTGCCACTTCTACCCGCACTTTGCCCAGGGCATGTGGAGCATGTGGCGGGTGCACGATGTGTTCGAGGAAGGCACCCGGCTGGAGGTGTCCGAGCAGGGTAACGATGGCTACCACACCCAGCCTTGGGCCTTGCGCAGCGGCAAGCCGGTGCCTGGTGCACGGGCCTTGCCCGATGGCGAGATCATCGCCGGCACCCCGATCCCGGCCATCGTGCCGCTGCCTGGCAAGGCCATGGCGCCGATGCCGGGCAAGGTCGCGGTAATCCCGAAAATGGCTGAAACCCTGGTCGCCGAGAACGACGATGACGATGAACAAGAGGAGGGTGACGACGACAGTGGCCACCACAACGAGGGCGGCTTGCAGGCCATCGGTTCGGTGGTATTGGTAGACCGCAGCGACACCAACCGCAACGCCGATGGCACCCTGAAAAACCCTGGCTATCCGTTCTGGATCGGCGGCATGGAAAGCACCGTCGGCCAACGCCCGCCAACCCCGCCACTGGACATGCTCGCCCCGGAGCAGGCACGCAGCCTGCGCGACAGCGGCAAGGCGCTGTGGGCCAACCTCGACCCGGCCCAGGTCGGCGGCTGGGACGGCGGCCTGCCGCGCCATGCGCTGGACGGCGTGGCGGCCGGCGGTGAAGCAATCACCACCACCACCGCACTCGATTTCTCCAAGCAGATTATCCGCGCCAAGCCGGTGTACATGCCCGAAGAGGGCACCGAGGTGGAGCAGGCGGCGATGGTCTACCACTCGAAGCTTGAGCACCCCAGCTACGCGCTGCTGCCCGGCAACCAGCTGGTGGCGCGCAACTTCCGCACCAATGGCGCCTTGCCGGTGGCGGGCGCACCGTATTACGAACCCTGCATGGACGACCGCGCCAAGCGCCTGACCCAGGCCGCCGGCACCGGCGAGTTCCACAGCGGCGAGCGCATGGACGGCATGAGCTTTACCGGCGCCTCGCCGTTCACTGCTGATCGTCCGCGCATCTACAAAGGCGCGAACATCCAGTTCGACGCGGTGTACAACAAGGTCGGCTACCACTTCCCGCAAGCGCGGATCATCAGCCTCTGGGAAGACGCCTGGGCGGTGATCAACAAGCAGCGCCCACCTGAGCCGCTGGTGATGCGCATGAACACCTTCGATTGCGTGATGTACCAGCACACCAACCTGATCCCCTCGTACTACGAGATGGACGACTACCAGGTGCGCACCCCCACCGACGTGATCGGCCAGCATATCCACCTGCCCAAGTGGGACCTGACCGCCGCCGATGGCTCGTCCAATGGCTGGAACTACGAGGACGGCATTCTCTCGCCCGGCACCGTGGTCGAGCGTATCGATGCCATCCGCGAGTACAACCAATGCACCGCCAGCGACCCGCGTGAAGGCACGCCGGCCTGTCCGGTGGCCAAGGCCCACCCGTACTTCGGACGCTACGGCCGCGCCGACTGGATGGGTGCGCGCACTGCCATGCAGCGCTGGTTCACCGACCCGGTGATCAACATCAACAATATCGACCGGGGCCTGGGCACCATCTTCACCCACGACCACCTTGGCCCATCGACCCACCAGCAACTGGGCCTGTACGCCACCGTGCTGGCCGAGCCGGCCGGTTCCACCTGGTACCACGCCGAGACGGGCGAGCAGCTGTACAACCCGGCCTTGCGCCAGGATGGCGGCCCGACCTCGTGGCAGGCGGTGATCGCTGCCGGTGACCTGGACAACGACGGCAAGAACGACAGCTACCGCGAGTTCTTCCTGGAGTTCTCCGACTTCCAGCATGCCTATGAAGCGGGCGTGTACGTGGGCGCCGGGCCAGACGGCAAGCCGAATGCGCAAGCCTACCCGGCCACCGCCGAAAGCTTCCGCTTCGCCATCAACCCGCCCGTGCGGCAGATGGCCTCCAACCTGCTTGAAGCGGTCGTCGAGTCGCGTGGCGGGCTGGCGCCCGGCTGCCCGACCCGGCCATGCCCGCAAGCGATCTCGGTGGATGACCCCGGCATGTTCGTCGTCAACTACCGCAACGAGCCATTGGGCCTGCGTATCTACGACCCGAACCGCACGGCGCCGGATGGCAAGCGCGGGATGCAGGCCGACGGCCTGCCGGGTGACCTGGCCTTCGCCATGCAAAGCCGCACCGACCGGGTGATCCCTGCGATGAACCTGGCGCCGTCGGCGATAACCTCGGCAGTCGGGCCTACCGGTGGCACCACGCTGTTCCCGCCGCACATCAACAAGGGCGGCAGCGAGCCGGGTGACCCGTTCACCCCGATGCTGCGGACCTATTCAGGTGACAACGTGCGCTTGCGCATGCACGCCGGTGGTCATGAAGAGGAACACAACGTGACCCTGCACGGGGTGAAATGGCTGCAAAGCGGTTCGGGCTTCGGCAGCAGCTCCAACTCGGGCTGGAAGGCCTCGCAGATGGTCGGCATCTCCGAACAGCTGGGCTTCATGGCACCCGTGGCGATGATCTCCAGTTCCGCGACCACCACCGGTGACTACATGTACTCGCTGGACGCCTCGCTGGAAGGCTACTGGAACGGGGTCTGGGGGGTGATGCGCAACTACACCGCCAGCCGCAGCGACCTGTTCGCGCTGCCGAACAACCCCAAGCCGATGGCCGCGCGCAACACCGTGGCATTCGACGGGATCTGCCCACGCTACACCGCCAACCCGAACGGCATTGGCACCCGGCCTACCGTGCAGCGCAACTATGAAGTGGTCGCGGCGCTGGCCAATGACATTCTCGGCAACTCGCTGAACGTCAGCCTGACCGACCCGGGCGGTATCGGCCAGCACGTCGGCGGCCCGCTCAAGGCCAATGGCGGCACCCTGGTGTACAACAGCCGCGCCACCAATATCGCGCAGGTGACGGTGGTGGACGAAGAGGATGGCGAGGTGTTCACCCTCGGTGGCCACAGCGGCCCGCTGCATGACCCGACCGCGATCCTCTATGTGCGCAAGGCCGACCTCGACCCGGTCAGCGGCAAGCTCAAGGCCGGTGTACCCATCGAGCCACTGGTGCTGCGCGCCGGTGCCGGCGACTGCATCAACGTGACCCTGGAAAACCGTCTGCCGGTGGTGATGCCTGACCTGGCCAGCACCGCCGTGATGCAGAACGTGGTCAAGCGTGATCGCAACGGCGGCGAAGGCTCCACGGCATTCAACAACAACCTGATGCGCCCCTCCAGCCATGTCGGGCTGCACGCCCAACTGCTGGCCTACGACATCACCAAGTCGGACGGCGTCAACGTCGGCCAGAACCCGGTGCAGACTGTACCGCCACGCGCTGGCAACAGCGGCGCCTACCCGAACAAGGTGTTCCAGTACTACGCCGGGCACCTGGAGCGTGAAGGCAAGCCGGTGCTGCAACTGGGCCGCAGTGTCGACAACATCAACACCACGGCCATCGAATTCGGCGGCCTCAACCTGACCCCGGCAGACCTGATCAAGCAGCCGCAGAAAGGCCTGGTGGGTGCCATGAGCATCCTGCCGCAAGCCGCCACCTGGACCGAAGACGGCGCCAGCCGCGCCTCGGCCACCGTGCAAGCGAGCGGGCAGACCGCCTACCGCGACTTCGTCACGGTCTGGCAGCGCGCGGTGAACATGCGCTGGGCGGACGGCCGGCCGGTAGAAGGCATCGGCACCGAAGGCAATGGTGTGCCGGGCGACCCGAAAGACAACTCCGGCATGAGCATCAACTACAAGTCCGAGCCGCTGTGGTTCCGCTTCGGCCTGCCGCCGGATGCGCCGTTCGGCCATGCCGACGGCCATGGCCTGGCCGATGTGCCAAACGCCCATATGGCCTACAGCAACAGCCTGGTCGGTGGCGACCCGCAAACGCCGGTGCTCTGGGCCAAGCCCGGGCAGCCGTTCCGTACCCACGTGCTGATGCCCAGCGGCGGTAGCCGAGGGGTGACCTACCAGCTCGACGGGCACCTGTGGCCGCTGCATGCCTACCAGGCGGAGAAGTCCGACACCGGTGGCTACCCGATGAGCCAGCCGGGGATCGGTTCGGTGCGCTTTGGCTACAACCCGCAAGCGATGTACATCGGCGCCCAGGAGAGCGTATTGCCGGCCGCGCACTTCAGTTTCATGCACCCGAGCGCCGGGGGCGGCAATGCGGTCCTGGGGGACTACCTGTTCCGCGACTATGCCGCCTACGGCAACGTCTCTGGGCTGTGGGGGATCTTGCGGGTCACCAATGAAGCACCACCGGCAACGCCACCAGCGCAGTAAAAGGGAAGGGGACGCGCCATGATCAAGAAGAATCGACCGCTGTACCTGGGCATGCTCACTGGCGTGCTGTTGATGGGCCTGGGGGTGGCTTATGAAAGCCTCTGGTGTGACCCTCGTGATGCGCTGACGCAGGCACAGCCCGAGGCGGCCCATCGCCTGAGCCGCGACGGCATTACCGTGGAGTTCGAAGCCCGGCCCCTGGCCGGAAACCAGGAACTGGTCGAGGGCGGCTATGCCAATGTGCTGTTCCGGGTCACCGAGCAGAATTCGGGGCAGCCGTTGTCCGGGGTATCACCGGGCGCCTGGATCGACCCGGCGCTGACCGGCGATGCTGCCAAGGACCGCGACAAGAGCTGCAAGGCGCGGGTGGCGTTGTTCCTCAAAAGCAGCATCGGCGCGCGGCCACTGCTGGACCTCAACAGCTACTTCCTGCTGGTGCTGAACAAGGACGCCAGCCTGACAGTGATCGACCCGTCGGTGTCGGTGGGCGGCGTCACCAGCACCCTGGCGCGCATCGAGCTGAGCGCCCCGGCGATGGACTGGGTAGCCAGCCGCGATGACAAGCAGGTGTACCTGTCGCTGCCCGAGGTGGGCAAGGTGGCGTTGGTTGATACCGCGACCTTCCAGCACGTCGCCGACCTGCCCGCAGGCCGCCAGCCGGTGCGCGTGGCGCTGCAACCGGACCAGCGCCTGTTGTGGGTGGGCAACAATGCCAGTGATGACGCCCACAGCGGCGTGACCGCCATCGACACGCAAAGCCGCACTCCGGTGAAGTTCTTCGCCACGGGCGGCGGCCATCATGAAATCGCCTTCAGCGAAGACTCGCGCTACGTGTTCGTCAGCAACCGCGACAGCGGCACGCTCAGCGTGATCGACAGCGCCGAGCTGAAACAGGTGCAGTCGCTCAAGGTCGGGCCGCACCCGTTGTCGGTCGCCTACTCGGCGCTGTCACAGGCGGTGTATGTGGCCGATGGGCGTGATGGCAGCATCAGCGTGATCGATGCCCGCAGCCATACCCTGCGCAAGCGCATCCAGGCCCAGCAAGGGCTGGGGCCGATGCGCTTCAGCCAGGACGGGCGTTTCGGCATCGTCCTCAATACCCTGGAAAATCGCGCGGTGGTGATTGACGCCAGCAACGACAGCCTGGTGCACAGCCTTGCAGTGTCTGCCGAGCCGTACCAGGTGACCTTCACCCAGGCCTACGCCTACATTCGCGGGCTGGCTTCGCCGAAGGTCACCATGATCAACCTGTCGACCCTGGGCCAGGGCCGCCAGCCAATCATCCAGGGCTTTGATGCCGGGCCCGCTGCGCCGCGCCAGGCCGGCGACCTGCCGCTGGCCCAAGGCCTGACCAGCGCACGCGACGAGAACTCGGTGTTCGTGGTCAACCCGGTGGACAACACCACGTATTTCTATGCCGAGGGCATGAACGCGCCAATGTCCGGCTACGCCAACCGTGGGCACAGCGCGCGCGCCGCGCTGGTCATCGACCGCAGCCTGCGCGAGGTGACCCCGGGGGTCTACAGCTCGACGGTGAAGCTGCCGGCAGCGGGCAATTTCGACGTGGCCTTCCTGCTCAACGAGCCACAGATCATCCACTGCTTCAGCACCCAGGTAGCCGAGTCGCCGAACGCGCCGCGCCATCAGGTACCGCGTGTGGAGTTTCTCAACGACAAGCCGACGGTGCAGCAGGGCAACCCGTTCGTGGCGCGCTTTCGCCTGGTCGAAGGCAGCGGCGCACCGCGCCCTGGCGTGCGTGACCTGTCGTTGCGCTACTTCCTCGCGCCGTCTTCGCGGGCCATGACCAGCGAAGTCAAGGAACTCGGTGAAGGGTTCTACGAAGCGCCCTTGCAGTTGGCCGAAGCCGGCGCCTGGTACCTGCATGTGCAGGCGCCATCGCTGGGTACCGCGTTTGCCGAAAAAAACTACACCAGCCTGCGGGTGCTGCCCGCCAAGGCGCAATAACCCAGCCGACGAACCCGTACGAGGAACGCGTGATGAAAGCACAAACCCTTAGCCGACTGTTCGTCCTGTGCCTGCTTGCCGGGGCGATGAACCTGGCCCAGGCGCATTCCGGCGAGCATGCCGGGCACGAGGCGCCGCCTGCCCGTGCCGAGAAAGCCCAGGTGCGCTTTGCCGATGTCTCCCTGCTGGACCAGAACGGCATGCCGGTGCGCCTGGAGCAGGATCTGGTCGGCGACAAGCTGGTGGTGATGGGCTTTATCTACACCAGTTGCACCACGGTTTGCCCGGTGGTCTCGTCGATCATGGGCAAGGTCCAGCAGCAGTTGGGCGGACGGGTGGGCAGCGAGATCCAGTTGGTATCACTGAGCGTCGATCCGCAGCGCGACGACTCCCGGCGCCTGCTCGACTACTCCCGCGCCTTCCAGCACGGGCCGGGCTGGAGCTGGCTGACCGGTACGCCTTACGCGGTCAGCGAAACCCTCAAGGGTTTGGGCAGTTTCAGCGCCGACCTGGGCAGCCACCCGCCGCTGATCCTGGTGGGCGACGGCCATAGCGGCCACTGGACGCGCTTCTATGGCTTCACCGACCCGAACGTGCTGGTCAGCGAGATCAACCGCTTGAGTGCGCGCCGGGTGCACGCCAAGCACACCGCGATTGCCCAGGAGCAACTGCCATGAGCACGGTCAGCAGCCGGGGGGCGAGCATGAGAACCTTTGATTGGGTGGTGTTGGGCGTGTGCCTGTGGATCCTTGCCTCGGTGGCGTTTGCCCACGAGGGCCATCAGCCCGCAGCCAATGCCGGGCCGGTGGCGGTGCCGAGTACCCCGGCGGGCGGCACCCGCGATGCGCAAACCTATTTCACCGACACCCTGTTGCGCGATCAGAACGGCAACCAAGTGCGCTTCTACAGCGACGTGCTCAAGGACCGCGTGGTGCTGCTCAATGTGATCTTCACCCACTGCAACGATGCCTGCCCGCTGATCACCCGCAAGTTGAAGGAAGTGCGCGAGGCGATGGGCGAAGCAGCGGCCAGCAAGGTCACCTTCATTTCGCTTACCAGCGACCCGCTGAATGACTCGCCGGCGGTGCTGAAAAGCTTTGCCCAGAAGCAGGGGGTGGATGGCCCCAATTGGCTGTTCCTGACCGGTGAGCAGGCGCAGATCGACCTGGTGCTGGCGCGCCTGGGGCATATGCTGCCCAGCCCCGAGCAGCATTCCACCCAGCTGATTGTCGGTGATGTGGCGGGTAAGCGCTGGAGCAAGATTCGCCCGGATGCACCGCCCCAGGCGATTGCCCAGCGCCTGACCTTGCTGGCCCAGCCTGTGGCGGGCCTGTAGGCCATGAACCTCTGGCGCAGCGGGCTGTTGTTGCTGGCGCTAAGCCTGGGTAACCCGGCCCTGGCCCTCGACCTCAGCCCGCAGGAACTGGCCGGCAAGCGCCTGTACCGCGAAGGCGTGTCGGCGGCGGGTGCCGAGGTGGTGGCGCGGGTGGGCGCGGCGGACATGCAGGTGCCGGCCAGCGTCACGCCTTGCGCCAGTTGCCATGGTGCCGATGGCCAGGGCCGACCGGAGGGTGGGGTACGCCCGCCGTCGCTGAGCTGGCAGCGCCTGGCGCTAGGGCGGGGCGAGCGCCAGGCCAATGGCCGGGCATACCCGGCGTACAGCGAGGCGAGTATTGCCAGGGCGATTCAACAGGGCCGCGACCCGGCGGGCAATCGACTCGACCCGGCGATGCCGCGCTTTTCCCTGGCCATGAGCGACCAGCGCAACCTGACGGCGTACCTCAAGCGGCTAGCCGATGACCGCGACCCAGGGCTGGAAACGCAGGTGTTGCGCCTGGGCACGTTGCTGCCGCAGGCCGGTGACCTGGCGCCAGCGGCGCGGGTGGTCGGCGCGGTGCTGGCAGGCAGTGTTGCGCGGATCAACGAACAAGGCGGTATTCATGGGCGCCAGTTGCAACTGGTGGTGCTTGATCCGGGCCCGGACCTGGCCAGTGCCGAGCAGGCGCTGGACCGCTTGCTCGGCGAGGAGCAGGTGTTTGCCCTGGTGATGCCGCTGGCGCCGGCGCTGGACGCGGTGTTGGCCACTCGCCTGGAGCAGGCCCGGGTGCCGCTGGTGGGGGCGTTGGCGCACAGCGCTTACAGCCGGCAGATATTCGAGCCGTTGGCGGGTGTGCGTGAACAGTTGCAGAGCGTGGCCGGGTACGCCGAGGCCAGCCTGCAGGCGCAGCGCCTGAGTACGCAGATTGTGTATGCCGGCAGTGAAGCGCGGTCGCTGGCCGAGGCGCTTCAGGCCGACTTGCAGCAGCGTGGCTGGACGCAGGTGCAGGTCGAGGCCTTCAGTAGCCAGGTGCCAACGGCTGAGGCGATTTTCTATCTCGGTTCGGCGCCGGCGTTTGCCGAGCTGACTGCATTGCTGGAGGCGGCGGGACGTGCGCCGTACCTGTTTGCGGTGTCGAGCCAGATGGGCAGTGAAGTGGCGCGGGTGCCGGCGCAGTGGTCGCGACGGGTGTTCCTGGCGTATCCGTTCATCCCCAGTGACTGGACGGCGGCGGGGCGCGATGGACTGAGCGCGTTGCGCGAGCGCGAAGGGTTGGATGGGCGTCAGGCGTTGCTGCAGGTGGGTGCCTGGTGTTCGATGGTGTTGCTGGAGGAAGGGCTCAAGCGGGCCGGGCGTGATGCCAGCCGCGACAAGCTGGTGGTTGCGCTGGAAGGCCTGCATGACGTGCAGACCGGGCTTACCCCGCCATTGAGCTTCGGCCCTGGGCGCAGGCAGGGGCTGGAGGGGGCACATGTGGTGACCCTGGAATTGCCTGGGCCGATGTTTTATCCGGTGGCGCCGTATCGGCGCAGGGATTTGTGATGAACATGATTCGACACCGAGGTGCTCCCTTTCGCCGGCAAGGCCGGCTCCCACAGGGGGACAAGATTGAAAAGCCTATGACATCTGTGGGAGCCGGCCTTGCCGGCGATGAGGCCCGCCCAGGCCACCGACCCACTCCGATCTGGAGGTGACTCATGAAACTCTTCCTGTTGATCCTGATCCTCATCGCTGTCGCCCAGGTCTTTCTGCTCAAGGCCGAGGAAGGCGGCATGGCCGCCGCGCGGGTCAATGGCGTGGCGATCAGTGAATACCGCCTGGAACGCTACTTCGCCGAATACCTCGAAGACCAGGGCCGCAACCTCACCAGCATCCGCAGCCCCAGCCTGTACAAGCGCCTGCGCGACCAGGCCCTGCAAGACCTGATCGACAAGGAGCTGCTCTGGCAGGAGGCCAGGCAACGCGGCGTCGAGGTCAGCCAGGCCGCCGTCCAGGCGCGCATCGACGAACTGCGCGCAGCCTTCGGCTCCGCCGAACGCTTCACCCGCGAACTGGCCACCGCCGGCTTCGATGAGGCCTCGTTCGCCGACTACACTCGACATGAAATGGCCGCACAACAGGTCTATCTGGCCCTGACCCAGGTGCCTGAACCCAGCCCCGAGCAGGTCCAGGCGTTCTACCAGGAAGGTAAAGAAACAGCGTCCCCCGCACAGAACCAATTCGCGGGCGGCCCTGTCGATCGAGAGCAGGGACTGGCATTGGCAAAAACCCTCCTTTTCGAGCGACAACAGGCGCAGGCGCGTCAAGCGCTGCTGCAGCGCCTGCGTAGCCAGTCCCAAATAGAACGGATTGACGCGCGATAGGGGTTGCCCCCACTGTTGGGGGTAGCCGTAGGGGCAAAGAGCCAGCTAGTCCCCGGGATTGGGGGCAAGCGTGCGTGACCGTTTCTTCAATGCTTGCAAATTCATAGCGTTACCGCTGCAACGAGCACCGTCTCGGGTCTGGCACGAAGCGTGCGTAAGCCTGTACAAGGCCGCACTCTGCCGGACCGGGAAACCGGGCCTGCGTCGTTCAAGGAGTCGACCTTGGTGAATACAGTTTTGGTAGTCGATGATGAACAGACCCTTGCCAGCAATATCCAGGCATACCTGGAGGCGCAAGGCCTGAACGTCCATGTTGCCCACGATGGCGAGGAAGCCATCGGCAAGGTCGAGCAGATCCAGCCCGACGTTGCCGTCCTCGACTTCCGCTTGCCCGATATGGAGGGGTTTCAGGTTCTGGAGGCTGTGCGCAAGAAGAACGGGAACTGTCATTTCGTGCTGATCACCGCCCACCCGACCGCCGAGGTCCGTGAGCGGGCCAGCCAACTGGGTGTCAGCCATATCCTGTTCAAGCCTTTTCCGCTGGCGGAACTGGCCCGCGCAGTCTGCGACCTGATGGGTATCCCGCGGGCCGGCAAAGCCGCAGCAACATCGGAAACAGGGTTCGTCGAACGCCGCCAAAGCCGTAACCAGAGTTTCCCCCTGCAGTTGTACGACGGCAGCTGGGTACTGGCGGACAGACGACGCAATGGTGCGAGCCCGCCGGCTCCTGACGACGACCAACTGCTCACCGGGGAGTAGGGCGCGAGCAAACTGATCCCTGGCTTGCCGCGCTACCCGCAGCGTTGGAGAGCAAGCCATGGAACCGTTGTCGTTCGCCGTTGCGTCCGCCACCGCCTGCCCACCGATCACCCTCGGTCGCGAGCTGCTGGCCCAGGCCCGCGGCCAAGCCGAACACAGTGGCGAACGCCTGATCGAAACCCTGCGGGTACTGAGCAACCTCAGCCCTGAAGGTTTCGTCAGCAGCCTGGGTGCCACCCTGCATTACCCGGTACTCGACAGCGCCACGCTGTTTGCCGCCACCCCACGCTTCGATCAAGTCAGCCTGGCCCAGTGCCTGAAACGCGAGTTCCTGTTGATCGAGCAGGCCGGGCAGACCGTCGGCGTGTTTGCCGACCCCTTCGACGCCGCCCGCCTGGCCTGGATCGACGACTGCCTGCAAGGCGCGCCGCTGTACCTGGTGCAGGCGGCCGACCTGAGCGGCTTTCTCGCCCGCCAGGAAGAAAGCTTCCACGCCGTTGATTCGCTGGGCAGCGAAGGCGAGGCCGGCAGTGAAGGCGAAGCGCTGCAAAGCTTGTCGTTGACCAGCATCAGCGAAGACCAGAGCCGGGTGGTCAAGCTGGTCAACTCGACGCTCTACGATGCACTGAAGATGCATGCCAGCGACATTCACCTGGGTGTTACCGGCAGTGGCCTGGTGATCAAATACCGCATCGACGGCGTGCTCAACAGCATCAGCAAGGTCAGTGGCAGCGAGTTTGCCGACCAGGTGATCTCGCGGATCAAGGTCATGGCCGAGCTGGATATCGGCGAGAAGCGCGTACCGCAGGACGGCCGCTTCAAGATCGGCATCAGCGCCCGGCAAATCGACTTTCGCGTATCGATCATGCCGAGCATCTTCGGTGAAGACGCGGTGCTGCGGGTGCTCGACAAACAGGACCTGGCCGACCGCGTCAGCGGCGTACAACTGCAAGCCCTGGGCTTCGAGGAACACACCCTGCGCAGCCTGCGCCGGCTGGCCGGTGAGCCCTACGGGATGATCCTGGTCACCGGCCCCACCGGCAGCGGCAAGACCACCACCCTCTACGCCATGATCAGCGAGATCAACCACGGCGTGGACAAGATCATCACCATCGAAGACCCGGTGGAATATCAGCTGCCGGGGGTGTTGCAGATCCCGGTCAACGAGAAGAAGGGCCTGACCTTCGCCCGTGGCCTGCGCTCGATCCTGCGCCACGACCCGGACAAGATCATGGTCGGCGAGATCCGTGACCCCGACACCGCGCAGATCGCCGTGCAATCGGCGCTCACCGGGCACCTGGTGTTCACCACCATCCACGCCAACAACGTCTTCGATGTGATCGGCCGCTTCAGCCAGATGCAGGTCGACCCCTACAGCTTTGTCTCCGCATTGAATGCCGTTTTGGCCCAGCGCCTGATTCGCCTGGTGTGCCCGCACTGCGCGGTGCCACACCCGCCAAGCGCCGAGGAACTGAGCGCTTCGGGCCTGCAGGCCGACCAGGTGGCCGGCTACCAGTTTGTCCACGGCGGCGGTTGCGGCCAGTGCCGGGGCAGTGGTTATCGCGGGCGCACGGCGATTGCCGAGTTGCTGCACCTGGACGACGAGCTGCGCCAGATGATCGTCGAACGCCAACCGATTGCCCGCATCAAGGCCCTGGCCTGCCAGCGCGGGCTGCGCCTGTTGCGCAGCTCGGCACTGGAGCTGGTGCGTGATGGCCGGACCACGCTTGAGGAGATCAACCGTGTCACATTTATCGCCTGATCGGTTTATCGCCGTGCTCGGCGCCCAGGGCGTCGGCCTGGCCCAACGCCAGGGCAGCCAGCAACACTGGCTGGGCAGCGTCGGCTTCATTGCCGAGCGCAGCCAGGCCTGGGCCGTGGCTCTTGATGCGCTGCAAGGCCTGCTGGCCGAACGCGCGGGGCAGGGCGGACGCCTGAGCCTGGTGGTCTCGGCGCAGTATTGCCGTTACTGCCTGGTGCCCTGGAGCGCCGAGATTCATCGGCCGCAGGAGCTGCAGGCTTACGCCCGCGCCTGTTTCGAGGCGCACTACGGGCAGTCGCTGGAGGGCTGGCGGGTAATCCTCGCGAATGCGCCAAGCGGCCATGCACGCATCGCGGCAGCCCTGCCGGAAGCCCTGTTGCAGCGGGTTGCCGAACTGAGCCGGCAGGCCGCGCTGAACCTGCATTCAGTGCAGCCCTACCTGATGACCGCATTCAACCATTTCGCCGATGTGCTGGTGCACGACGACTTTCTCTTCCTGCTTGCCGAGCCGCAACGCAGCGTGCTGTTACTGGCGCAGGGCGGGCACTGGCAGCAGCTGCGCTCACTGGGCAGCAGCGACAACGACGCCGCCCTGGAGGCCTTGATCCACCGCGAATGCGAACTGCAGGACGGCGTGATGAACCTCTACCTGCACGCGCCGGGCCGGCTGCAAACCCGCCCGCAACTGCAGGGCGTGGCCTTGTGTGAACTGCCTGTGGAGACCGCGCCGGTGCACGATGTGTTGTGCACCATGGCGCGGGCGGTGGCTTGAGATGCGCCGCCTGAACCTGGAATTCCAGCCCCGTCGCCAGGGCCCGCTGACCTGGCTGCCACTGGCTGCCGGTGCAGTAGTGCTGCTCGCCGCGGTTGCCGTGCAGCAACACCTCGACAGCCAACAGAGCGCCCTGAACACCCACCTGCAAGGGGTCGAGCAGCAACTGGGCATCCGCCCGCGCAGCCAGCCGGCGCTGACCTCGGCGCAAAGTCGCGAACAGGCTGAGAGCCTGGCGCAGATGCGCAGTTTGTCGCAGCAACTGCAACGCCCCTGGGAGCGCCTGTTCAGCATGCTCGAAGGCCTGCCGCAAGACGATGTGGCACTGCTGACCCTGACCCCGGATGCGCGCAAGGGCCAGGTGCGCATCAGTGCCGAGGCGCGCGACCTGGAAGCCATGCTGGCGTTCCACAAACGCCTCGAAGCCAGCGGCGAGCTGCGCGATGTGTCGCTGCTCAACCACGAGATCCAGGTCAAGCAGGCCGAACACCCGGTGCAATTCAACCTGTCAGCCAGTTGGGAGATCGGCGATGCGCGTCTCTAGCCTGATGGTGCATGAACACCTCCAGCGTATTGGCTGGCCGACCCTGGCCGGTGCCGCGCTGGTCCTGCTGGGCCTGGCCTATGGCGCCAGCCTGGTGCCGCAGTGGCAGCAACTGCAAGCCTTGCGCGTGCAGACGGGCGCAGCGGATGTGCAGTTGCTGCAACTGCAACGCGGCGAACGCAAGGCCGTGGTGGCCCAGGACGATCCGCTGCAAGACCTGCACAAGCAACTGCCGGCCCAGCCGCAAGCCACCGAGGCGATTGACCGCATCTACAGCCTGGCGCGCAGCGAAAAAATCAGCCTGGCGCGCGGCGAGTACTCGCTGGGGGTCGACCCCAAGACCCACCTGGCGCGCTACCAGATCCTCCTGCCACTGCGCGGCACTTATCCGCAAATCCGCCGCTTCCTGCACGCGCTGCTCGGCCAACTGCCGGCGCTGGTGCTTGAAGACATCGACCTGCAACGTAAACGGATCGGCGATAGCGAGCTGACCGGGCGCGTGCGCATGACCCTTTACCTGTCGAGGTCATGATGAACACTCAACGCTTGCTGGGCTGGACCGCATTCCTCGGGATCGCCGCACTGCTGACCTGGGCCCCCGACTATTTCTTTGGCCAGGGCGACGGCGCCAGTGACAGCGCCCTGGCCGTTGCCCCGCGCAGCCAGGTGGCCACGCCGGTATCAGCGACCGTGGCGAAAGCCCGCTCGACACAGGCCGCCGTCGACCTGTTTGCCAGCAAGAGCTGGAAACCCGCCGCAGTGTTGGCCAGCGTTACCGAACAAGCGGTGATCGCCGCCCCGGTCGAGGTCACCCCGGTGGCGCCGGCCTTGCCGTTCCAGTTCGTCGGTCGCCTGAACGATCGTGACGATCAGCAGGTGTTCCTGCAAAGCGGCGAAAAACTCTACGTCGTGCGCCGTGGCGACGTGATCGAAGACACCTACCGGATCGAGCAGATCTCCGCCACGGAGCTGAGCCTGGTCTATCTGCCCTTGCACCTGTCGCAGACTTTGTCTGTAGGGAGCGCACCATGAATTCGCCACGCCTTCGCACTACCGCGCCGTTCTTGCTGCTGGCGCTTTTCGTGGCCGTTGCCGGCTGCACGGGTACCAGCGCCGTGCGCAAGGATGGCCAGGCACTGATCGCCGAGGGGCAATACGAAGCCGGCCTGGCGGTGATGGAGCAGGGCCTGGTCGATGCGCCCCGTGACCCGGAACTCAAGATTGCCTTGTCCCAGGGCCGGGTGAAGGCGGTGGAGTCGCTGCTGACCCAGGGCGACAACGACCGCAGCCGGCACAACTTTGGCGGTGCACGCATGGCCTACGGCCGGGTGCTGACCATCGAGCCGCAGAACCGCCGGGCCCAGGAAGGGGTGCGCCAGATCGAGATGCTGCGCAACATCGATGAACGCACCGCGCTGGGCCAGGCGGCGCTGCGCCGTGGCGACCTGTTCGGCGCCGAGCGGCACATGCGCGAAGTGCTCCAGCTCGACCCGCAGAACGCCGGCGCGCTGGGGCTGCGCAAGGACATCGAACTGGTACAGAGCCGTACCGCGCAACCCAACCCGCAACTGCGCGCCAAGCTGGATCGCCCGGTCACCCTGGAGTTTCGCGATGCCAACCTGAAAACCATCTTCGAGGTGCTGTCGCAGGTGGCGGGGCTGAACTTCATCTTCGACAAGGACCTGCGCCCGGACATGAAGGCCACGATTTTCGTGCGCGATGTGCGCATCGAGGACGCCGTGGCCCTGCTGCTGGAACAGAACCAGCTGCACCAGAAAGTGGTGAACGACAACACCTTGCTGGTCTACCCCGACTCGCCGCAGAAGACCAAGGATTATCAGGAACTGGTGATGAAAACCTTCTACCTGACCAGCATCGACTCCAACACCGCGCTGAACATGATCAAGACCATGCTCAAGACCCGCGACGTATTCGTCGATGAGCGCCTCAACACCCTGACCATGCGCGACACGGTAGACGCCATCCGCATGGCCGAGAAGCTGCTGCAATCCCAGGACCAGTCCAACCCCGAGGTGGTGCTGGAAGTGGAGGTGATGGAGGTGGCCCGCTCGCGCATCCTCGACCTGGGCCTGCAATGGCCGAACACCTTCGGCGTGCTCAACAGCGATGGCAACCCGGTGTCGATCCTTGATGAGCTGAAGGGCATCAACTCTTCGCGCATTTCCATCTCGCCGTCGCCACAGCTGAAAATCAACGCTCAGGACAAAGACGTCAACACCCTGGCAAGCCCGGTGATCCGCGTCAGCAACCGCGAGCAGGCGCGTATCCACATCGGCCAGCGGGTGCCGATCATCAGCGCTACCTCGGTGCCCTCGACCCAGGGCCCGGTGATCACCGAAAGCGTGACCTACCTGGACGTCGGCCTGAAGCTTGAAGTGCAGCCGATCGTCCACCTGAACAACGAAGTGGCGATCAAGATCGCCCTGGAAGTGAGCAACGCCGTAGCCCTGGAGCCGACCCGCCAGGGCACTATCCCGGTGCAGGTCGATACCCGCAATGCGCAGACCACCCTGCGCCTGCATGACGGCGAAACCCAGGTGCTGGCCGGGCTGGTGCGCAACGACCAGGGCAGCTCGGGCAACAAGATTCCGGGGCTGGGCGACATCCCCGGCCTGGGCCGGCTGTTCGGCAGCAACAACGACAACTCCAGCAAATCCGAGCTGGTGCTGGCGATCACCCCGCGCATCGTGCGCAACCTGCCGTACCAGAGCCCGTCGGACATGGAGTTCAACACCGGCACCGAAACCAGCATGCAGATCCGCAACCTCAACCGCGACATTGAAATCCCGGCCCAGCCCATCGCGGCCGTGCCGACTGCGGCGAGGCCTTGAGCCATGAAACGCCCAGCACGCGGGTTCACCCTGATCGAGGTGGTGCTGACACTGGCGCTGATCGGCCTGCTGGCCGCCATCGCCGCGCCGCTGACCGAGACCCTGGTACGCCGGGGCAAGGAGCAGGAGCTGAAAAACGCCCTGTACCAGGTGCGCGATGCCATCGACGCCTACAAGCGCGCCTACGACGCCGGCTACATCGAGAAGAACCTCAATGGCAGCGGCTACCCGCCAAGCCTGGCGGTGCTGGCCAATGGCGTGCGCGATGTGCGCAGTGCCAAGGGCGCCAAGCTGTACTTCCTGCGGCGCATCCCGCATGACCCGCTGCGCCGCGTGAAGGACGACGATCAAGGCGGTTGGGGCCTGCGTGCCTATGACAGCCCGGCCGACAGCCCGCGCGATGGCGAGGATGTCTTCGACGTGTACTCGCAAGCGCCGGGCAAGGGCCTCAACGGCATTGCCTACAGCCAATGGTGAATGACATGCGCCACGACAAGGGCTTCACCCTCATCGAATTGCTGGTGGTGATGGCGATCATCGCGACCCTGATCACCATCGCCATGCCGCGCTATTTCTCCAGCCTGGAAACCTCCAAGGAGACCACGCTGCGCCAGAGCCTGTCGGTGATGCGCGAAGCGCTGGACCACTACTACGGCGACACCGGGCACTACCCCGATTCGCTTGAGCAACTGGTCGACCAGCGCTACCTGCGCGCCGCGCCCCTGGACCCGATTACCGAGCGCCGCGACCTGTGGCAAGTGCTGCCACCACCAGACGGTGTGGCCGGCGGGGTGGGCGATATCAAGAGCGGTGCTACCGGGAGGGCGCGTGATGGCAGCCTCTATGCAGAGTGGTAAGCGCGCCGAAGCGGGCTTTACCTACCTGGGCGTGCTGTTGCTGATCGCCCTGATGGGGATTGCCCTGGCCGCCACTGGCGAGCTGTGGTCCACCGTGGCCCAGCGCGAGCGCGAACGCGAGTTGCTGTGGGTCGGCACCCAGTATGCCCAGGCGCTGCGCAGCTACTACCGCACTTCGCCGGGCCTGGCGCAGTACCCGCAGACCCTCGACGACCTGCTCAAGGACCCGCGCTTCCCCGGCACCAAGCGCCACCTGCGCCAGTTGTACCAGGACCCGATTACCCGCAGTGACGACTGGGGCCTGCTGCGCTCGGTGGATGGGCGCATTACCGGGGTATACAGCCGCTCGCAGCAGCTGCCGCTCAAGCAGTCCGGCTTTGCCGCGCAGTGGGCCGACTTTGCCGGCCTGACGCACTACGCCGACTGGCAGTTCGCCGCCGAGAGCGCCTTTGTCGACAACGGTCGCAAGGCCTCCCGCGTACAGACCGGAGCCGAGCAATGAAGCGGCTATTGCGGGTGACCGTGCTGGCCCTGGCGCTGCTGGGCAATACGGCGCGGGGCGGAGAGGAGGACGAGATGATGGGTTTCATCGTCGACTACACCGTCTCGCACATCGGCCATGACTTCTACAACAGCTTTGCCGAGCGGCTGCGTGCCACCAGCCGCCTGGATTTCAACCTGGTGGTACGCGAGCGGCCGGATGCGCGCTGGGGCAGCCTGGTGACGGTCGAGTTCCAGCAACGCTTGATCTACCGGCGCTTCCTGCCACCCAACACCGTTGAACTCAAGGACGTGGCCTATGAGGCCGCGGACCTGGTCAGGGCAGAGATTGTCCAGCGCAAGCTGCAGTCGCTGCTGCAAGACACCACCGATCTGGAGAGGGACGAGCTATGAACAACAAAAACATCCCGGGCCTGGCCGCGTGCCTGTTGCTGGCCAGCCTTGCTACCCAGGGCACGGCCACCGAGCTGGTCTACACGCCGGTCAACCCCTCGTTTGGCGGCAACCCGCTCAATGGCACCTGGCTGCTGAACAACGCCCAGGCGCAGAACGACCATGAAGACCCGGCGATCAAGAACCGCACCTCGGGGTTGGCCGCGACCTCTGCGCTTGAGCGTTTCAGCAGCCAGTTGCAGTCGCGCATGCTCTCGCAGTTGCTCGACAACATTGCCAATGGCAATACCGGGAGCATGTCGACGGACTCGTTCATCATCAACGTGATCGATGACTCCGGCGCCTTGAGCATCCAGGTGACCGACCGGGCGACCGGGGAAGTGTCGGTCATCGAAGTCAGTGGTTTGAACCCTTGAGCGGTAGCGTGACATCCAGGAGCGACGAACATGAAACGACTACTGACCACCTTGCTGATCCTCGCCTCATTGCAAGGGTGCAACCTGCGTGAGCCAATGTCGGCCGAGGACACCGAGAGCCCGACCCTGACGCCACGGGCCTCGACCTACTACGACCTGATCAACATGCCGCGCCCTAAAGGCCGCTTGATGGCAGTGGTCTACGGCTTCCGTGACCAGACCGGGCAATACAAGCCGACGCCGGCCAGCTCGTTTTCGACCAGCGTGACTCAAGGCGCGGCAAGCATGCTGATGGACGCGTTGCAAGCCAGTGGCTGGTTCGTGGTGCTGGAGCGTGAAGGGCTGCAGAACCTGCTGACCGAGCGCAAGATCATCCGCGCGTCGCAGAAAAAACCGGACACGCCGGTGAACATCGCCGGCGAGCTACCGCCGTTGCAGGCGGCCAACCTGATGCTTGAAGGCGGGATCATTGCCTACGACACCAACGTACGCAGCGGTGGTGAAGGGGCGCGTTACCTGGGCATCGACATTTCCCGCGAGTACCGGGTCGACCAGGTCACGGTGAACCTGCGGGCGGTGGATGTGCGCAGCGGGCAGGTGCTGGCCAATGTGATGACCAGCAAGACCATCTATTCGGTGGGGCGCAGCGCCGGGGTGTTCAAGTTCATCGAATTCAAGAAGCTGCTGGAGGCGGAGGTGGGCTACACCACCAACGAGCCGGCGCAACTGTGTGTGCTGTCGGCCATTGAATCGGCGGTGGGGCACCTGCTGGCCCAGGGCATCGAGCGGCGCCTGTGGCAGGCGGCGGGGGAAGGGGACAAGGCGGTGCTGGACAAGTATCTGAGTCAGTATCAGCAGCAGTGACCCCATCGCGGCACATGCCTTGCCGGCGAAGGCCGCAACGCGGCCCCGGCTGTCGATCAGATGTAGATGAACACCAGTACCAGCGCCGCTACTACCAGCCATTTTTCCAGGTAGTAGCGCAGGCGGTTGCGCTTCTTCAGTGCCTTGCCGCGTTCGCGGATCTTGTAGATGCGGGTGAACAGCCGGTTGATGCCGCCGGTCTTGTCGCCGGCATCGTTCGGCGCTGCCGCTGCGGCCATCACATTGCTGCTGAACCAGCGGTTGAAGGCGGTTGCCCAGCGGTATTTCAGCGGTCGCTCGACGTCGCAGAACAGGATGATGCGGTTGTGGTCGGTCTGGTTGGCGGCGTAGTGGATGTAGGTTTCATCGAACACCACGGCCTCGCCGTCGCGCCAGTGATAGTTTTCGCCGTCTACGCAGATGTAGCAGCCTTCATCGTTCGGCGTGTCCAGGCCCAGGTGATAACGGTAGGAACCGGCATACGGGTCACGGTGGCGCACCAGCTTCGAGCCTGGCGGCAGGGTGGCGAACATCGCCGCCTTGACCGAGCCGATGCCTTGCAGCAGCTCCGTGGTACGCGGGCAGAGCTTCATCGCCGATGGGTGGCTCTCGCCGTACCACTTCAGGTAAAAGCGCTTCCAGCCGCTCTTGAAGAACGAGTTGAAGCCGACGTCGTCGTAGTTCTGCGAGCTCTTGATCTCGCCGACATGCAGCAGTTGTTGGGCTTCTGCGCGGATCTCCTGCCAGTTGTCCTGCAACGGCTTGAGCTCGGGGAACGCCTCGACCGGCAGGTACGGCTTGGCCGGCAACCGGGAGAACAGATAGAGGAAGGCGTTGACCGGGGCCAGGAAACTGGAATGGTCACCCAGCTGGCGGGTGATCTTGTGGCGTACCTTGCCGCGAAAATGCACGTAGGCAATGGACAGCGCGAATAACAGAACGAGCAATAGTTTCATGGACGGTTACTTGTCGATGTGGCGATGCGCCATGGCATAAGCCCGCCAGCATAAACAATCAGAATTAATGTTTGTACTAATTGTTGTGCATTTTTAGGGCAGACATTGGTGGTAGTGGCACCGCGTGATCAGGTGCAGTCTGGATGGATCGACAAGGCTTGAGGTTGGCTTGAATTCATCGCGGGACCAGCCCGCTCCCACCGGGGCTAAAACCGCACTTCTGCGGCTGGCAGCACCTTGATGCGTGGGCCGAAACTGGTCATGTTGGCGAAGGTGACGTTGTGGTGGTCAATGATTTTTCGGGCAGTCAGCACGCCGTTGTCCACGCTGGTATGACCATCCTTGACCAGCACCACGTCATAACCACGGGACAAGGCCTGGCGCACCGTGGTGTCGACGCAAAAGTCGCTCTGCATGCCGCAGGTGATCAGGCGCGTGATGCCGCGTGCTTCCAGCTGGGCCTGCAGGTCGGTCTTGTTGAACGAGTCTGGGGTGGTCTTGCGCACGTAGATGTCCTGCGCCGAGACGCTCAACGTTTCGGGCAACTGCCAGCCCGGGCTGCCATGCTGCATTGGCGCCTGGTGCTCTTCATGCTGCACCACAATCACCGGCACGCCCTGGGCCCGGGCCTGGGTGCTGATGGCGTTGATTCGCGCAATCACACCCTGCGCATCGAGGGTGGCGTATTCGCCCTCGCACAACGCCTGTTGCACATCGATGATCAGCAAAGCAGTGCTCATGAGGCTCCTCCATCCATAGGGTTTGCCGCTACGCCGGCCGGCGTGGCAACGTGGCGATTCTGCCTGTGATTGAATCGGCTGAATACTCTGGCGCGTGCGTAACCTCAGCACTGCGCTGTATTTGTAATCACACAACGCTTTACTGGAAGATCCGCAAAACCTAACTTACAAGTCAAGAAAAGGATCGTCACCATGAAAGTCAGCGCCCGCAACGTGTTCAAAGGTACCGTCAGCCAGGTCAAGGAAGGTTCGGTCAATGCCGAAGTCGCCCTGACCCTGCCGGGCGGCGAGGAACTGGTTGCCGTGGTTACCCTGGAAAGCCTCAAGAACCTCGGCATTGCCCAGGGCAAGCCGGCCATCGCCCTGATCAAGGCACCATGGGTCATGCTGATGACCGAAGCCAGCGACATTCGCCTGTCGGCGCGCAACTGCCTGCAAGGCGAAGTGATCAGTGTCACCGATGGCGCGGTCAATGCCGAAGTTACCCTGCGTTTGAACGGCGGCACCGAGGTCTATGCCATCGTCACCCGCCACGCCGTCAGCGAGCTGGGCCTGGCGCCGGGCGTCAGTGCCACGGCGGTGATCAAGGCATCGCATATCATCCTGGGCGTTCCGGCCTGATCAGTGCTTGCGCAGCGACCGCTGGTCGCTGCGCCTGAATTCTCCTGACCAACCTGTCGATTCGGCACCGCTGGGTTCGACCATCTCGTACACACCCAAGGCAGGAGTTGCCTCATGTCGTATGTAGATGGTTTTGTCGCGGCGGTGCCCACCGCCAATCGCGAAAAATTCAAGCAGCACGCCACAACGGCCGCTGAGATCTTCAAGGAATGCGGGGCGCTGAGCGTTACCGAATGCTGGGGGGATGATGTGCCGGATGGCAAGCTCACTTCGTTTCCGTTGGCGGTGAAGCTCAAGCCGGACGAAACGGTGGTGTTTTCCTGGATTGTCTGGCCATCACGGGAAAAACGCGACGCCGGGATGCAGAAGCTGATGAGCGACCCGCGCATGGACCCGGCAGCCAACCCCATGCCCTTTGATGGGCAACGCATGATTTTTGGTGGGTTCCAGGTACTGCTTGAGGTCTGATTACTGCCCATCGCGGGACGAGCCCGCTCCCACAGAAATCCTGATAGCCCATGTGGGAGCGGGCTCGTCCCGCGATGGGGCCTTCAATGCCCCGAACAGGCGCGCCGATACTCCCCGGGCGTCACTCCATACGCCTGCTTGAACTGCCGGTTCAAATGGCTCTGGTCAGAAAACCCCAAGGCAAATGCCACCGTCAGCGGCGGGCAATCCTGCCTGAGCATCTCCCGGGCCCGGCCCAGGCGACGTTGCTTGAGCCACGCATGGGGCGGCAGCCCGGTGGCCTGGCGAAACACTCGGGCAAAGTGAAACGGCGACAACCCCACTTCAGCTGCCAGTTGCTCAAGCGACGGCGGACACGCCAGCAGGCTGTCGAGCAGCTCCTTGGCCCGTGCCACCGCCCCCGGCTCGTGCCCGGGCAACGGGGTGCCACGCACCCGCGCATGGCGCTGTACCAGCATCAACACCGCTTCGCGCCACGCCGTTTGCTGCTCCAATGCACTGGCGTCATGCTCGGCCGAGCAGTGCAGCCCACTGAATGCCCTGGCCAGTTGCGGGTCCTGGATCACGCTGGCATCGAAAATCGGCAGCCCGCAACGCTTGAGCTCCAGCTCGTCGAGCACCCCGGTAATGCGCTCGGTATCAGGGTAGTAACCGCGATAACGCCAGCCTTGCTCGTGGGCCTTGGCGCCGGTGTGCAGCTCATCCGGATTGATCAACACCATGCTCCCGACCGGCGCCAGGTGCTCGCTGCCACGGTGCCAGAAACGCTGGGCACCGGACTCGATGATGGTGATCACATACCCTTCATGCACATGCGGGGCGAAGCGCTGCTGCACGTAGCGGGCATGCAGCATTTCGATGTCGCCCAGTGCCTGGGCCTGCCAGAAGCGGGTCTGTTCCAAAGGAGAGGTTTTCATTTACGCGCCGTTGAGCCACCAGCGATAGACAAAGAAAAACGCCATGCTCGCCAGCATGCTGAACAAGGTACTGCGGGTCAACAACACCAGCACGATGGCCACCAGCGAACCGACCAGGTACGGGCTGCTCGGGCTCAGGTCCAGTTGGTGATTGGGCAGGAACACGATCGGGCCGCAAATCGCCGTGAGCATGCCCGGCACCGCAAAGCCGAGGAACTGCCGCGCATTGGAGCTCAAGCGCAACGGCAGCCGGGGTTCGATGAACGCGTAGCGGTTGAGAAAGACCACCAGGCCCATGCCGAAGATCACTACAAAGGTCATGCACGTGCTCCCGAGAATTTCTGACAGATGAAACCGGCCGTCATGCCCAGCAGGCCGGCGGCCACCAGCGCGGTTTCCCAGTGCCAATAGCTGAACAGTACCGAACAGAACAACGACACGGCCACGCATACCACCGTGGGTACATTGCGCACCACCGGGGCGATCAGCGCGACAAAGGTGGCGACGATGGAGAAGTCCAGGCCGAGTTGATCCAGGTGCGGGATATTGCGCCCCAACACGATGCCGGCCAGGGTGAACAGGTTCCAGGCGATATAGAACGTCAGCCCGACGCCCAGGGCGTACCAGCGGTTGAACTGCTGTTTGTCGTATTGGCTGACGAGGGCGAAGAACTCGTCGGTCAACAGGAATGCCAGGCCCATGCGCCAGCGCACTGGCAGGTCGGACAGCACCGGGCGCATCGACAACCCATACAGCAGGTGCTGCGAAGTCAGCAACAAGGTGGTCAGCAGGATCGAGAACAGGTTGGCGCCGCCCTTGAGCATGCCGATCGCCACAAGCTGGGCCGCACCGGCAAAGACAATCGCCGACAGGCCCTGGCCTTCCAGCGGCGTGAGGTTAGCTTCAATCGCCATCGAACCGGCCAGCAAGCCCCACGGCGCAACGGCCAAAGAAAGCGGCAGGATGGCGATGGCGCCACGGGTGAAGGCGTGGCGGGCGAGGGCAGGGTGGGTCGACATAGGGAAGGCACAGGTTCTGAGTCGGTCGATCAGCATGCCAGAGCGTTCGCTGCGAGGCTTGAACGATCTTGCTATGCACGCGGATTATCTGGCGAGGGGCGGGCAAGACGACCGCGTGACGATGAGGTAGGATGACGTACCACTTGTCAGACAACCTGTGAACCATGTCGATTACCGCCGCCCCCCGCAAACGTCCCCGCAGCCTCGCCCAGGACCTGGTCGCCGAGCTGACCCAGCGCATCCGCGATGGCCAGATCAAGCCGGGTGAAAAGCTGCCCACCGAATCGGCGATCATGACCCAGCAGGGGGTCAGCCGCACCGTGGTGCGCGAAGCCATTTCGCGCTTGCAGGCCGGCGGCCTGGTGGAAACCCGGCACGGCATCGGCACCTTCGTGCTGGACCTGCCCAACGACGGGCCGTTTCGCATCGACCCGGCCACCATCGTCACCCTGGGCGACGTGCTGGCCATTCTGGAGCTGCGTATCAGCCTGGAAGTGGAGTCGGCAGGCCTTGCCGCGCAGCGGCGCGTACCGGCGCAGTTGCAGTCCATGCGCGAGGCGCTGGATGCGCTGCAACGCAGCCAGGCCCACGGCAGCGATGCAGTGGCGGCGGATTTCCAGTTTCACTTTCGCATTGCCGAGGCCACCGGCAACCGCTATTTCACCGACATCATGGGGCACCTGGGGGCGAGCATCATCCCGCGTACCCGGGTGAACTCGGCGCGTATCGCCCATGACGACCAGGCGAACTACCTGGCGCGGGTCAATCGCGAACATGAAGACATCTATGACGCGATTGCCCGAGGTGACGCCGACGGTGCCCGCGCCGCCATGCGCCTGCACCTGACCAACAGCCGCGAACGCCTGCGCAAAGCCCACGAGGCAGCCCAACAGGGCGCCTGAACCGGTGCCGGCCGAGCGCCGGCAACGCTACCTTTCATCGATCAACATCCCGCCGCTGAAAAATAAGAGATCGTACAACTTGTCGATATTTATCATGAGTTGTACGATGACGTACGACAACCGGCAGCCTGCCGACTGTTCCACCACCTGCCCATAACAATTTCAGCTCAAGGTGATCGTCGATGAACCCACTCGCTCTCAAATCCATTCTCTCTTCCGGCCTGCTGTCGTTCCCGGTGACCGACTTCGACGCGGCGGGGGACTTCCGTGCGGACACCTACGCCCGTCGCCTGGAATGGCTGGCCCCGTATGGCGCCAGTGCGCTGTTCGCAGCGGGGGGGACCGGCGAGTTTTTCTCGCTTGAGCCGAACGAGTACAGCCAGGTGATCAAGACTGCGGTCGATACCTGCAAGGGCCAGGTGCCGATTCTTGCCGGTGCCGGCGGCCCGACCCGCCAGGCCATTGCCTACGCCCAGGAAGCGGAACGCCTCGGCGCTGCCGGCATCCTGCTGATGCCGCACTACCTGACCGAAGCCAGCCAGCAAGGCCTGGTCAATCACGTCGAGCAGGTCTGCAAGTCGGTGGATTTCGGGGTGGTGGTGTACAACCGCAACGTCTGCCGGCTGAATGCCGACAGCCTGGAACAACTGGTCGAGCGCTGCCCGAACCTGATCGGCTTCAAGGACGGCATCGGCGAAATCGAGCCAATGGTGGCCATCCGTCGTCGCCTCGGCGAGCGCTTGACCTACCTCGGCGGCCTGCCGACGGCTGAAGTCTATGCCGCTGCCTATAAGGCCCTGGGCGTGCCGGTGTATTCCTCGGCGGTGTTCAACTTCATTCCCAAGACGGCCATGGATTTCTACAACGCCGTCGCCACCGACGATCACGCCACGGTCAACCGCCTGATTGATGACTTCTTCCTGCCGTACCTGGCCATCCGCAACCGTTGCGAAGGCTACGGCGTGAGCATCATCAAGGCCGGTGCCCGCCTGGTCGGCCACGACGCCGGCCCGGTCCGCGCGCCGTTGACCGACCTGCTGCCTGATGAAGTCGAGCAGCTTGATGCACTGATCCAGTCCCTGGGCGCGCAATAAGGCAGAGGTTGTCATGACTGAACAATTCAAGCAGTACATTGGCGGGCGTTGGGTGTGCACTGAGCAGTACGCCGCCAACTACAACCCGTCCGATCTTGCCGATGTCGTCGGCGAGTACGCCCAGGCTGACAGCCAGTGCGTGCAGGACGCAGTTGCCGCCGCTGAAGCCGCCTTCCCGGCGTGGTCGCAAAGCAACGTGCAGGTGCGCGCCGACGCCCTGGACAAGGTGGGCAGCGAGATCCTCGCCCGACGCAGCGAGCTGGGGGCATTGCTGGCACGCGAAGAAGGCAAGACCTTGCCCGAGGCGGTGGGCGAAGTGACCCGCGCCGGCAATATCTTCAAGTTCTTTGCCGGCGAGTGCCTGCGCCTGAGCGGCGATCTGCTGGGCTCGGTGCGCCCTGGTGTCGGCGTCGAAGTGACCCGTGAACCCATCGGTGTGGTCGGCCTGATCACCCCATGGAACTTCCCGATTGCGATCCCCGCCTGGAAGATCGCCCCGGCCCTGGCCTACGGCAACTGCGTGGTCATGAAGCCTGCCGACCTGGTACCGGGCTGCGCCTGGGCGCTGGCGGAGATCATCTCCCGCGCAGGCTTCCCCGATGGCGTGTTCAACCTGGTCATGGGGCGCGGCAGCGTGGTCGGTGAAGCGCTGGTCAATCACCCGGGCGTGGCCGGGGTGAGCTTCACCGGTTCGGTGAGCGTCGGCCGGCGCATCGCCGCGCAATGTGTGGCCCGCCAGGCGCGCGTGCAACTGGAAATGGGCGGCAAGAACCCGCAGGTGGTACTGGATGACGCAGACCTGGCGCAGGCCGTGGAGCTCTCGGTACAAAGTGCCTTCTATTCCACCGGTCAACGCTGCACGGCATCCAGCCGGCTGATTGTCACCGAGGGGATTTACCCGCGCTTTGTCGAAGCGATGCTTGAACGCATGGCGAAGATCAAGGTGGGGCATGCCCTGGAAAGCGGCATCGATATCGGCCCGGTGGTGTCCGAGGCGCAACTGGCGCAGAACCTGGAGTATGTCGCCATTGGCCAGCAGGAAGGGGCACGCCTGCTCTGCGGCGGTGAACGCCTCGGCCGTGCCACCGATGGCTACTACATGGCCCCGGCCTTGTTCAGCGAGACCAGCGCGCAGATGCGCATCAACCGTGAGGAAATCTTCGGCCCGGTGGCCAGCATCTTGCGCGTCAAGGATTACGAGCAGGCCCTCGAGGCGTGCAACGCCAGCGAATTCGGCCTGTCGGCCGGTATCGCCACCACCTCGCTCAAGTACGCCAACCACTTCAAGCGCAACGCCCAGGCCGGCATGGTCATGGTCAACCTGCCCACGGCCGGGGTGGATTACCACGTACCGTTCGGCGGGCGCAAAGGTTCGTCCTATGGCCCGCGTGAGCAGGGTCGTTACGCCCAGGAGTTCTACACCACGGTAAAGACCACCTACATCGGCGCCTGACCTCGCCAACGGCCCGTTCGTCGAACGGGCCGCGGAAAATTGCTACCCGCACAACAATAATTAGTGGGAGTTAACCGCCATGCAAAGCGAAAACAAATCGCACGTTCGCTACCTGATCCTGCTCATGCTGTTCCTGGTGACCACGATCAACTATGCCGACCGCGCCACCATTGCCATTGCCGGCTCCAGCCTGCAAAAAGACCTGGGTATCGATGCGGTCACCTTGGGCTATATCTTCTCGGCCTTCGGCTGGGCCTATGTCGCGGGTCAAATCCCCGGCGGCTGGTTGCTCGACCGCTTCGGCTCGAAAAAAGTCTACGCCGCCGGGATCTTCACCTGGTCGCTGTTCACCCTGCTGCAAGGTTTCGTCGGCGGCATGCCGGTGGCCTGGGCGGTGACCACGCTGTTCATCCTGCGCTTTCTGGTGGGCTTTGCCGAAGCCCCGTCGTTCCCGGGCAATGCGCGCATTGTCGCTGCCTGGTTCCCAACCGCCGAACGGGGCACTGCCTCGGCCGTGTTCAACTCGGCGCAGTACTTTGCCACCGCCTTGTTCGCGCCGATCATGGGCTGGATCGTCTTCCACTTTGGCTGGGAGCACGTGTTCGTGGTGATGGGGGTGCTGGGCATTTTGTTCTCCGGCATCTGGCTGAAGACCATCTACAACCCCAAGGAACACCCGCGCATCAGCGCTGCCGAGCTTGCCCATATCGAACAGAACGGCGGCCTGGTCGACATGGACCAGCGCCGTGGCAACGACGGGCCGAAATGGGGCTACATCAAGCAACTGCTGACCAGCCGCATGCTCCTGGGGGTGTACCTGGGCCAGTACTGCATCAACGCGATTACCTACTTCTTCCTGACCTGGTTCCCGGTGTACCTGGTGCAGGAACGCGGCATGACCATCCTCAAGGCCGGCATAGTTGCCTCGCTGCCAGCCATCTGCGGCTTCATTGGCGGGGTGCTCGGCGGCGTGCTGTCGGACTGGCTGCTGCGCCGTGGCCATTCGCTGACCTTCGCCCGCAAGCTGCCCATCGTCTGCGGCCTGATGCTGTCCACCACCATGGTGTTCTGCAACTATGTCCAGGCGGAGTGGATGGTGGTCGGCTTCATGACCCTGGCGTTCTTCGGCAAGGGCATCGGCGCGTTGGGCTGGGCAGTGGTCGCCGACACCTCGCCCAAGCAGATTGCCGGGTTGTCTGGCGGCCTGTTCAACACCTTCGGCAACATTGCCTCGATCACCACGCCAATCGTCATCGGCTACATCATCAGCGCCACCGGCTCGTTCAAGTGGGCCCTGGTGTATGTCGGCGCCAATGCGCTGGTGGCGGTGTTCAGCTACCTGGTGATTGTCGGCAAGATCGAGCGGGTCGAGTTGATCGACAGCCCAAAGCAGCCTGACGCAACAAAAGCACCGGGCGAAATGGCCTCGGCGCGTACCTGAGGTGAGGGTTCCATCATGCAGTTGATTCAACATCAGGACTCACCGCGCTACATCCGCCTGCACCCGGACGACAACGTCGGGGTGGTGGTCAACGAACAGGGCGTGGCGGCCGGCGGTTGTTTCGCCGACGGCCTGGTCGCCTGCGAGGCGATCCCGCAGAGCCACAAGGTCAACCTGCGCGATATCGCCGCGGGGGAGCCGGTGGTGCGCTACGGCACGGTAATTGGCCATGCGTTGCAGGCCATTGCCGCCGGCAGCTGGGTACGCGAGACCCTGCTGAGCATCCCCGACGCGCCACGCCTGGACAACCTGCCGATGGCCACCGCCGTGCCACCGACCCAGGCGCCGCTGGAGGGCTACAGCTTTGAAGGCTTTCGCAACCCGGATGGCAGCGTAGGTACCCGCAATATCCTTGGCGTCACCACCACTGTGCAGTGTGTGACCGGCGTGCTCGAGCATTGCATCGAACGCGCTCGGCGTGAACTGTTGCCGCGCTATCCAAACGTCGACGATGTGGTCGCGCTGACCCACAGCTACGGCTGCGGAGTGGCAATCAACGCCCCGGATGCGATCATTCCGATCCGCACGCTGCACAACATCAGCCGCAACCCCAACTTCGGTGGCCAGGCGCTAGTCATCGGCCTGGGCTGCGAAAAGCTCCAGGCCCAGCAGTTGATGCCGGGGGATGCGCTGACGGCTGACCAGGATGAAGAGGCCTGGCTGTTCCGCCTGCAGGATTCGGCGCAAGGTTTCAGCGGCATGGTCGAGCAGATCCTCGGCATGATCGACACGCGCCTGGCCGAGCTGAACCGTCGCCAGCGCGAGACCTGCCCAGCTTCGGAGCTGGTGGTCGGCATGCAGTGTGGCGGTAGCGATGCGTTCTCCGGGATCACTGCCAACCCGGCGCTGGGGGTGGCGGCCGATCTGCTGGTCAGGGCCGGGGCCACCGTGCTGTTTTCCGAAAACACCGAGGTGCGTGACGGCATTCACCTGCTGACGCCGCGCGCGGCCACGGCCGAAGTGGCCCAGGCGCTGGTGCGCGAGATGGACTGGTATGACCGCTACCTGGAACGCGGCCAGGCTGATCGCAGTGCCAACACCACACCGGGCAACAAGAAGGGCGGGCTGAACAACATCGTTGAAAAGGCCATGGGCTCGATTGCCAAGTCCGGCACCAGTGCGATTGCCGGGGTGCTGGCGCCGGGCGAGAAGGTGCGAGGTAAAGGCCTGATCTACTGCGCCACGCCGGCCAGTGACTTTGTCTGCGGCACGTTGCAGGTGGCGGCCGGGATGAACCTGCACATCTTCACCACCGGGCGCGGTACGCCCTATGGCTTGTCGATGGTGCCGGTGATCAAGGTGGCAACGCGCACCCAGCTGGCTGAGCGCTGGCCGGACCTGATCGACGTGGACGCCGGGCAGGTCACCTCGGGGCGTCTGAGCCTGGATGAGCTGGGTTGGCAGATCTTCCAGCTGTACCTGGAGGTCGCCAGTGGCCGTCAGCGCACCTGGGCTGAACGCCACCGTCTGCACAACGACCTGACCCTGTTCAACCCGGCGCCGGTGACCTGATCAGTTGAGGCTGATCAGGTGGCGTTGGGCAGTGGCGCAGCCGTTGATGTCGACGGCTTTCTGGAAGTACTGCGTGCGGTGCACGCGGTCAACGCTCGCCAGCAGGCGATAGACTTCGGCCTGGAAATCGCGCTGGCGCCCCCATTGCATCGCCAGGCCCTTGGGCCGCTCGCGCAGGCATTGCAGGCGGATGGCCGGTTGCGGGTAGTAGGCGGCAAACTGGCTGGCCTGGCTGTTAGCCCGTTCCAGCGCCCGGCGATAGCCGGCCTGCTCGCGCAGGTTCGGGCACCAGCCTTCCACCGCCAGCGCCGCCGGGGCAAAGCCCTGGTGCAGGCTGGCGTCAAGCAATGGGCAGACGGCTGAAGAAATCTCGGCGGCGGGCAAGTAGGTGATGTAGTGCAAGGCCAGGCGGTACTGGGCGACCGGATGATTCAACTCGGCGGCCTTTTGCAGCAGGTTCACCGCCGGCTCCAGCGAGCGCCCCAGTGCTTGCACCTGGCTCATCAGATCCTTTTCGCTCGGGCGGTCGTTCAGCGACAGGGTGCTGCTCTGCGTGTCGGCACTCTGCAGGAGCGGCAGGGCCTGACGGTAGAGCAGGTCGGCGTGAGGATCGATGCGAGGTTCGTCTGCCCAGGCCATCAAAGGCAGCAGGCACATCAGCGAATAGAAGGGACGATCAAACCGCACGTTGGTGATCCTTGTGCCCGAAGGTTGGCGGGCGGATAAATTCTGTTGCTCTGTTCATGGGTAGATCCGGCGGTCCTTCGGCTCAGCGTTCCTTGAATGCGGCGTCATTCTAGCCGCAGCGTGGGGTGTCCCGAAAGCCATCGGCGCAGATGGGCGATGGACGTAGCGGGTTCAGGGGCAGGTGGCGCCAGGAAACAGGCGCTGCTCCATGAAATCGATAAATACGCGCAATTTTGGTGCCAGCTGACGACTCGACGGCCACAGCAGGAACAGGCTGCCACTGCGCTCGAGGTGCTCCTCCAGCACCGTCACCAAGGCACCGCTGGCCAATTCGTCGCGCACGGTGAAGTCTGGCAGGCAGGCGATGCCTTGCCCGCGCAGGGCGAAGCAGATACGGGTTTCCAGATGGTTGCACACCATGTTCACCGGGATCTCGACATCGGCCATGCCTTCAATTTTACGCAGCGGCCAGCGCTGCATCTTGCCGCTGGTGACGAAGCGGTAATGCAGGCAATGGTGTTCGAGCAGGTCGCTGGGCAGCAGCGGTGTGCCTCGGCATTGGAAGTAGGCGGGCGAACCGACCAGTACCTGGCGGAAATTGCCCAGGCGCTTGGCAATCAGGCGCGAGTCCGACAGCTCGCCGGTGCGCAGGACCACGTCAAAGCCTTCGCCGACGATATCGACCATGCGGTCGCTGAAGTCCAGGTCCAGCTCGATCAGCGGGTACTGGGCAATGAAGTCGCTGAGCAGCGGCACGATCATCCCGCTCATTTGCGGCAGGCTGACCCGCAGGCGGCCACGTGGCGCCTGGCTGGCCTGGGTGAGCTCCAGTTCGGTGGCTTCGATCTCGGCCAGGATGCGCCGGCTGCGCTCCAGGAACAGCGTGCCCTCGGCGGTCAGGGTGATGCTGCGGGTGCTGCGGTGGAACAGGCGTACGGCGAGTTTCTGCTCCAGGCGCGCAACCCGCTTGCCGACCGCCGACGCGCTCACCCCCAGGGCCTTGCCCGCCGCGACGAAGCTGCGGGTTTCCGCCACCTTGATGAACACTACAAAGCCACTGAGGCTATCCACGCGCGATCTCCAATTACGGACATTGATGTCCGTGTTAAGCGGAATTCTAACCATCTTGTTCCGTAGTTGACGAGAGCCTATCGTGCTGCAACGTCAATTCACAGGAGCAGCACCATGTCCCAGAGCAGTTGCCCGGCCGAAGCCGGCCTTACCCAGGCGGATGCCGCCGAACCGCCGTTGCCGCTGTCCGGCTTGCTCGCGCTGTCGATGGCGGGATTTATCGCGATCCTTACCGAGACTTTGCCAGCCGGCCTGCTCGGGCATATCGCCGGCGGCTTGCAGGTCAGCGAGGCGATGGCCGGGCAGTTGGTGACGGCCTTTGCGCTGGGCGCGTTGCTGTCGGCCATTCCCCTGGTGACCTGGACCCAGGGCTGGCGCCGGCGCCGGGTGTTGTTGCTGGCGATTGTCGGTTTCGGGGTGTTCAACACCCTCACCGCCATCTCCCAGGACTACAGCCTGACGCTGGCCTCACGCTTCATGGCCGGGGTGGCGGCGGGCCTGGCCTGGGGGGTGATTGCCGGGTACGCCCGGCGCATGGTCAGTGCCAGCCAGCAGGGCCGGGCGATGGCCGTAGCCATGATCGGCGCGCCGATTGCGCTGTCCCTGGGGGTGCCGGCCGGGGCCTGGCTCGGTGATTTGTTCGGCTGGCGCCCGACCTTCGCGCTGATGTCGGTGGTGACACTGGTGCTGATTGCCTGGGTGCTGGCCAAGGTGCCGGATTTCGCCGGCCTGCCACCGGGCAAACGCGCTGGCTTTGTCCAGGTTCTGACCACCCCGGGGGTACGTTCGGTGTTGGCGGTGATTCTGACCTGGGTGCTGGCGCACAACATCCTCTACACCTACATCGTGCCGTTCCTGGCCGCTGCCGGGTTGGTGGGGCACACCGGGCAGGTGTTGCTGCTGTTCGGCCTGGCGGCACTGGGCGGGATTGTCGTGGTCGGGGCGTTGATCGACCGGCACTTGCGCCGCCTGGTACTGGGGAGCCTGGCCGGTTTTGGCGTGGCCTCGGTACTGCTTGGTTTGAGCACGGGTGAACCTTCGCTGGTGTACTTTAGCGTCGTGCTCTGGGGCCTGACCTTTGGCGGTGCGGGCACCTTGCTGCAAACCGCCAGTGCCGACGCGGCGGGCGAGGGCGCGGATGTCGCGCAGTCGATGATCGTCACGGTGTGGAACCTTGCCGTTGCCGGCGGCGGCGTGGTGGGCGGGGTATTGCTGAGTCAGGTGGGCGTTGGCAGCTTCCCCTGGGTGTTGGTCGCGCTGCTAGGCGTGGCGCTGGCCTTGACCTGGCGTGCTGATCGCCACGGTTTCCCGCTGGGCGGTCGCAATCCCGGCTAAGGCGTTGCGCCTCAGGTAGAATCCACCCACAGTCGAGTGTGTGAGGTTGCAGCGGTGGAGGTACAACAGGGCTTCGTCCTGACCCGTCAGTGGCGAGATACGCCGGGCGGTACGCAAGTGGAGTTCTGGTTGGCAACCGACCAGGGCCCACGTCAGGTACGTTTGCCGGTGCAGACTTCCGTGGCCTTCATCCCCGCCGAGCAGCGCGAGCGGGCCGAGGTCGTGCTGCGCGGGGAGCGCGATGTGGAACTGCGCCCCCTGGCCCTTCGCGACTTCGAGCAGCGTCCGGTGCTGGGCCTTTATTGCCGCCAGCACCGCCAGTTGATCCAGCTGGACAAGCGCTTGCGCGCGGCGGGTATCGACGTGTTGGAAGCCGATATCCGCCCGCCGGAGCGCTTCCTCATGGAGCGCTTCATTACCGCGCCGGTTAGCTTCAGCGGTACGCCCGATGGCAATGGCCTGCTGACCGAGGCCCAGCTCAAGCCCGCACCGAGTTATCGACCCACCCTGAAACTGGTGTCGCTGGACATCGAGACCACCGAGCGCGGCGAGCTGTATTCGATTGCCCTTGAAGGCTGTGGCCAGCGCCAGGTGTACATGCTCGGGCCGGCCAATGGCGATGCCACGGGCGTCGACTTCGACCTGGAATATTGCGACACCCGCGCCCAGTTGCTGGAGCGCCTGAACCAATGGCTGGCCGTGCATGACCCGGACGCGATCATCGGCTGGAACCTGGTGCAGTTCGACCTGCGCGTCCTGCAAAAGCATGCCGAGCAATTGAAGGTGCCGCTGCGCCTGGGGCGTGGCGGCGAGGTGATGGAGTGGCGCGAGCATGGCAGCCGCGCGCATTTCTTTGCCGGGGCTGCCGGGCGGCTGATCATCGACGGCATCGAGGCGCTGCGCTCGGCCACCTGGAGTTTCCCCTCGTTCAGCCTTGAGAACGTCGCGCAGACCCTGCTCGGCGAAGGCAAGGCCATCGATACGCCGTACCAGCGCATGGACGAAATCAACCGCATGTTCGCCGAGGACAAGCCGGCCCTGGCCCGCTACAACCTCAAGGACTGCGAGCTGGTAACGCGGATTTTCGCCAAGACCGAGTTGCTGACCTTCCTGCTGGAGCGCGCCACGGTCACCGGTTTGCCCGCTGACCGCAGCGGCGGTTCGGTGGCGGCGTTCTGTCACCTGTATATCCCGCTGATGCACCGCCAGGGTTTTGTTGCGCCGAGCCTGGGCGGCAAGCCGGAAGAAGCCAGCCCCGGCGGGTTTGTCATGGATTCGCGGCCGGGGCTGTACGAATCGGTGCTGGTGCTGGACTACAAGAGCCTGTACCCGTCGATCATCCGCACCTTCCTGATCGACCCGATTGGCTTGGTGGAGGGCTTGCGTAAGCCGGACGACGAGCATTCCGTGCCGGGCTTTCGCGGTGGGCGTTTCTCGCGCACGACACATTGCCTGCCGGCGATTGTCGAGCGTGTCTGGCAGGGGCGGGAAACAGCCAAGCGAGAAAACAATGCGCCGCTGTCCCAGGCGCTGAAAATCATCATGAATGCCTTCTATGGCGTGCTCGGCTCCAGCGGTTGCCGCTTCTTCGATCCGCGCCTGGCGTCGTCGATCACCATGCGCGGGCATGAAATCATGCGCCGCACCCGCGAGCTGATCGAGGCCCAGGGCTACACGGTGATCTACGGGGACACCGACTCCACCTTCGTCTGGCTCAAGAGCGCCCATGATGAAGCTGACGCGAGCCGTATCGGGCGCAGCCTGGTGCAGTTGGTCAATGACTGGTGGCGCGAGCACCTGCAGGACACCTACGGGTTGGTGAGCGCGCTGGAGCTGCAATTCGAAACGCATTACAAGCGCTTCCTGATGCCGACCATCCGCGGCGCGGAGGAGGGCAGCAAGAAACGCTATGCCGGGCTGGTGCAGCGTGCCGACGGGCAGGACGAGATGATTTACAAGGGCCTGGAAACCGTGCGCACCGATTGGTCGCCGCTGGCCCGGCAGTTTCAGCAGGAGCTGTATCAGCGGATCTTCCAGCGCCGGCCTTACCAGGAGTACCTGCGCGGCTATGTGCGCCAGACCCTGGCGGGTGAACTGGACGAGTTGCTGGTGTACCGCAAGCGCCTGCGCCGGCCGCTCACTGACTACCAGCGCAATGTACCGCCGCATGTACGGGCGGCGCGCATGGCCGATGAATACAACGACCGCCAGGGCCGTCCGCGTCAATACCAGAACGGTGGCTGGATCAGCTACGTGATCACCCTGGGCGGGCCGGAGCCCCTGGAGAACCGCCGCAGCGGCATCGACTACGAGCACTATTTGAGCCGGCAATTGCAGCCAATTGCCGACGCGATCCTGCCATTTGTTGGGGATGATTTCAGTGCGCTGATCGACCGGCAGATGGGTCTGTTCCAGGACAGTGAAGTGTAGCGGCACAATTTTGCGCAACTGTATCGCAGCTGATCGGCGCGTGTTGGGTAGTGTCAATCACCGCCCCATCGCCAGGACCGCTGCCATGCTCACCTCACTCGACCTGCTGTTTGCCTTCATCCTGTTCGCCTTCGTGTCCTCGATCACCCCTGGCCCGAACAACACCATGCTGCTGGCCTCGGGGGTGAACTTCGGCGCGCGGCGCACCATTCCGCATGCGCTGGGCGTGAGCATCGGGTTCATGGTGATGGTACTGGCGGTAGGGCTGGGCCTGGGCGAGGTGTTCAAGGCATACCCGCTGGCCTATACCGTGCTGCGCTACGTCGGCGCCGCGTACCTGTTGTACCTCGCCTACAAGATCGCCACCTCCGGCCCGCTCTCGGCCGCCGAGCCTGGCAGTCGCAAGCCGCTGGGGTTCTGGGGCGCGGCGGCCTTCCAGTGGGTAAACCCGAAAGCCTGGGTCATGGCGATTGGCGCCATTACCACCTATACACCCGCCCAGGGCTACCTGTTCAACGTGGTGGTGATCTCGGTGGTGTTCGCCATCGTCAACCTGCCCAGCGTCTGCGTCTGGGTCATGTTCGGCAGCGCCTTGCGCACGGTTCTGCAAGACCCGCGCTGGTTGAAGGCGTTCAATCTGCTGATGGCCGCACTCTTGGTGCTATCGCTGTATCCACTGCTGTTTGTAGAATCCGGCTTTTCTTGAGCCTTGCAGCGAGTCCCGATGGAACTGATCCCCTGGTCGCATGATTGCGCCGAACACTTCACCTTGCGCGGCTGGCGCTCGCCAGCCAGCGGCAAGCCGCTGCTGCACTTCATCCACGGCACGGGTTTTTGCAGCTTGGCCTACCAGCCCATGCTGGAAGTGCTGGCCGAGCGCTTCGACCTCTGGCTCAGCGATGTGCAAGGGCATGGGGACAGCGATCATGGCGGGGCCTTCGTGGGCTGGAACCGCAGCGCCGAGCTGGCCATTGAAGCATTCCAGGCCGGTCGGGCGGAATACCCCGAGGTGCCGTGCTACGCCCTTGGCCACAGTTTTGGCGGGGTGCTGACCGGGCTGATGCTGGCCCGTGAGCCGCAGTTGTTTGAGCGCGCGGTACTGCTCGACCCGGTGGTGTTCAGCCGCTCGATGATCGGGGTGATGGGCGTTGCCGCCTGGTTCGGCATGCACCGCCGGCACAACCTCGCCCGCAAGGCCGCGACACGCCGCAGCTACTGGCCCGACCGCGAGGCGGCGCATGCCTCGCTGCATGGCCGGGGCATCTTCAAGGGCTGGAGCGATGGCGCCTTGCAGGCGTATGTCGATCACGCCATCGGCGATTGCGGTGAAGGGGTGGTGCTCAAGTGTCGGCCGAGCCGCGAAGTCGAGATCTTCAGTTCCTTCCCGCACCGCATGTGGGCAGCCCTGGCCCAGGTGAAAACCCCGAGCCTGGTGCTGCACGGCGAAAGAACCTATCCCTTTGTGCCGGTGTCACTCAAGCGTTGGGCGGGGCTCAATACGCAGATCGAGCCTCGGCAAGTGACGGGTGGGCATTGCTTCATGCAGGAAGACCCACACGCCAGCGCCCACGAAATCGAAGCGTTCCTGCTCGGCGCGCCTGCTCACGTGCATTGAGTCATGCCCTGGCCGCGCAGCGTATTCAGTGCGCTTGCGCGGCCCGCTGGACCATCGCCACGATGCTCTGGAACAGTTCTTCTTCGGCGTCCTGCGGGGTGATCTGGGCCATCGCGGCCGCATGTGACAACGCCTCGGCGGCGCCAAGCATGCCGATCAGACCTGCCGCAGACAACGCGCCACCTTCCACGAACGGGCCAAGCTGGGCCCGGCATTTGTCCATGAATGCGCTTTCGTACCCGCATTTGATCGCCTCCAACTCCGGCGAGCTGGCCAGGGCGGCACTGACCCCCGGAATTTCCCGACCCTGGGTCAGGATGCACTCGACGTAGGACGAGGCAATCACCCTGGCCTTGCCGGCAAGGGTGGCTTCGCTGGCGTGCAACGCGGCGTCCATCAGGGCGGTCTGGCGTGTGTCGTATTCCTGGTACAGCGCGGCGAGCAAGCCTGACCGGGTACTGAAGTGGTCGTACACCACCGGCTTGGTCACCCCGGCCTGCTCGGCCAGGCGGCCCAGGGTCAGCGCATCGGTGCCTTCGGCGCGAACCATTTGCCAGGCGACATCCAACAATTGCCGCTGACGGTCCTCACGGGACAGTCGACGGCGCGGTTTTACCTGCAATTCACTGCTTGACATGTCTTATATACCAAACGTAACTTACTAAGGGTAACTTATCCCTAGCATATGAGCTTCAGGTCTCATCTGCAAATTTTGCCCAGGAGTTCGCCATGCATGCACTGATCGTTGTTGCCAACCCGGAACCAGCGTCGCTCACTCACAGCCTGGCCAGGCAGGTAGGGCAGGGCCTGGTACAGGCCAACCCGGCCGATACGTTCGAGATTGCCGATTTGTTCGCTGAAGGGTTCGACCCGCGTTTCAACCTGGCTGACCGCGCCTTGTTCAGCGCCCAGGGGGCGGTACCGCAAGATGTGCTGGCCGAGCAGGCGCGTATCGACGCTGCCGATACGCTGGTGCTGGTGTTCCCGATCTACTGGTGGTCGATGCCAGCCTTGCTCAAAGGCTGGATCGACCGGGTGTTCACCGGCGGCTGGGCCTATGACAGCGAGGAAGGCAAGTTGGTGAAGAAGCTGCGTCACCTGCGCGTGCACCTGGTTGCCCTGGGTGGTGGTGACGCCGGCACGCTGGAGCGCCATGGCTATGCCAAGGCCATGCAGACCCAGATCGATCACGGCATTTTCGACTACTGCGGCGCCCAGGTGATCACCTCACACCTGCTGCTGGACTCGGAAAGCCAAGACCCGGCGCCGCACCTGGATACTGCCCAGACCCTGGGCAGCCAGTTGTTCAGCCATCTCAGCCGTTGAGCGTGGCCATGTCGATGACGAAGCGGTACTTCACGTCGCCGGCGATCATGCGCGTATAGGCCTCGTTGATATGGCGGATGTCGAGCATCTCGATGTCGCAGGTGATGCCGTGCTCGGCGCAGAAGTCCAGGACTTCCTGGGTCTCAGCGATACCGCCGATCAACGAGCCGGCCAATACCCGACGCTTCATCACCAGGTTGGCGGCGTGCAGGGCCGGGTCGATGGGTTCGATCAGGCCGACCAGGATGTGCACGCCGTCAAACCTCAGGGTTTCCAGGTAAGGGTTGAGGTCGTGCTGCACCGGGATGGTGTCGAGCAGGAAGTCGAAATGCCCGGCAGCGGCCTGCATCTGCGCGGGGTCGGTGGACACGATCACATGGTCGGCACCTTGGCGGCGAGCTTCTTCGGCCTTGCTCGCCGAGCGGGTGAACAGCGTCACTTCGGCGCCCAGTGCCTTGGCGAACTTGATGCCCATGTGGCCCAGGCCACCCATGCCGAGGATGCCGACGCGGTCACCGGCCTTGACGCCGTAATGCTTGAGCGGCGAATAGGTGGTGATCCCGGCGCAGAGGATCGGCGCGGCGCTGGCGGGGTCCAGGCCTTCGGGAATGCGCACCACGAAATGCTCGCTGACCACGATGCTGCTGGAGTAGCCGCCCATGGTGTTGCTGCCGTCGACGCGGTCCGGGGTGGCGTAGGTCAGGGTCGGGCCTTCGAGGCAGTATTGCTCGAGATCTGCCTTGCAGGCTTCGCAGTGTCGGCACGAGTCGACCATGCAGCCGACGCCGACCAGGTCGCCGACTTTATGGCCAGTGACATTGGCGCCAACGGCGGTGACCTTGCCGACGATTTCGTGGCCGGGCATCAATGGGTACACGGCGATACCCCATTCGTTGCGTGCCTGGTGGATATCGGAGTGGCACACGCCGCAATACAGGATGTCGATCGCGACATCATCCGGGCGCGGGCTGCGGCGCTGGAAGGTCATGGGGGCGAGGGGAGTGCTGGCCGATTGGGCGGCATAACCGATAGCGGTATACATGGTGAACCTCGCAAAGCGATGACGGATGAAAGTGAGCGCATTCTGCTGCCGGCCGGGTGTGGCGCCCATTCGCATTCCTCCGGGTGTCATGCCCAATCCTCCGGGAATGCTCCTGGCTGCGTGCAATTGGCCACAGAGCTGCGATGATGCGAGTGTCTGATCCTCCGTTCCGGTTTCCCATGCAACTGACTTCCCGTTCCGCTGAAAACGCCACGCTGTGTGCCCTGATCGCGCCGTTGGCGCTGCGTCCAGGCTTTGTCGACACACGCCTGCCGCAGGTCCAGGTGCTGTCCTGGAACCACTATGTGGCGAGCAGCCCGCAGATCTACGAGCCGAGCCTGATGATCCTCGCCCAGGGCAGCAAGCTGGCCCGCCTGGGGCCGCGCACCCTGGAATACGGGGCGGGGCATTACCTGGTGCAGGCGCTGTCGGTGCCGTTCATGTGCGAGACCTTTGCCACCGAGGATGAGCCGCTGCTCGGGGTGGCGGTGGCGATTGACCGGATCGTCTTGGGCGAACTGGTCCAGGCAATGGGGCTGCCAGTGGATGAACAGATTGCTGCACAGACGCCGGAGTCGATGACCTCGGCGGCGCTGGATGCGCCGATGCGTGACAGTGTCGAGCGCTTGCTGCGCTGTTTGCAGGACCCGCTGGAGTGCCAGGTGATGGGTGCGGCGCGGGTACGCGAGGTGCTTTATGTGGCGCTGCGCGGGCCGCAGGCCGGGGTGTTGCGGGCACTGGTCGAGCAGCAGGGGCATTTTGCGCGGATCGCGGCGGCGCTGAGCCATTTGCGCGAGCACTATGCCGAGCCGTTGAGCGTCGAGGAACTGGCCAGTTGCGCGAACATGAGTGCGTCGACCTTTCATGAGCATTTCAAGCGCACGACCCTGGTGTCGCCGATGCAGTACCTCAAGCGACTGCGCCTGCTCAAGGCGCAGCAGATGCTGATTGGCGAAGGCCTGGGGGTGGCGCAGGTGGCGCACCGGGTGGGCTATCAGAGTACCTCGCAGTTCAGCCGCGAATATAAACGGCATTTTCAGCGCAGCCCGGGGGATGAACAGGCTTATCTGGCCATTCCAGCCTGAGTCGGCGGTGACGCTATCGCGGGACGAGCCCGCTCCCACAGAGGCAATACTCGCCGTGGGAGCGGGCTCGTCCGGCGATGGGGCCCGCACCTTGTCCCACACACCACTTGTCGGTTATCGGTAGTCCATTTCCCACTCAGTAGGAATCCCGTTTCACTAATTGGGAAACCCCGTGCACCCTGTGTGCAAGGAGAGCGCCCAATGAACTACAACACGCCTACCGACCGACTCTTGCAGATCCTTGTTGCCCTGGGGCAAGCCGATGAAGCCCTCTCGGCCAAGGAACTGTCGCTGAACCTCGAGCAACCACTCAGCAGCACCTATCGCCATCTGAAAACCCTGCTGCGCTGGGGCCTGGCCGAAGACAATGGCCAGGGCCGCTATCTGCCCGGCCCGGCCTGCCTGCAACTGGCAAAAAAATTCGACCGCGAAGCCGTCCTGGTCACCCTGGCCAAACCCGAACTCAAGCGCCTGGCCGAACTCAGCCAGGAAAGCGTTGCGCTGATGGTCCCCAGCAACGGCCAGGCGATCTGCATCGAGCTGATCGACAGCCCGCAGCCGCTGCGTTGCTGCTACCAGAAAGGCCTGGCCCAGCCGCTGCGGGTCGGCGCTTCGGCACGGGTGCTGCTCGCCCACATGGACGCGCTGCGCAGCCAGGCCATCCTCGAAGAGCAGGGCGTCGAAGATGACGCACTGGCCACCTATCAACAGAGCTTCATCGCCATTCGCGAGCAGGGCTACGCCGTCAGCCTCAGTGAAATCGATGAAGGCATCTGGGGCGTGAGTGCCCCAGTGGTCGACAGCCGCAACCGCCTGCACGGCGCGATCAGCCTCATGGCGCCGGCCTTTCGCGCCGAGCAGAGCGCCGAACGGCTGACCCGCTGGACCCGCGAAGTGGCCCTGCGCGTCAGCGCCCGACTCGACTGAATTCACCCGGAGTAAACGCAATGACCACCACTTCTGTCCTGGCACATTGGCAGGGCCGCATCGACGCGGGCGAAGGCCAGGCGGCGCGCCGCTGGCACCAATGGGTAAAACCGAGCCAGGCGGGCCAGCCCGCCGGCATCGCATTGCTGGGCCTGGCCTGTGACGAAGGCGTCACCCGCAACCAGGGCCGCAGTGGCGCGCGCCAGGGGCCACCGGCCTTGCGCAAGGCCCTGGCCAACCTGGCCTGGCACAGCGACTGCCCGCTCTATGATGCCGGGGATATCGACTGCGTCGGCAACGACCTGGAAGGCGCCCAACTGGCCTACGCCAAGGCCATGACCGAACTGCTGGGCGACGGCCATCTGCCGCTGGGCCTGGGCGGCGGGCATGAAATCGCCTTCGCCAGCTTCCTTGGCCTGGCCGAGCACCTGCGCCGCGAGACGCCTGCCCCGCGTATCGGCATCCTCAATTTCGATGCGCATTTCGACCTGCGCCATGCCGAGCGCAGCAGCTCTGGCACGCCGTTCCGGCAGATCGCCGAGTACTGCGAGCAGGCCGACATGCCATTTGACTACTGCTGCCTGGGCGTGAGCCGTTTCAACAATACCCAGGCGCTGTTCGACCAGGCCGAGCGACTCAATGTGCGCTACCTGCTGGACCGGCAGATGCAGCCCTGGGACATGCCGGAGATGGAGCGTTTTCTTGATGCCTTCCTCAGCGGTATCGACCACCTCTACATGACCCTGTGCCTGGACGTCCTGCCGGCGGCGCAAGCGCCCGGCGTCAGCGCGCCGTCCGCGCATGGCGTCGACCTGATGGTGGTCGAGCACCTGGCCCGGCGGGCCAAGGCCAGCGGCAAATTGCGCTTGGCCGATGTCGCCGAGCTCAACCCCGGCCTTGACCAGGACAACCGCACCGCGCGCATCGGCGCACGGCTGCTGGCCAGCCTGATCGACTGAGTCGCGCCCCCAACCCCATCCTTTGTTCACTATAAAAAGAAGAGTGTTTGCCCATGCTGACCCTGCAACTGGATGCACTGACCACCGTCGCCCTGGCCTTGTTGCTGCTGGCCACGGGTGCGCAATTGAAGAAGCACAGTTACTGGCTGCGCCAGCTGTGCGTGCCGGCCCCGGTGATCGGCGGTTTCGGGTTTGCCCTGGCCGTGTGGCTGCTGCGCGACCAGCAATGGCTGGACATCAAGCTCGACACGGCGATGCAGACGCCGCTGATGGTGATGTTCTTCACTACGGTCGGCCTGGGCGGCAGCCTTGGCCTGCTGCGCCAGGGCGGGAAGATCCTGTTCATCTACCTGGGTGCTTGCTGGGGCCTGGCGTTGCTGCAGAACACCGTCGGTGTGGTGATGGCCAAGGCACTGGGCATTGATCCGCTGCTGGGGATCATGGCGGGTGCGGTCTCGCTGGAAGGCGGTTTTGGTGCGGCGGCGGCATTCGGGCCGATTGCCGAGAGCCTGGGTACCTCGGGTGCAACCACTGCTGCCCTGGCCTCGGCGACGTTCGGCATGATTGCCGGTGGGTTGCTGGGTAGCCCGTTGGCGCGCTACCTGATCGACAGCAAGAAACTGGTGGTGAAAAGCGAGCAGTCCGGTGAGCTGCAAGCCTTGGCCAAGGCCAGTGAAGCGGCCCCTGTGGTGGCGATTGATGCGGGCATGTGGCTGCGCCTGCTGACCAGCGTGCTGGTGATCATGGTGCTGGGCTTCTGGATTGGCGATGCGCTGAAGGCGCATGTGGGGATTGTCCTGCCGGTGTACGTCGGTGCGATGTTTGTCGCGATCCTGCTGCGCAACCTCAATGACCGTGCGCGCTTTATCGAGCTGCCGGACAACGCGGTGAGCACCCTGGGCGATGTGAGCCTGGGGATGTTCCTGACCATGGCCATGATGAGCCTGAAGTTCTGGGAACTGGAGCAGTTGGGCTTGCCGTTGCTGGTGATCCTGGTGGTGCAGGTGGTGATCATGGTGCTCTTGTGCGTGTTCGTGCTGTTCCGCGCATTCGGTGGCAACTATGACGCGGCGGTGTTGTGTGCCGGCTACATGGGCCATGGCCTGGGCGCGACGCCGAACGCGGTGGCGAACATGGGCGCGATCTGCGACCACTACAAGGTGTTCTCGTACAAGGCGTTCATCATCGTGCCGCTGTGCGGGGCGGTGTTGATCGATCTGGTGGCGTTGCCGTTGATTACCTGGTTCATCAACGCGTTCAGTTGAGATACATCCATACCTTGTAGATACCGTCTTGCC
>NZ_JAMDGY010000018.1 GCF_028656955.1 Pseudomonas fontis
CCATTCGGCCCTACGCTACGCTCCGGGTCCCTTCACTCCGGTGCCGTTAAACGGGCCCGCGGACACAAGTTGCTGCGCAACTTGCACGCCTCGCGTCTTCGGCTTACGCCGAAGGGGGCTACGCCCCCGCCCGTTTAACGACACCTGCGCTCAGCCTCTGGTAACGGGGCAGGTACATCAAGAACAGATCAAGATCAACGGCACAATTCGCTTCGCTCTTGCTTCGCTCTTGCTTTGCATTTGTAGCCGCTGCCGCCAGGCTGCGCTGGAGCCCGTGAGGGCTCCCAAAGTCGGTCGCGTCACCTGGCGCCACGGCACGGTCCGCCGCGCTGTCTAGAGGGCTATCCGCCCACTCTCCCTGCCAGTCACCCAATCCCGCTGCCTACCCCGCACACCCTCAACCGTCTCCCCCAGCAACTCGGCATACACCGCCGGCGCCGTCGCTCCCTCGGTGCTGATCAGCAACACCCGCGATGCCTCATCCAGCCCCACCTGCGCCTTCATCCGTGGCGAAGCCGCAATGCGCGTCAACCCCGCAAGCCCGGCAACAGCAGACTCACCGGCCACCAGCGGGATATCCCGTTCACTACCCGTCGCCAATTCGCGCATCGCGGCTACGGCTTCGTCATCGTCAATGGTCATGAAATAATCCACCGCTGGCTGCAAGAAACGCCACGCTAAAGGCGACGTTTGCCCGCACGCCAAACCAGCCATCAGCGAATCCACCGACCCGGTTGCGCTCACCGCCTTGCCGGCAAGCGCACTTTGCAACAGGCAGTCCGCCTGCACCGGCTCAACCACAATGAACACTGGCCGACGCGCGCCATACAACTCGCAGAAGTAGCTGACAATTCCCGCCGCCAGCCCACCAACACCGCCTTGCAGTATCACGTGGGTAGGTTTCGCCCCAGCCTCGATGACCTCGGCAGCAATCGCTCCATACCCCTGCATCACGTCCCGTGGGATGTCTTCATAGCCCTCATAGGACGTATCGGACACCACCTGCCAACCATGGCTCGACGCAAGCCGCGCGGCCTCGGCGACCGAGTCGTCGTAATTGCCCACAACCCGCACAATCTCTGCCCCAAAGGCGGCGATAGCCTGCTCTCGCTCCACGCTGACCTTGGCGTGCAGCACGATCACGCAGCGACAGCCAACACTTTGCGCCGCAGCGGCCAACCCTTTGCCATGATTGCCATCGGTGGCGCTGATCACCGTGAAGTCGCCCAGAGCATCGCGGTATTGCCCGCTCAGCAGGCCATGAGGCTCGAAGTGCTGCTCGGGGAACCGGCGCAGCAGCAAGCGCACCAGCGCGAAGGGGGCGCCAAGTGCCTTGAAGCTACCCAGTACAGAGCGCTGTGACTCGTCCTTGATCAGCAATTGCGCCACACCCAGGGTCTGCGCAAGGTCCGCAAGCTCATAGAGCGGCGTAGGTCCTGGATTCAACAGCGGCCAACCAGACAGCCACGCGCGGCTTTGCTCGGCCTTGCCGATATTGAGAATTGCCTTCAGGTCATCGGGGTAGGGCAGGCGAGTGGCCGAAGGGTTGTTCACCCAGCGGTTCAGTCGGTGCATCACCACATCGAGCAACACCTGCACGCCCTGAACCAGATGCTCTGCGTCGGTGTGCTCACGCGGGTTGTGGCTGACGCCGCCACGGCTCGGTACAAAGATCATCGCAGCCGGTGCGATGCGCGCCAGGCGCTGCGTGGTGATACGCACGCCTTCCTCATTGGCAAACGCTGCAACGGTAATGGGCCGCGCCGGTAGCCTGCCGGCATCACGAAATGCCCGCACCACCGCCAGCCCCGCCAATACGCCATGGTAACCATCCAGCGCACCGGCATTGACCACGCTGTCGATATGCGAGCCGATCATCAACGGTGCCTGGTCAACCTGGCCCTGTGCCGCAGGCAAGGTGCCGAAAATATTGCCGATGCGGTCGATGGCCACCTCAAGATCAAGCGCCTTCGTCCACGCGACCAACTGATCGCGGCCGGCTTTTTTGGCATCAGACAAGGCGCTGCGGGTACGGCCACCGTTCACTGAGTCGCCACCGATTTCACCGAGGGCCTGTAGTTGCTGTAGCAGGGCTGGGCCGTCGAGCTGTAGTGCGCAGGTAGTACTCATCAGATGCTCCAGAGCAGGAATGAGTAAATGCTATTACGCACAGTGCGCATTAATTTCTTGTTGTTTGCCGATTTATGCAATTTCATTGCATAAATCCAGTTATTCACTCAGGTTGGTTGCCATGAGCCTCGACAGTTTCGATCGTGCCCTGCTAGACGCCGTACAGCGAGATGCCACCACCGCACAGCATGCCTTGGGTGAACAGGTGAACCTGTCGTCTGCGGCGGTCAATCGGCGCCTGAAAAAACTTACGGCTGACGGCGTCATTCGCAAGACCGTTGCCCTGGTCGATCCGGCCAGTGTCGGCTACAGCCTCACGGTGATCACTGAAGTGCAGGTGGAGAACGAACGCCTCGATCTGCTGGACGCCATGAAGCGAACGTTCATGGCCTGCCCACAAGTACAACAGTGTTACTACGTAGCGGGGGAATATGACTTTGTGTTGATCATGCAGGTGAAACACATGGAGCAATACACCGAGCTTACGCGCGCGCTGTTTTTCGAGAGCAACAACGTCAAGCGTTTCAACACACTGGTGTCGATGAGCAATCTGAAAGTCGGGCTGGAGGTGCCGCTCCTGGCTTGATCCGTCGCTGCATCTGACAGTGTGTCGGGCCTGGGAAGAAACTGAATAGAATAAATTCTATGCTATTGACCCAGCATATTCCTACATACTGATTCCCGTGGATGTCGGCGAACTACCGCGATAGTGCGTCAGAAAAATGCTATTCAACGTTGCCCTGCGTGGGGCCATGTTCGGTGCTGCTTGGCCCTGGTGGCTGATGCATGCTCCCGACGGTTCAGGCATCCGTGATGCGTTCTGGTCTTTCGCAGTCGATTACCAGGTTGGATGGTGTGCCCAGGGGGCTTTATGAAAGTGTTGGTAGTGGACGATCACCCGTTCATACGCAGGGCGGTAAAGTCCTCTTTGCTGGACGATGGTGTGGATGAAGTCTTCGAGGCGGATAACGGTGTAGATGCCATCCAGTGGGCCCTGCAACATGAGCCAGACTTGATCATCCTGGATGTTTTCCTGCCCAGGCTGGATGGCCTGGAAGTTATCAAGCGCCTGCGCGAGCGTGGCTCCTGCGCGAAAATCCTGATGTTGACTGGCGGCAGCGGTGCAGGCCTAGGCGACCTGCCTGTGCGTTGCCTGCAAGCCGGTGCCGCAGGTTTCATTTCCAAAACCGATGATTTCGACGAGTTGGGCAGGGCGGTCGATGTGATCATGTCGGGGTACAGCTACTATCCCAAGATCGTGCTGCATGCCTCGTCGGGGGGCGATATTCAGGCTGACGAAAAACAGCGCCTGAAGTCCCTGTCCAATCGTGAGCGCATGGTGTTGCACGCGCTGGTCAAGGGCGCGAACAATGTGGAAATAGGTGAAACCATGCACATCAGCAACAAAACGGTCAGCACCTACAAGTCGCGCATTCTGGAAAAACTCAGCCAAAAGACCCTGGTTGACCTGATCGACTTCGTCAAACGCAATGAGCATTGAATGATCAAGCGCTCTGCGGTGTTGCTGCGGGTATTGATCCTGCTCGTGCTCGGCGCTGCTACCCCTGCGCACGCCACTGGCGAAGCCCTGGCTTTGCTGGGGCGTTCAAGTGCCGAGGGCTTGCACCTGCAGCTCAGCGAGCCCGACCGGCAGTGGCTCAAGGACAAGAAAGTATTGGTACTCGGCGTGTCGGCACCCGATTACCCGCCCTTTGAAATCACCAACGACGAGAAGACACTGGAAGGCCTGACGGCAGACTATGTGAACTTGCTGGGGCAGTTGTTGAAGGTGCAGATCAGCATTCGCCGTTATCCATCCCGTGATGACGTACTTGATGCCCTGCGCAACCATGAGATCGACCTGCTGGGCACTGCCAACGACTTCGATGGCGGACAAAGAGGCATCGCGCTGTCCAGGGCCTACGCCGAGGATCAACCGACCGTCATCACCCGCAGCGGGGAGGGCTTGCGCCTTGATCCCGCACTCAGCGGCAAGAAGATCGCGATGCTCTACCACTACTTGCCGGCCGACAGTGTCAGCGCGTATTACCCGCAAGCAGAGGTCAAACTCTATGACTCGCTACTGAGTGCAATCAGCGCCGTGTCCTTTGGCGAAGCGGATGTGTATATCGGCGACTCGATCAGCGCCAGTTACCTTATTAATCAGAACTATCTGAACAACGTTCAGCTCTCCGATTTTTCGCGCCTGGAAGTCGGCAACTTTGCCTTTGCCGTTGCTGCTGACAATCAACGCTTGCTGCGCAGCGTTAACGCGGCGCTTGAAACCATCCCGGTCGGTGAACGCATGACCATTCTGCGGCGCTGGGGTGGCGGCACAACCGGTATGCCGGTGCAGACTCGATTGCAGTTGAGTGATGCGGAGCAGAAATGGCTGGAGCAGCATCCGAAAGTCAGGGTGGGTATCAACCGCAACCTGATGCCGCTGTCCTTTTTCAATGAAAACGGACGCTTCAGCGGCATCAGTGCCGACTTGCTGTCCAAAGTCAGCCTGCGCACCGGGCTGAAGTTCGAAGCGGTACCCGCCGCCTCGGTGGGCGAGTTGCAGGAGCTGCTCAAGGACGGGCAGGTGGATATGCTGGGGGCCTTCGTGCCGAACGAGGCCCGGCAGGCGAACCTGCTGTTTACCCGGCCCTATCTGATCAGCCCGTTTGTGCTGGTGACGCGCACCGGAGCGCGTGAACCCACCGGCTTGGCGATGCTTTCAGGCAAGACGCTGGCGCTGGCACGCGGCTCGGTACTGTATGAATACGTAAAAAGCCGCTTTCCGGATATCCAGCTGGTGGCAGCGGAAAACACCCCGGAGTCTGTCCGCCTGGTTGCCAGTGGCCAGGTAGACGCGGCCTCAACCTCGCTGATCAGCCTGGGCTACATGATTGCCCACGAGTACGAAGGCACGCTGCGCATCAATGGCACCGTCGGCTCGATACCCGCGCGTTTCGCCCTGGCCACGCCGCGCAATCAGCCTGAACTGTATTCCATTCTGGACAAGGCACTGCTGAGCATCCCGCCCGAGGAGATGGACGAGCTGATCCGCCGCTGGCGCGGGGACTTTGTCGTCGAGAGCAGCTACTGGGTCAGCCACCGGTCCACGGTCATCAAGGGCTTTGCCGTCGCCGCGATCGCCTTGCTGCTTGCGCTGTTGTGGGTCGCTTATTTGCGCGGCATGATCCGCAAGCGCGAGGCCATCCAGCGTGCCTTGAATGACCAGATGGAGTTTATGCGCGTGCTGGTGGACGGTACGCCGCACCCCATCTATGTGCGCGACCGGCAAGGGCGGCTATTGAGCTGCAATCACGCCTACCTGGAAGTGTTTGGTGTGCAGCGCGACCAGGTAGTCGGGCGTACGGTACTGAATGTCGAGGCGCTCGACAGCATCCCTGAGGCCCAGCATTACCATGACGACTACATGAAGGTCATGGAACTGGGCCTGCCGCGGATCACCGACCGCAAGCTGACCTTGCCCAACCGCAAGGTGCTGACCATCTACCACTGGATGCTGCCCTACCGTGATGGCGCGGGGGAGGTCGTCGGGATGATTGCCGGCTGGGTGGATGTCAGCGAGCGTCAACGCCTGGTCGAGCAACTGCAAGTTGCCAAGAACCAGGCCGATGACGCCAACCGGGCGAAAACCACCTTCCTCGCCACCATGAGCCACGAGATCCGCACACCGATGAACGCCGTGCTCGGCATGCTCGAACTGGCGATGAAAAAGGCCGAGCAGGGCATGCTCGATCAGCTGGCCATTCAAGTCGCTTCGGAAGCGGCCCAAGGGATGCTTGAGCTGATTGGCGACATTCTCGATGTGGCCAGAATCGAGTCGGGCAAGCTGACCCTGAGCCCGGTACGCGGCAATCTTGCGCAACTGGCGCAGTCCACGTCACGCATGTTCGAAGGGCTGGCACGGGAGAAGCGCCTGGTGTTGATGCGTGACATCGACCCGGCCACGGATCTGGACGTGCTCATCGACCCCTTGCGCCTCAAGCAGATCGTTTCAAACCTGCTCGGCAATGCGATCAAGTTCACCAGCAGCGGCAGCGTCAAGCTTGTGCTTCAGCGCCTGCCTTGTGCGAACCCGCTACGGCTGCGCATTCGCCTGGCAGTGGAAGACAGTGGCTGCGGTATTTCCCAGGCGGACCAATTGCGCCTTGCCCAGCCGTTTTCCCAGGCCAGCAACAATGAGATTTCCGCTCGCGCCGGCTCGGGGTTGGGGCTCTATATCAGCCGCACCCTGTGCGAAATGATGGGCGGCACCTTCGAATTGCGCAGTGTGCTGGGGGAGGGGACACAGGTATCGGTCGAGCTGGAGGTAGCGGTGTTGGCCGCCGAGCTTGATGCCTTCAAGCAAACCCCAGCGCCGTTGAAGCAGGCCAGGGCTCTTCGTATCCTGGTCGTCGATGATTACCCTGCCAACCGGCTGCTGCTCACGCAACAGCTCAACTACCTGGGACACAAGGTGGTCAATGCGGTGGATGGGGAGCAGGGCTTCAAGCAATGGAGCAAGCGCGGGCCGTTCGATGTGGTGATCACGGACTGCAACATGCCGGTGATGAATGGCTATGAGCTAGCCAAGGCCATTCGCCGGGCCGAGCAGGCCAGTGCTGCGGCCAATTGCAAGATCCTTGGCTTCACCGCCAATGCCCAGTCTGAAGAGCGCTTGCGTTGCCGCCAGGCCGGCATGAACGACTGCCTGTTCAAACCCATCAATATCCAGGAGCTTGCAGCGCAATTTGCCGAGCTGGCGCTGGATGAAGTTCAAAACCATGCAATTGCGCCTGTCGAGGCAGGCGGTATTGACCTGTCGAACCTGAAACTCAGCCAGTCCGGCGACCCGGGTGCGGTGCAGGCGTTGTTGGAGAGCCTTCTGGTCAGTGTTGAGGAAGACCTGAACACATTGGCCATCTTGGCCGTTCAGGATGACCGGACTGCACTGGCCGGCCTTGCCCACCGGATCAAGGGCGGCGCGGGTATCGTCAAGCACAGCGCATTGATACTGGCCTGTTCCCGCCTGGAGGTTGAGTGCGCCGCGCGCAACAACGACCTCGAACTGGCGAACAGCGTGGAACAGCTGCGCCAATGCATGCACCATTTCGAAGAGGCGCTGCTCAACGCCGTTCAGTAGCCTTCCAGCGCCAGGCGTTGCTCGGGGTAGTCTTGGCGGTTGAGGCTGTTGTAGCGCTGGAGCACGCCCTTCACGTAGCGCCGCGTTTCGTTGTAGGGCGGTATGGCGTAGCCATGGCGGATCACTGCGTTCTCACCAGCGTTGTAGGCGGCTAGCATCAGCGGCAGGTTGCCCTCGAACTTGCGGTTGAGATAGTCGAGAAAGCGTATGCCGGCGAGCAGGTTGCTGAAGGGGTCTTCCAGCATTTGCGCGATGGGCGTCGACGCCGAGGGTGTTACCCCGAAGCGCCTGGCAGTGTCCGGAATCACCTGCATCAGGCCTATGGCGTTCTTGTTTGAACGCGCCTTGGGGCGAAAGCCCGACTCGGTGTGGATGATCGCCTTGACCAGCAGTGGGTCGACATCGTAAGCCAGGCTGAGGGTGGCGATCATGTCGTTGAAACGCTCGTGATCGACGGGTGCTTTGGCATGCACATGAGTGTGCATGCACCCGCATGCCAGCAATAGCATGGCAATGGCTTTGAGGGGCTTCATTGGCGGCGTGACCACATTCTATTCAGTTGGCCATCTGGAATGCACTGGCAAAGCCGTGCTGCAAGGAGAGCTTGGTTGCGCGCAGGCAGTAATAGAGGTCGGCATCGTTGTCGACGCCGAGCTTGCGCATCGCCGAGGCTTTCTGGGTGCTGATGGTTTGCTTGGTGCGCAGCAGCATCTTGGCAATCGTACTGACTGACAGCCCGGCATCGAGCAGGGTCAACACTTCGGTTTCTTTCGGGGACAGGCTGGCGCTGCCGTTCAGGCTGGCGGTTTCGACTTCCTGCAGTTGCAGGCGCATCGGCGTGGAAATATAGCGGCGACCTTTCGACACCGTGGTGATGGCCTGGTGCAATTCGACGGCGTCGGCATATTTGCTGAGCAGGGCGTGCACGCCTTTTTTCTTCAGGCTGGCCAGCATTACCGGGTTGCTGTTTTCGGTCATCAGCACGATGCGCAGGTCTGGGTAGTGGCGTAGCAGCCGCTCTACCATGCGCACACCGTTATGCGGGTAATCGGCCTGGCTGATCAGGTCGGTGACGAGTACATCGCAGGCTTGGTTTGCCAGCAGCTCGAACAGACTTTGTGGCGAGGTGGCTTGGGCAACCACCTGGAACTGGTTGCAACGTTCGATGACGGCTCTGGCACCGGTCATGATGATCGGGTAAGCGTCCGCAAGCATGATTTTAATCGTCATAGTCCCTTCACGGTGAGTACGTTGATGCACAGGGCCAGTGCGCTCTAGGTGGTGCACTTTGGCCGGGGTGTTGAAGGGGGTTATTTTGTCGGGGTGCGGATGCCCGGTCTGTAGGAAGTGTCTGACAGGCTTGTGGCTCTATTCCTTGGCGTTAAAAATTCACCACACATACGTTGAGTAAGCTTTACGTGAAGGTGCGAGCCCAGAAAGGTCAAGTACTGGCGATGTGGTAACGGATGGCCCTCTAACTAGCGGGGGAAGGGGGAGGGAATAATTCTATGGTGGTTGCCAGGGTTTAGCCGTGCGGGCTTTTCAAAAATAGAATTAGTTCTATGTCTTTGCGTGTTGAAGTTGGCATGCTGGGCGAAATTATTCAGGTGGCCATTGAGCGGGTTTAGACATTGTCCCGTTGTGGGAAATTATTTGATGTGGTCGGTGTTTCGGTCGGTGGGGTAAAGTTCGCCGCTGACGAGTAGTGTGTAGGAATAGGCTCTTTATCAAAGTGCGTTGGAAAGTGTGACTGTTGCTGAGGTGCGGGTCCTGATGCATTCTCTCGGCTGTTCAGGTGTCTGGGGTGGGGCGCTTCATGTGAATGAAGTGTCGTGCCGCGGAGTGGCAGTATTGAATAGTGCGTGCAGAGGCAATTATGAGAGCGCTGGTAGTGGATGATCACGGATTGATGCGGCTTGCGGTAAAAATAGTTCTGCTCGAGCACGGGGTTGACGAAGTGTTTGAAGTGGATAACGGCCTGGATGGCTTGCATGAAGCAATTCGCTTGGAGCCGGATATCATGGTGGTCGATATATTGATGGGTAAGTTTGACGGTCTGGAGATGGTCAAGCGCTTGCGCAGTCGTGGCTCGCGGGCAAAAATCCTGATGTTGAGTTCACTCGAAGAGCAACACTATGTTGACCGTTGCATGGCGGTGGGCGCCGATGGATTTATTTCCAAGGTTTACCGTATGGATGAACTGGGCCTGGCCATTGAGAGCTTCAAGGCTGGATATACGTACTTCAATAAACCCATTGAACAGTCCGGGCGCAACTACAACGCGTTGGTCGATGAAAAAAGCCTGCTCAAGCAACTTTCCAACCGTGAGGTGATGGTCATGGAGGCACTGCTCAAAGGGCAGACCAACAAGCAGATCGGCGAGACGATGTTGATCAGCAACAAGACGGTGAGTACCTACAAGACGCGACTGCTGGAAAAACTCAAGCTCAGGACGGTTGTCGACCTGGTGGAATTCAGCAACCGCAACCGGCTGTGACGCTCAGTACTCACTGGGGGTACGCGACGGGTAGGAAAGCCCGGAGACACGCAGGCGGTAATAAAGGTCTGCATCATTGTCGACGCCTAGCTTGCGCATGGCCGAGGCCTTTTGCGTACTGATGGTTTGTTTGGTGCGGGCCAGCTTCAAGGCAATGTTGCTGACTGACAGCCCGGCATCCAGCAAGGTCAGTACTTCGCATTCCTTGGGTGACAGGTTGTTCGGTCCGGCGAGGCCGAGGGGGCTGGCGTCTTCCAGGTGCTTACGCAGGGGGGGCGAAATATAACTACGGCCCTTCAATACCGTGGTGATTGCCTGGTGCAACTCGGGGGCGTCGGCGTATTTGCTGATCAGCCCATGTACGCCTTTTCTCTTGATGGATGACAGGACGATCGGGTTGTTGTTTTCAGTCATCAGCACGATGCGCAAATCGGGGTAGATGCGCCGAATACGTTCGATCATGCGAATGCCATCATGTGGGTAGGTGGGTTGGTTGATCAAGTCGGTGACAATGACGTCGCAGTGCTGCTGTGTCAGTTTTTCAAATACACTCTGTGGTGAAGTGGCCAATGCCACGACTTTATAGTGGTTGCATTTTTCGATAATGGATTTGGCCCCCAATAGGACAATGGGGTAAACATCTGCCAGCATGATTTTTATTGTCATAGTCACTTTATTTAACGCTTTAGGAGGGGGCGGCGGGTGTGCAGTGCCACTGTCCATGTAATCGATTGCGCAGCTACCTGTTTGATGGCGGGCATTCTGTGGGTTTTTTGCTTTTCGGTCTGTAGGAAGCATCTTATATATTTGTAGCTGTATTCAGCTTGGTGTGTCTTATAGTTTTCCTTGCTTGTGGTTTTTAGAGGGGGACGTATCATTTGTTTGTGTGTGCTCGCTTGATATTGAAAGGTTTGCGAGCCATGAATGAGTTGGCCGATAGAAAGTGCTTTACGTTGTAGCGCGCAAGGCGCATGTGGCGAAAAGGGGCCAGCTGTACATTGATTTTAAGCGAGCTCTATTAATGCGAGTTTTATTGGCAGATGATCACCCGGTCATTCATTTGGCATTACGCCCGATGCTTGAGGCGGCGGGTTATCACGTCGTCGGGCAGTGCTACAGTGGCCTGGAAGTATTGCGCAAAACGGCTGAGTTGAAGCCGGACGTGTTGGTGCTTGATATTGACCTGCCAGAGCTCAGTGGGCTGCAGGTCATGGCGCAACTCAAAGCCAGCCCGTACACGCCGCGTGTGCTGGTATTTACCGCAGCGGGTGGTTCGGTAGTGGCTTCGCAGTGCCTGGTGGCTGGGGTCAATGGCTTTGTCGGCAAGGACGCTTGCGCGGCCACGTTCATGCGCGCGCTGCGCGCGGTGGCAGGCGGGAGCCATAGTTTCCCGCTGGGTGTGCTGAGTTCAGTGCGGCGTACCGAAGCCTTGAGTGGCGACGAGTTGGTCGCCGCCAGCCTTACACGTCAGGAGGTAAGCGTGTTGTGGCAGTTGGCCCAGGGACGCCGGGGCACCGAGATCGCCGCAGATCTGGGCCTGAGCCCGAAAACCGTATCCACCTATAAGTCGCGACTGATGGTCAAGACGGGGGCTACCTCATTGATTGGCTTGGTGGACTTCGCCAGGCGTGTAGCGATTAATTAGTATTTTACAAGTACATGTGTTGTGTGAAAGTTCCTGAATTTTTGTGGTGCGGAAGGTGTTTGTAATAGCGGATTAGTTAACCGTCCGGGTGTTTTCGAATTAGTAACATATCGAGTGCGTGTCGGTCTTCCTATGCTGCCGAGGCACATCCTGACGGGCTCTATTCCGCTGTTCGTGGGCCCGCTTTAACAGTCTGAAGTGCAGGCGATATTAACGATGCCAGGGTGTTGCCCTTCGTTGCGTGCTGATGCGGTCTATCGCCAGTGTGGTGGCCTGTTGATTTCAGGGTGTGCGTCACGATGAATAATAGAAGGTAGGAAATATGAAAGGTTTCACTCCGCGGTCCGTCTGGATCTCTTCGAGCATTTCGGTAGCTGCTTTGATGGGTTCGCTGATGGCGGCCCAGCAGGCGTCTGCGCATGGTTACATTTCTGAGCCGGCCTCGCGTTCGGCCCTGTGCCATGCCACTTTCAAGAACCTGAACCAGAACTGCGGCGCTGCCCAGTACGAGCCGCAGAGCGTGGGCGAGGGGCGTGATGGTTTCCCGGGTATCAACGGTGTTGCTGACGGCCAGATCGCCAGCGGCATGAACTCGCGTTGGGTCGAGATGGATGTGCAAACCGCTTCGCGCTGGCACAAAAATGCGATCCAGGGGGGGCGATATTGCGTTCACCTGGTTCTACGAGGCGCCGCACGCTACCGCTGACTGGAAGTACTACATCACCAAGCAGGGCTGGAATCCGAACGAGGTGCTGTCCCGTGCCCAGTTCGAGACAGCACCGTTCTGTGAAGTGGCGGGCAACGGGAAAATCTCTCGGGAAGGCGGTCGGGGTGCGGGTGCAGCGCATGCTTGTACCTTGCCAGCAGACCGTACCGGTCACCATGTGATCATGGGTGTATGGGATGTGCAAGACACCAGCAACTCCTTCCACAGCATGATTGACGTTGATATCGAGGGTGCGGGCGTGCCTCCGGCTGACGGCTTCAAGCCAGTCGCGGCCATTGCGCCGAATGGCGATCTGAAAGTGGGCGACAAAGTCCGTACGCGGATGTTTGACGCGGGTGGTAGATCGCTGTCGCAGTTCGACACCGAAATTACTATCGAAAACGCTCAGGACATGCTGGCGGACGTGTGGGGCAAGAAGCTTGCCCTGGCCATCAACGCCTCGCAAAAGCTGATTAAAGCGGGTGTGCGCAACGCCGACCAGGAAATCGTCCCGCAAGCAGGTCGCAACGAGCTGTTTGTGCAGGCTGAAAGTGGTGTTGCCAATATGCAACTGGCGATTGACCGTGCTGTTGCCCTGCCGCCAGAAGTCCAGGTCAATGGCCTGCAGGGTGAATACAAGGTCAAGGCTGACGAAGTGACCCATATCGACTTCAAGGTGCAGGGCCAGGACAAACTGCTGGTTGCCGCCAGCCTGTACGACGCTGGTAACACGTTGGTAGGTGATGACACTCGTGAAGGTGCCAGCGCTGGCGAAACCCTGAGCATGGACATTGCCGTACCGGGCGCTATGGCCAAGGCCGGTGAGTACACCCTGATGCTGTCCGCCAGCATTCCGGGCAAGCCGGAAGCCGGTATCACCCAGGTCAGCAAGGCCGTGAAAATGATTGAAGCACCAGAGGGTGGCGGTGAGTACGACTTCGTCTACCCGGAAGGGATTGACAACTACCAGGAGGGTACTCGTGTGCTGGCGGCCGACGGCAAAATTTACGCTGCCAAACCGTTCCCTTTCCTGGGCTGGGCTAAGCAGAACAATATTGCCTACAAACCAGGTACCGGTTCTGCCTGGGCGCAAGCGTGGGATCTGGTTGAGTAATACCTTCGTTACAGGCGGTGTTTAACTGCTGACAACGAAAGCAGGCGGCCGATGGGCCGCCTTCTTTATCTGTGCAGATCGATAACGGCTTTTTAATTACAACAGGACTCTACTCCGAGGCCCGCCTGCGCGTGCACTGCTCGGAAGGCAAACTTAAATGAAAGCGCACTACTCCACACCGCAAAAACTGCTGCACTGGTTGTCGGCAGTCATCATTATTTGGACCTTGGTCAGCGGTTTTTCCCTGGCCTTGGTCAATTGGAGCCCGCCGGTGAAGTTGATCCTGGCGGACTTCAATGTGGCCTTGAACACGCTCTTTACCCCCTTTTTCTTCCTGCGGATTTACTACCGCTGGAAACACGGTGTGCCCGCATCGCATCAGCATGATGGTCTTGGCGCTATCGCCGCCGCCGTGGTGCATGGGTTGTTGTATTGGGTGACGGTTGCAGTGTTGGTGACCGGCCTATTGATGATGGATCGCGATATCAACCTGTTCGGTCTGTTGCATATTTCGCCAGTGGTGACTTCGTTGTATTGGCAGGGGCTGCTGCATACCGTGCACATCGGCTTGTGCGTAACGTTGCTGTTGTTGGTGGTGACTCATGTGGGGGCGGTGTTTATGCATGCGCTGAACGGGCGTTCGGTGATGGGGCGGATGAAGTTTTGACGCGGTAGTGGCTTCCAGCATGTATTTTCGAATGCGTCTGATAGGCAACGGCTGGCAGTGTGCTGATAATTTTGTGGTGCGTGTTGAGCGCTAGCCCGTGTGGCCATGGTGCTGCACGGTGGTACGAATGTGCCCTATGGGGGTGGAGCGAGTATGAAATATGGGCTTTTGAGTGTGCTTGCCGGTGCGGTGTTGGTGTCGGCAAGTACTGCGGCGCTAGCAGCCCGCACGATCAGTATCACGGGAACTGTTATTCCGGCAACATGTGTGTTGAATTTTAATGTTTCAGATTTACCTATTGGGTCTTTTGAGGCCGATGACTTGCTGAATAAAGGTGATGGGGAAGACCGTCAGCGTTTTGATGTGGTGCCAACGGCCGGGTGTATAGCTGGTTCAAAAATGCGCCTCTCTGCGCCTACTAATGATGGTGATTACTATAATATAGTCGGCGGGCCAGCTAATGCGCTAGCGCTTAAAATAAATAGCCCTACGGAACTACTTAAGCCTAATGTGAGTTATCCTGTGGTGCATGGTACAACTTTGGTGCTGACGCCGCGAATAGAAAACTTCAATGGGGATGTGCCTGCGGCGGGGAGCTTCGCTGTGGTGCTAACAGCCACGTATAGCCCAATCTGATGGGGTTCGGCATTTCTAATGCTGTGCTTATGTGCACGCTCCAGCATGTTGCCTGCGTTGTTGAAATCGAGCGGTCATGGTAGATGGTCAGCATGAAACAACAGATTATGAGTGTTATTGTCGGGTCGCTGGTTTTTTTTTCGGGTGCCGCTTTGGCAGTCGGTCCACTAACTATGAGCGGAACTGTCAATCCTGCTACCTGTGATTTGAGCATCGGGCCTGATACGGAAGTGGCTTTGCCCAGCGCTAGCACGAGAGATTTTAATGGCGGGCGGGAAGTGCCGGGTGACGTATTTGAGTTGTCCGGTAGTTCGGGTTGTACAGATATTGATTTCGTACTCGAAAGCGCACTTCCAGCGGGCATTGATTACTTTGGCCTCAGTGATCGGCCCGGTAATCACTTGGGCCTGGCTATCGTGAAAGATATCGCGCGTGTTAAGCCTGGTGAACCGTTAACGCTCCCGCGTGGCCAAACGCTTACCTTCAGGCCGAGCCTGATCAGGCACACCGAAGGGGCGCTGGAGTCTGGCAGTTTTGATGTAATTGTCCGGGCTGAAGTTGCAATCCCTTGAGAAAGGCTCTTGTAAAAACGGGTGGCACTGGAGGTGCATGCAGTGTGCCTTGACGGGTAGTGCTGCCAGCATCGCACAGTACATCCATATAGGCGCCGGCGTTGCCGGCGAAATGGATGCACCGCCACCGCGTTCTTGCCCGTCACTGGCAAGGCCACCCACAGAGATGTCTGCAAGAGACTGCTGTGATCTATCAGAGTGTTCTCATCAACAGGGTCTACGAGCGTTTACGCTCGATCACTTATTTCGCCGTACTCTGGCCCTCATCTAGGGATGGTCTGAAGTAGCCATGTGTTTCTGGCTGACTTCGGCCACCGCCGATTTTGAAAGTGGCGAGTCGATCCAAAACGCTGAGATCACTCACTAATTCCTGTCTTTTTAGCCGCTGCGAGCACCTCGCAGCGGCTATTCCCCGCATTACAGGCGCACCTCTCCTGCATGGCTCAGTAAATGTCGGCGAGCCATCCACAGATTCGACAGCGCAAACAGCGTCACCAGCTGTGCCGTGTTCTTTGCCAGGCCACGGAAGCGCGTCTTCACATAACCGAACTGGCGCTTGATCACCCGGAACGGGTGTTCGACCTTCGCCCTTATCTGCGCCTTGGCTTTTTCGATCTTGCGCTTGGCTTTGTACAGGACGCTGCGCTTGCCCAGTTTCTGGTAGGTGCTGCGCCGGGCGGCTATCTGCCAGATGACCTGGCGACCTTCATGCTCGGGGCGCTTCTCCACTCCGGTATAACCGGCATCGGCACAGACTACGTTTTCGTCGCCGTGCAGCAGCTTATCGACCTGCGTGACATCTGCCACATTGGCCCCCGTGCCCACCACGCTATGCACCAGGCCCGATTCGTCATCCACACCGATATGGGCCTTCATGCCGAAGTACCATTGATTGCCTTTCTTGGCCTGGTGCATTTCCGGGTCGCGTTTGCCGTCCTGGTTCTTGGTCGAACTCGGCGCATGAATCAGCGTTGCATCGACGATAGTGCCCTGGCGCAGCGACAGGCCGCGATCACCCAAATAGCCATTGATCACGCCCGGAATCCCTGCCGCCAGCTCGTGCTTTTCCAGCAGGCGACGGAAGTTGAGGATGGTGGTTTCGTCGGGAATGCGCTCCAGACTCAGCCCCGCAAACTGGCGCAGAATAGTAGTCTCGTACAGCGCCTCTTCCATCGCCGGATCACTGTAACCAAACCAGTTCTGCATGAGATGAACCCGTAGCATCGCCATCAGCGGATAGGCCGGACGACCGCCTTCGCCCTTTGGGTAATGGGGTTCGATCAGGGCAATCAAACCCTTCCAGGGCACCACCCGATCCATCTCGATCAGGAACAACTCTTTACGGGTCTGCTTGCGTTTGCCGGCATACTCGGCATCGGCGAAAGTCATTTGCTTCATCGGGAAACTCGGCGGGTGGAGTCTGGGTATTTTGCCAAAATCAGGAAGTCTTCTTCAGAGTTTCCCTAGCGAAAAGCGCGTATCAGTGGGGAACAACACCTGCGCGGTTTTGCGCCAGTGTTCAGCTTCCTCAAACTGTAGTTGGTGGCGAGTAATCGCCAGCATATCGGCGTAAACGTTCGGGTTGTTGAATGCCAGCACGTACTCGCCGCCCCAGGCCAGGTAACGTTCCAGCAGTTCAGGCGCCTGGGTGTGGTTGAAGCGTTGCAGCAAGGCCGTATGGTAATCGTATGCCCAGCGCGATGGGGTGGACCAGGGGTTCAGGACTCCGGCAATTGCCTCGCTGTCGCTGAAACCCCGGCGTTCCTGTTGCGTCAGTTGTGCCTGGGTCTGGTACCCCGTGACAACAAACACCATCGTCAAACCAGCCGCTACTACACCCGGCCCATGCACGCTCACCATGCGCATGCGCGAGGCCCTGTGCGGGGTTGTCAGCACCTTGGGTGTTGCCAACCGCAAAAGCGCGATCAGGGTCATCCAATGCACGGCCGACTGATAAAGCACCAGCTCAGTCTGGGTGTGCAGGGCGATAGGCAGCATCGGCAGCCACCACAACATGCGTGAGCGCCAGCGTCGAGAGAATAATGGGATGGCTGCTGCGAAGGCGATCATCAGCATGGCCGCGAGCGCGATTAGGCCGCCCTCCATCCAGCCATACAGGAGCTCGTTGTGTGGATGGTTCAAGGTATAGGCGTCTAGTGCCCAGCCTGGATAGTGCGCAGTGTGCCAGCTATAGCTGCCATAGCCCCAGCCTTGGAGCGGGCGCTCCATGATCATCTGCACGGCCACGCGCAGCAACTCCAGGCGATGGGTGTCAGAGCCAGATTTTTCTATGCTTGGTTCGCCGTGGATATAGGTTTGATACAGCCATGCGCTGCCAGTGCCTAGCGCGCTCAGTGCAGTCGCGTACCACAGCTGTTTGTTGCGCCACTGCAGTAGCGTGTAGCCAAGGATCACTGCAATCGCACCTACCCAGGCGATACGTGATTGGGTAATTACCAGGATAAAGGGGAGCAGTGTCAGTGCCGCGGCGCTCAGTGGGCGAGCCCGTGGCGAGCGGCTGCGAAGCCACAGCAGGATGGCTGCGGCGTAGCCGGTGGCTACAAAGCTGCCCAATACATTGATCTGCTGAAAAATGGCAAACGGCCGGCCACCGCGGGGGTCGTACTCCATCCAGTTGTGCCGGTCGAAAACCCAGAGTTGTAGCAGCGAAAGCAGACTTTCCTGCAGGGTGGCGATGATGATCAGTGCCATCCACAGTCGGCGATGTGTCGCGCGCAGTGGCAGTTGGAGCAGTGCGTAATAAAATGCGATCCCACCCCACACGGCCAGTACGCGCAGCTGTGCTTCTTGCTGCCAAATGCGCTGTTCACTCCAGAGCAATGGAAGTGTGTAAAGCACACCGCCAACGACCAGCCATTTCAATACAGGCGAACCGACCCATGACTGCCGTTGGAGCTGGCTGACACTTGTCGTCAATACCACGGCGGCCATGCTCAGCCAGGCGGTGAGGTTGAGTGGCAGGGCCAGGCCAGTGCCACCCATGTTGGGTATATAGACATGCATTGCCAATAAAAAGCAGACCGCCAGGGGCAGGCTGGAGATGTAAAAAATGCGTTGCTGTAGATAATGCATCGGTCACTCGTGGAGAGGGTCTGCTGGTTTATATGGTGTGTAGGTGATGTCTTGGCTGGGGGGTAAATATATATATAAGTTGCCGTGCGTGGCTTTTGAATTTGTTCTATTTACGCGGTGAGGTTTTCCCGGTAGAAGTCTGTGGTTCTGGTGCTTTCTATTTGCTTGCTTGCGTGGTGGTCCATTCGCGGAACATGGCTTTCGAAGTAATTCTATGGGGTGCCTGCTGTTGCTTCGGTAATATTGTCGAGGTCGGGCGGTTTCTCTGCCTTACATGCCCTGATCACTCTTTGTAATGGAATTGATTGATATGAAATTCAAGAAAGTCACCCTTGCCACCTTGTTGGTGGTATCTGCTGTTTCCGCCGTCTCTTCGGTTTACGCCGCTAACACCATCAAGTGGAAGGGTTCTATCACCTCGGCGTCTTGTAATATCGACAATGACAGCGCGGATCAAAACATTTCGCTGGGTGACTTCTCCAAGGCTTTGCTGGAGAAGAACCGGGAAACTTCGCCAGAGCAGTTTCATATCAAGCTGCTTGATTGTGATGCTTCTGTGGGTGCTGGTACGGTGGCGGTGACCTTTACTGGCTCTAAGTCGGGTAATGACCTGGCGCTGAACGGGCCTATGGCCAACGACGTGGCGCTGCGTATTCTGGATACCCTGGGTGGTGACGTAGTAATTGGTACGCCTACTCCTGCGAAGAGCATTCGTAACGGTACCAATGTTCTGTCCTTCCAGGCCAAACTGGTTACTAGCGCCACTTCTGGCTCGGTGACGCCAGGTGAGTTTGATACCACTGCCAATTTCAGGCTCGATTACCCATAACGGCGCATTGCGTTTGCGCTGAGTCACTGGCGGGGTGGAGTGTTCACCCCGTTTTATGTCATGAGTGTGCGTGAGAAGTGATATGGCGGATAAACGTCGGGTGCCTAACTGGCTGCTGGCCGTATTCTGCTGCTCGGCGTTTTCAGCGCCAGCGGCGTTTGCGCAGGGGCGCCTTGCACTGCATGGAATCATTATTGATGTGCCCTGCAATATCCAAGTAGGTGACCAGCGCCAAGTGCTGGAGATGGGCAATGTGCCCATCGCGCAAATTGTGCGTGACGGTGAAAGTGTCTCTGTACCCTTTGCCATCGGGCTACGCGATTGTCATTTGAATGATCAATCGACACAGGCCTCCATGTTGCGCGCGCCGCAACAGTTTCATATGCGCTTCGACGGTATTGAAGAGGGCGGACGTTTTGCCCTCAGCGGTTCGCTAAGTGGTGTCGCGCTGAAGATACAAGATGCGCAGGGGCGTGAAGTGTCTCCCGGTGTTCCTACAGAAGCCGCATTGCTGAAAGCAGGTGACGTGGATGTGCACTACTCCTTGTCGCTGGTGGGCAATGGCAAGTTGCTGAAGGCTGGCGAACATCGCACCACCGTCGGTTTTCAGGTTATTTATTTTTAAAGGTTTTTAGCAATGACACCTGTTATTTCTAGCCCGCTGGTGCAGGTGTTGCGCTGTATGGGCTTGGGCGCTTTTTTTATTTTCAGTTCGGCCAATGCTACGCCGGCCACGGATATACAGTTCAATACTGACGTACTCGACCTGGTCGACCGCGAAAACTTCGACCTGAGCCAGTTCTCCCGCAAGGGTTATGTTCTTCCAGGTACCTATTCGCTGGCATTGAACTTGAATACCGTGTCAATGCCAGAGCGTGTGATCAATTTTTATGTGCCCGCGGATGATCCCAAAGGCAGCGAGGCCTGTTTGACGCAAGCAGTGGTCGAGCAGTTTGGCTTGACCGAAAAATCCAGCTTGGCTCTGGTCTGGTCGGATGATGGGCAGTGCCTTGTGGTGGACAGCTTGCCAGGGCTGGAGGTCCGGACTGACCTTGGGACCTCTACGTTGTACTTGAGCATCCCTCAGGCGTGGCTGCAATACAGCGATCCGAACTGGGACCCGCCCTCGCGCTGGGAGGACGGTTTGCCGGGGTTGCTGTTTGACTACAACCTGTATGGCCAAACCCAGCGCCAGGCGGTGGGTGATGACCGCAACAGCCTGAGCGGCACCGGCGTTGTGGGGGCCAACCTGGGTGCATGGCGACTGCGTGCCGACTGGCAGGCGCGCTACGACAATGCATCCGCAGGGCAGGGTGTCGGGCGGCAGATGGAGTGGACGCGCTATTACGCTTATCGGGCACTCCCAGGGTTGGGCGCCAAACTCACCGTGGGTGAGGACTTTCTGAATTCGGCGGTGTTCGACAGCCTGCGCTTTACCGGTGCCAGCCTTGCCTCCGACGACAATATGCTGCCGCCAAATCTGCGCGGTTATGCGCCAGAAGTCACCGGCGTTGCACGCAGTAATGCCCGCGTGGTGATCAGTCAGCAGGATCGGGTGCTCAAGGAAGTTCGGGTAGCCAGTGGGCCGTTCCGCATCCAGGACTTGCACAGTGCGACGTCGGGTAGCCTGGATGTACGGGTGGAAGAGGCGGACGGCAGCGTTCAGGAATTCCAGGTCAACACGGCCAATATTCCTTACCTCACCCGGCCAGGCCAGGTTCGCTACAAGGCCGCTGTTGGGCGGCCTTCCGGGATGGGCCAGGAATCTGAGGGGCCATTGTTCGCTACCGGGGAATTTTCCTGGGGGGTCTCCAATGGCTGGTCACTGTATGGCGGCGCCATTGCTGGCGGTGACTACAAGGCGCTGAACCTGGGCCTGGGTCGAGACCTGCTGAGCCTGGGTGCCTTGTCGTTCGACGTGACCCAGTCCGTGGCCCGCCTGCCGGGCCAGGACTCGCAGAGCGGCAAGTCCTATCGCTTGAGCTATTCCAAGCGCTTTGAGTCGTTGAGCAATGATATTTCGCTGGCTGCCTACCGGTTCTCCGAGCAAGGCTTCATGACCATGGGCGAGTACCTCAGTGGCACGCAGGACCGGGATACCACTGGGCGCAGCAAGGCACTGTATACCTTCAACTCCAACCAGCAGTTGGGGGATCTGGGGGTCAGCGTCGGCGTCAACTACAGCCGGCAGACCTACTGGGATCGTGAGGGGCAGGACCGCTTCAACCTGTACACCTCGCGCCGCTTCGACTTTGCCGGGCTGCGCAACGTCAACGTATCGCTCAACGCGGCACGTACCGTCAACGACGGCATCAAGGACGATAGCGTGTACCTGTCCGTATCGTTGCCGTGGGGCGGTTCGGGTACGGCCAGCTACAGCGGCTCGTATGCTGGCAAGGCCGTGAGCCACGGCGTGAGCTACTTCGATCGTCGCGAGAACGGCGACAGCTATCGGGTGGGCACCACGCTAGGTGAGGGCAAGACCGCGTTCGATGGCAGTTACAGTCATGAAGGCTCTCTGGCGCGCGTCGACGCTTCCGCCAGCTACCAGACCGACCGCTACAGCTCGGCCAGTGTGTCGTTGCAAGGTGGCGCAACCTTGACGCCCAAGGGCGGTGCTTTGCACCGCACGGGCCTGATGGGGGGTACGCGCATGCTGGTGGATACCGACGATGTCGCCGGTGTACCGGTGGGTGGCTATGGCCAGCCGGTTTACAGCAACGCCTTCGGCAAGGCCGTAGTCACGGATGTGGGCAGTTATTTTCGCAGCAGTGTGCGCATCGATGTGGGCAAGCTGGCCGACAACGCCGAAGCCACCGATACGGTGATGCAGGGCACGCTCACTGAGGGCGCGATTGGCTATCGCAGTTTCCGGGTAATCCAGGGCGAGAAGGCGATGGCGATCATCCGCTTGGGCGATGGCACGCACCCTCCGTTCGGTGCCACCGTGGTCAACGCCAAGGGCCAGGACGCGGGCATTGTGACCGACAAGGGCGCTGTCTACATGACCGGCATTGCTCCAGGCCAAGCCATGACCGTGCGCTGGGGCGACGCTGAAGCGTGTGAAGCCATCGTGCCCAAGGTATTGCCCGAAGGGCTGGGCTCCTCGATGGCGCTGAGCTGTATGCCAACGCTGCCGAAGTTGTGAGGTCGGGGCGAGGTTTCAGATTCGTTCTATACGGTTTTGCCGGCCATCTGAAGACAATGTTGACCTGCCTGTGAGCGTGCGCCCAGCAAGGCCGCTGCCGGCACTTTTTTGTTCGCGGTATTCAAGCAAGAGTGACAGTTTTATGAAGCAGATGATGTGGAAAGCCTCGGTAGTTGCCGGGTTGTTGTGCCTGGCGGCGCAGTCGGTGCACGCGGCCATTTCGCTTGACCGCACACGGGTGGTGTTCCCGGGGGGGCAGAAGTCAGTGACCTTGGGTATCAGCAACCAGAACACCACCCATCCGTACCTGGCGCAGGGCTGGATCGAAGACGAAGACGGCAACAAGCTCACCTCGCCTTTGGTGGTGGTACCTCCGATCCAGCGTGTGGAGCCTGGCGCCAAAAGCCAGGTAAAACTGCAGGACGGCGGCCTGGCCAGCCTGCCGCAAGACCGCGAATCGGTGTTCTATTTCAACCTGCGTGAAATCCCGCCGAAAAGCGACAAGGTCAACACGCTGCAGATCGCCCTGCAAACCCGTATCAAGGCGTTCTACCGCCCGGCGGCTTTGGCGGAAGCGGCGTCTGGCCAGCAAACCGCGCCGTTTCAGGAGCAACTCACCCTGAGCCGTCAGGGCGACGTGTACACCGTGAACAATCCAACGGCGTATTACGTGACGCTGATCAGTGCCACGAGCAAGAAGGGTGGCGAAAGCAACAAAGGCTTCGAGGCGTTCATGCTGGCGCCCAAGAGCAGCGCGCCATTGGGTGGCAGTGCGGCTGGCCTGGGGGCTACACCGACCCTGGTGTATGTGAATGACTACGGTGCCCAGCCTGTGTTGACCTTCAGTTGCACCGGGCAGACCTGTGCAGTGGATGTGCCGGCGACGCAACGCAACGCTGCGCAATAACCAGCAGGGGCGATGCGGCCTGGCTAAATGGAGAGCACTATGAGCAATAAAATCAGGCAGGTAAGTGCGCACAAACTGGCGCAGTGGTCGCCATTGCTGGCGGCGCTGCTGGCGCCGGCAGCGTTGGCCGAGTATGACCAGAATAGTGGCAGGCACGGTGTGTTGCATGTGGCGGGCTCGATGACCGAAAGTGCCTGCCGGCTCCACATGGGCTCGGCGAATCAGGCCATCGACCTGGGCAACGTAGGCACGGCCGAACTGCAACGGGTCGGTGATCGGACGCCGCCGATGCATGTACAACTGCGCTTGCAGGATTGTGCGCGGGGCGCCTCCACTGCCCGGGACGCGCAGGGCAATCTGGCTTGGAGTGCTAGCCTGCCATCGGTATCGTTGAGTTTTTCGGGCGTGCAGGATCACTTCAATCCCGAACTGGTACGTGTCGAAGGGGTAGGGGGTGTGGGTCTGCGCTTGCTCGACAGGCATCGGCGCGATGTCGGGGTGGGGCAGGGCGCCAAGCTGTTGCTGCTGGATGCTGACAGTGGCCTGCTGGATTACTACATCAGCGCCGAACGAACCGCGGCACCGCTACAGGCGGGTCGGTATTCATCCCTTGTCATGTTTGGCTTGAGTTATGACTAGTTCAGCGCTGCGACTTCGATACGGCGCAGTATTGATGGTTTTGGGTTGTGCCTTGATGAGTGCCCAGGTAAGTGCGGACTTACTCGTAAATATTACGGCCACCGTTATTGCACCTCCCGCGTGTACCATTGGTGGCGACGTCGCTGTCAATTTTGGTGATAATCTACAGGCCTCCGAAATTGACGGCATCAAGTACGCCCGAGACTTGGGGGTAACACTTTCTTGTAGCTCGAACACCAGTGGGGTGGAGTTTTGGGTTGACGGGGAGGCCAGTAAATTTGATTCTAAATTGCTAAGCAGTGGTATTGATGATCTTGGTATTCGCTTTTTTAGGTCCGGCACTACTCCGGTTTTTTTGCGTCAGCGATTTACAGTGGCAGACTGGCGGGAGCGCCTTGTCTTGAAAGTTGTTCCGGTGAAACGAAGTGGAACTAGCCCCGTCGGAAGAATTAATACCGTGGCCACGCTCATGGTTTATGTTACCTAGCGTCTCTAGGTTGTTGTATTCGTATTTTCGAAAGTTCTTGTGTGTCCCGGCTTGAACTTTTAAAGTTGGCTAATTGTTGGCGTGCATCAGGTAGTGGTTATGTTGGCGCTATGAGGGTGTGCATTATCTGGCTCGGGATATGAACTGGAAATTAAACCCCTGAATTTCCTCTCGCACAATGCTGGCTGTAATCGCAGGAGTAGCTTCACTATGATGCAAACATGTCCTTCTCGAGGTGGGCGGTGGCTGATGCCGCTGGCAATTCTCATGCTTTCTCAGTCTCTCCCTGTGCAGGGTGATGTGCTGGCGGTTACTGGGCGTATGTATAACGACGGAGGTAGCGGTAATCAATGGCACATCGTGACGTCATGGACAACTATCCCCGGGAGCTATGGGGGTGTTGTATCTTGCGGGGCCCCGACATGCTCGGTAGGTCCGGGCATGTCGACATTGGGTACCAAACAAGCTAGTTTGGGCCGTTCCCTCGCCGGCATAGTTGTGGCGGATGGATCGTCTTGGGATAAAGCAATGGAAGCTTGGATAGGGATGTATGGTCGGACTGGCAGCGATGATGAGGGTGCTTATAACAATCTTATACTTAAATATAATATGGCCTGCACCGTTGCGGTGCACGCTGGCGGTGGGGGTGGTGGGGCCGGTGATTTACCGCCTAGCGGCAACATTTGTAGCCCTGTCGGGCCACCCCGTACGCAGTGCCAGTTCCAGGCACCTTCAATTACCCTCGCTTATAGTGGTGTCATACCTTATGTCACATCGGGTGAGACAGCGAGCGGTACAGCCTACGCGACCTGTTCCACCCGGCTCCCTATCGCCATTCGTACGGCCTCGGGGGATGATACTGTGCCGTTAGGGCGCGGTATAAGTGCACGGCTGACGGTGAATGGCCAGCCGCTTGGTACGTCGCAGATGATAGGGACAAGTGCTACCCCTCTTACTATCACCAGTACGCTATCCGGGGTCGCTACTAGTGGGGGGGCGCTATCCGGGTCGATCACGTTGTATCTTGACGTGCCTTAATATAAAGGGGGTATGCCAATCTACCCCGCGGGTTTCAGACTCGTACGATAGGGTGATAAACGTAGTCCGGGGATACTGGTCAGGTTCCAAGTCATTCGACTCTTACAAGGCCAGCCTCGGTAACTTAACGATGCGTTTCAACTTCCCTCTCGACCGTTTTAGCATGCCGTTGGCGATGACTTGTTTGCTCGGGCTGTCCATCAGTGGTGTCGGTGCAGTGATGTACCTCTGTCACTCGCAATGGTTGGGCGATATGGATATTCCCTCGGCGGTGGTCACGTTGGCTGTCCCGTCGGCGCGGGGCGAAAAACTGCAAGTTGGCGAAGTCGTCGACCTCCTTGGCTTGACCGCCTCAACCGGCAACACCGCCGCCCAATCCACCGAACAACTCGAATTCAAAGCCAGCTACCGCTCCAGCGACCCGAAGGCCTCCTACGTGGTCTTCACCCAGGCCGGCAATGAACTACGCTACCGCGTCGGCGAACGCCTCCCTGGTGGCAGCCAACTGCGGCGCATTGAACCCGACCGCATGGTGCTCTGGCGCGAAGGGCGTGAGGAGGTGCTGGCCATCGACCCGGTCGCCGAAGCGTTGCGCCCCGTCGACCCCCATGCCAGCGCGCAACCCATCCCGTTCAATTTGCAGCACCTGCGCGCCCTCGCGCCCAGCCTTACCGAGTAACCCGTGATGAAGCATTTTCCCTCCGCACTGGTGCCCGCGGCACTAGCCCTGTGCCTGTCGTTGCCCACTGCCTTCGCCGCCGAGCAACGCTGGCAGCTGAATATGCGCGATGCCGAGCTGCGTACCGTGGCGCTGGAAATCTCCAGCATGCTCGGGCGCACCGTGGTGCTGGACCCGAAAGTGGCCGGCAAGGTCAGCGTGGTCTCCAGCCGCGAGCTGAACAGCGCCCAGGTGCGCGAGCTACTGGTGTCGGTGCTGGATGCCAACGGCTACACCCTGGTCGACCAGGGCGACGTGCTGCGCATCGTGCCGATTACCGAGGCCAAGGGCATTGCCGCCGTGGTGGCGCCGGGGGCTGCGTCCAGCGAGTTCGTCACCCGGGTGTTGCCACTGGAGGCGGGCAGCGCGACGGAGATGGCCGCGCTGATTCGCCCGCTGGTGTCGAGCAATGGTTTTGTCGGCCCGGCGCCGGCGTCCAACGCGCTGGTGGTGACCGACCGCGCGCAGAACGTCGAACGCATCGCCGAGGTGCTGCGCAAGCTGGACAAGGGCGGCAGCGGCAACCAGAACATGCTGCACCTCAAGCACGCCTGGGCCGCCGATGTGGCCAAGGTGCTCAGCGAGTCGCTGGGCAAGGGCAGTGACGCGCACACCCAGGTGATCAGCGATACCCGCAGCAACCGCCTGCTGCTGATCGGCACCCCGCAAACCCGCCAGCGCCTCACCCAGCTGGCCCAGGCCATGGACGTGCCGCCCTCCGAGCAGGTCGGCGGCTCGCAGGTGATCCGCCTGCGCCATGGCGATGCCAAGGAATTTGCCGACATGCTCTCCGATGTCGGCCAGCGCCTGCGCCAGGGCGGCGGCGACGGCCGCAGCAACGATGCGCGGGCCATGAAAGACGTGCTGATCAAGGCCCACGAAAGCCAGAACGCGCTGGTGGTGGTCGCCGACCCGGAGCAGGTGCGCAGCATCGAGAACATCGTCAAGCAACTCGACCAGCCGCGCGCCCAGGTGCTGATCCAGGCCGCCATCGTTGAAGTCACCGGCGATGTCAGCGAAGCGCTGGGCGTGCAGTGGGGCGGCAGCGGCAACAATGCCAGCGGGGCGATTACCTTCCCGGGTGTGGGCGCAGCCATCGGCGCGCTCACCGGCAAGGAGCTGCCCGAAGGCGCGCTGCTGGAAGTCGGCGGCGGGGCGTTCAAGGCCTTGCTCTCGGCGTTGATGCGCGACAACAACAGCAACCTGATGTCCACCCCCAGCCTGCTGACCCTGGACAACCAGGAGGCAAACATCCTGGTGGGGCAGAACGTGCCGTTCCAGACCGGCTCGTACGCCTCGGGTGGCAACAGCGAAGACAAGCCGTTCACCACCACGCAGCGCGAAGACATCGGCCTGACCCTGAAAATCAAGCCGCATATCAACCAGGGCGACTCGCTGCGCCTGGAGATCGAACAGGAAAACTCCGAGATCACCCCGGCGCCGACCGGCGTCACGGCCTCGGACATCATCACCAACAAGCGCTCGATCAAGACCACGGTATTGGCCAGCAACGGCCAGGTGATCGTGCTCGGCGGGCTGATGCGCGACAACATCAAGACCCAGGTGAGCATGGTCCCGGGGCTGGGGCGCCTGCCGCTGGTGGGTGGGCTGTTCCGCTGGACCAATGAGGTGCGCGAGAAAACCAACCTGATGGTGTTCCTGCGCCCGACCATCATCGATGGGCCGGAGGCGGCTGGCGAAGTCGGCCGGCGCAAGTACAACGCGCTGCGCTTGCTGGACGAAGCGTCCACCCAGCGCCAACACGGCAGCACGCTGCCCGCGCAGGCCGCGCAGCTGTTTGACGAGGCCGGCCAGTGAGCCGCGCAGTGCTGCCTTTCAGCTTCGCCCGGCGCCAGGGCGTGTTGCTCGATGCCGACGAGCAGGGCGCCTGTGTGTGGCTGCGCGAAGGCGCTTCGCTGACCGCGCTGGCTGAAGCCCAGCGCGTGCATGGCGGCTTGTTGCGCTACCACTGGCTGGATGAGGCGCAGTTCAGCCAGCGCCTGGTGGCCTGCTATGCCAGCAGCCAACATGGCGCCGAGCAGGTCGCCCAGGGCATGGAAGGCGAATACGACCTGCAAGGCATGACCGAGCAGTTGCCACGCAATGCCGACTTGCTGGAGCAGGAAGGCGACGCGCCGATCATCCGCCTGATCAACGCGTTGCTCGGCCAGGCCGTGCGCGAGCAGGCTTCCGACGTGCATATCGAAACCTTCGAGCAGCGCCTGTGTGTGCGCTTTCGAGTCGACGGGGTGTTGCGTGAGGTGCTGCAGCCACCGCGTGAGCTGGCGACGCTGCTGGTGTCGCGGGTCAAGGTCATGGCACGCATGGACATTGCTGAAAAACGCGTGCCGCAAGACGGCCGCATCGCCCTGGTGATTGCCGGCCACGAAGTGGATGTGCGGGTCTCGACCCTGCCGTCGGCGCATGGCGAGCGGGTGGTGATGCGCCTGCTCGACAAGCGCTCCGGGCAGGGCCTGAGCCTGGACAAACTCGACCTGGCCCCGGCCAATCTGGCGGCGCTGCACGATGCCTTGGGCCGGCCCCATGGGATCATCCTGGTGACCGGGCCGACCGGCTCGGGCAAGACCACTTCGCTGTATTCGGCGCTGGCCGACCTCAACGACCAGACGCGCAACATCATGACCGTGGAAGACCCCATCGAATACCACCTGGCCGGCATCGGCCAGACCCAGGTCAACGCCAAGGTCGAGATGACCTTTGCCCGTGGCCTGCGGGCGATTCTGCGCCAGGACCCGGACGTGGTGATGATCGGCGAGATCCGCGACCGCGAGACGGCCGATATCGCCGTGCAGGCCTCGTTGACCGGCCACCTGGTGCTCTCGACCTTGCACACCAACACGGCGGTCGGCGCTATCACCCGCTTGGTGGATATCGGCGTGGAGCCGTTTTTGCTGGCCTCCTCGGTCAGTTGCCTGGTGGCGCAGCGGCTGGTGCGCCGCCTGTGCCCGCAATGCAAGGCGCCGGGCCCGCAGGGTACGTATCAGGCAGTGGGCTGCGCCCAGTGCCAAGGCGGTTATCGCGGGCGCGCGGCGATCTATGAGGTGGTGGCAGTAGACACCGCATTGCGCAGTGCCATCCACCAGGGCGCCAGTGAGCAGGCCCTGGAAAACCTCGCGCGCCAGCACTCCAGCAGCCTGTACGACGATGGCGTGCGCCTGGTGGATGCCGGTGTCACCAGCCAGGCGGAACTGCTGCGCGTGACCCGGGAGCATTGAGATGGCGGTGTTCAGGTATGTCGCCCTCGACCGGCAAGGCAAGCGCCACAGCGGCGTGATGGAAGCGGAAAGCGACCGCCAGGTGCGTCAGCAGTTGCGCGAGGGCGCGTTGCAGCCACTCAGCGTGGTCTCGGGCGGGGCGCGTGGTGGGCTGTTCTGCACCGCGCGCCAGCGCATCAAGGCGGCGGAGTTGGCGTTGCTAACCCGTCAGCTATCGACCTTGCTGCTGGCCGGCCTGCCACTGAGCGAAGCCTTGCAGGCCGTCGCCGACCAGAGCACCCAGCGCGTGGTGCAAAGCGTGCTCTGTGCGGTGCGCGCCAAGGTGGTGGAAGGTTTCACCCTGGCCTGCGCACTGGAAGCATTCCCCGCCGCCTTCCCGCAGCTATACCGCGCCACGGTGGCGGCGGGTGAGCGCTCCGGCCAGTTGGGCCGGGTGATGGAGCAATTGGCTGACTACACCCAGGCGCGTCAGCTGGCCCGGCAGAAGATCCAGATGGCCTTGATCTACCCGGTGATTCTGTTGGTGGGCTCGTTGGGGATTGTCTGCTTCCTGCTGGCCTACGTGGTGCCGGACGTGGTCAAGGTGTTCAGCGAAAGCGGCCATCAGTTGCCGCTGCTGACCCGCGTGCTGATCGCCTGTAGCGATGCGGTGCGCGGTTATGGCCTGTATGCCGCGATTCTCGCTGTAGCAACCGTTGTCGGCCTACGCCAGCTGTTGCTGCGCCCGCAGTGGCGCGCCCGCTGGCACAACGCGCTGCTGCGTGTGCCATTGGCCAGCCCGCTGATCCGCGCCACCGAGGCCGCACGCTTTGCCAGCACCCTGGCGATTCTCGGGCGCAGCGGCGAGCCGCTGGTGGAAAGCCTGGATATCGCCGCCTCGGTGGTCGGCAACCAGGCCATTCGCCTGCGCCTGCAGGGCGTGGCCCGCAGCGTGCGCGAAGGCGGTTCGCTGGCCCGTGGCCTGGAGCGTTCGGGGGATGTGCCGCCAATGATGCTGCACATGATCGCCAGCGGTGAACGCTCCGGCACCCTCGACAGCATGCTGGCGCGCGCCGCCGAGCAACAGGAGCAGTTGCTGGCCAGCAAGGTCGGCGTCGCGGTGCAGCTGTTCGAGCCGGCGATGCTGGTGTTCATGGGGGTGGTGGTGATGGTCATCGTGATGGCCATCCTGCTGCCCATTCTCAGCCTTAATCAACTGGTGGTTTGAAGTATGTGTCGTTCGTTTCGCAGCAAGTCGGCCAAGCAGCGCGGCTTTACCCTGATTGAAGTGATGGTGGTGGTGGTGATCCTCGGCGTTCTCGGCGCACTGATCGTGCCGCAGATCATGAACCGGCCGGATCAGGCCAAGGTGACGGCCGCGCGCAGCGACTTGCAGGCCATTGCCACGGCGTTGGAAATCTATCGCCTGGACAACTTCGACTACCCCAGCACCGAGCAGGGCCTGCTGGCCTTGACCGAAGAGCCCCGGCAAGAACCGCTGCCACGCCACTGGAGTGCTGGCGGCTACCTCAAGGCCCAGCCGAAAGACCCCTGGGGCAATGCCTACCACTACGACCGCGAAAGCGCGCACGAGCAGGAATTCGACCTGTCGTCGTTCGGCGCCGATGGCCGTGCCGGTGGCAGCGGCAGCAATGCCGATATCGGCAACTGGGTACGTTGAGCCTTCGTGAAGCGTTCAGCGCGCGGGTTCACCCTGGTCGAGTTGCTGGTCGTGCTGGTGCTGGTCGGCATGCTGGTGGGCATGGCCACCTTGAGCATTGGCGATCGTAGCGCCCGGTTGGCCCGTGACGAGGCCCGGCAGTTGGCGTTGCAGGTGGCGTACCTGCACGACCGCGCAGTGGATGAAGGCCGAGACTTCGGCCTGCGCTTCGATGAGCGCTCGTACCGCGTGATGGATTATCGCCACGGCGAATGGCAGTACCTGAAGGGCCCGGGGTATGAATTGCCCGGTGGGCTGAGCGTCGACCTGTGGAGCGAAAACGTGCCGCAGGCGCTGCGCGGCGTGATCGACCGCACGCCGCAGGTGGTGGTGCTGGCCGATGAGCCAGGCACGCCGTTTCGCCTGGCCTTTCGCAAGGACACCCGGGTGTTGCTAAAGCTGAAAAGCGACGGCCTGGGCCAGGTGGTGCCGGATGAACGCTGAACGCGGTTTTACCCTGCTTGAGGTGATGATTGCCCTGGCCGTGTTTGCGGTGTTGTCGGCCGCGTGCCTGTCGGCGGTCAGTGGCCTGACGGGGCAGTCGGCACGGATCGAGGAGAAGCTGCTGGCAGTGCTGCTGGCCGATAACCGCGCCAATGAGCTGCGTTTGTACGGCGAGCGACCACGGGGCAACGCCCCGGCAGAGCGGGTGCAGTTTGCCGGGCGCGATTTTCGGGTGAGCACGGCGTCGACCGAGCAGAACTTGCCGGGTGTGCACGCTGTACGCATCCGTGTCGCCAATGCCAAGGGCATGACCCTGTACGACCTCGATGCCTGGCTGGAGGCTACGCCATGAGACGGCCACAGCAAGGCTTTACGTTGCTGGAACTGCTGATTGCCATGAGCCTGTTCAGCCTGATCGCGGTGGCCTGCTGGACGCTGTTCGACGGTGTGGTGCGCGCCGAGCGCGCCAATACCCGGGTGCACACGCAACTGGGCGAGTTGCAGCGGGCCATGCGCATTATCGAGCAGGACGCGGTGCACGCCGTGGCCGTGGCTTTGCCGGGTGGCGAGCGCCAGGCGGTGCGGGTTGATGGCAGTTCCATCAGTTGGGTGCGGGGCAATCGCCGCAATGTGCGCGACCTGGCGCGCGGCACGCAGTCGATTGTGCGCTATCGGTTAGACGGTGATGTGCTGTGGCGCGATGAAGCGCCGTTGGAGCGCGCCAACGAGATCGTTTCCCTGCCAGTGCTGCAAGCGGTAAGCAAAGTGAGCTGGCAGGTTTATGTGGATGGCTGGCAACCCGCGATGGCGGCCGTCGCACGCCGTGAAGCGGTGGCCTTGCCGCGTGGGTTGCAGGTGCAGCTGTCGTTGCCGCGTTACCCGGATGTGCGCCGTGTGCTGCTGTTGCCGGGCAGTGCGCCATGAGCCGCAACGACGCGCGGCAGCGCGGCATCGCCCTGGTCACGGTGTTGCTGGTGCTGAGCCTGGCCTTGCTGCTGGTGGGTGGCATGCTGCGCGGGCAAGTCACCTCCAGCAGAAGCACCGCCATGCAGGTGCAGCACAAGCAACTGTGGCAGGCGGCGCTGGGGGCGGAACACATGGCGGTGGCGCGGCTGGAGCAGGCGCTGCGAACCCTGAACGAGGCCGATTGGCGGGCGCCGCAGCGAGACCTGGCGTTCGCCGATGCACGGGTCGATCTGCACATCGAGGATTTGGCCGGGCGTTTCAATATTGGTTCGATTGTCGATTTGCAGCATCCGCCGAAAATTCAAATCGAGCGCTGGCAGCGCTTGCTGAAAACCTTGCAGCTGCCGGCCACGCTGCTGGTGCCGCAGGCCAATGAAAGCGAGCCATCGACGCCGGTCGCACGGGGCAGGGTGGTGGTGCCGATGGCGGCGGACATCGGCCTGCTGCGCCTGCGTGAAGGAATCAATGCACAGGTACTGCGTACCCTGGAGCCTTGGGTGGTGTGGTTGCCGGCGCAAGTCGGCCTGAACGTCAATACCGCCAGCCCTACAGTGCTGGCGACGCTGGGGCTGGAGCAGACGGTGGTTGATCGGCTCGCGGCCCAGCCGCTCAAGGGGATCGGCGAGCTTGGGCGTCTGGCCGGGCAGGGCAATGAACCTTTCAACGTGCAGGGCCTGACGACCACCAGCCAGTGGTACCGCGTTCATCTGGTGGTGCGCCTGGGGCCGCGTGTGCTGCACAGCCGCAGCGACCTGTTCGTCGACCCTAAAACCCAAAAAATCAGTGTGGTGCGCCGGGCGATCAAGCCGGCGGCCGAGGTGGAGTGAGCATGCGTTCCTGGCTTTATGTAATGTCGGCCCCGGCCACCACAGCGTGGGCCGAATGGCCGGCGATGCTGTGCGCGCAAGGCGAGGTGCAGCAGCTCACGCTCGGCGGGCTGCGCGAGCGGGTCGGTACGCAGCGGCTGCTGGTGATCGTGCCGGTGGAGTGGGCGACCTGGTGTCGCGGCGAGGCATTGGCCGGCCGTGGCCGGGCCAGTCGCGCGAGCCAGTGCTTTGCCCTGGAAGAGCAGTTGTCCAGCGACCTCGACACCCTGCACCTGGCCCTGGCCCCGTTGGACAAACAGCGTCGCGCCAGTGGCTGGGCGTTGGAGCGGGCACGCTTCACAGCGTTTTGGGCAGCACTGGGCGAGGCAGGGGTGCAGGTGACGCGCATGGTGGTGGACGCCGACCTGTTGCCGCTGCAATCAACCCAGGCCCAGTGGCTGTGCGGGCGTTGGATTCTCGGCGGTAGCCTGGAAGCGCGGCTGGCGCTGGATGACCAGCAGCGCCAGGCCTGGGCCGGGCAACTGGCGCCGGGTTTTGACTGGCCGCAGCCAGCGACGCCGAGCCACGATGAGCAGGTGCTGGCGGCCATGGCCGAGCGTGCACCGGGGGCGACGGATCTGTGTCAGGCAGGCTTTCGTGCGCACCGCTCGCGCATCGCCTGGCAGGCCATCGCAGGTGCGGCATTGGTGCTGGCGTTAATGCCCAGCGGCCTTGATCTGTATCGCGCGCAGGTGCTCGACCAGGCGGCCGAGCGCTTGGATCAGGCCAGTGTCCAGGCCTATGCGCAGGGCTATGGCCAGACCTTGCCGGTCACCGCCCTGGCCAGCCGCCTGCAAGCCATGCAGGTGGCCCATCAGCGCCAGCAGGGGCGCTTGCTGCCGCGCTTGCAGCAGTTGAGCAGCGTGGTGGTGAGTGACCAACTGGCGCAGGTGTCCGGGCTTGAGTTCGAACAGGGCAAATGGCGCCTGGAGGTTACGGCGCGGGAGTTTGCAGACCTTGATGAGTTGCAGCGGCGCTGGCAGGCGCAGGGCTTTGCCGTGCAGGTGGGGAGTGCGCGCAAGAGCGAGCAGGGTGTTCAAGTGCAGATTGTGCTGAAGGGGTAAGTGGGTGAAGACTGTTATCGCAATGAAATGGCAGCGGTTGGCCGAGAGCGACCGTCGGGCCTTGCGCATTCTTGGCGCTGTGTTGCTGCTGGGGGCGGTGTATGGCGCGGTAGTGGTGCCCAGCGGCGCGGCGCTGGAGTCGGCGCAAGAGCGCCTGCAACAGGCCCGCAGCTTGAACCAGTCGCTGGCCGACAGCCTGGGTCGCGGGCTGGTGCCGGTGAGCGTGCTCAGTGGTGAAGCGCTGCGTACCGCGCTAAGCCAGGGCAGTGCGGCGGCGGGGCTGGAGCTGCGCAACCTGTCGCGTGACGGGCAGCGCACCCAGACGCTGCTCAGTGGGCCGGCCGAGCCGTTGCTGCGCTGGCTGGGTGACCTGGAAGCGCGGGGTGCGCGGATGGCCCAGTTGCGCTTGACACCGACGGCCGATGGGCTGCTGGAGGCGGCTGTTCACTGGCAGTGAATCGGATCGAAAATCGTACGGGTCCGGTGGTCAATCGACGAATGTTGCTCAGCCGTATCGAACGAGTTCGAAAAGCCGGGGTGCGCCGTTGACCGCTCTATTCATGGCCCTTACTGTGCCGCCCAAGAGCGCAAGGATGCGCCCCCCATCTTTCCCGCCTTGCTCGCCGACCGGTGGTGCAAGCGCTGCCGTCACCTTGTCTAGACTTCCTTCCCGCCGATACGGCATCTGCCAAGCAGCCAGCGGGAGTGTGCGCGATGACCACGATCAGGACAAAAGACGCAACCGAGATTTTCTACAAGGACTGGGGCAAGGGTCGCCCGGTGGTGTTCTCCCATGGTTGGCCGTTGAACGCCGATGCCTGGGATGCGCAGATGCTGTTTTTGGTGCAGCAGGGCTACCGAGTGATCGCCCATGATCGGCGCGGACACGGCCGCTCCGGGCAGCCGGCCACAGGCAATGACATGAACACCTATGCCGATGACCTGGCGGCGTTGATCGAGGCGTTGGACCTGAAGGATGTGACCCTGGTTGGCCATTCAACCGGGGGCGGCGAAGTGGCCCGCTATATCGGCCGCCATGGCACCGGGCGGGTGGCGGGCGCGGTGTTGATCGGCGCGGTGCCGCCGTTGATGCTGAAGACGCCGGGTAACCCGGGTGGGCTGCCTATGGAGGTGTTCGATGGCATTCGCGAGGGGGTGGTGAAGGACCGCTCGCAGTTCTACAAGGACCTGGCCGTGCCGTTTTATGGCTACAACCGGCCGAATGCCAAGGCCTCGCAAGGGGTGATCGACAACTTCTGGTTGCAGGGCATGATGGGCGGGATTCTTGGCCATTACCTGTGCGTGCACGAGTTCTCTGAAGTGGACTACACCGAGGACCTCAAGCGTATCGATGTGCCGACCTTGATCCTGCACGGTGATGATGACCAGATCGTGCCGATTGATGCGGCGGGCAAGCTGTCGGCGACGCTCGTCAAGCAGGCGACGCTGAAGGTCTACAAGGGCGGCGCGCATGGCATGTGCACCACCATGGCGGACCAGGTGAATGAAGACCTGCTGGGCTTTTTGCGCCGCTGACACCCGCTTTGTAGCCGCTGCCGAAAGGCTGTGCTGGAGCCCGCGAGGGCTCCCAAGGGCGGCGCCTGCCATGCAGGCGAGCGCAGCCTCACGGCAGCGGCTACCTCAATGTTTTGCGCAAGATGGTACACACGCTAGCCGCGCAACGCCTTGCCGGGTAATCTCCATCGGTCTTGCCTCTCACCTTCACGGACCGATCTGATGATTACGTGCTACCTGCGCTACGTGCTCGACCCCTACAAACTCGCCGAATTCGAACACTACGGGCGTATCTGGATTCCCCTGGTGGAAAAATTCGGCGGCCAGCACCACGGCTATTTCCTGCCCTCCGAAGGCGCCAACAACATCGCCCTGGCAATGTTCAGCTTCCCCAACCTGGCGCAATACGAGCAGTACCGCGAACAATCGAAAACCGACGCCGAATGCATCGCGGCCTTCAAATACGCCGAAGACACCCGCTGCATCCTCAGCTACGAGCGCAGCTTCTTCCGCCCAGTGTTCGAATAACCCGAACAGCCCCCGCATGGACAAGCGACCTCGATGAAAACCGTGGCAATGCCGGGCTGCTCGACGGCCACCGGGTGACCACCCACTGGCACTACACCGAGCGCTTGATCCAACGCTTCCCCATGGCCTGCGCATCGAGCAATTGAGCAACCGGTCGTCGCTACACGGCTGACGTCAGAGCACATCCGTTCAATTTTTTTCCTACGCTTGCCTGCACGATGAATCATCGATGTTAGGCCGCTACGGAGGAATACGGATGGCGTTCAACGAGGAAGTCGTGACCCTGGTCATCAGGCACCGCATCAAGGCCGGCCACGAAGCCGCCTATGAAGCCTGGCTGCGACGTACCGTCAGCATTGCCGGGCAAGCCGAAGGGCACCTGGGCGTGGACGTGCACCGCAGCCGGCATGACGGCTTGCAGGTGTTCACCAGCGTGTTGCGCTTTTGCAACACCGACGACATGCAGCGCTGGCTCGACTCGGAGCAACGCCGCGGCCTGCTCGGCGAAGCCGCGCACATGCTGGCCGATGGAGACCAGATCGAGGTCGCCCCGCACAAGGAGTTCTGGTTCTCCCCGCCAACCGACGATGCACCGCCGCCACCGCGCTGGAAACAGGCCGTGGTAACGCTGTTGGTGATCCTCCCGCTGACCTTGCTGGTGCCGCTGCTATGGGGGCCGGTGCTGGGCCTGCATCCCTGGCTGTCCAGCTACGTGGGCAGCACCTTCCTGATTACCCTGACCATCGTGCTGCTGGTGGTCTACCTTTTCATGCCAATGGCCACGCGTCTGTTTGCCGCCTGGTTGCAACCTGATCTGTCCAAGGACATCCGATGAAAGCCGATCTGATCCTGTTCAACGGTCAATTCCACACGGTCGACCGTGAAAAGCCCAGCGCCAGTGCGGTCGCCATCAGCGCCGGCAAATTTGTCGTGGTCGGCACCGATGCCGAGGCGATGGCGCTGCGTGACGGTACTACCCAGGTGATCGACCTCAAGGGCCGCACGGTGATTCCGGGCCTGAACGACTCGCACCTGCACCTGATCCGCGGCGGCCTGAACTACAACCTCGAACTGCGCTGGGAAGGTGTGCCGTCGCTGGCCGATGCGCTGCGCATGCTCAAGGAGCAGGCCGACCGTACGCCAACCCCGCAATGGGTGCGGGTGGTGGGTGGCTGGAACGAATTCCAGTTCGCCGAAAAGCGCATGCCGACCCTCGAAGAGCTGAACAAGGCCGCCCCGGACACCCCGGTGTTCGTCCTGCACCTGTACGACCGCGCCTTGCTCAACCGCGCGGCGTTGCGGGTGGCCGGCTATACCCGCAACACGCCGAACCCACCGGGTGGCGAGATCGTTCGCGATAGCAATGGCGAGCCCACCGGCATGCTGGTGGCCCGACCCAACGCGATGATTCTCTACTCGACCCTGGCCAAGGGGCCGAAGTTGCCGCTGGAATACCAGGTCAACTCCACCCGCCAGTTCATGCGTGAACTCAACCGCCTGGGCCTGACCAGCGCCATCGACGCCGGCGGTGGCTTCCAGAACTACCCGGACGATTACGCCGTGATCGAGCAGTTGGCCAGGGATGAGCAGTTGACGGTGCGCATCGCCTACAACCTGTTCACCCAGAAGCCCAAGGAAGAGCTCAGCGATTTCAAGAACTGGACCGGCAGCGTCAAGCTGCACCAGGGCGACGATTACCTGCGGCACAACGGCGCCGGCGAGATGCTGGTGTTCTCCGCAGCCGACTTCGAAGACTTCCTCGAACCGCGCCCGGACCTGCCGCAAACCATGGAGCAGGAGCTGGAGCCGGTGGTGCGTCACCTCGTCGAGCAGCGCTGGCCGTTCCGCCTGCACGCCACTTACAACGAGTCGATCTCGCGCATGCTCGACGTGTTCGAGAAGGTCAACCGCGACATCCCGTTCAATGGCCTGCCATGGTTCTTCGACCATGCCGAGACCATCACCCCGCAGAACATCGAGCGGGTACGGGCGCTGGGCGGCGGTATCGCCATTCAGGACCGCATGGCCTTCCAGGGCGAGTATTTCGTCGAGCGCTATGGCGCCAAGGCAGCCGAAGCGACCCCGCCGATCAAGCGCATGCTCGCCGAGGGCGTGCCAGTGGGGGCGGGCACCGATGCCACCCGCGTGTCGAGCTACAACCCGTGGACTTCGCTGTACTGGATGGTCAGTGGCCGCACGGTGGGTGGCCTGGCGCTGCATGAACAAGGGCTGCCGCGACAGACCGCGCTGGAGCTGTTCACCCATGGCAGCGCGTGGTTCTCCAGCGAGCAGGGCAAGAAGGGCCAGATCAAGGTCGGCCAGCTGGCAGACGTGGCCGCACTGTCGGCGGACTTCTTCAGCGTTGATGAAGAGGCGATCAAGTGGATCGAGTCGGTGTTGACCGTGGTCGGCGGCAAGGTGGTGTACGGCGCGGATGATTTCGCCGCGCTGGGCCCGGTGAGCATACCGGTGCTGCCGGACTGGTCGCCGGTTACCAAGGTGCCGGGGCACTGGCGCCCGACCTCGCCGTTGCAGGCCCAGGTGCACCAGTGCAGCGGACCGTGCGGGGTGCACGCGCATGGCCATGAAAAAGCGCGTTTGTCGAACGTGCCGGTAAGTGACTTCCAGGGTTTCTGGGGCGCCTTTGGCTGCTCCTGTTTCGCGTTCTGAATGGTTACACCCAACCCTTAGAGAAAGGAGTTACACCATGAGCTACAAACGTCTGAACAAAGATGACGCGGTGGTGCTGTTGGTTGACCACCAGACCGGCCTGATTTCGCTGGTCCAGGATTTCTCGCCCAACGAGTTCAAGAACAACGTGCTGGCGCTGGCCGACCTGGCCAAGTTCTTCGGCTTGCCGACCATTCTGACCACCAGCTTCGAAACCGGCCCGAACGGCCCGCTGGTGCCTGAACTGAAGGAAATGTTCCCGGATGCGCCGTATATCCCGCGTCCTGGCCAGATCAACGCCTGGGACAACGAAGACTTCGTCAAGGCGATCAAGGCTACGGGTCGCAAGCAGTTGATCATTGCCGGCGTGGTGACGGATGTGTGCGTGGCGTTCCCGACCCTGTCGGCGCTGGAGGAAGGTTTTGACGTGTTCGTCGTGACCGATGCTTCCGGCACCTTCAATGAGACTGTGCAGCAGGCGGCGTGGGCGCGGATGACCCAGGCGGGCGCGCAGATGATGAACTGGTTTGCCGTGGCTTGTGAGCTGCACCGTGACTGGCGCAACGATATCGAAGGGTTGGGCAACCTGTTGTCCCAGCGGATCCCCAACTACCGCAACCTGATGAACAGCTATTCGGCGTTGACGAAGCGCTGACAGCCGGGCTTGTAGCCGCTGCCGTGAGGCTGCGCTCGCCTGCATGGCAGGCGCCGCTTTTGGGAGCCCTGCGGACTCCAGCGCAGCCTGCCGGCAGCGGCTACAAGATTTTCGGCGATGACCCCAACGGATAACACCCACGCCTCGCCGGTTGAGCAGCGCTCAGGCGTGGCTCAGGCGCAACAGGCTGATGATGCACTCCGAGCCATCGTCAGGCGGGGTTGCATCGCTGTAGTCGACCTGGTTGTAGACCCCACCGTGGAAGTTGAAGCGGTGGGGGTTCCAGCTGTCGTCCATCTGCAAATCGCCGGAACTGCCTTTTTGCCCATTGCAGGAGGCCGTCACGCTGGCCAGGCCGGCTGCGGTGACCGTCAGGGTGACGGCAAAGGCGGCATTCAGCGGTACATTGCTCAGCAGGGTGCTGCCGGCCGGCGTTACCTGGTTGTAGTCTTCGCGAAAGCCCAGGGTGAGCTTGCCCTTGTTCCAGAACACCTTGATCACCGGGCTGTCGTCGTCCTTGACGTGCAACTGGGCGACCACCACTTTTTGCGCCGCGTTCACCCGGGTCAGGCGCAGGTGTTGCTGGCTGCGGTGCAGGTCGGCACTGGCCAGTGTCCAGTACACCGGCTCCTTCCATTCACAGCGGGTACGGCGAGTGCTCTTGCTCGACGCGCCCCGCGTCGGCGCGGTAAGGCGTATCGAACCATCCGCCAGGCGCGTGACCACGTGGGGAAGCTGGGCCAGGGCCTGCGCGCCCGTCAGCTCTAGCGCGACCGGGTTGCTGGCGGAAGTGGGCACGGGGGTGCTGAGGGTGAGTGTATCGATGATTACAGCCATGCTTGAAACTCCTGGACAGGGCAGTCGTGGGTCCGAAGTGGAGAGGCCCTGTCCAGTTGAACGCTATCAGCCTGCGCGCATAAATCAATGCATAAATGCATATTTATGCATTTTGCGCGTCTCGAACCTGTGCCGACCTTAGGCCAACCACCAGGCCAGCGTGCTCAGCAGCGCTGCGATGACGGTACCGGCAATCAGCGTGTATTCCAGGGTCGAGGCTTGCGCCGAAGCCTTCACCTCCCGGAGAAATTGCGCTGCCGTTGGTGCGTCCGGCTGATGGCGCAAGGCGTCGGCCATGTCTTGCAGGCGGGTTTCGATGAGGGTGTTGATGATGTAGTAGGTCAGCGCATAGCTGCCCAGAAATATCAGCAGGTATTTCACTGTCACTCCCTGACAGGTTGGATTTTGCCTGGCTTGGCCCTGCCAGCGTAGCGGATCGGCGGGTTTACTGCGCGGGTTCGATCAAGGCTGGCCCCTGACTGCGCGAGTTGCCCACGGCCAGCCCCACCTGGCTCAGGCGTCCGCACATGGGTGCAGCTCAGTCGGCGAGGTGATCGGGTTGCGGACGTGGTTCGCGATCGCGCACCACGGCGTCGGTGTACACCCCGTAGTCAGGGTCGTAGCTGCGGATGATCACGCTGGGCTGCCTGTCGGCGATGCGTGGCAACTGAGCGTCCTGGAAGCCATGCCGGGTGCTGACCAGCTCGAACGGCTGCGGCGCGCTCATGCGGTACGTGCCGGGCGGTACCGAGCTGAAGCTTGGCGCTGGGCCGCCATAGCTGTCGGGGCCGTAGTAATCCTGGGCTTCAATGGCGGTCGGCACGGCCACACAGCCAAGCAGAACCAGTGAAGCGAGCGCAAGGTGGCGCATGACGTTACCTCCGACATGATTCCCCGGTTTGCCCCAGCAACGCCTCAGTATAGGCGCCACCCGCCAGGGGCCTGCCGTTCGCCGCCAAACGGGCACGCGCGCGGTGTCGGTGTTGGCCGGGCAGGTCGAGATCCGCAGCTTGCGCGCAGCGACCTTCAGCGCAACCGCGGGCGAGCGGCTGCTGCTGAGTGTCGACGCTGCCCCGGCAGATTGCGGGGTGATCTGAACCTGAACCCGAACGCGTAGCCGCTGCCGTCAGGCTGCGCTCGCCTGCATCGCAGGCGCCGCTTTTGGGAGCCCTTGCGGACTCCAGCGCAGCCTCGCGGCAGCGGCTACAACAGCGCAGCCGATCATCAAGCCGCCGCCACCGCTGGCGTCACCTGCCGAGGTTTGCACAGCGGCATCAGGCGCGAGCCCTCATAGTGGCTTTCACGGAAGAACTTCCAGCGGCCGAACAGCCCGTACACATGCACTACGCGGCCTTGCTCGTGATACCCCATGCGCAAGTGCAGCTTGAGCGCCGGCACGTTGTGGGTCTCCACCACATCCACCACCTTGTCGCAGCCCTGGGCCTGCATGGCGTTCCACAGGTCGACCTGGGCATCCACCGACAGGCTGCTGCCGAAGAACGCCGGGATCATCTCGCCACCAAACTCGAAGAACTCGCCAGCCTTCACCGGGAAGGTGCAACCGTAGTAGTGCTGGTCATGATAATCACGGGTGCTACCCCAGATAAACGCCACCGCATCGCCGGCCTCATCCAGGTACATGTGCCCGGTGTGCCCCTCCCTGGCCAACTCGCGCATGGTTTTTACGCGGTCGCCGAAATGCCGGGTAAAAGCGCCGGCATTACCTTCGGTGATTTTCACCAGGCGTACCGGGTCATGGGCCTTGAGGTTATGTGCAGGTACCGCACTGACCAGGTCACGCTCCATCCACAACAGCTCCCAGTGGAAGAACACATACCGTTCGCAGAACGTTTTGAAAGTGCGGCGCAGGCCCTTTTGTTTTATCCGTTGGCTGAGTTTCTGCAGAGCACGCATGTTGCCTCCTGCCGGGTGCGGCGGTGTAAAGCGTCGTGGGTTGATGAAACTTTCTTCATGTTTTCCACGGTATAGCGCAGCACTTTGGCGGTGTGTCAAAAAGCCATCGCCCGGGTTGTTTCAAAATATGTGTAACTGTCCGCAGCCGCTCTGGCGCGCTGTTGTGCGCCTGTTCGCGGGAGATGGCCTCCCGATGAGTGGCTTAGACGGTTTTTTGGCGACTTGAATCAGGCGTCGAAGCAGCAGGTTGTGCAGCTGTCGATGCAGGGGCGGGTGTTGCGGCGCGCAAGGGTTGCAGGCGTGAGCCTGAGTAGCGGGTTTCACGGAACAGCTTCCAGCGCCCGAACAGGCCGTACACATGCTGCACCCGGCCTTGTTCGTGGTAGCCCATGCGCTGGTGCATGCGCAGCGCGGCCAGGTTGTGCGCGGCCACCACATTGACCACGCGGGTACAGCCCAACTCGCGTTTCGCGGCCCACAGGTTGAGCTGCGCTTCGACCGACAGCCGCGTGCCGAAGTAGGGCCGGGCCAGCTCACCGCAAAACTGGAAGAACTCGCCCGCTTGCAGCTCGAAGGTGCAGCCGTAGTAGTGGCGGTCACGGTAATGCCGGGTGCTGCCCCAGATCATTGCCACCGCGTCGCCGGCTTCGTCCAGGTACATGTGCCCGGTGTGGCCCTCGCGGGCCAGTTCACGCTGGGTCTGGATCTGCTCGGGGAAGTAGCGGGCAAAGGCCTCGACGTTGGCTTCGCTGATGTTCACCTGCCGGGTCGGCGGATGAGGGCGCAGGCGGTTGGGTGGGACGGGGCTGAGCAGGTCGCGTTCCAGCCACAGCAATTCCCAGTGGAAAAACACATAGCGCGCCCACAGGGTAGCCAGGGTACGGCGCAGGCCTTTTTGCCTGATGCGCAGGCGGAGCTTGCTCAATGCCTGCATGGGAGCCTCCTGGCAGGTCGATCTCAAAGCGCTAGCAATGCGTTTAGCGTACTCGAGAACCTGCCGGCTGTCGTAGCACCGGGCGACGAACGTGCGTGCGCTGAACGTTTGCGACCTGGCGGAGGCTGACGTAGACTTTCCCCTCGCACTTCCCATAACAACGAATCCCTCGACACATGAGGCACTCGGGTCCCAGGGCCATGAGGTGTTTTCGGCTGTGCGTGTCTTTTTTACTGCCCCAGGAGCCTGATCCTCGCCTATGAATACTCCCGTTGAAGAACGCCCCGGCAGTTGGCTCAGTGTGTTTGCCCTGGCCCTGGCGGCCTTCATTTTCAATACCACCGAATTTGTCCCGGTAGCGCTGCTCAGTGACATCGGGCGCAGCTTCGACATGCCCACCGCGCAGGTCGGGCTGATGATCACCATCTATGCCTGGGTGGTGTCGCTGGCCTCGCTGCCGATGATGCTGCTGACGCGCAATATCGAGCGGCGCAAGTTGCTGGTGTACTTGTTCGTGCTGTTCATCGTCAGCCACATCGTGTCGAGCATGGCCAGCAGTTTCGCCATGCTGTTGCTCAGCCGTATCGGTATTGCCCTGGCCCACGCAGTGTTCTGGGCCATTACCGCCTCGCTTGCGGTGCGCGTGGCGCCACCGGGCAAGCAGGCCAAGGCCTTGGGCCTGCTGGCCACCGGCACCACCCTGGCGATGGTGCTGGGGATTCCGCTCGGCCGGGTGGTCGGCGAAGCACTGGGCTGGCGCACGACCTTCCTGGGCATTGCGGTGATTTCAGTGTTGACGCTGCTCTGGCTGATCCGCTCGTTGCCGCTGTTGCCCAGCCAGAACTCGGGCTCGTTGCGCAGCCTGCCGATGCTGCTCAAGCGCCCGGCATTGATGGCCGTTTATGCGCTGATTGTGCTGGGGATTACCGCGCAGTTCACCGCCTATAGCTATATCGAGCCATTCAGCCAGCAGGTGGCTGGCATGAGCGGCGAGATGACCACCTTGCTGCTGCTGTTGTTCGGGGGGGCCGGGGTGTTCGGCTCGATCCTCTTCAGCCACTTCAGCGAGCGCTTCCCCAACGCTTTCCCGCTGTTCGCCATCGGCTTGCTGGCGGCCTGCCTGTTGCTGCTGTTGCCGTTGTCGGTCAACCCGCTGTGGCTGTACGGGCTCAGCCTGTTCTGGGGCATGGGCATCATGTGCTTCGGCCTGGCCTTGCAGTCCAAGGTACTGGTGCTGGCGAAGGACGCCACCGACGTGGCCATGGCGATGTTCTCCGGCCTGTACAACGTCGGTATCGGCGGCGGGGCCTTGCTCGGCAGCGTGGTCAGCACGCATTCCGGGCTTGCCGGGATCGGCTATGTCGGGGGTGTGGTGGCGGTGGCCGGGCTGCTGCTGTGCGCAGTAACCACCTACCGGTATGCCAGGGTGGCAACGGCCAGCGCTTCCTGAGTGCCGGCCGGCACGGCATCTGCAGGTGAACGTGCTGCTGGTAGACCTGGGTTCAGCGCGTGAGCACGGTCCAGGGGTGCAACGCCCGAGTAGCGAAGTAGCGCTCCAATGCAGCCACATCCGGGCTGCTTTGCGCCAGGGCCACGTAGGTGTCGGGGCGCAGCAGGTACATGCCGTTGCGCGCAAGACCGGCCTGCTCGCAGGCCGGCGACCAGGGGAACACATCCAGTGCCAGCCCATGTCGTGCGCACCACGCGCTCAGTGCTTCGCTGGCCGCGCCATACACCTGCACTTGCCAGCACAGGCGCTGCAGACCGCTGAAATTGTCATGCCCATTCTCGACGACCCACGGCAGGCGATCGCCGCCATGCACGGTGCCGGCGTCGCCGAAGCTCAGCGGCATCAGCCGATAGTTGAGCGATAGCTGCGACACCGTGCGGAACATGAAGCCACGGGCCGCGGCAATCGCCGCCACGCGCGGCAACAGCACCGGGGCCAGGCGTGTGCGCAGCAACCTGGCCAGGCGCCCGTCGGCGGTGACGAAGCTGAACACCTGGTCGGTGCTTGCCACCAGCTTGTCGGCGAAGGCCATGCGTTCAATCTCATAGCTGTCCAGCAGTTCGGGCGATGCCTTTTCGGCCAGCACGCTGGCGAGTTTCCAGGCCAGGTTGATGGCGTCGCCGATGCCGGTGTTCATGCCCTGGCCGCCGGCCGGGCTGTGCACATGGGCGGCATCGCCGAGCAGGAAGGCGCGCCGGCGGCGGAATTGTTGCGCCACCCGGTGGTGCACGCGGTAGGTCGAGAACCAGTTGACCTGCGTGACCTCCACCTTCATGCGCTCCATGGCCACTTGGCTGACATCCTCGAAGCGCAGGCTTTCCGGGTGCTCGGCGCGTTCGTCGCGAACGGTGCCGATCAACCGTGCACGGCCCTTGCCGGCCAACGGGAAGACCGCAATGAAATCGGCTTCGTCGATGTCCACGTGCAGTTCGCCATTGATCGCCGGGCCTTGTGCTTCGACATCGGCGACATAGAACACCTGCTGATAGGTGCCACCGGGGAAGCCGATGCCCAGCGCCTTGCGTACCGTGGAGCGCGCGCCATCGCAGCCGGCGAGGTAGTGCGCCTGGCATTCACTCTCGCTGCCGTCGGGCAGGCGCAGGCGAGCGTGGATGCCGTGTTCGTCCTGGTTGAAGTCGAGCAGTTCGGTCTGGCGTTCGACGCTGATGCCGACGGCGTGCAGGCGTTCGATCAGCAGTTGCTCGTGCTGGTCCTGCGGGAAGATTTCCAGGAAGGGGTAGGGCGTCAGTGCGCCGCCGGTGGCGTCGAGGGGGATATGCGCGGCTTGTGCGCCCTTGACCCACAGGTTGGCAGCGGGCACCTGGTGGCCGGCGTTGACGATGGCGTCGGCGAGGTCGAGCTGGCGGTACAGTTCCAGGGTGCGTGCCTGTACGGCCAGGGCGCGTGAGGTGGTGCCGCTGGTTGGCGTCTTGTCGACGATACGCACGGCAACGCCGAGTTTGTTCAGCCACAGGGCGAGCACCAGCCCGGTGGGGCCGGCGCCAACGATCAGGACCTCGGTGCTGCGCATGGTGGTTACTCGATAAAACCACGGGGTGTATTCAAGTGTAGAGGGCGGCTGGGGGTTGGGTTGATTTTGCCGGCCTGCACATGCTGCTTGTAGATACCGTCTTGCCCGTCACCGGGCAAGTGCTAACTTCGGGTCATAAGGTTGTCCCGATTTCAGCACACCAAAGACGATATGCAGCATTTTGCGCATCACGG
>NZ_JAMDGY010000019.1 GCF_028656955.1 Pseudomonas fontis
GTGGATGACCAGCATTCCTCTGGTTTTGCTGCCGCTGCGCGGCAGATCGCGGGACAAGGCCCGCTCCCACAGAGGTCTGTGCCAACCAGCCGAAATGAGGTCGTGCTCAATCCCTGTGGGAGCGGGCCTTGTCCCGCGATCGAGTGCGCAGCGCTCGCAAAGCCTGCTGGCAAGTGTCGGGCTGATGCACCGCATCCCTCTGATTTTGCTGCCGCTGCGCGCCAGATCACGGGACAAGGCCCGCTCCCACAGAGGTCTCCGCTCACCACCCGAAATGAAGTTGGTCACAAGTCCTGTGGGAGCGGGCCTAGTCCCGCGATCGAGTGCGCAGCGCTCGCAAGCCTGCTGGCGAGTGTCGGGTTGGTGCACCGCATTCCTCTGGTTTTGCTGCCGCTGCGCGGCAGATCGCGGGACAAGGCCCGCTCCCACAGAGGTCTCCGCTCACCACCCGAAATGAAGTTGGTCACAAGTCCTGTGGGAGCGGGCCTAGTCCCGCGATCGAGTGCGCAGCGCTCGCAAGTCTGCTGGCGAGTGTCGAGCTGATGCACCACATTCCTCCGATTTTACTGCCGCTGCGCGGCAGATCGCGGGACAAGGCCGCTCCCACAGAGGTCTGTGCCAATCAGCCGAAATGAGGTCGTGCTCAATCCCTGTGGGAGCGGGCCTAGTCCCGCGATCGAGTGCGCAGCGCTCGCAAGCCTGCTGGCGAGTGTCGGGCTGATGCACCGCATTCCTCCGGTTTTACTGCCGCTGCGCGGCAGATCGCGGACCAGCTCAACTGCCGATCAATCACGCTCCAGCGCCAGCGCCACACCCTGGCCACCGCCGATGCACAAGGTTGCCAGCCCCTTGTGCGCATCGCGCTTGATCATCTCGTGCAGCAGCGTCACCAGCACGCGGCAACCCGATGCACCAATCGGATGGCCCAGGGCAATCGCACCACCATTCACGTTGACCTTGGCCGCATCCCAACCCAACTCCTTGCCAACCGACAAGGCCTGAGCAGCAAAAGCTTCGTTAGCTTCGATCAAGTCAAGCTGGTCAAGGCTCCAGCCAGCTTTGTCCAGGCAACGGCGGGTAGCACTGACCGGGCCAATGCCCATGATCGCCGGGTCGACACCGGCATTGGCATACGCCTTGATCCGCGCCAGCACCGGCAAGCCCAATTGCTGCGCCTTGCTCGCACTCATCAGCAACACCGCCGCAGCGCCATCGTTCAGCGAGGAGGCGTTGCCGGCAGTCACCGAACCATCCTTCTTGAACGCCGGCTTGAGTTTGGCCAACGACTCGGCCGTGGTGCCGGCACGCGGCTGCTCGTCAGTGACAAAGGCCACCGGCTCGCCTTTGCGCTGGGGGATCAGGATCGGGGTGATTTCATCGACGAAGCGCTGGCCTTCGATGGCAGCCACAGCCTTCTGCTGCGACGCGGCAGCAAAGGCGTCCTGCGCTTCACGGCTGATGGCGTACTTCTCCACCAGGTTCTCAGCGGTGATGCCCATGTGGTAATCGTTGAACGCATCCCACAAACCGTCACTGATCATGCTGTCGATCATCTGCGCATGGCCCATGCGCAGGCCGGTGCGCGCCTTCGGCAGTACATACGGGGCCAGGCTCATGTTCTCCATGCCACCGGCAATGATCACTTCGGCATCCCCGCAACGAATGGCCTGGGCGCCCAAGTGCAGGGCCTTGAGCCCCGAGCCACAGACCTTGTTCAAGGTCAGCGCGGGTACCGCGTGGGGCAGGCCGGCCTTTATCGCGGCCTGGCGGGCAGTGTTCTGCCCAGCGCCGGCGGTCAGCACATGACCGAGGATCACTTCATCCACTTCACTGCCGGCCAGGCCGGTCTGTTCCAGCAGGCGGCGGATGACCGCAGCACCCAGCTCGGTGGCGGGAATCTCGGCCAGTGCGCCCTGGAAACTGCCAATGGCGGTACGGGTGGCGGCGACGATGACGACTTCTTGCATTTGTTGTTTCCTCATGAACGGCCAGATAAACGCCAGTGTTGCGGCACTTTATATATTTGTTAAGTTGATTTTTGAAATGGATTGATCGATAAAACTCAACAATATTCGAACGGGCCAGTGCCCAGTGGAGCCCGCGCATGACCGTCAAGCAAATCCGCGCCTTCTGGGCGGTGGCCCAGAGCCTGAGTTTCGCCGTGGCCTGCGAGCGCCTGCACCTGTCGCAATCGGCCTTGAGCCTGACCATCAAGACCCTGGAAGAAAGCCTCGGCGGGCGGCTGTTCAGCCGCACCACCCGCAACGTCACCCTGACCCCGGAAGGCGAGGCCCTGCTGCCGCTGGCCCGACGCCTGATCGCCGACTGGGACAACGCCGAAGACGAGCTGCGCCAACGCTTCACCTTGCAGCGCGGGCGGGTGACCGTGGCGGCCATGCCGTCATTTGCCGGGAACCTGCTGCCGCCCATCTTGAAAGTCTTCCGTACCCGCTACCCCAAGCTGAATGTCACGGTAAACGACGTGATCAATGAGCAGGTGCTGGAGATGGTCCGCGACCGCCAGGTTGAGCTGGGCGTGGCCTTCGAGCCACTGCAGAGTGCGTCGGTGGCGTTTACGCCGCTGTACCTCGACCGTTTCGTGGCCGTGGTGCCGGCCGACTCGCCGCTGGTGGGGTGTGCGGATGTCGATTGGCGCACCTTGCTTGAGCACCCCTTCATTACCTTGCAACGGCCTTCCACAGTGCGCGTGTTGCTGGAGGAGCACTTGCAGGCCAGGCAGCAGAAAATGCACGTCGAGTTTGAAAGCCATCAACTGGCGACCGTGGGGCGCATGGTCGCCAGTGGCCTGGGCGTGAGTGCGGTGCCGGCGTTGTGCGCACGGCAGATGAGGGAACTGGGGGCATGCTGTATTCCGCTGAACGACCCGGTCGAACGGGCCATTGGCGTGCTGAGCAAGCCGGGGCATGAACTCTCCGCGGCGGCGCAGGCACTGTTCGATGTGTTGCAGGAAGAGGACTGGGCGGGCCGGCTGGCGGCAGGTTGATCCACGAATAGCAATTGGCGGTGGCGCTTTTGGGAGCCCTGCGGTCTCCAGCGCAGCCTGGCGGCAGCGGCTACAATCCTTGACCCGAGTCAAGGGACGACACGCCCTAGCGGCGCACCCTGCTCAATGAACACGCACGGCCCGTAATCCATCCATGAAGAGGTCCTATCCCATGGCGAAGATGAAAGCTGCGATATTCGTTGAAAAAAACCGCATCGTTCTCGATGAAAAACCCATCCCCGAGGTCGGCCCCTCCGACGCCCTGATCCGCATCACCACCACCACGCTGTGCGGCACCGACGTGCATATCCTGCGTGGCGAATACCCGGTGGCCCGTGGCCTGACCATCGGCCACGAACCCGTCGGGATCATCGAAAAACTCGGCTCCCAGGTCCAGGGCTTCCATGAAGGCCAGCGCGTGATCGCCGGCGCGATCACCCCCAGCGGCCACAGCTCTGCCTGTTTATGCGGCTGTTCCTCCCAGGACGGCCCCGGCACCCGCCACGGCTTTCGCGCTGCCGGGGGCTGGAAGTTCGGCAACACCATCGACGGCAGCCAGGCCGAGTACCTGCTGGTACCCGATGCGATTGCCAACCTCTGCGCAATCCCCGACAACCTGACCGACGAGCAAGTGCTGATGTGCCCGGACATCATGTCCACCGGCTTCTCCGGCGCCGAGCGCGGCGAGGTGCAGATCGGCGACACCGTGGTGGTCTTCGCCCTTGGTCCGATTGGCCTGTGCGCCGCCGCTGGTGCCCGCTTGAAGGGCGCGACGACGATCATCGGTGTCGATACCCTGGCCGCGCGCATGCAGGTGGCGCGCAAGCTGGGCGTGACCCATACCGTCGACTTCATGGCTGGTGATGTGGTCGAGCAGATCATGGCCCTCACCGATGGCCGTGGCGTCGACGTGGCCATTGAAGCGCTGGGCACCCAGTCGACCTTCGAATCGGCATTGCGGGTGTTGCGCCCGGGCGGAACGCTGTCGAGCCTGGGGGTGTACTCCAGCGATCTGCGCCTGCCACTGGATGCATTCGCTGCGGGGCTGGGGGACTACCGTATCGTCAGCACGCTATGCCCCGGCGGCAAGGAGCGCATGCGCCGGCTGATGGAGGTGGTCGGCAGTGGCCAGGTCGACCTGAAGCCGCTGGTTACCCATCACTTCAAGCTTGATGACATCGAGGCGGCCTATGAGCTGTTCGCCAATCAACGTGACGGGGTGATGAAGGTGGCGATCACGCCATGATAGGGTGGCGGGTTACCACGTATTGAGCCACGGAGGCCCTGTGAGCGACCTGATTTTCCCGCGTCGATTGCGCACCAAACGCCTGGAGTTGCGTGCGGCCGACCCGGCATTTGCCGACGCATTGCGGGCGACGATGAACGACAGCTACGACTTTCATCGCGGGTTTCTGGAATGGGTGAAGCCGGACTGGAGCCTGGAGGATGTTCGCCAGCGCCTGCACCTGGCGCTGGCGGACTGGTCCGAGGCGTATGGCGAGAAGCGCTACTTTCTGTTTGTCGAGAGCGGTGAACTGGTGGGCTGCATCGGCTTGCGGCCGACCTCGCCGCCGGCGATCAACCTGGGGTACTGGACGGCCCGCGGGCATACGCGCCAGGGCCTGATGAAGGAGGCATTGGAGGCGATCATTGCCAATGTCGGGGACTACCCGCTGTGGTTGACCACTTCACCGCACAACCTGGCTAGCCAGCGCCTGGCTGAAAGCGTGGGCTTCCACTGCACCCAGCGCGGCGCCGGAGATGGTGCACGTTGGCGCTATGAACGCAGTGGCGGCTAGAAACCATCGCGGGACAAGCCCGCTCCCACAGGGCCTGGCATGGCCCCTGTGGGAGCGGGCTGGTCCCGCGATAGGGGGTGAAACGATGCTTAGTGACGGTCTACCCACACCGTCTGCGCGTTGCAGAACTCGCGCACGCCAAAGTGCGACAGCTCACGGCCAAAGCCGCTCTTCTTCACGCCGCCAAAGGCTACGCGGGGGTCGCTGGCACTGTAGCCGTTGATGAACACGCCACCGGTTTCCAGCTCGTCGGCAATCTGCCGGGCCAGTTCGTCGTTGCGGGTATAGATGGTCGCGGTCAGGCCGAACTCGCTGTCGTTGGCCAGTTCCAGCGCATGGCGGGCGTCACGGGCAGTGATGATCGAGGCCACCGGGCCAAACAGCTCCTGCTTGAAGGAGGTCATCTGGTCCGTCACATCAGCCAGGATGGTTGGCTGGTAGTAATTGCCCGCACCTTCAGCCTTGCCACCACCGAGCAGCAGGGTGGCCCCTTCTGCCAGGGTCGCCTGGACCTGGCCGTCCAGCTCATCACGCAGGTCGAAACGGGCCATCGGACCGATGTAGGTCTGGTCTAGCAGCGGGTCACCGACCACCAGGTTGCGCGTCGCTTCGACAAACTTGTGGGTGAACGCCTCGACCACGCCTGCTTCGATGATCAAGCGCTTGGCTGCCGCGCAGACCTGCCCGCTGTTTTGGTAGCGGCCGATCACGGCCGCTTTGACGGCCTCGTCGAGGTCAGCGTCGTTGAGCACGATGAACGGGTCGGAGCCGCCCAGCTCCAGCACGCACTTCTTCAGCGCCGCGCCCGCCTGGGAGCCGATGGCGATACCGGCGCGCACGCTGCCGGTCAGGGTCACGGCGGCGATGCGGGTGTCGGCGATGGCCTTGGACACGCCGTCCGGGGTGACGTTGATCACCTCGAACACGCCGTCGGCGAAGCCTGCGCGGGTGAAGGCGTCACGCAGCAGGTAGGCGCTGCCCATCACGTTCGGCGCGTGCTTGAGCACATAGGTGTTGCCGGCCAGCAGGGTCGGCACGGCGCCGCGCAGCACCTGCCAGATCGGGAAGTTCCACGGCATGACCGCCAGAATAGGGCCCATCGGCCGGTACTCGATGCGCGCACGACCATTGCGCACCTGGGTCGGCTCCGGGGTCAGCATGGCTGGGCCCTGGTCGGCGTACCACTCGCACAGCTGGGCACATTTTTCGATTTCGCCACGGGCCTGTACCACAGGCTTGCCCATTTCCAGGGTGATCATCCGCGCCATGGCTTCGGCGTTGTCACGCAGGGCATTGGCCAGGGCAATCATCGCCAGGGAGCGTTCAGCCAGTGGCTTGCGCTTCCAGGCCTTGAAGGCCTCGCTGGCACGGTTCAGCGAGGCATCCAATGCGGCGTCGTTTTCATAGGGGTAAGCGGCGATTTGCTCGCCGGTCGCCGGGTTCAGGGAGATGGCGTGGGTCTGGCTGGTAATCTGGGTCATGACGCGGCTCTGCCAATGAGTGAATGGAGGCCAGCGTAGCCGGGTGTTGGTTTTCTGAAAACTGAATAATAATGAGCGAAACATTCACGTTTGGAGAATGCTGTGGACCTGGTCCAGTTGGAAATATTCAAGGCCGTGGCCGAGCACGGCAGCATCAGTGCGGCGGCGCAGCAGATTCATCGGGTGCCCTCGAACCTCACCACGCGGATCAAGCAGTTGGAGCAGGACCTGGGTGTGGAGTTGTTCATCCGCGAAAAGAGCCGTTTGCGCCTGTCACCGGCGGGCTGGAACTTCCTTGATTACGCACGGCGCATTCTCGACCTGGTGAGCGAGGCGCGCCTGACCGTGTCGGGTGAAGAACCGCAGGGGCCGCTGGCCCTGGGCTCGCTGGAAAGTACGGCGGCAGTACGCATCCCGGCATTGCTGGCGGCGTACAACCAGGCGTATTCCAAGGTGGAGCTGGACCTGTCTACCGGGCCCTCGGGGACGATGATCGAAGGGGTGCTGTCCGGGCGCCTGGCGGCAGCCTTTGTCGATGGGCCGGTGCTGCACCCGGCGCTGGAAGGCGTGCCGGTATTTGAAGAGGAAATGGTGATCATCGCGCCGCTGCACCATGCGCCGATTGCGCGGGGCGGTGATGTGAATGGCGAGAGCATTTATGCGTTCCGCGCCAATTGCTCGTACCGGCATCATTTCGAGAGCTGGTTCAGCAAGGATGATGCGGTGCCGGGGAAGATCTTCGAGATGGAGTCGTACCACGGCATGCTCGCCTGCGTGAGCGCCGGGGCCGGGCTGGCATTGATGCCGCGCAGCATGCTCGAAAGCATGCCGGGGTGCAGCACGGTGAGTGTCTGGCCGTTGTCGGCGCAGTTCCGCTATTTGCGCACCTGGTTGGTATGGCGGCGCGGGACGGTGTCGCGCAGCTTGACGATGTTCGTGAAGCTGCTGGAGGAGCGGGGCGATGTGTTGGCGCCGGCCTGATCTTCGTGGCATGGCGCAGGCACGTTCAAACAGCGCCTAGACTTTTGTGCGTGATTTGGCAGCCCGTCGGCCTTTGAGGGGCAGCCCGTCCAATGCACTGTTATCGAGTTGCTTGTGCATCGACTCATTCAGGCTTTTGCGAAATGCCTCAAGCGCCGGCAGTTCACCCGGCGCGTGGCGGTCCTGGAACTGCTGAAGGCTGACCATGGCCTCGGCAATCGAGGGGTTGTTGCTGAAGAAGTTTTCCCGCGCGGCGGTGATGTAGAGCAGTTGATCGCACAGGTGTTTGCCTTGGGGCGTCAGGCCGGTATAGGTGACATTGCAGATGTCGTCTCTCTCGGTACGTTCGTAACTGACATGTTCCGGATAGCGGTGAAAACGTGGGTGGTAGAAATCGTTGATGTTGGCGGCAACGGGGTAATTGATGCTGAGGACTGCAACGCTGCCCCACTTGGCGTCTTTCTTGAGTAGGTTGCAGTCAAAGCAGGCAACTGCGAGGTTGTAGAAGTGCAGCGAAAACTGCGGGTAATCCTTGCGGCAAAGAATGTGCTCGACTGGCTTGGCATGAGCAATGTTCTGCAACCAGCGACGGCAATAACAGCAACGGTTTCCCTGCAGGTTACCCACGAAACTACGAAAGGCGCGCTTGATCGCGGGGCCCGTGACGCCACTATCACTAGCTGCCCGGTGGGCCGTGAGTTCATCCCAAACGTCGATTCGCTTGCCGGCCTTGATGTGCAATCGACGCAGGTAACTCATGGTTCTTGAACTGTGCGTGGCAACGTCGTGGGCTTGCAGTTGATAAGCCTGGTACTGGAGTAGCTGCTCTTCGTCGCTCATGAATGTGCTCATTGGCTGGTCTCGCCAGTGGCACGTTCAAACATCTCCTTGATCGCCTTCGTCGCCTGGTTGATCAATCTCCAATCGCGCTTGTAGCCCTTATCTTGAGTGTTGCTGCTACTTGCTTTCAGTTTGGTTTTCAGTTGTGTCAGCGTATCGAGCAACCGCTCTTGTTCATGGGGGTCGGTTCGACCGGGTTGGTTGACGGTGCGGATCGCCCGCGACACCAACACGGCGCAACGTTCGTTGATCTCGTTGTTGTCCGGCGTGTAGGTGTTGAACCCATCCAGCAGGATCGACTCCACGGAGTGGCGTTGATGAGCAGGGATGGCTGTGAGTACGCCGTCCCTTGCCAGGAAACAATGACTGATCTCGTCGCGGGCGTTGGCGACAATGATCGGCGCATGTGTGGCAACCACGAACGAGCACTTGAACTCTTGCGCAATCGTGGAGAGCAGCGAGGGGAGGAGCTGTTGCCAGCGCACGTGCAGGCTGATCTCGGGCTCGTCGATCAGGAACACCGTGAAATGGTCCGCGTTGACACAAATTCGGGTCAACAGGGAAAGCAGTTGCTGTTCTCCGGAACTCAGCTCACTGAACGGGGTGATGGAGCCGTTTTTTTCACGTTGCAAGCCTGGCTCGAAAGTATCGTTGCCCGCTGTTTCGATGAAGTCCTCGTGCAACTCGACCGTCGCCAGCCTGCGCTCCCAGTCTTTTACGGGGTTGCGCGGGTCGGGTAGGGGAACCAGGAAAAGTTGGTGGCTGAAGCCCAGTAGCTGCAACGCCTGGTTGAATGCCATCAACTGAAACGGGTCCTGGTGAATCTTGATCAAGCTTGAGCTCAGGCTAGGCAGCACGCCGGGGTCGCCAGCAATGCTTCGGGTTCCCTGATAGTCGAACAATGAATTCAACTCGGGGGGCAGTGGAAAGCGATCTTGCGCACTGAAGGCGATTCCCACGGAGTTGAGGCGCTGTTGATCGAAGAAGGGAATCAGGTCCTTGAGCAGCAGGCTTTTGCCAGCGCCGTTATCACCAATGACATAGGAGCAGGTAGGCCCCGCATCCTTGCGCAACACTGACAGCAAGGACTCATTCTTGAGCTTGAACAGTTGCGCTTTGCCCACGCTATGTTCCAGAAGGCTGGCGGCGCTTAGCGTGACGTCGTCCAGAACATCACGGGCGTCCACGGTGATGGACAAGCCGGGCAGATCCCTGAAGCGTTCATCGAAATGCTTGAGAAAGAGCGTATAGAGCTTGTCGCCCAGAGGGCGCTGGTATTTTTTCGACGCAAGCTTCATCGGCGCCATCCGCCAGCGTTCCAGGACGGCGGCGGCAAACCAGACGGCCTTGAGGTGGCCGTCGTCAACCAGATGTGTGGCATCGATGAACAACGCCTCGCCTTTCTGGCCCTTGGACCTGTTCAGCAGCCACGCGGTGACGGTAACCGGTTCGCCAGATGCATCAACGCTGCAAAAATCAATCACGGCTTCCAGCAAGTCGTGGTCGGCGATGTTTGCCAATAATGCTTGTGGCAGGTCTTTTAGTTGTGACTGATTGAGGACTATCAGCGCCTGATTGGACAGCTCATCACATCCAAGCAAATCCGTCAGGACAGACAGTGTCTGCATGGGCGAGTGCATGCGCTTCTGTGCACCATCAATCAGTGTCAGATCATTATTCCTGCCGTCATCAACGCCAAGTCGACGAATGGGGGCTTCTTCCAGCTTGAGCAGATGCAACCGCAGCGCTATCAGGTCTTCGAAGCCGTCGTATGCGTCGTAACGATCCCAGTAGTAGGTTTCCTGTCCGGTGCGTTGTGCATCGACGGCAATACACGCTTCGCCGCTGTAGCGGAAGGTTTCGAGAATCCCGTTTTTCTTCAGCAGGCTGCTCGCCAGCGAGGCAACGATGCGCGAGTGATTGAGGCTGATGCCGTGATAGGCCAGCACGCGTTCGAGTATGAAGTCGAACAGGTGCATGGCAAAGCCATCTATCTTGGAAATCTTTGGTACCAGTGGGCCGAAATGGCCCAACAGGCCTTTGATGAAATCGAAGTCGAGCTCGGCCAGCAGCCGACCCTGCATGGCATCGTCGACACTGAATTGTCTGATCAGCGCGTCGATATGCCCTATAAGAAACCCTGGGTCGCGGCGAACGAACTCGATTTTCTGGTTCTTGGAGAGGCCATCTCGTGCATCGAGAATCAGCGCCGCCACCAGGTACAGCAGCAATGTGTTGAACTGCATCGGTTGGTCTTTCACGTCCGATGCCTGGAGCGACAGGAACAGCTCGTTGGCGTAAATATCCCTTTCAGTGATCGGTTCTGATGGGTCAAGCATGTCGGGTCCCTTGATAGCCTGAATGCAGCGGATTCGGCAAAAAAGCGACAGTTTATGTCATTTTGCCTTCACCGCTACAGTGCAGCTGTCCTTAGCCCAATGCCTCCCGCAAGCGATACCACAGCATCCCCAACGCCAGCAGCGGCGAACGCAATGCCTTGCCCCCTGGGAAGGTCAAATGCGGCACCGCACTGAACACATCCAGCCCCTTGCTCTGGCCCAGCGCAATGCCTTCGGCGAGCAACTTGGCCGTCCAGTGCGTCACGTTCAGCCCATGCCCCGAATACCCCTGGGCATAGAACACGTTCGGGTGCTGGCTCAAGCGCCCTACCTGCGGGAAACGATTGGCCGTAATGCCGATCATCCCGCCCCAGCCGTAGTCGAGTTTCACCCCGGCCAACTGCGGGAACACCTTGAGCACCTTGGGCAGCATGTACGCGCCAATGTCCTGTGGTTCACGCCCCATATAGTGACAAGCCCCACCGAACAGCAAACGCCGGTCCGTGGTCATCCGGTAGTAATCCAGCCCGACTTTCTGGTCACACAGCGCCATGTTCCGTGGGATCAACCTGGCTGCAACCTCTTCAGACAACGGCTCGGTCGCCACCACATAACTGCCCGCCGGCAACACCTTGCCATTGAGCCTTGGTTCCAGGTCCTCAAGGTGCGCGTTGCAGCCCAGCACCAGGCTGTCGGCGCGCACCGTGCCATGGGCACAGCGCACCAGTACCGGTTCGCCATGCACCAGTTCCAGCACCGGGCTCTGTTCGAAGATGCGCACGCCCAGTGCCGCTGCCACGCGCGCCTCACCCTGCACCAGCTTGAGCGGGTGCAGGTGCCCGGAACCCATGTCCACCAGGCCGCCCGCGTAGAGGTCCGAGGCCACTACTTCTTCGCGCATGCGCTCTGGCGCTATCAGGCGGGTTTCATGGGCATAGCCCAACTCCGCCAGGTGGCGCTGTTCTTCTTCAAACGCGGCGAACTGGGCGGGCGTGTTGGCCAGCTCACAGAAGCCCCAGCGCAGGTCGCAATCAATGCCGTGCTCACGCACCCGCTCGGCAACCAGGGCCACCGAGTCGATGCCGGCGTGCTCCAGGTAGCGCACGCCGTCCTGGCCGACATAGCGGGCAAAGCCGCTGACGTCATGGCCAATGCCTCGGATCAACTGCCCGCCATTGCGCCCGCTGGCGCCCCAGCCGATGCGCCGGCCTTCCAGGAGGATCACCGACAAACCGCGCTGGGCCAGCTCGATGGCCGTGTTGACGCCGGTAAAACCGCCGCCGATCACGCAGACATCAGCCTGCAAGTTGCCCTCCAGGGTCGGGTAGGGCTGCATGTCCTGCGCGCTGGCCGCGTAGTAGGACGCCGTGTGTTGGTTCGGGTTGCCCATGGTGCGTGCTCGATTCATTGATTGGACTTCACTTTGCTCCACGAGCGGGTCATCAGGCGCATGATCGCCGGGGTCGGCGTGCTTGAGATGTACAGCTTGTCCAGCACGGCCTGCGGCGGGTAGACCTCGGGGTTGTCGACCAGCGATTGCTCCATGAACGGCTTGGCCGTCGGGTTGGCGTTGGCGTAGCCGACGTAGTCGCTGACCTTGGCGATCACCTGCGGGTCGAGCATGTTGTTGATGAAGGCATGCGCCTGCTCGGGGTTGCTGGCGTCCTTGGGGATGGCCAGCAGGTCGAACCACAGGTTGCTGCCTTCCTTGGAGATCGAGTAGGCGATGTTCACGCCGTTTTTCGCTTCCTTGGCCCGGTTCGCCGCCTGGAACACGTCGCCGGAGTAACCGAAGGCCACGCAGATGTCACCGTTGGCCAGGTCCGAGACGTATTTGGAGGAGTGGAAGTAGGTGATGTAGGGGCGCAGGGTGAGCAGCTTGGCCTCGGCCTTCTTGTAGTCCTCGGGGTTCGAACTGCGTGGGTCCATGCCCATGTAGTTGAGCACCGCCGGGAACAGTTCATCGGCCGAGTCCATGAAGGCCACGCCGCATTTTTGCAGTTTTTTCAGGTTCTCGGGTTCGAACAATACGGCCCAGGAATCGACATGGTCGATGCCCAGCACCTGCTTGACCTTGTCGACGTTGTAGCCGATGCCGTTGGTGCCCCACAGGTAGGGCACCGAGTGCTTGTTGCCCGGGTCGTTCTTCTCCAGCAGCTTGAGCAGCACCGGGTCGAGGTTCTTGAAGTTCGGCAGCTCGCTGCGGTCGAGCGTGAGGAACGCCCCAGCGTCGACCTGGCGCGCGAGGAAGTGGTTGGAGGGCACCACCACGTCGTAGCCGGTGCGCCCGGCCAGCAACTTGCCCTCCAGGGTTTCGTTGGAGTCGAACACGTCGTAGACCACCTTGATACCGGTCTTGGCCTGGAAGTCGGCGAGGGTGGTATCGCCAATATAGTCAGTCCAGTTGTACACGCTGACACTGGGCTGGGCCAAGGCGGCCGCGCCGAACAGCAAGGTGAATGCAGCAGGTACCACGGTTTTCAACAGACGCATGTCGACACCTCTTGTTAAAGTTTTATCGATGTTGCTGACGTGATCCGGATCAGACGCTGAGCAGCAGGAATTCGCGCTCCCACGAGCTGATCACCCGCTTGAAATTTTCGTGTTCGGCACGCTTGACCGCGACATAGCCCTGGACGAACTGGCGGCCCAGGTAGCGTTCCATGGTCTCGCAGGCTTCCATGTTGGCCAGTGCGTCTTCGATGGTGATCGGCAGGCGCAGGTTGCGCCGCTCATAGGCCCGGCCCTGGACCGGGGCGCTCGGCGAAATGCCCTCGACCATGCCCAGGTAGCCGCACAGCAGGCTGGCGGCGATGGCCAGGTACGGGTTGGCATCGGCGCCTGGCAGGCGGTTTTCCACGCGCATGGCATCGGGGCTCGAGGTTGGCACCCGCAGGCCGACGGTGCGGTTCTCTTCGCCCCATTCCACGTTCACCGGCGCCGAGGTGTCAGGCAGGAAGCGGCGGAACGAATTGACGTTCGGCGCAAACATCGGCAGCACCTTGGGGATGTACTTCTGCAGGCCGCCGATGTGGTGCAGGAACAGCTCGCTCATCTGCCCGTTGTCATCGACGAACACCGGCTTGCCGGTGGCGATGTCGATCACGCTCTGGTGCAGGTGCATGGCGCTGCCGGGTTCGTCTGCCACCGGCTTGGCCATAAAGGTGGCGGTGACGTTGTGCTTGAGCGCCGCCTCACGCATGGTGCGCTTGAACACGGTGATCTGGTCGGCCAGGTCCAGGGCGTCGCCATGGCGGAAGTTGATTTCCATCTGCGCCGGGCCGTCTTCGTGGATCAGCGTGTCGAGGTCCAGGCCCTGGGCTTCGCACCAGTCATAGACGTCTTCGAACAGCGGGTCGAATTCGTTGGCGGCGTCGATGGAGAACGATTGGCGGCCACTTTCGGCGCGGCCGGAACGGCCCAGAGGGGCTTGCAGTGGCAAGTCCGGGTCTTCGCAGCGCTGGGTCAGGTAGAACTCCATTTCCGGCGCGACGATAGGCTGCCAGCCTTTGTCGGTATAGAGCTTGAGCACCTTCTTCAGCACGTTGCGCGGCGACAGCTCGATCGGGTTGCCCTGCTTGTCGAAGGTGTCGTGGATGACGATGGCGGTCGGCTCGATGGCCCATGGGATCACGTAGATCGCGGTCGGGTCGGGGCGGCAGATCATGTCGATGTCGGCCGGGTCGAGCAGGTCGTAGTAGATATCGTCATCGACGAAGTCGCCGGTGACGGTTTGCAGCAGCACGCTTTCCGGCAGGCGCATGCCGCGTTCGTGGAGGAATTTGTTGGTCGGGGCGATCTTGCCGCGGGCGATCCCGGTCAGGTCGCTGACGACACATTCGACTTCGGTAATCTGGTGTTCTTTCAGCCAGGTGGACAGCTGATCGAAGGGGGCATTCATACGAACCTCGTTATTGGTTTTGTCGGCGCCAGGGGACTCATGCACGGTGAGCGACTTCCCCTGAAGCGCGCTGAGGACTATCTTGGGTGGCGCGTAGATTTCGATCTATCCACTTTCAACCGAAGTAAATGCACCAAAAGAGTGCACAAAGGACTCCTTGTGACAACGTCCACGCCCTTGCAGGTCCAAGCGTTCAATACCCACGATGTGGCCGAGCAGATCCGCGCTACGCCTGGGTGGGAGCAGCATTATCAGCAGATGTCGCCCGGGCATTTTGCCGGCCAGGTGAGGTGCCTCGACCTGCATGGAGTCGAGGTTTACGAGGAGCAGATGAACACCCGGGTGGAGCAGAATTTCAGTGCGCCGCCGGGCTCGCTGGCGTTCTGCTTTGACCGCAGCGACAACGCGCTGTACATGCTCAATGGCGAGAGCCGCAATATCTGGATCACCCCGGAGAACTACCAGGAAGTGGCGGTGGTGTTCGGGCCGGAGTTTGTCCGTGGGCATGGCCTGGATGTGGCGCGCATGGAGGGGTTGTTCCTGGCGCCGCTCAATTCGCAGCAGAATGCCTTGTTCAGCCGTTGGTTGAGCGGCACCTTGACCCGCTTGTCGCAGAACGCCGACCCGACCAGTGAGCAGGCGCTGGCCGAGCAGTTGCTCGAGGACTGCCTGTTCATTCTGGACAATGCCTGCGTGTGCCTGGATCGCGGGGCGTTGGGGCGCCGGGCGGAGGAGCGCAAGATCATGCGCCGGGTGGGCGAGTGGGCGGCTGAAGGGCCGGAAGAGACGGTCAATTTGCTTGAGCTGTCGAAGATCGCCGGGGTGCCGCTGCGCCAGTTGCAGCAGGCGTTCAAGGCCTACACCGGGATGGCCCCGGCGCAGTGGTTGCGCTTGCGCCGGCTGAACAGTGCGCGGCGGGATCTGTTGCGCCGTGACCCTGCTGAAACCACCGTTGCCGAGGTGGCAATGCAGTGGTCGTTCTGGCATTTGGGGCGGTTTTCCAACAGCTACCGGGAGCTGTTCAAGGAGCTGCCGAGCGAGACACTGAAGCGGGCAGGGCGCTGACCTTGCTGGCCCCACCTTTGTAGCCGCTGCCGCCAGGCTGCGCTGGAGCCCGCAAGGGCTCCCGTCAAGCAGCGCGCAGCCTGACGGCAGCGGCTACAGAAACCAGCGATACTCGCGCGCACTCACTTCCTGCATGAAGGCCAGGTGATCCTGGCGCTTGTTCTCGCAATACACCATCACGAATTCCTCCCCGAGCCCCGCGTTGACGGCCGTATGCTCACGCATCGCCATCACCGCCGCGAGCATGTCCTTGGGGAAATCGATCCCGCTGGCGCGGTCTTCATTCAACGGCGCAATCGGCTCACGTCCTGCCGCCAGCCCATGCTCCATGCCACTGAGAATCGCCGCCAACACCAGGTACGGGTTGGCATCCGCTCCCGCCAGCCGGTGCTCAATGCGCAGGTTGCGCGCATCGGATTCGGGGATGCGAATGCACGCATCCCGGTCCTCAAAGCCCCAACTGGCCCGGCTCGCCGCATTCACCATCGCGCCATAGCGACGCAGCGCATTGTGGTTGGGCGCAAAAATCGGCATGCAATGCGGCAACAGCTCAAGGCACCCAGCCACCGCATGGCGCAGCGGCTGCTGCTGGTTCGCCGCGAGCATATTGTTGCCCTCACGGTCATACAGGCTCACATGCACATGCATGCCGCTGCCGGGGGCCTGTAGATACGGCTTGCTCATGAAACTCGCGCGCAGCCCGTGCTTGAGCGCCACCCCCCGGGTACTGCGGCAGAATAGCGCCGCCCAGTCCGCTGCTTGCAAGCCATCGTCGCAGTGGCCGAAATTGATCTCGAACTGCCCCGGGCCCAGCTCGGCGGTGGTCACGTTGGCATCCACGCCTTGATCGTTGGCGGTGTCGACCATGTCCCTGAGCACATCGCTGAAGCGCGACAACCGCTCGATATGCATGTTCGGCTGATCGTCGGCATCACCAGTGAGCGGATCACGCGGGAACTGCGGCAGTCCGTCCTTCAACGCCCGGTCGAACAGATAAAACTCCAGTTCGAACGCAACCACCGGGCGGATGCCGCGCCGCGCCAGGCGTTGCAGCACCCTGGCCAACACTTCACGCGGCTCGAATTCAATGGGTGCCGCCGTGCCGTCGGAGCTGATCAGCATCTGCCCCAGCGGCTGGCTTTCCCAGCTGACCGGCTTGAGCGTGCCGGGGATCAGGCGCCGTGGCGCGTCCGGATCGCCATCGTTGAAGCAGTAGTCAGCAATCGGGAACAGGCCGCCCTGAACCCCCAGCAGCACGCAGTTCTGCGGCAACTTCAGGGCACTGCCCGCAGCGACTTTTTCGAGCATGTCGATCGGGTAGCGCTTGCCGTAGAAATGCCCCGGGATGTCCAGGCTGATCAAGTCGACAAAGCGTACCTCGGGGTACTTGAGACGAAACGCGTGCACTTCACCAAGCAAATCGGGAAAACCTTTCGTTGCGGTCATGGCATGCAATCCTGCGGCGTGGTTTCAACGGAATACCCAGAGCACCCGGGTCGGTTGATCGGTAAGGTTGGCGTAGCGGAACTGGGTATGCGGGGGTAGCTGGAAACTGTCGTTGGGGCCCAGGGTCACCGGCGCGTCCTGGCCTTCGCGCCACAGGCTCAACTGGCCCTCGAGCACGAAGCCGCCCTGTTCGGAGCTGTCGTTCAGGTGCCCATCGCCACTGCTGGCGCCCGGCGCCAGGTGGCTTTCGAGCATGGAAAAACCGCCGGTGAGCGTCGGCGAGGCCAGTACATCGGTGATGCCGCTGGCGTAGTACAGCGTGCGGCGCTCGTCGGGGCGGGTGACCCAGTCCAGTGCGCGCGGTTTGCCCTTGGTGTAGAAATAGGTGGTGGGGACGTTGAGGGTTTCGCTGATCGCCGTCAGGTCTTCCACCGTCGGCCGCGACAGGCCGCGCTCGACCTGCGAGAGAAAGCCCACCGAGCGATTGATCCGTGTGGCCAGCTCGCCGAGGGTCAGCCCGCGGTGCTTGCGCAAGTCACGGACGAGGATCGCCAGCCCTTCGATTTCATCCTGCATGTTCATGGTCTGGGCTCGCTTCAGAAGTTGTCGCGCAGTCGATACCACGCCTTGGCAGCCGCTTCCAGCGGTGCGGCCATGCGGTCGCCGCCGGGGAAACGGCCGTTGTCGATGCCTTGGTACAGGCCGAGCAGCTGTTCATCGCCCAGAATCGCATCGCTTACCGCCCGTGCTCCGGCCAGGGTCGGCAGCACCCCGTGCCCGGAAAAACCCTGCAGCCAGTAGCGCTGGCCCTGGCGGCCGATGTCGGGTGTGCGGCGGATGCTGCAATCGATATGGCCGCCCCAGGCGTAGTCGATCTGCACACCTGTCAGCTGTGGGAAGACCCGTTCCAGATACGGGCGTGTGGCGGCGGCAACGTCGCTGGGGATGCCGCCGAGGTAGGTGCAACCGCCGCCGAACAGCAGGCGGTGGTCCGGGGTCAGGCGCAAGTAGTCGGGGACGAACTGGTTGTCGATCACGCAGCTGTTGTTCGGCAGCAGCGAGTTGGCCAGCACCGGGTCCAGCGGGGCGGTTGCGACCTGGTAGGAACCCACCGGCAACAGGCGCCGCGACAGCTTGCGGTCGAGGCGGTCGATGTAGGCGTTGCAGGCCAGCACCAGTACCTCACTGCGCACCTCGCCGGTGGCGGTATGGGCGACAAAGCCGCTGGCGGTTTCCTGGTAATCGAGCACCTGGCTCTGCTCGAAAATCCGCCCGCCTGCGGCCTCGATGGCTGCGGCCAGGCCCTGGGCCAGCTTCAGCGGGTTGAGGTGCGCGCCCTGGGCGTCGTACAGCGCGGCTTCATAGCGCGGGCTGTCGATCCACTCGCCCAGTTCGTCGCGACCGATCAGGCGCAGGGCGTCATAGCCCCATTTTTCTTCGGCTTCGCGCTGCGCTTCTTCGAGCAGTTTCACCCGGCGCGGCAGCACGGCGGTCCACAGGCTGCCAACCCGGTAGTCGATGTCAAAGCCATGGCGCTGGGGCAGCTCGCGAAGCTCGGCGGCGGCCCAGCACATGCTGTCCCAGAGCTGCCGGGTGCGTTCCACACCAAGGGATTTTTCCAGTGGCGGCATGTCACATGACCAACCCAGCAGGGCCTGCCCGCCGTTGCGCCCGGAGGCGGCCCAGGCCACCCGGCTGGCTTCGAGCAGCACCACCCGCTTGCCGGCCCGGGCCAGGCGCAGTGCCGTGTGCAAACCACTGAAGCCCGCGCCGATGATCAGCACATCGGTGTGCAGGGTTTCATGCAGGGTAGGGCGCAGGGGGATGCTGGACGGGAACGTCTGGGCGTAATAGCTGGCTACGTGCTGGGCGGATTGCTTGAACATCGCGGGCCTCGTGAAATTATGATTATTATTTTTCATGAAAAAATAGCAAAGAATTTTCATAAGGCAAGTGAAAGGCGCCGATCGGTGCAGTGCCAGGGTTTGAAGGCTAGGCTCAGGTAAGCCGTTGGCGACCTTGGCAGGGCTGTAGACATGGTGTTTTCACTGGTGATGGCGTTGCTGTTGGCCTTTCTGATCGGCTGGGTGTCGCAGCGCATGGGCATGTGCCTGGTGAAGGGCTGTGAGCAGTTGTTGGCTGGTCGACCGACCTTGTTCGTGGCGTTGATTGCCTGTGGTTTGTTCGGTTTGCTGCTGGCGCCGCTGTATCGCTTTGCCGGGGTCACCCTGCCGCTGTATTCGCCGTTGGTGGCCTATCCGCTGCTGGTTGCCGGGGGCTTGCTGTTTGGCCTGGCGTCGGTGCTGAACAATGGCTGCAGCGTCGGCACCTTGACCCGATTTGCCTGCGGCAATATCAACAAGCTGTTCACCATGCTTGGGTGGGTGCTGGGGATTGTGCTCTGGTACCGGCTGCACATGATGGCGGACCAGCGGGTGGAGGTGATGGCGGTGATCAGCAACCATCATTACTGGCTGTTGCTCGGCATCGTGGCCGTGGTGTTGATCGGGTTGGCGCTGGCGCATGGCAACCGGCACCTGGTGTACGCCAGCCTATTGCTGGGGGCCCTCACCAGTGGCTTGTACGTGTTCGAGCCGCTGTGGACGCCGAGTGCGTTTTTCTATGACCTGTCGCAAATGTTCTGGCAGCCCGGCATGGCGATCAGTGTTCAGCGCTATGCGGTGTTTGCGATGCTGTTGGTGGGGATGACTGGTTATACGGTGTACCGGGGCACTTTTCGCTTCGAGGCGTTGGTGTTGTCCAAGGCGCTGGTTCATCTGCTCGCGGGCAGCCTGATGGGGGTGGGCGGGGCGATGATGCTGGGCGGCAATGACTCGCAGATATTGCTGGTGTTTCCCACCTTGAGCCTGATGTCGAGTGTGCCGCTGGTGTCGATTGTGCTGGGTATATTTGTCGGGTTGTGGATCAAGCGGCGGTTTGTGCGGCAGGGGTGACTCGCTGGCCTTGCCAGCGGTGCGCCCTTCGCGTCGCTAGACACTTTGCTGATAAGCCGCCGTCATCACCTGCCAGGTGTGCACATCGGCGGGAATCAAGTGCTCGATACGCAGCGACATCAGGGTGATGTCCTGCGGCATGCCGAAGGTGGTGAAGGTCGACAGGAAGCTCAACGTACCCTGCCTTGAGCGCACCTGGGTCAACAACAGAGGCGGCAGCTCAGTGTCGGATAATGCAAGACAGTCCGGGGTCGGCAAGCTTTCCAGCAAGCTGGCCAGCGCAGGATTGCTCAACGCCTCGCGGGCCGCCCGCTGCCAGGCTACGGCCCTGATCTCTGCGGCATTGATCAGGTGGTCCCCCAGGCCACCGGCTTGCAGCAAGGTAGCCAGCAGGTTCAAACCCTGCATCGCGCTCACCGGCAACCCCACCAGGTCGAACAGAATGGCAGCACTGGCGTTGGCACCCACCACGTCCCACTGGCTATCGAGCACAATCGCCGGCGCCGGATTGTTGGCCTGCAACAAATGCTCAATCGCCCCACGCACTACCGCCATGGCCGGCGACGTCAGCGGCGTCGCCTCATAGCGCGGTGCATAGCCGGCCGCCAGAAACACCCCATTGCCTTGCTCCAGCGGGGTCTCCAGGGCCATCAGCAGATTGTGCAGGGCGCCCGCGCTGGGCTGGGCGCGGCCGGTCTCGATGCAGCTCAAATGACGTTGGGACATCCCGCTGATCAACGCCAGGTCGAGCTGGCTGAGCCCAGCCTGGCGCCGCAATTGGCGCAGTTGGGCCCCGGCCGTGGCGGTGGGCATTACGCGGGGGAAGGGATGACTGCTCATGCGTGGACTCTGTCAGTGGCCGGGGGCGGGTGTCCATGACCTCACAGGTCATTGCCGCCTGCGCGACGATATCACTAACGTAGCCAGGCCCATTACCCGTTGTTGTCTCCAGGAAGGACGCCATGAACCGACCCTATCCCGCACTGGCCGCATTGCTCGCGTTTTGCGCCTACACAGGCTGGACCTTGTGGGCCAGTGAACAATCACTTGTCGCGTTCGGGCTTGAGTTGCTGTCGAGCCCGGACACCGCGCAACTGGTCATTGACCTGTACCTGATGGCCGGCCTTGCCTGCGTCTGGATGTACCGAGACAGCCGCAGCAAAGGGCGCTCACTGGTGTCGTTGTTGCCCTACGTGCTGGTGACTGTGTTTTTTGTCTCGATAGGCCCATTGCTGTACATCGTGATCAACGGCTTTCGGCGTAAGCAGCCGTTGAACGGGGGGGATGCCGGATGAGCGAGCCTCTGACGGTCTATGCCCTGTGTGTGCTGGTGCTGTTTGCGAAGATGCTGGGAATTTCCTGTTATCAGGGTTTTTTTCGTCTGCGTCACCTGGCATTCACCAACCTCGAGGATGCCGGCTTCTTTCAGCGTGCGACAAGCCAGCAGGAGCTCCCGCAGGTGCGCCGCGCGGCCCGGGCCTGGGCAAATGATCTGGAAAACATACCGCTGTTTTTCGTACTGGGCGGGCTGTGCGTGGCCCTGGGAACTGCCAGCTCGGCGAGCGCCTGGCTGTTTTGCACTTTCACCGCTGCGCGGGTGATGCACACGTTGCTGTACCTGGGTGCTCGCCAGCCGTGGCGGACCTTGGCCTATGCGGTGGGTGTCTGCTGCTTGCTGGGGTTGGCCGGGCTGGTCGCCGGCAAGGCTGTCGCCAGGTAGCCGCTGCCGATAGGCTGCGCTCGTCTGCAATGCAGGCGTCGCGTTTGGGAGCCCTGACGGGCTCCAGCGCAGCCTGTCGGCAGCGGCTACACAATGGTGTGCTAGTGCAGTCAGGCGAAGATCTCGACTTTGCCGGTGGCAAGACGATAGACCCCACCGACGATTTTCAGCTGGCCCTTTTCCAGTGCCGCCGTTAGCAGCGGCGTCGCCTTCTTGAGGCTTTCCACCGTGTCCCTGACGTTCTGCGCGGTCGCGTTCTCGATCAGGCTGCCGGGCTGCTTGAGCACCTTCTCGATGGAGGACTTCAGTGCATCGGTCAGTTTCGGGATGTGCCCGGGGAACACCGTACCATCCTTGACCGCCTTGATGCCGGCATCGATGGCGCCGCAGCTTTCATGGCCAAGCACCAGGATCAGCGGCGCACCCAGCACCGCGACGGCGTACTCAAGGCTGGCCAGGCCCTCGCCGGTGACGAAGTTGCCCGCCACGCGAATGGCGAAAAGATCACCACGTGCCGTGTCAAACGCATACTCCGGGGCGATCCGTGAATCGGAGCAACTGAGCACCGCCACGAATGGGTTCTGCCCGGAAACCAACGCTTCACGCTCGTCTTTGAAGTCGTGGGTCGTGGAGTTTCCGCTCACGTACCGTTCATTGCCTTTGGCCAGGCGTTGCAGGGCCTGGTCGGGGTTGATTGCGTTTTGTGGTTTGGGTGGCGCGGCGGTTTTCTCGGCTGCCAGCAGTGCCTTGTTCGGCAGCACACCGGCCAGTAGCAGGGTACCTGCGCCTAGCCCGGCAAAACGAAGAAAACGACGACGACCCTCGGTGCTTGAGGTAGGGGATGAATCACATGATTCACACATGATGTGGTGTACTCAGGTCAATTCGGTTGGAATGACTACTGTTGGGGGCAGTGCCTCGGTGGATCCTCGGCACTGGAGCAATGGAGTCTAGACGCTCTGTAACATAAAGCGCTTTGCCACCCCCGGCACACGTTTACTGCTGGCAGAAGCGGATCCGATTGCCAAAGGGGTCATACACTTCCAGCACTTTGCCCCAGCCTTGCTCAAGGATATCCGGGCGCCCGTACTTGTAACCTTTGCCTAACAGTTCATCGCGCAATAACTCGATGTTGTGTGTGGGGATGAAGAGCGTCGAGCCCGGGCTGGCATCGCCATGGTGTTCGGAAAGATGCAGTTGCAGGCTGCCTCGGCTGATCCCCAGGTACAGTGGCATGTCGGCTTCGAAACGGTGTTCGAACACGACGCTGAAGCCGAGGAAGTCCAGGTAGAACTCGCGCGCCTTGGCTTCATCAAACATTCGCAGGATCGGGATGGGGCTGTCGAAAGTTACCGTGGCTGACGGGTTGGTGGGGTCAATTGACGTCATTATTATTCCTTGAATTGCGCCGGGGCGTGGTGGTCAGGTTGATCCTCAGCAAGTGCATTTGCACCTTTGGCATGCTCTACTTCATGCGTCTGACGACACCCCCATTAAGGACGATGAATGCCGCTGATTACACAACGCGTAGAACTGGCCCGCAAGGGTGCCAACGATAAAGTCATTTGCCGCATGGCATCCGGTTGGGCGGTCATGGGGGATGTGCAGTTCCTGCCGGGCTACTGCCTGCTGTTGCCCGACCCGGTGGTTGCCAGCCTGAACGACCTGGATAGCGAGGCCCGAGCAGCCTACCTGCTCGATATGGCCCGTCTCGGCGACGCGGTACTGCAAGCCACCGGGGCCCTGCGCATGAACTATGAAATCCTTGGCAACTCCGAGCCGGAACTTCATTGTCATCTCTTCCCGCGCTATGCCACGGAACCTGAAGAGAAGCGCAAGATGCCCGTCTGGTTCTACGACTGGAAAAATGCAATTCCTTACGCCGAAGAAACCCATGGGCCATTGCGCCAGAAGATTGCCGAGCTATTGACCGCGGCGAGCTGAAAACAGCCGGGCAGGAGAGGTGCTGAATGGAATCTTTCAACGTTCGTGAACTAAGCCGTACGGATGCCGAAGCGTTGCTGGCATTTGAAGAGTTGAACCGGGACTGGTTCGAGTCCCATATCGATGCACGCGATCCTGCGTTCTACTCCCTGCAGGGTGTTGCTGCGCACATTGATGCGTACCTGTCCGATTTCCTCGTGGGCGCTTGGCACCCGTTTGTTGTCGAAGATGCCAACGGCAAGATCGTCGGGCGTGCCAATCTGAAAGCCATCGATTCAGTCACGCGTTCGGCTCAGGTCGGTTATCGGATCGATCAGCGCGCTTGCGGCCAGGGGTTGGCAACACAGGCGTTGAAACATCTGATCGAGCAAGCGCGGGTGCGTTGGGGGCTTAGCCAGTTGGAGGCTTATGTCTACCCCGAGAATGTCGGTTCAAGAAAGGTATTGGATCGATGCGGGTTTGTGCTTGAGCCAAAGGGTTTTGCCAGCGCACCGAGTACGGAAGAGCGATTGGTCCTTACTATCCGGTAGCCGTGATTGGGCATTGGCTTGGCTACGATTTTGCGCGTAGGCAAGCCAACATCCTTTCGTGCACGAACTGATGTGTCAGCTATGTGGCTGACCCATGCCGGGCTCAGTCGGCACTCAAACCATTGCTGAGCAATTGCGCCTTGAGGTTGGGCCGGTAATTCTTTGCATAGGTACGACCAATGCTGCTGGACCAGGGCTGGCCATCAGCGCGGCCGATGACCTGCCAATGGCGCATGAGGTGTTGGTCGTAAGCAGTAATTGCAGGCTCCAGCGCGGTGCGGTTGTAGCGCTCATGATGACAAAACGTGTCGATGGACATTCGCGGTTTCTGCGCCGCCGGTTTGCACACGTGCCCCAGTGCCATGCCGCACAGGGCGAAGGTCTTTTCAGGCAGGCCTAGCAACTCGATCATTTCCAGAGCGTTGGCGCGAATGCCACCGACGGGCACTACGCCCAAGCCCAGCGAGCGTGCAGCGATCATCATGGTACTGAGGATGATGCCACCGTCGGTGCTGGCAGTGATCAGGCCTTCGAGGTGACGCTGGATCTGCTGGTCGTATCCATTCAGTGCGGCGCCGAGCGCAGTCTTGTGGAAGTCCACCACCAAGGTGATGAACACTGGTGCTGCGGCGATCCACGGCTGGCCGCCGGCCACCGCCGCGATGCGCTGGCGGGTCTGCGCATCGCGCACGACGACTACGGAAACATGCTGGGCATTGAATGACGTCGGGGCCTGGTGGCCGGCGCGCAGAATGGCATCCAGGTGCTCGTCACTGACGGGTGTGTCGTGGAAGCTGCGATCGCTTCGATGGCTGGCGAGCAAGTCGAGGGTGGGTGTCATGCCTTATTCCTTTAAGGGCTGTTGGTGCGTTGAAAAATAGCGAAGTCAGGGCAGTGGCTGGATGTTGTAGACGCAACGTCGATCACCGGAAATCAAGTGCTCGCAGCGTTCGACAATCGCCCCATCCCCCATGGCGGCGCGAAATATCTGCAACTCCGAGCGGCAGAAGCCCTGGCATCTGCGCGCGGCGGCGCAAATGGGGCAGTGCTTCTCGATCAGCAGCCAACCTTGGCCTGCCGGTTCCATGTGCGCCATGTAGCCGGCGAGCTCGCGAATGCGAACCAGGATGGCGACCTTTTCTTCCAGGGAGGACGCTTGCGCGCAGGCCTGGACATATTCCTGGCGATTGCTGGCCTCCATGCTGCCGATGATTTTCTCGATGCCATCACTGCCGAACACTGCCTCGATGGACTCGATCAGGTGCAGGGTCAACACGCCGTGGGAATCGGGGAATTGCTTTTGCCCAGCGTCGGTCAGTGTCCACTTCAAGGAGGGCCGACCGGCACCCTTGATGGGCGCCGAAACACCGACGATCAGCTCCGTCGTCTGCAATTTCTGGATTTGTTGCCGGGTGGCTTCAAACGTGAGCTCCAGCAGGGTGGCCAGTTCGTTGGTCTTGAGTGGGCCGCGGGTCTTGAGCAAAAACAGGATGCGTTCGGAAGTGGATGACTGGGCATCGTCGGCGGGTCTGAAGGTCATAAATTGCGTGTAACCATGGCAAGTGAGCACGTCACTGAAGTTGGTCGACCTTTGACGCCATCCATTGCGCAAGAGGGAATGGGCATGAGCATAGTCATTTTTCCTGCCCAGGAAAATAACTGATGATTGGAATAGGTACCACGCCACGAGAGACAAATAATTATAAAAGCGATTACTTGCTTTTATCGGGATCGTGACTACGATCGTAGCTAGCTATTTTTGACGTCAACTGACGTCACCTTCATTCGCCTACCCATTTTGGCCGTTCACAACACGCTGTACCCAAGCAATGAGTGCTTGGTGGCTGCAAAAAAATAACAACATCCAAGGAAGGAAATTTGTATGACTGCGCAAAAACCGACGACTATCTATGAGCACGCTGACGAGGTTACGGCCTTGAACAGCGTGGTCGACCTGGTGAAGCTTTCCGACCAGTATCGACAGTCCGCCATCCTCCACTTCGCCGTCGCGCAGAAACTGTTCGATCACACCGCTTTACCTACTGGCGCACAGGCCATCAGCGAGCAATTGGGCTGGGTCGCCAACAAGGCGAAAATCTTCCTCAATGGCCTGGTTGCCCTGGGTCTGTTGAGAAAAACCGCCGACACCTACACCAACCAACCCTTGGCCCAGCGCTTCCTGGTCAGCAGCAGCGTCGAGTTCATCGGCCCGATCATTGCGCACCAGCGCTTGCAGTGGCAGAACTGGCCGCGCCTGGGGGAGATCCTCGGCAGCGCCGAGTCCATGGATTTCCAGCAAGAGAACCGCTTCAAGCACGACATCGCCGCTCGCGATGCCTTCAACGATGCGATGGTGCGTTTCAGCCAGCCCATGGTTGATGTGCTCAAGGAACTGCCGGTCTTCGACACCGCGAAAAAGGTCATCGACCTGGCCGGCGGGCACGGCACCTACATCGCTGAAATCGCCCGGCGCCATCCGCAGGTCCAGGGCGAGATCTGGGACCTGGCCGCCACGCGTCAGGCCGCTGAAAGCACCGTCGCGAAGTACCAGTTGGCAGGTCGCCTGACATTCAAGGAACGCAACCTGCTGGACCTGGCCCGCTACCAGGGTGAAGGTGCCGACGTGATCATGGTCAATGACTGCCTGCACTATTTCACCCGCGAAGAAACCCGTGCATTGCTTGGCTCGGCGGCGCAACTGGTGAACGACGGTGGTTCGTTGCTGGTACTGAGCATGACCCTGGATAATGATGAAATTCACCCGGCGCTGTCGGCGGATTTCTCCCTGCACATGATGGTCAACACGGTTCACGGTGAACTGCACCCCACCCCATGGATCGCCGAGCAAATGGCTGCCCAGGGCTTCGAAGTGCACCAGCAATCGATCGGGCGCTACAGCCTGTTGATCGGTCGTCGCACTGAGGGGAGGGCTGCCTGATGCTGCGCTTTGTGACCCTGCACTGCGCAGAGACGGCAGCAAGCTTGAGCGGATTTATCGAGCAATTGAACAGCTGTGCGAAAAGTGCCGGTTTTGACATCTGCGCTGCCGTGCAGGACACCCCGCTGCCCGAGGTTGACGGGGTCATCGTGTTGGTGTCGGCCGCAGACAGTTTCGCCGCGCTGAACGCCCGACTGCTGGCATTGAGCGATGGCTATCGCAACAAGGCCGTAAGCATTGTTCGCCTCACCGAAGGCGGGGCAGGCCAGCCTGTCGACGAACCGTTGAGGGCGACGCTGCTGCACTACGGCGCCTGCTTCATCTACCCCCATGGGTTGCTGGTGGAAGAGACGGGGGTATCCCCGGGCGCGGTAAAAACCTGGCTGGCCGGCTTCTCCAAGTTCGCCGCGGCGATCAAGATGTGGCGCGCCCTGGAGGGCGTGTCCATCGAGTCCGCCGCCCTGGAATCGCAACGGCCGCAATTGGCCCATATCAACATCCTCACTCGCGACCTGGAAGCCTCCCAGGCGTTCTATCGCGAGATCTTCGGTGCCCGCTATTGCTACAACCTGGGGCCGCGCAAAGTGGTGATGGAGTTGAACGGTTTCGACTTCTTTATCGAGCAGAGTTCGGACTTTGTCTACCCCGCGGGTTATCACATCGGTATTCGGGCGCTACCAGAGGATGTCCAACGCATCGCCGACAAGGTCGCTGCCGACGACAACATTGTCCTGGTAAAGGGCAACGGTCCGGCTCCGGGGTATCACCAAGGTCCGGACAACGTGCGCACGGCCGTGTATTTCGAAGATCCCGATGGGTTGGTGGTTGAGGTTTACTCCAGCGAAATCGAGATGATCGAGACCAATCGAAGGCTGCTGCTCGACCAACTCTGATACTTGACTGATCAATGCACTACGGACGGGCTTCGTGCTCGGCCGTGGATCTGTTCGCTCGGAAAAAGGTGTACCTATGACAAATAAAAAAGCGGGCCATTGGCCGACGCTCCCGAGCCCCTTGCCCAAGAACGTGCCTGACCGGGAATTGATGGGCTACCCGCAGGCTTACGTCGAATATGAACTGATCCGGCAAATTGCCGACGCCACCGGGCAGTTGATGAGCCTGTCCATCGACCACCTGCTGCGCATGGTCGAAGCTCCCGGTGAAACCCTGGTCCGGCGTATCGCCGCCGGTGACGTACTGGGTTGCAAGGGTGACCCGCGTATCGATGTGTTCAACCCGGTGATGCGCGATATTGCCCCAGCGCAGGTCGAGATCGGCCTGGCGCCGCAGTGTGTCGACGCGGTCATGTCGGCTTTTGCCGGGCTGGGCCTGGACCGCAGCTGGATCGAGAAGGAAACCCCCAATCATCGGGTCAGCCTGGCGAGCTATCGCATTGGCCGTTACCCGGTTACCAACAGCGAATACCGGGCCTTCCTGCTCGATACCGGTTACCCGTTCCTGCCTACCAGCTGGGCATTCGGCCGTTATCCCCAGCACCAGGCAAACCACCCGGTTTACAGCGTCAGTGATGTGGATGCCGATGCCTATGCGCAATGGCTGAGCCGCCGCACCGGGCGCGCGTTTGCGCTACCCAGCGAAAGCCAGTGGGAGTACGCCGCTGCAGGGCCACAGGGGCGGCAGTTCCCTTGGGGCGAAACCTTCAATGCCGCGTACGCCAATACCCTCGAACTGGGGCTGCTGACGACGACGCCCGTAGGGGTGTTTGTCGAGGGCGCCTCGATGTTTGGCGTGTTGGACATGGCCGGCAACGTGGAAGAGTACGTGGCCGACGATTATCGGGCTTACCCGGGCGGGCCTGAGATTAAAGATGACCTGGTGCTGGATGTGGGTCAGCACCGGATCGCCCGTGGAGGCAGCTTCACCCGCTTCAGGGATCTTGCGCGCAACCAGCGCCGACATGGACGTTATCCACGCCCCATCTATGTCATGGGATTCCGCTTGGTAGAAAACCACTTTGACCAGAACGCCTCACTCGCCTAGAGATTCAGCCATGAACACTTCAATAACGCTTCATACGCAAGTTCCTATCTCCATTCTTGGGGGTTCGGTCAAGGCCCATTTCTTCGGTTTCAAGGGCTTTGACAAGCACAACGAACACTTCGCCGTCAGGGCCGGCCAGCCGGATGGCGAGGTGCCGCTGGTGCGGGTGCACTCGGAGTGCATTACCGGTGACGTGTTCGGCTCGCAGCGCTGCGATTGCGGCCCGCAGTTGCAGGAAGCCTTGAAGGTACTGGATGCCGAAGGCGGCTACCTGATCTATCTGCGCCAGGAAGGCCGCGGTATCGGCCTGTACTCGAAGTTTGAAACCTACCTGCTGCAAGACGCCGGCATGGACACCTACGAGGCCAATCTGGAGCTCAACCACCCGGAAGACTCGCGCAGTTTCGCCCCGGCGGTTGCCATGCTGCGTGCACTGAATGTGCACCGCTGCCGGCTGCTGACCAACAACCCGGACAAGGTCCAGCAGTTGCGTGATGGCGGGATCGACGTGGTCAACTCGGTGCCGACCGGGGTGTTCCTGACCGAGCACAATCACAACTACCTGCGCTCCAAGGTCAGCAAGTCGAGCCACACCATCAAGCTGTGATTTCATTCTTCAGAAAAAGGACTTTTTGATGAAACATATAGGCCCAATCAGTGGTGTCGCCGCGCATGCCGGCGAATTCATCGCTACCGCCGGTTATGACAACCAGGTGATCTTGTGGAATGCGCGCACCGGTCACTCAATCCACCGTGTCAGCCATGACCACCTGGCTAACCAGTGCGCCTTCAGCGCCGATGGCAAGTACCTGGTCAGCGCCAGCAGCGATTACACCGCGCGTATCTGGGAAGTGCCGAGCATGCGCCTCAAGAGCGTGCTGTCCGGGCATGACGACGACGTGGAAATGGCTGTGTTCTCGCCTGATGGTACGTTGGTCGCCACCTGTTCGCGCGATCATCAACTGCGTCTGTTCGACCTGGACGGCAACCTCAAGGGGATGTGCCAGGGGCATCAGGCCGACGTGATTTCCGTGGTCTGGTCGCCGGATGGCAAGCGCCTGATTTCCAGCAGCGATGACGGTACCGTGCGCCAGTGGGATACCACGACCTTCGAGCAAAGCGATGAGGTCGACATCGGCGGGGTCGAGACCGATACCGTGGCCATTACCCGTGCGGGCGTGGTGTTTGCCGGTGATGACGAAGGGCGCATCTCGATCATTCACCAAGGCGAGATTCGTTCGATCAGCGCCCACGATGCCGGGATCAAACGCATCGTCTGGAACGACGAAAAGCAGCTGTTGGTGACCTTGAGTTATGACCGCCTGGCAATTCTCTGGCGCTTCGACGGCCAACAGCTGGAGCGCCTGCGCAGCACCAATCTGCCGAGCATCGTGTGGCCGCGCAGTTGCGCCTTCGTCGGCAGCGACGCCCTGGTATTCGCCACTTTCGGCTCGCGCTACGCCACCTGGGATTACGAAAACGACCAGTGGAGCGTGGACGGGATCCAGCCGGCGGTGAGCATCAACGCCGTGGTCAGCAGCAATGGGCAGCAATACAGCATCGGTGATGCCGGCTTGCTGTTCTGCGACAACCAGCCAGTGGGCGGGGTTGGCAGCCTGTGCAACTTCCTGCTGCCATTCGGGCAATTGCTGCTGACCGGCGGGCAGATGGGCCAGGTGTTCGATGCCCTCAGCGGGCGCCTGCTTTATCAACACCGCTCGCCCCTCAATTGCGGCACCACCTTTGAGCGCAACGGCCAGTTGCATGCGCTGATTGGCACCTACACCGGCGAAGGCCTGGTGTTTGCCAGTAATGGAGACAACGGCCTGGAACTGGTGGCATCCATCCCGATGCATGACAACGCGATCAAAGGCGTGGCAGCCAACGAACGTCACCTGTTCAGCGTGTGCGCCTCGGCTGCGGCCGCCTTGCACAACATCGACGACTTCAGTTGCGCACGGCATATCGAGAATGCCCACACGCGTATCTCCAACGGTTGCTGCCGGGTCAATGGCGGTTTTGCCAGCATTGGCCGCGACCTGAAGTTGCGCCTGTGGCTGGAGACCGGTGACGAGGTGTACGACACGCCGCATCGCAACTCGATCAAGTGCATTTGCGCCTCTGCCGATGGTGAGGTGATTGCCACTGCCAACTACAGCGGCACCATCGCCCTGTTCGACTTGCCCAGCCGCTCCTGGCAGCAGGTTCAGCGGCCCACTGCAAGCGGCATTTCCTGCATTGCCCACCGCCTGGCCAGCAATGATTTCCTGGCCAGTTCCTACGATGGCCAGATCTACGGTATCGCTACCCGCCGCGTCTCTTGAAGCAAGGACTGTCTGATATGAGCAAGCAAGCACAATTCATGGATGTATCGACGTACCGTGGGGCCCTCAACACGTCGTTTGTGCACCGCTATACCCATGGTGAAGATGAGTGGTCGTGGGATATCGGCATGGCCAAGGCTGCCCGGGTATTCCTGGCGGCCCTGGGGCCAGTGACCAACCAGAACATCCTCGACGCCGGGGTCGGCCGCGCGCGCGATGCCTCGGAATTCATCCTGGCCGGGCACCGTGTTACCGGCCTGGATATCGTCGAGAACTCCAGCTGGCCGCTGTTGCGCAAGCGCTGGGGGGATCGCCTGACCTTGGTGTGCAGCGCCCTGCAGGATTGGCAGCCGCCTGCGGGCGAGTTGTTCGACGGTGTGCTCGACAATGGCTGCTTTCATCATCAACACCCGGATGAGTGGGAGGCCTACCTGAGTGCTATCCGTCAGTGCACGCGCCCGGGGGCGCTGATCGGCTTGAACGTGTTTGGCGTGGATGCGAGCAACCCCGCGCCGGGTTGGCGCGAGATGGACAACCAGCGCCAGGGCTACTTCTTCACTGAGCAGGGCGTGCGCGAAACCTTTGAGCACTTCGGCTTTACCTGGCAGGACCTGGTAGTGATCGAGCGCCAGCACGGCGAGGCGGTCTACCTGTTGGCACTCGTTCGCACATGAGCCTGGCGCGCGATCGGGCATTCATGCACCTCGCGCTGGCGTTGGCGGACCGGGGGGCGTTCACCACGACGCCCAACCCCCGCGTTGGCTGCGTGATCGCCAAAGGCGCCACGCTGCTGGGCCAGGGCTGGCATGAGCGAGCGGGGCAGGCCCATGCCGAGGTCAATGCCTTGCGTGACGCCGGCGAGGCGGCACGTGGGGCCACCGCCTATGTCACGCTGGAGCCGTGCGGGAACCATGGGCGAACGCCGCCCTGCGTCGATGCTTTGATTGCTGCCGGGGTGGCGCGGGTGGTGGTCGCCAGCGCCGACCGCTCCCAGCACGACAATCAGGGCATGGCGCGCCTCAGCGCTGCTGGGGTGGTGGTGGAACACCTGCCGTGCCCTGAGGCGCGGGAGTTGAATCAGGGTTTCTTCTCTCGCATCGAGCGTCAGCGACCGTGGGTTCGGGTGAGATTGGCCAAGAACCTGGATGGGCGCGCCGCCTGGGACGATTTGCAGGCCTGGCGTGCCCGGGCCTGCGCCGTGCTCACCTGCAGCGATACGCTGCACGCGGACAACCCGAGCCTGACCGTGTACCTGCCGGACCCACAGGTGGCGTTCATCGCGCCGCTGCGGGTGGTGCTGGACCAGCACCTTGCCGGCGCTACCGATGCCCATGTGCGGGATGGCGAGGCTGCGACCCTGATCGTGCATGGGCCGGCAGTCGTACCACGGGGCGCGCCGCCTGGCGGCGTGCGTTTTCGCCAGGTTGGGCTGAAGGATGGACGCCTGGACCTGCATCAGATCATGACGCTGCTGGCCGAGGAGGGATGCAACGAGATCCAGGTAGAGGCTGGTGCGCAGTTGTGCGACGCATTGGCAGCTGCCGACCTGGTGGATGAGTGGCTGGCATATGTCGCGCCCCTGTCCTTGCACAGTGATGAGTGTCCAATGCTGGAAATCAAAGGGCTCGAAAGTTTGACCGAGACCCGGCAATTATCGATTGTCGAGCAATGCCTGGTGGGTGAAAACCTGCGGCTGCGTTTGAGGCCGGTGATAGGCGAACCGGCGTAATCGACAGAAGTTGCCGGTTTATAGAGCGGGCAAATAATTAAGCAAGGTTTTTGTTTTGTAATAGACAGACCTTACGCTAAATCAGACGTGGTGTATCAGGATGAGATCTACGACAGGATGGTCAGCATTACTGCTTGGGAAGAACGGATTGCGCTCTGCGGCCTTGGCTGGGGGCGTTGCGCTGCACGCAATCAATGTCTACTTGGTGACAACGATATTGCCTTCAGTGGTCGCTGATATCGGCGGCCTCGACTATTACGCCTGGAACACGACATTGTTCGTGGTGGCCTCGATTATCGGCTCGGTACTGTCGACCAAGTGCCTGGCGGGCTTGGGCGCGAGGGCTGCCTATGTCTGGGCGGGGGTGATCTTCGCCATTGGCAGCGCGGTGTGCAGCCTGTCGCCGAACATGGCGGTGATGATCCTTGGCCGGACGATTCAAGGGCTGGGCGGGGGGCTGTTGTTCGCGCTGCCCTACGCCATGATTCGCCTGGTGTTTGCCGAGGCGTTGTGGCCGCGGGCCATGGCCTTGATCTCTGGCATGTGGGGCGCGGCTACGCTGATAGGGCCGGCGGTGGGCGGCATTTTCGCCCAGTACGACGCCTGGCGCGCAGCGTTCTGGGCACTGATCCCGGTCACTGCGTTGTTCATGTTGGTGGCATGGTCGATGCTGCCGAAGAAAAGCGCCGAGACGCCCCCACGTGTCGGCATACCGCTGGCGCAGCTGGTGCTCTTGAGTGGCGTGGTACTGGCGATTTCGGTCGGCAGTATCAAGCCGGATGCGTTGTATAGCGTGCTGGGTGTGGCGGTCGGTCTGTTGCTGTTGTACTTCGTCTACCGGGTGGAAGTGCGTTCGACGGTGCGCCTGTTGCCCAAGGGTGCGTTAACTGCTCGCAGCGCATTGCTGCCGCTGTATTTCTCCATGAGCTTGATGGTGATCGGCATGACCAGCGAAGTCTTCGTGCCGTACTTTTTGCAAGTACTGCATCTGCAGACACCACTGCTGGCCGGTTACATCAGTGCATTGATGGCGGCAGGTTGGACCATTGGCGCGCTTTACAGCTCCGGGCTCAAGCCTACTGCCGTGACCCGGGCAATTGGCATTGCGCCGGTCTTCATCGTCGCCGGTTTGGTCTTGGCGTTTATCTTTGTGCCGCAGTCCGGGCCTTCGATACTCAATGTGGTCGGTGTGTGCGCCGGGATGTTGGTTATTGGTCTCGGGATTGGTTTGGCTTGGCCGCACTTATTGACGCGCGTATTGGAGAGCGTGTCCGAGAATGAGAAGGAACTGGCAGGGGCGTCGATCACCACTGTCCAACTGATCGCTACGGCGATTGGCGCGGCATTGGCCGGCATGATCGTCAACCTCGGCGGGTTCTCGTCGCCTGGTGGTGTTGCTGGCGCGTCCAGCGCTGCGGCTTGGCTGTTTGGTGTGTACGCGGCGCTGTCGGTGCTGATCTTCTTCACCGTCAGGCCGGTGATTCGAAGCAAAGCTGGGCAAGCATCGCTCGGCCCTGCTTGACGGCTCACTGATCCAGGCCATTCGCTCAACAGGGGGGCAGCGCCAGCTCGCAAGCTGGCGCTGCACCTGCCTTTCGAAGGAAAGTCGACGATGAATTTACCGTCCGTATTGCCGGGGCCCGCTGCGGCGCTTGTTGCAGACCTCGACGTGGCGAACCAGTTGGGAAATCTTGAAGTCAAAGTGCTGGGCGGGCGACCGATCGGCATCATCAACAATCGCTTTATCGATTTGATCAATGCAATTGCGGGGCCCGGCGCCGTCCTGATCAATGGCAGGCCTACCGATATTCGTCGAGAGAACCTGTCCCGCTTGAGCTATCGCTTGGGCAGCCATGGCGAAATGGTCCATGTACCGATTGCCACGGGCCATTGCAACTTGGCAGTCGTCGCTGAATCGCCGCGCAGTTCAACACCTGGCGCTGATCAGGCCGTGCATATCAACAGTGAAAGCCCTTACGGGTATTTGCCACTTGGCTATACGGCGCAGGTGCCGAATATTTCCCTGGACTCCATTGATAACGCGTCGACATTGCTGACACTTTCACATTGGCCTGACAACAAGACACCTCAGCGCTACAAGGCCAATCTGTCGACGCAAAGTGTGTTCAGCTACCTCAAGGAGGGCCGGAACGTAGAGGGCGCAGAGACCGTCACCAGCGATCACTTTGACCTGGATGGGCTGGCTTCCATTTATGCGTTTTTGTCGCCCACCAGCGCGATGAAACATCAGCAGTTGTTGATCGACGTCGCCAGGCTTGGCGACTATTCACGGGGTAGGTCACCTCAGGCATTGAAAACCGCCTTTGCCCTCAATGCCTTGGCAGCCCAGGTAAAACTGCCGGGCAATATCGACGCCGATACCGCGTTATTGCACAGGTACAAAGCGGTTTTACCCAGTGTCGAGCAGGTGTTGGAGCGCACCGAGCGTTTCGAGCACTGCTATCTTGAGGGCCTCGATCATCTTGAGCGTAGCGAGCGGATATTGAGCCACCACGACATGCAGTTGGTGGAGTATCCGGAAGTCGATCTGGCGGTGTTCCACCTTCCTGCTGCGATCAGCCTGGCGCCATTGAACTATCAACTGCCTTACCTGGGGTTGTCGAATATCGCCTTTCACAATAGGACGCGGTGTGGCGTCTTGGCCATTGTCCACGGCGCAGTGCTGGAGGTTCGTCAGCGCTACGAGAGTTGGGTCGAGCGTGTGTCAGGCATTCCTCGGGCGCGTCGCGATTTGTCGATCTTTGCGCAAGCGTTGCAGCAGGATGAGCGCGCGGCGGGTGTTTGGCGCTACAGCGGTGTTGAATACATCTTTCCGGCGTTGAAATACGAGGGGGCAGGCGCTACGTGTTATGCGATTGACACGTTGTTGGTGGAACTGAGGCAGTTCCTGGCGGTGGCGCCAATTGCTTGGAACGGGTCACCTCTGGGTAGTGATGGGGGGTAGGGGGTGGCAGCTGTGTGCGGAGGGGCCGCGTCTGCGGCCGCAGAGCGGGTGTTACTTCACTGCGTTTCTCGCTTCAATTCCATCCAGCACAGAAAGGGTCAACGACTTGGCCATTTCTGTTAACTGTTGGGAACCCCACAACAATACTCTTGGATTGTCCTCGGCTTTCTCGACGGCCTGCGTATTGATCTCATACGCAGCTCTGAGCAAGACGGAGATGTGGACCAGTGCGTCTTCGATATCGACGCCATCGCGAACGGCGAACAGGGGAGGTTGGCTGCCGTCGCAGGAGCCGAAGTTCGCGTGTGCGGGGAAGGTGTAGGCGAGGGGTGGGTCAGGAACGACTTTTATCATGGTGTTGCTCCTTGATTGATGGAGCTGCCACGTTCGTTTCCAGGCGAATGGGTGGCAGCTGTGCACGGGCTGGAAAACCGGGAATCAAGGAAACCGGCACACCCGAAGGTGTCCCGCACACAGCCGCCATGGCACTAGCATACAGGTACAAAAAAGCGCCTGCATACAGAGTGAGGGCGCTGCTGCGCCTTGATGATTCAGGTTTCCAAGCCCGGCCGCTGGATTGACAGCGACAGGGGGAGAGTAGCGACCTTGAAATTGGGTTACAAGGCTATGGAGGGTGGGGTGGTGAATTTCGGAAATGTCTGACGTGTGTTAGAGGTAAGGGGACTGCGATTTGGCTAGGTACACGCCGAGTGTCATCTAAACACGATACGGAATGATGGGTTGTCATCGGCCAGTTGCGGCCGCCGCGAGGGATTGAAATCGGCTGAATTCGCTCTCTGTAGTGGGCTGCTAACGGCCCAGAGTGTGTCAAAA
>NZ_JAMDGY010000020.1 GCF_028656955.1 Pseudomonas fontis
ATTTCTGACACCCCCGTATAGCGTGACCCCCTACAACGCCTCCAACTCCGCCATCAGGTCACTCAGCCGATCCACCTTCTCCTCACTCAATTCACTGGCCTTGAGCCCCTCCACATACAGCGCCAGCTCCTCGACCGTGCTGCACTCGAACATCGCCCGCAACGGCACATTCAACTGCAACACCTTCTGCACCCGCGAGGCAATCTGCGTGGCCAGCAACGAATGCCCACCCAACTCGAAGAAGTTGTCCCGCACCCCCACCCGCTCAGCCTTGAGCACATCCGCCCAGATCCCCGCCAGGGTCTCCTCCAGCTCACTACGCGGCGCCAGGTACGCCTGGCTCTGCAACTGGCCGATCTCGATGGCCGGCAGCGCCTTGCGGTCCATCTTGCCGTTGGCGTTGTGTGGCAATGCCTGCAACCAGGCCCAGTGCAACGGCACCATGTACTCCGGCAACTCCGCTCGCAAGCGCTGCTTGACCAGGTCCAGCAACACCCCGGTGTCCGCCTGGGCATCCGCCGCCACCAGGTAGCCCACCAAGTGCTTGCCGTTCACCCCCTCCTGCACGCCAACGGCGGCATCACGCACCTCGGCCTGCTCATGCAGCCGCGCCTCGATCTCGCCCAGCTCGATCCGGTAACCACGGATCTTCACCTGATGGTCGATTCGCCCGACATACTCCAGCACCCCATCCGGACGCCGACGCGCCAGGTCACCCGTGCGGTACAAGCGCTCACCCGGCGCGCCGAACGGATGTGGAATAAACGCCTGCGCCGTCCGCAGCGGGTCCCCCACATACCCCCGGCCAACCCCGGTACCGGCAACGCACAACTCACCCACAGCGCCCAGCGGCACCAGCTCCTGGTCCTCGCCAAACAGGTACAGGCGGTTGTTGTCGGTCGGCGTACCAATCGGCAGATAGCTGCCCTGGGTCGACGCCGCATCCACACGGAAGAACGCCACATCATCCGAACACTCGGCTGGCCCGTAGGCGTTGACCAAACCGATCTGCGGGTAACGTTCCAGCCACTGCCAGGCCAGCTCAGGCGGCATCGCCTCGCCGGTCGGCAGCATCCAGCGCAGGCCAGTCAGGTGCTGACGCTCGTTGGCCAGCATGCCCTGGATCAACGACGGCACGCTCTCCAGCACGGTGATGCCCGTCGCCTGCACGTGCTCCAGCAACCCTTGCGGATCATGCGCCAGGGCGTTCGGCACAATCGCCACCTGCGCGCCAAACAACGGCGCGGCAAGGAACTGCCAGACCGAAATATCGAAACTCTGCGAAGCGGTCTGGGCAATCACGTCCTGTTCGTCCAGCTCAAGGTAAGGCACCTTGCTCAGCTGGTTGTTGAGCATGCCGCGCTGCTCGACCATCACGCCCTTGGGCAAGCCGGTGGAACCGGAGGTGTAGATCACGTAGGCAAGGTTGTCCGGCCCGTTGTAAATGCCTGGATTGCTGTCTGCAAATGCACCGGCCAGTACCTCTTCCCACACCAGCAGCGTCGGTCGACGTGCAGCTTCGACCGACTCCAGCAGGCTCGCGGCCTGCTCGGCGCACACCTGGGTGCACACCAGCACCGGCGTGCGGCTGAGCTCGACGATGCGTTGCAGACGCGACGCCGGCAGGCCCGGATCAAGCGGCAGATACCCCGCCCCGGCCTTGAAGCTGCCGACGATCATGCCCAGCAACGACAGGTCACGCTCGGCCAGCAAGGCCACCGGCTGGTCGATAACCACCCCCGCCGCCACCAGTGCATGGCCCAGGCGGTTGGCCTTGCTGTTCAGCTCGGTGTAGCTCCAATGCTGCTCCAGGCAACGCGCCACCGTGCGCAACGGGTGCGCGGCAACCCGCGCCTCGAACAGCTCGGCATAGCTCTGTTCCAGGGTATAGGCGTGTTCGCTGCGGTTGCAGTCTTCGATCAGGAAGCGGCGCTCCTGCTCGCCCAGCAGCGGCAACTCGGCCACCTCACCATGGAAGCCCTCGGCCAGCGCCAGCAGCAGGCGCTTGAACTCGGCCAACAGGCGCTCGACCGTCGCGGTGTCGAAGTAACGCTGGTCGAACGACAGGTGCAGGCCCAGGTCATCGCCCGGATAGCACACCGCCGTCAGCGGGAAGTTGGTGTGGGTGCGACCGGAATCGGAGCTGGCATTCAGGCTTTGCGCGTGATCGAGCACACCGACTTCCACCGGCGCGTTCTCGAACACGAACAGGCTGTCGAACAGCGGCTGGCCTTTGGGCAGCTCGCTGCATTCCTGGATGCTCACCAGCGGCAGGTATTCGTACTCGCGCACATCCATGTTGCGCTCCAGCAGGCCTTGCAGCCACTGGCGCACCGAGCAGCGCTCGCCGGCTGCCGGCAGCTTGACCCGCAGCGCGATGCTGTTGATGAACAGCCCGACCGTACGTTGCATCTGCGGCAAGCTCACCGGCCGCCCGGCCACCGTGACCCCAAAGACCACGTCCCGCTCGCCGCTGTAGCGGCTGAGCACCAGCGCCCAGGCCGCCTGGGCAAAGGTGTTGACGGTCAGTTGATGGGCCTGGGCCAGCTCTCGCAGGCGGGCACCGTCCTGACTGTCGAGGCGGGTATAGCAGTCGCCCACCAGCATGCCGCCATGATCACCGGCATGCTCGCGCATCAGCGGGCGATCACTCGGGATGGCCGTAGTGTGCTCGAAGCCTTCAAGGTTCTGCTGCCACCAGAGGCGTGCCTCATCGAGGTTCTGGTGTTGCAGCCAGCCAATGTAGTCGCGATAGCGCGGCGGCACCGCCAACTGCGCCTCGCGCCCCTCGCCCAGGGCCAGGTAGATCTCGAAGAAGTCGTTCATCAGCAAGCCACGGCACCAGGCATCGATCAGGATGTGGTGGTTGCTCATCATGAACCAGTAGCGCGCCTCGCCCACGCGGATCAGGCGCAGGTGGAACGGCGCCTGCTGCAGCAGATCGAAGCCGGCTTCACGCTCCTGCTTGTGCAGCGCTTGCAGGCGGGCCTCCTGCTGGTCTTCCGGGTCTGCGCTCCAGTCGAGGAAGTCGACCGTGGTGCTGCCCGGCTTGTGGATGATCTGCAACATGGCTTCGCCAGCATTCCAGCAGAACGAGGCACGCAGCGCCTCATGCCGCGCCACCACGGCCTGCCATGCCTGGGCGAAACGCTGCGGGTCGATGTCGCTGTTGATGCGGTAGCGGTCCTGCATGTAGTAGATGCCGGTACCCGGCTCCAGCAGGGTATGCAGCAGCAGGCCTTCCTGCATCGGCGTCAGCGGGTAGACGTCTTCGATCTGCTCGGCTGGCACCGGCAAGGCGTCGATCTGCTCCTGGCTCAGGTGCGCCAGCGGGAAGTCCGACGGGGTGAAGCTGCCGTTGCCGGCGCTCAGGCAATGCTCGATCAGGCTGTTCAGCTCGCCGATATAGGCACGCGACAGTTCGTCGATGGTGTCGCTGGCGTAGCGCTCGGCGCTGAAGGTCCAGCGCAGTTGCAGTTGGCCGCCATACACCTGGCCATCCACGCTCAGCCAGTTCGGCAGTGGCGCATCGAGGTCGTGGGTCAGGCCATATGGCGCATCCACCGGCTGATACAACGCTTCACTGCTGAACTGCTGGTCGAACTGCCCCAGGTAGTTGAAGGTGATCCGCGCTTGCGGCAACGCCGCCATGTCTCCACGGGTCTGCTCATCGGCCAGGTAGCGCAGCACGCCATAACCCAGGCCTTTGTGCGGCACCGCGCGCAGTTGTTCCTTGATGCTCTTGATCGATGCGGCCTGGCCGGCTGCTTCCTCGATGTTCACCGGAGCCAGACGCAATGGATAGGCACTGGTGAACCAGCCCAGGCTGCGGGTCAGGTCGATGTCGTCGAACAGGGTTTCCCGGCCGTGCCCTTCAAGCTGCACCAGCACCGAGCTATCACCGCTCCAGCGGCATAGCACGCGGGCCAGCGCGGTCAGCAGCAGGTCGTTGACCTGGGTGCGGTAGGCCGCCGGTGCATCTTGCAGCAGGCGACGGGTTTGCGCCTGGCTCAACTGCACGCTGACGGTCTGCGCCTGACGGTGCAGGTTGGCGCCTTGCGGATGGTCGCACGGCAGCTCGCGGCTGGTCGCGCTGAGCTGCCCCTGCCACCACGGCTGCTCGTCACGCAGCGAATCGCTGCCGGCATAGGCCTGCAAGCGCGCTGCCCAATCACCCATGGCGCTGGTCTTGGCCGCCAGGGCCTGACCGCGGTACAGGGCCTGCACATCCTCCAGCAGCACACGCCACGACACACCATCGACCACCAGGTGATGCACCGCCAGCAACAGGCGCTGGCTGCCCTGCGCATCATCGACCAGCAAGGCGCGCAGCAGCGGCCCGTTGTTCACGTCGAGGCTGCGTTGCACATCGCTGTACAGCGCCTGGCAATCGTCCAGGTCGCCCACCGTGACCTGCCACAGCAACTCGCGCTCGTCCGCAGGGGCATAGGCCGCCTGCCACTGTGCGGCGTGTTCGCTATAGCGCAGGCGCAGGCTGTCGTGGTGTTGCACCAACGCCTGCAAGGCCTGCTCCAGGGTCTTGCCGAGCAGCCGCTCCTGCGGCTGCAACAGCACCGCCTGGTTCCAGTGCTGGCGCTGCGGGATGTCGCTGTCGAAGAACCAATGCTGGATCGGCGTCAGTGCCGCCGCGCCACTCAAGGGCCCCTGGTCAACCGTGGTCTGCTCGCTGCGGCTGACGACAGTGGCCAGGGTTTGCACGGTCTGCTGCTGGAACAGGTCCTTGGCGGTGAAGTGCAGGCCCAGTTGGCGGGCACGGCTGACCACCTGGATCGACAGGATCGAATCGCCGCCCAGCTCGAAGAAGTTGTCCTGCAGGCCGACCCGCTCGACGTTGAGCACGTCGCGCCAGATCCCCGCCAATTGCTGCTCCAGCTCGCTGCGCGGAGCTTCGTAGTGCTGGCGGCCCTGCTCGAGGTCCGGCAGCGGCAAGGCACGGCGGTCCAGCTTGCCGTTGCCGGTCAGGGGCATCTGCGCCAGCAGCACCAGGTGCGCCGGGACCATGTAGTCCGGCAGGTTCACTCGCAGCTGGGCCTTGAGGCTGTCACGCAGGGCTGCTTGCGCCTCGACCGAAGCGCTTGGCGCGTCGCACACCAGGTATGCGGCCAACTGCTTGCCGCCCGCCATGTCCAGCGCCAACACCACCGCTTCGTGAACGGCAGGATGCTCCAGCAGGCGACTTTCGATTTCACCCAGCTCGATACGGAAGCCGCGAATCTTCACCTGATGGTCGATCCGGCCCATGTACTCGATCAAGCCATCGGCGCGCTGGCGGACCAGGTCACCGGTGCGATACAGGCGACCGCCCTGGTCACTGAACGGGTCGGCCACAAAGCGCTCGGCGCTCAACCCCGGACGCTGGTGATAGCCCTGAGCAAGCCCGGCGCCGCCGACGAACAATTCGCCAATCGCCCCTTGCGGCAGCAAGGCCAGGTCGGCGTCGAGCACGTAGGCGACCCGCGCGCCAATCACCCGCCCGATCGGCACACTGGCGGCGCCCTCTTCGAGCTTCGCTGGTGCCAGGCAGGCCAATGGCATCACCACGGTTTCGGTCGGGCCGTAGGCATTGAAGAACTGCGCAGGCTGGAAGGCCTCGCGGATGCGTTGCAGGTGTTCACCGGTCAGCGCTTCCCCGCCGGTGATGCACAGGCGTACCGGCAGGCTTTCCTGACGGCTCGCCAGCCATTGCGCCAACTGGCTGCCATAGCTTGGGGTGAAGCCGAGCACGCTGACGTTCTGCTCGCGGATCAGCCCGCAGATTTCCTCGGCGCCCCACTGGCCCTGGGCACGCAACACCACGCGGGCACCGCTGAGCAGCGGCACCAGCAGGCGCTCGGTGGCGGCATCGAAGTTGATCGAATAGAAGTGCAGCTCGCAGTCGTCGCTGCGCATGGCGAAGGCTTCGATCACTGCCTGGCAATGCATGGCGATCTCGCCATGGCTGACCACCACGCCTTTGGGATTGCCGGTGGAACCGGAGGTGTAGATGAGGTAGGCCTGGTGCGCCGGCAAGTTCAGCGATGGCAGGGCCTGGGCACTGACTTCAGCCAAGGCTGCACGGTCGTCTTCCAGGCACCAGCGGGCCACGCCTGCGGGCAACTCGCCAAGTGCATCGAACAGCGCACGCTGGCCGAGCAGCAGGCCGATGCCGCTGTCTTCGATCATGTATTGCAGACGTTCCAGCGGGTACTCCGGGTCCAGCGGCACATAGGCGCCGCCAGCCTTGAGGATGGCCAGCAGGCCGATCACCAGGGCTTGCGAGCGCTCCAGCGCCAGCCCCACGCGCACCTGCGGGCCAACCCCGCGTTCACGCAGTACCCGCGCCAACTGGTTCGCCTGGGCGTCCAGCTCGGCATAGCTCAGGTGCTCCCCGGCGAAGGTCAGTGCCAAGGCTTCAGGCGTACGTTGCGCTTGTTCGCTGAACAGTTCGTGGATGCAGCGATCCAGCCCCGGCGCATCGGGCTGGCCACCAAGGTTGGCGAACAGCGCCTGCTGCTCGTGGGCATCGAGCAACGGCAGTTCGCACACGCGCTGCTGCGGGTCGGCAACCAGGGCTTCGAGCAGGCTTTGCCAATGGGCGGCCATGCGCGCGATACGCGGCTCGTCGAACAGGTCGCGGCTGTAGGTCAAGCAGCAGCCCAGGCGACGGTCAAGGTCGGTGACTTCCAGGTTCAGGTCGAACTTGGTCGCACGGGCATCGTTGACCAGGTATTCAACCGTCATGCCGGCCAACTGGCGGCTCTGCTGGAACTCCCAACGCTGTACGTTGCACATCACCTGGAACAGCGGATTGTAGGCGGCGCTGCGCGGAGGTTGCAGGGCTTCGACCAGGTGATCGAACGGCAGGTCCTGATGCGACTGGCCGTCAATCACGGTCTGGCGCACCTGCTCGATCAGTTCGCTGACGCGCATCTGCCCATCCAACTGGCAGCGCAGTACCTGGGTGTTGAGGAAGGCACCGATCAGCCCTTCGCTCTCCGGGCGGATGCGGTTGGCCACCGGCGCGCCGATGCGCAGGTCGTTCTGCCCGCTGTAGCGGAAGAGCAATGCGGCCAGGGTCGCGGTCATGGTCATGAACAGGGTCAAACCGTGGGCCGCATTGAAAGCCTGCACGCGGGCGGCCAGTTCATCACTCAGGTCAAAACGGAACAGTTCGCCACGGTGGCTTTGCACCGATGGGCGCGGGCGGTCGCTAGGCAGCTCAAGTACCGGGTGTTCGTCGCCCAGCTTGGCGGTCCAGTAGTCCAGCTGACGCTGGCGCTCGCCGGCCTCCATCCACTGGCGCTGCCATACCGAGTAATCGAGGTACTGCACCGGCAGCGGTTCGAGCGGCGATTCGCGCTCGTCGAGGAAGGCCTCGTACAACTCGCCCAACTCGCGGGCAAAGATGTCCATGGCCCAGCCTTCGGTGACGATATGGTGCAGGGTCAGGACGAAGTAGTGCTCACGCTCCGCCGCCTTGACCAGGCAGGCGCGCAGCAACGGGCCACGCTCCAGATCGAATGGCTGGTGCGCCTGCTCATCGGCCAGGGCCTGCAAGCGTTGTTGGCGTTGCTCAGAGCTGTCGGCGGAGAAGTCCAGCCAGTTCATCGCCAGGGTGCTGTCTGGCGCAACCTTCTGGCAGGCCACGCCGTCGATGCTCGGGAAGGTCGTGCGCAGGGTTTCGTGGCGCACGATCAGGGCTTGCAGGGCCTGCTCGAAACGCCCGACATCAAGCATGCCGCTCAGGCGCGCCATGCCGCCGACGTTGTAGGCCGGGCTGTCCGGCTCCATCTGCCAGAGGAACCACATGCGCTGCTGCGAGTAGGACAGCGGCACCGACTGGCTGCGGTCGATACGGGTAATTTCGCCTTGCAGGTTGTGCTGGCCGGACAGCTGGATGCGTTCGACCTGCGCCACGAAGGCGCCCAACTCGCTGGCTTCGAACAGCACCCGCAACGGCAGCTCGACATCGCAGGCCTGACGGGTACGGGAGATGATCTGGGTCGCCAGCAACGAGTGGCCGCCCAAGGCAAAGAAGTCGTCCTGCAGGCCGACCCGCGCCAGCCCCAGCACATCCCGCCAGATCGCGGCGATCTGCTGTTGCAGGGGCGTGCTCGGCTCGATGTGCACACGGGTTTGCCAGACCGGCTCGGGCAGCGCCTTGCGGTCGACCTTGCCGCTCGGGCCCAGTGGCATCTGCTGCAGATGCACCAGTTGCGACGGCACCATATAAGCCGGTAATTGCTCGCTCAAGGCGACCAGCAGTTGTTCGCTCTGGTCTTCTGCACTGGTGTAGTAACCGACCAGCTGCGGGCCGGCGACGGTGTCGCGTACCAGTACCAGCGCCTGCTCAACACCAGGTTGTGCCAGCAGGCTGGCCTGCACTTCTTCCGGCTCGACGCGGAAGCCGCGCAGCTTCACCTGGTGGTCGAGTCGGCCGAGATATTCCAGCGCCTGCAAATCACCCAGCCAGCGCGCCCGGTCACCACTGCGGTACAGACGCTCGCCGCCATCAGCGGGAATGAAGCGCTCTGCCGTCAGCCCCGGGCGCCCCAGGTAACCACGGGCCAACCCTGCGCCACCCAGGCACAGCTCACCGGGAACACCGATGGGCGTCTGCGCCAGCTCGCCATCCAGCACGACGCAGCGCACGTTGCCCAGCGGCCGGCCAATCGGCGAACGCGGGCCGTCTTCGGCGCGGCATTGCCAATGGGTGACGTTGATGGCGGTTTCGGTCGGACCGTAACGGTTGTGCAGCGCCGCCTGCGGCAGCAGTTGCAGCAGCCGGTCACGCAACGCGGCAGGCAAGGCCTCGCCACCGGAGAACACCCGGCGCAGGCTGCTGCACCGGGCCGCCAGCGGCTCCTGGACGAACACCTGCAACAGCGCCGGGACGAAGTGCAGCGTGGTCACGCCGTGTTGCTGGACCAACTGGGCGATCCGTTGCGGGTCTCGGTGTTCGCCTGGCCCAGCCAGCACCAGGGGGCAGCCCTGGGTGAGGGTCCAGAAGCACTCCCAGACCGATACGTCGAAGCTGATGGGCGCCTTTTGCAGCAGCACATCGCTGTCGTCCAGCGCATAAGTGGCCTGCATCCATTGCAGGCGCTCGGCCAGCGCCGCATGGGTGTTGCCCACGCCCTTCGGCTGGCCGGTGGAGCCGGAGGTGTAGATCACGTAGGCCAGGTTGTCGCCATGCAGATGCAGGCCCGGCGCCTGGCAAGGCCAGGTGTCGAGCTTGAGGCTGTCCATGGCGATCACGCTGACACCGTCCACCTGCGGCAAGCGCTCCAGCACATCGGTGTGGCTCAGCAGCAGGCTCGCGCCACAGTCGGCGAGCATGTAGGCCAGGCGCTCGGCCGGGTAGTCGACGTCCAGCGGCACGTACGCGCCACCGGCCTTTAGAATCGCCAGCAAACCGACCAGCAGTTGCGGCGAACGCTCGGCGGCAATCGCCACGCACACATCCGGGCCGACGCCCTTGTCGCGCAGGTAATGGGCCAGGCGGTTGGCCTGGCTGTGCAGGGTGGCGTAGTCATAGCTGCCGCCCTCCCAGATCAGCGCCGTGCGCTGCGGGTGCAGGCGTGCCTGCTCGTTGAGCTGCTCGACCACCCAGTGGCTGGCCGGCGCATTGGGCGATTGGCTCCAGCCTTGCAGCAGTGCGCGGGATTTCTCGTCCAGCAGTTGCACGTCACCCAGCGCGACCTGCGCCGAGGTGCTGACCTGTTGCAACAGCTCGACCAGTTGCCCGGCCAGGCGCTCGATGGTCTGCGCCTCGAACAGTTCATCGGCATAGTCGAACGACAGGCTGATACGCCCCTGATGGTCTTCCTCGCTGTGCAGCTGCAAGTCGAACTTGGCTTCGCGGCTGTGCCACGCCAGTTCGTCGGCAAGCAGGCCAGGCAAGCGACGCAAGGCGCTGAGGTCGCGTTGCTGATGGTTGAACATGACCTGGAACAGGCCCTGCTCGCGAGCCGCCGGGTAGGCTTCGACCAGTTGCTCGAACGGCAGGTCCTGATGCGCCTGGGCATCGAGGGTGGCCCGACGCACCTGCGCCAGCAATTCGCCAAACGGCATCTGGCTGTGCAGCTGCGCGCGCAGGACCTGGGTGTTGATAAAGAAGCCGACCAGCCCCTGGGTTTCCAGGCGCGGACGGTTGGCATTGGGCACGCCGACGCGGATGTCGGACTGGCCGCTGTAGCGGTGCAGCAGGGTCTGGAAGCCTGCGAGCAACACCATGAACAACGTCGCTTCGTGGGTTTGAGCTGCCTGGCGCAAGGCCGTGCCGAGGGCGGCATCCAGGCGCAGCGTCAGGCGCGATGCCGACTTGCGCACCTGGGTTGAACGCGGGAAATCACTGGCCAGGTCCAGCACCGGGGTGTCCTCACCCAGTTGCTGCTTCCAGTAGTCAAGCTGGCGCTGCGACTCACCCTGGGCCAGCCACTGGCGCTGCCAGCTACCGTAGTCGGCGTACTGCACAGGCAAGTTGGAGAGCGCCGCGACCTGACCCTGGCAGGCCGCCGCATACAAGCGCGAGAACTCGTCGATGAGGATGTTCATCGACCAGCCGTCGGCGATGATGTGGTGTACGGTCACCCACAGTTGATGCTCTTCACTGTCCAGGCGAACCAGGCTCACGCGCAGCAGCGGGCCTTTTTCCAGGTCGAACGGTTCGCGTGCTTCAGCCTCGCGACGTTGTTGCACCTGCGCCTGAGTGGCGCCAGCGAGGTTCAGTGTTTGTACGTCCAATTGCAGAACCGGCAGGATGCGCTGAACCGCCTGCTCGTTGCTTTCGGCAAACACCGTGCGCAGCGCTTCATGCCGCGCCACCAATGCCTGGAAGCTGCTGCGCAGGGCGGCTTCGTCCAACTCGCCGCGCAACCGCAAGGCACCGGGAATGTTGTAAGCGGCACTTTGCGGCTCCAACTGCCATTGCAGCCAAAGTCGATTCTGCGCCAGCGATTGCGGCAATGATTGCTCGCGCGACAGCAGGCTGATCGCGCCTTGTGCCACGCCACCGTCGCTTTGCAGGCGCGCGACTTCAGCGGCGAAGGCTTCCAGCGTCGGCGCCTCGAACAGCACCCGCAGGCCGAGTTCCACCCCCAGCACATCACGCAGGCGCGCCATGACCTGGGTCGCGGCGATGGAGTTGCCGCCGAGCAGGAAGAAGTGATCGTCTGCGGCCACTGCCGCCAGGTTCAACTGCTCGCACCACAGGCCGGCGATCAGCGCTTGCAGGTCGCCTTGCGCCGCGGCCTGCGCCGGTGCACTCGCCGCCTGGGTATCCGGGAAGCGCGCGTAGCAATCCAGGCTGCCATCGTCCATGCGCAGACGGCAGGCAGAACGCTGCAACTTGCCGCTGGAGGTCTTCGGCAAGGCCCCGGGGTTGAGCAACAGGACCACGGCCGGGGCCTGCTGGCAGGCATCGGCGATCACCTGACGCAGGGTCTTGATCAATTGCCCAGGCGCGACGATTTTTTGCACATTGCGGCTGATTTCCACCGCGACGCCAATGCCCTCCTCCCCCAGGTTGTCGACGGCGAACACCGCGACACGGCCCTTGCGCAGCACATCGACTTCGCGCTCCAGGGTTTTCTCGAGATCCTGCGGGTAGAGGTTGTGCCCGCGCACGATCAGCATGTCTTTCAGGCGCCCGGTGACGAACAGCTCGCCGTCACGCAGGAAGCCCAGGTCACCGGTGCGCAGCCAGGTACGCCCGCCCTGCTCGACGAAGGTACGCGCCGAGGCCTCAGGGTTGCGCCAGTAGCCGTGGGCGATGCTCGGGCCAGCGGCCCAGATTTCGCCGATGCGGTTGTCCGCCAAGGCTTCCAGCGTTTGCGCATCCACCACCTGCACCGCGTGCAACGGCTGGCTGCGGCCACAGCTCATCTGCACGCTGCCTGCACCCGGCTCGGCGCGGTTCTGCGCCAGCGCGCCGGCATCCAGCGACAGCGGCGGGATGCCTTGGCCGCGCACGCCGCCGCTGACGAACAGGGTGGCTTCGGCCAGGCCATAGCTGGCGAAGAAGCTGCCGGCCTCGAAGCCTGCTGCGGCAAAGCGTTCGGCGAAGGTCTCCAGGCTGTCCTGGCGGATCGGCTCGGAGCCGGAGAACGCCACGCGCCATTTGCTCAGGTCGAGCTTGGCCAATGCCGCGTCGCTGACCCGTTCGCTGCACAGGCGGTAGGCGAAGTCCGGGCCGCCACTGATGGTGCCGCCATGGTCGCTGATCGCCTGCAACCAGCGTTGCGGACGCGCCAGGAAATACCCCGGTGCCATCAGCACGCACGGCACGCCGCTGAAGATCGGTTGCAGCAGGCCGCCGATCAGGCCCATGTCGTGGTACAGCGGCAGCCAGCTGACGATCACGTCGTCCGGATTGAGGTCGATGCCGAAGCCGTGACGAATCAGCACTTCGTTGGCCACCAGGTTGCCATGGCTGACCTGCACGCCTTTGGGCAAGGCGGTGGAGCCGGAGGTGTATTGCAGGAAGGCGATGTCATCGGCCAGCAGCGCCGGCTGCGACCACCGCGCAGCAAGCGCCGGGTCAAGCTCGTCGACAGCGAGCAACTGCGGCGCATTCGCGCTGGCCAGCGCGTCAAGGCTGCGCAAGCTTGCCGACAAGGCGCTGTTGGTCAGCAGCAGGCGCGGCTCGGCATCGTCGATGATCGACAGCAGGCGTTCCTGGTGATGGGTGCGCGAGGACTCCGGCGGATAGGCCGGCACAGCGATGACCCCGGCGTACAGGCAACCGAAAAACGCCGCGACGTAATCCGGGCCACTGGGGAACAGCAGGATGGCCCGGTCGCCAAAGGAGGTCTGGGCCTGCAACGCCGCGGCAATGGTACGCGCACGCAAGTCGAGGTCCCGGTAGCTGAGCACGGCTTCATCGCGCGCGTTTTCGGCAAGAAAGCGCAAGGCGACCCGCTCGGGGGTCTGCACGGCGCGTTGCGCCAGTGCCTGGACCAGCGTAACCGGGAGTTCGAAGGCGTCCGTCATGGGGAGTTCCTGCCAGAGTCTGTACATGAATTCGGGGGCTCGGGGGGCAGCACTGACGAGGCATGTTCACCGCCTGGCACCGCGCATGGACCGAGGATCTACACAGGGGAACGGATAACCGGGGCAAATAATTAGGCGGGCGGTCGCAGGGGCTGGCAGGGGTTTTTTGATGGTGTTCACACGGCTGTCACTTATATCGAAAAATATACAGACTCATTACTTTTCGCATTTGACAATAATTATCATTAAGAATAGTTTGTCGCACGTCGCAGGAAGCCTCCCCCATCAACGGAGTGCTTCGCTTCCCTCTTCGAGACAAGGTGATTTCCATGGCGGAACAACTATCCACAAGTAAGTGCGATTCACCGTTACTCCAAGCGTTCGTCGACAACCGCAGCATCCTCGTCAAGATTGCCGCACGCATCACCGGCTGCCGCTCGCGGGCCGAAGATGTCGTGCAGGATGCGTTTTTTCGGCTCAATTCGGCACCGCAGATCACTTCATCGTTCAAGGCACAGTTGAGTTACCTGTTCCAGATCGTGCGCAACCTGGCCATCGACCACTACCGCAAGCAGGCGATGGAACTGAAGTACTCCGGTACTGAAGAAGAGGGCATGAATGTGGTCATTCACGGCGCTTCGCCCGAAAACACGCATATCAATTTCGCCACGCTGGAGCACATCGCTGACGCGTTGACCGAACTGCCGCAGCGCACCCGTTATGCCTTCGAGATGTACCGTTTGCACGGGGTACCGCAGAAGGACATCGCCAAGGAGCTCGGTGTGTCGCCGACCCTGGTGAACTTCATGATCCGTGATGCCCTGGTGCACTGTCGCAAGGTGTCGAGCGCACGCGGTGAAACCCGCGCAGGCTGATCACCCGACCCAACATTTGCTGTAGCCGCTGCCGTCAGGCTGCGCTCGCCTGCACCGCAGGCGCCGCTTTCGGGAGCCCTTGCGGACTCCAGCGCAGCCTGACGGCAGCGGCTACAGCAATGTGTGCATACCGCGCATCTAGACCAGCTTGCAGCGTTCGAAGAACTGCTCGCGCCCCAGCATCATCAAAGCCGCACGCTTGTGCGGGAAATCGAATTCCTTCTCACAGTAGAAGCACTGATCCTGCATGTAGCCGATCATCTTGGCGTTGTCGGCCCGAGGCTCGGCCACCACCCGCTGCGTGCGCGGGTCGTCGAGGAACAGGTAATGCACCAGCGCCGATAACCAGCTGGCCACCTTGTGCGGCCCACGATGCGTCTCCTCCCCCACCAGCATGTGCACGCCTCGGTCGTAGTCGTCGACCGGGTAGAACGGCGCAATGCGATCCTCTTTTGCCCAGTACGCCTCGAAATAGGCGAACGGCTCATCGTCGAAACAACCGATCAGGGTCAAGGCATGCGGGTCAACCTCCAGCTTGCTGAGGTAGTCGCGGTGCTGCTCCAGGCTGCCCCCTTCCTGCCAGAAATTCAGCACCCGTGGGTTGTTCTGCCAGCGGTTGAAACGCTCCAGGTCGTGATCGATCTCCAGCGTGCGCAAGGAGATCCACGCCCCCACCCGCGCATCGAAACGCCGATATACCTCACCACGAGCTTTCGGCGCGCGCAGCGGGTGGCGCTTGCCGGCGGTTATCTGCATCTGCTGCGGATACACCGCTGCAAGGGCGTCGCCCAGCCAAGGCTGCGGCAACTGCCAGAACAGGCTGCGCTCGCAGCGATAGCGGCCCACCTGCTCTGCCCTGACCAGCAACCCGCTGGCCAGCGCTGCCACAGGCTCTTCAACCAAATGCCAATGCAGGCGCTGACAGCCCGGATCGCGGGCAAACAACCAGTAACAGGCGGCCCACAGCGCCTGCTCCGGGCGCTCGCTGCACAGGTATTCCAAGTGGATATTCAGGTCATCGCCGCGTTCCAGGCGCAGGCGAACCAGGGGCAGGTCCTCCAGCACCAGGCTCAGCCGGCAATCGGTTTCATCAGCGCTGAGGCTACGCCAGCGGGGCAAGGACAACGTGCGCGAAGCAGTATCGGACGACATGGTCTGGGGCTCACGAAAGTGAAAAAAGGCTCACCCAGAGAACGTGATCCAGCGCGATAAATTTAAGGCGCCTTCGGGGTACTGATGCTGATGTTGTAGGGCTTGAAGATTTTCACCATCTCGCCACTGTCGCGCAGGTTTTGCAGCAACCGGGCAAAGGCTTCACCGCTGATGGGCGCCTTGGGGCTGAGCAGTGCGTAGTGATGGTAGATCTGGTCGACCCGCCGCGAGGCCAGCAACTCACCGGCACTCGCCGGGTTACGCACCAGGTAGTCACTGAGGTAGGAGCGGGTGACCAGGGCAACGTCGGCGCGGTCACGCTGCACCATCAGCAGGTTGCTGTCATGCGAATAGGTCAGCGTGGCATTGTATTTGTTGATCAGGTACTGCGGGTCGGAATTGAAGTCGGCAAAGGCATAGTGATAGCCGCTGAACAACGCCAGGCGCTTGCCCTTGAGGTCGGCAAAGTAGTTTTCGTCACGCTGGTTGACCCGGTGAGTGACGAAAATCTCCGCGTCCTCCAGGCCCATGTCGACGCTGACGTGGGGAATGGTCTGCCAACCCCAGTCGGGATTTTCGAAAATCGCCATGTCGACGCGCCCCTGCTCGAAATCGCGGAAACGTCGTGGAATCGAAGTGGGCACCAGGACGAAACGGTATTGGCTCTGGGACTGGTTGAGCGCCTCGACCAGTTGCGGCAGCAACCCGGTGTCGGCGCCCTGCTCCGGGCGTACGGTATAGGGCGGGAAATGCGCCGCACCCACCTTGACCTCGACGTCCTCAAGCGCCCACGCCGCTGGAGCCAGACACGTCAGGCTCAACAGCAACAACGAGGACAATACCGAGGGCATTGGCACTGGAATCAAGGCGACACTCTCTCACGGAGGCAGACGTGCATCCCGCCTAAGCTAGGCGTTTTCCAGTACTAGCACAACCGCTTGTTATGCCAATATCGAGCAGAAGGCAAATGGCCACGGGATACCGCGAAGCCGCGAGTTTGGCTACGCTCTAGCCAGCATCTTGCATGGGAGCCTGCTATGGGCCATTGGCTGGTGATCGACCTGGAAGCCACTACAGACGATGGTGGCTGGCCGATCACGGATATGGAAATCATCGAAATCGGCGCCAGCCTGGTCAACCGCGACGGCCGTGAAGTGGATCACTTCCAGCGTTTCGTGCGGCCACGGCGGCGCCCGCAACTTACACCGTTCTGCCGCGAGTTGACCCACATCAGCCAGGGCAACATCGACGCGGCGGCTTCCTTTACCGAGGTTTGGGCGCAGTTCGAGCGCTGGCTTGGCCATCATCAGGCACGGCTGGAGGGCTGGGTCAGTTGGGGTGACTACGACCGCAAGCAATTGTTGCAGGAGTGGCAGCAGCATCAGGTCGACAGCCTGCTGGCGAACGTCGCCCACATCAACCTCAAGCAACGCTTTGCCAAGGCCCGCCAGTTGCAGCGCCCGCTCGGGCTGAACAGTGCGCTGCAACTGGCCGGCTTGCAGTTCAATGGCCAGCAGCACCGGGCACTGGAAGATGCGCGCAATACCGCGCGTTTGCTGCCCCTGACACTGCCGGTAAACGGTGCCTGAAAGCGGATGACGAGGCCTGGAGGCTTGGGCATACTGGCCAGCCTTTTTTGTCCTTTTTCAGGAGTCGCCCATGTTTAAAGTCAACGAGTACTTTGATGGCACGGTCAAGTCCATCGCCTTCGGCACCGCTGAAGGTCCGGCCACCATTGGGGTAATGGCTCCGGGCGAATACGAGTTCGGCACGGCCCAGCGTGAAATCATGCACGTGGTCTCGGGTGCACTGACGGTAAAACTGCCGGACAGCGACAACTGGGAAACCTTCTCGGCGGGTAGCCAGTTCAACGTGCCGGCCAACAGCAAGTTCCAGTTGAAGGTGGCGGTCGACACGGCTTACCTGTGCGAGTACCGCGGCTAACACCGCTGTTGTAGCCGCTGCCGCCAGGCTGCGCTCGCCTGCAACGCAGGCGCCGCGCCTGGGGGAGCCCTTACGGGCTCCAGCGCAGCCTCACGGCAGCGGCTACGAAACACCCCGCACCACCGCTCCCACAATCGCACTGACCGCCGCATCCAGGTGCTGCGCCTGGGTAAAACCAGACGCTTTCAACGGCTTCAGGTCGTGATCCCCCGCCACCAGCCATAACACCTCGATGGCCGGCGACAACACATACCCCTCCACCGTCTGGCGATTGCCCAACGCATCCCGTTCGCCTTGAACGATCAGCGTCGGCGTCTGCAGTTCAGCCAGATGCGCCACCCGTGGCTTCTCGGGTTTACCCGCCGCATAAAACGGATACCCCAGGCACACCAGGCCATCGGCACCCAGCTCGTCCGCGAGCAAACTGGCCATGCGCCCGCCCATGGACTTGCCGCCCACCAGCAAAGGCCCAGCGACCAATGGTCGCACCTCGTTGTACACCTCGCGCCAGCACTCCAGCAGCTTGGCCTGCGGGTTTGGCGGCCGTTTGCCACCATCCAGCCGGCGTTGCGCCATGTAGGGGAACTCGAAGCGCAGCACCCCAAGCCCTTGCGCCGCCAGCCTTTGCGCCATGTCCTGCATGAATGCGCTGTCCATCGGTGCGCCTGCCCCATGGGCCAGGATCAAGGTGCCCAAAGCACCCCCATCCCCCTGATTTTGCGGGGCATTCCATAGCCAGCCATGTTCCTTTGCCCACTGCGCGCATTGATCCCCGTCAATACCCGCGTGCTGCCCATTACTCATGCTTGCCTCGCTATTTAGCCTGCCTATAACCGTGGATGGGAACCCATACATGAACACAACCAGCAGTACCACCTACAACTACAAGGTGGTCCGCCAATTCGCCATTATGACGGTGGTGTGGGGAATCGTCGGGATGGGGCTCGGCGTTTTTCTCGCCGCGCAACTCGTCTGGCCTTCGCTCAACTTCGACCTCCCGTGGACCAGCTTCGGTCGCCTGCGACCCTTGCACACCAATGCGGTGATCTTCGCCTTCGGGGGCTGCGCACTGTTCGCCAGCTCCTACTACTCCGTGCAGCGAACCTGCCAGACCACGCTGTTCTCGCCGCGCCTGGCGGCGTTTACCTTCTGGGCCTGGCAACTGGTGATCGTGCTCGCCGCGATATCTCTGCCACTGGGTTACACCAGTTCCAAGGAGTATGCCGAACTGGAGTGGCCGATCGATATCCTGATCACCATTGTCTGGGTCGCCTACGCCGTGGTGTTCTTCGGCACCCTGATGAAGCGCACCACCAAGCACATCTATGTGGGCAACTGGTTCTTCGGTGCGTTCATCATCACCGTGGCGATCCTGCACATCGTCAACAACCTGGAAATCCCGGTCAGCCTGACCAAGTCCTACTCGCTGTACAGCGGCGCCACCGACGCCATGGTCCAGTGGTGGTACGGCCACAACGCCGTGGGCTTCTTCCTGACCGCAGGCTTCCTCGGCATGATGTACTACTTCGTGCCCAAGCAAGCTGAACGGCCGGTGTATTCCTATCGCCTGTCGATCGTGCACTTCTGGGCGCTGATCACCCTGTACATCTGGGCCGGCCCGCACCACCTGCACTACACCGCCCTGCCAGACTGGGCACAGTCGCTGGGCATGGTCATGTCCCTGGTACTGCTCGCGCCAAGCTGGGGCGGCATGATCAACGGCATGATGACCCTCTCGGGCGCCTGGCATAAGCTGCGCAGCGACCCGATCCTGCGCTTCCTGGTGGTATCGCTGGCGTTCTACGGCATGTCGACCTTCGAAGGCCCGATGATGGCGATCAAGACCGTCAACGCCCTCTCCCACTACACCGACTGGACCATCGGCCACGTACACGCCGGCGCCCTCGGCTGGGTAGCGATGATCTCCATCGGCGCGCTGTACCACATGATCCCGAAAGTCTTCGGTCGCGAGCAGATGCACAGCATCGGCCTGATCAACGCGCACTTCTGGCTGGCCACCATCGGCACCGTGCTCTACATCGCCTCGATGTGGGTCAACGGCATTGCCCAGGGCCTGATGTGGCGCGCAGTCAACGCCGACGGCACGCTGACCTACTCCTTCGTCGAAACCCTGGTGGCCAGCCACCCAGGCTTCATCGTGCGCTTTGTCGGCGGTGCGATCTTCCTCGCCGGCATGTTGCTGATGGCCTGGAACACCTGGCGCACCGTGCGTGCCCCGGCGCCGGCGATCGCCCCTGCACCTGCCGCGCAGCTGGTTTGAGGAGAACCTGATGAAACACGAAGCTATCGAGAAGAACGTCTTCCTGCTGGTGCTGCTGATGGTGTTTGCCGTGAGCATCGGCGGCCTGACGCAGATCGTCCCGCTGTTCTTCCAGGACGTCACCAACAAGCCGGTCGAGGGCATGAAGCCCTACACCGCGCTGCAACTGGAAGGTCGCGACATCTACATCCGTGAAGGCTGCGTCCAGTGCCACTCGCAGATGATCCGTCCGTTCCGTGCTGAAACTGAACGTTACGGCCACTACTCGGTCGCCGGTGAAAGCGTCTGGGACCACCCGTTCCTGTGGGGCTCCAAGCGTACCGGTCCGGACCTGGCCCGGGTCGGCGCACGCTACTCCGATGACTGGCACCGCGCGCACTTGTACAACCCGCGCAACGTGGTGCCCGAGTCGAAGATGCCGGCCTACCCGTGGCTGGTTGCCAACCCGGTCGACAGCAGCCACACCGAGACCAAGCTGCGCACCATGCGCACCCTGGGCGTGCCGTACACCGACGAGGACATCGCCGGTGCCGTGGCCTCGGTCAACGGCAAGACCGAGATGGACGCGCTGGTCGCCTACCTGCAGGTGCTTGGCACCGCGATCAAGAACAAGAGGTAAGCGCCATGGACTTCACCGTGGATATTGGCCAGTTGCGCGGCCTGGGCACCCTGATCGTCGCCATCGCCTTCATCGGCCTGTCGCTCTGGGTGTTCAGCGGCCGGCGCAACCGAGAGTTTGCCGAGGCGAGCCTGCTGCCCTTTGCCGACGAGCACCTGCCTAACGCAGCCAAAGAAGAAACCGCCCTGAGGAGTACCCGGCAATGACCACCTTCTGGAGTACGTATATCAGCGTACTGACCATTGGCAGCCTGATCGGCCTGACCTGGCTGTTGCTCGGCACGCGCAAGGGCGAAAAGCCGGGCACGACCGACCAGACCATGGGCCACAGCTTCGATGGCATCGAGGAATATGACAACCCGCTGCCCAAGTGGTGGTTCTGGCTGTTCGTCGGCACCCTGGTGTTTTCGGTCGGCTACCTGATCCTCTACCCGGGCCTGGGCAACTGGAAAGGCATCCTGCCGGGCTATCAGGACGGCTGGACCGGCGTCAACGAATGGCAGAAAGAAATGGACAAGGCTGACGCCAAGTTCGGACCGATCTTCGCCAAGTTCGCCGCCATGCCGGTCGAGGAAGTCGCCAAGGACCCACAAGCGCTGAAAATGGGCGGCCGCCTGTTCGCCTCCAACTGCGCCGTGTGCCACGGTTCCGACGCCAAGGGCGCCTACGGCTTCCCCAACCTGACCGACAGGGACTGGCGCTGGGGCGGTGACCCGCAAACCATCAAGGCGTCGATCATGAACGGTCGTCACGGCGTGATGCCGGCCTGGGCCGAAGTGATTGGCGAGCAAGGCGTGGCCGATGTGGCCGCGTTCGTGCTGACCAACCTCGATGGCCGCAGCCTGCCGGAAGGCGCCAAGGCCGACCCGGTCAATGGCCAGAAGCTGTTTGCCAGCAGTTGCGTGGCTTGCCACGGCCCTGAAGGCAAAGGCACCCCGGCCATGGGCGCACCGGACCTGACTCACCCGCAAGCGTTCATCTACGGTTCGAGCTTCGCCCAGCTGCAACAGACCATCCGTTATGGCCGTCAGGGCCAGATGCCGGCGCAGCAGGAAATCCAGGGCAACGACAAGGTCCACCTGCTGGCGGCCTACGTCTACAGCCTGTCCCAGGAAGGCGAGAAGGTTTCTGCCAAGTAAAACAATGGCGTAACTGAGCCTTGACGCAATTCGCCGCACCTCATCGGGGTGCGGCGCTCCTCCCCGGCACTTGCGACAAAGTGTCGCACCCCACTGCACCCCCCTCCTTGCACCCCCTCTGATCAAGACTAAGCTTGTTGCCACAGCGGCTTGAACTTGGCTCGCGTGCGCAGCGTCATGGCGCAGCGATGGCCATCGACCCGCCGCAAAGGCTGACCGGGACCGGCCCATCTCGCCATCAGCGCCAATTCACCCACAAAAATGAAGACAAAAGGCAGCGTTTCCAGCCGGCTAAAGAAAGGCAATTTTGGTGTACATCAAGCACTTATGATTGTGTACAATCTTTCCCGTCAATCGGCTGGAACCGCCGTAAAATCGGCTTTGGCAAGGGGTAGCGCGAGGTCCATCGCGTTGCAATACCCACACTATTTATAGATACTTGCGCCGATTTTTTAACCAACAAAAACACCCAAAAACCGTGGAACCTTAGAATGAGCACAGCAATCAGTCCGACTGCTTATAACTATAAGGTCGTCCGCCAGTTCGCCATCATGACGGTGGTCTGGGGGATCCTTGGCATGGGGCTCGGCGTCTTCATCGCCTCGCAACTGGTCTGGCCTCAGCTGAACCTTGACTTGCCCTGGACGACCTTTGGCCGCCTTCGCCCATTGCACACCAACCTGGTGATTTTCGCCTTCGGTGGTTGTGCACTGTTCGCCACTTCCTACTATGTCGTGCAGCGAACCTGCCAGACGCGACTGATCTCCGACAGCCTCGCCGCCTTCACCTTCTGGGGATGGCAAGCGGTGATCGTCGGTGCACTGATCACCTTGCCGATGGGATACACGACGACCAAGGAATACGCCGAACTGGAATGGCCGATAGCCATTTTGCTGGCCATTGTCTGGGTAACCTACGGTTTGGTGTTCTTCGGCACCATCGTCAAGCGCAAGACCAAGCACATCTATGTCGGCAACTGGTTCTACGGTGCCTTCATCGTGGTGACCGCGATGCTGCACATCGTCAACCACATGTCGCTGCCGGTCAGCCTGTTCAAGTCCTACTCGCTGTACAGCGGTGCTACCGACGCCATGATCCAGTGGTGGTACGGGCACAACGCGGTGGGCTTCTTCCTGACCACCGGCTTCCTCGGCATGATGTATTACTTCGTGCCCAAGCAAGCCGAACGCCCGATCTACTCCTATCGCCTGTCGATCGTGCACTTCTGGGCGCTGATCACCCTGTACATCTGGGCCGGCCCGCACCACCTGCACTACACCGCCCTGCCAGACTGGGCGCAGTCGCTGGGCATGGCCATGTCGATCATCCTCCTGGCACCAAGCTGGGGCGGCATGATCAACGGCATGATGACCCTCTCGGGCGCCTGGCATAAATTGCGCACCGACCCGATCCTGCGCTTCCTCGTGGTATCGCTGGCGTTCTACGGCATGTCGACCTTCGAAGGGCCGATGATGGCGATCAAGACGGTCAACTCGCTGTCGCACTACACCGACTGGACCATCGGCCACGTACACGCCGGTGCTCTTGGCTGGGTAGCGATGATCTCGATCGGCGCGCTGTACCACATGATCCCGAAAATCTACGGCCGCGCGCAGATGCACAGCATCGGCCTGATCAACGCCCACTTCTGGCTGGCCACCATCGGTACCGTGCTCTACATCGCCTCGATGTGGGTCAACGGCATCACCCAAGGCCTGATGTGGCGTGCAATCAACGATGACGGCACCCTCACCTACTCCTTCGTCGAAGCCCTGGTGGCCAGCCACCCTGGCTACATCGTGCGTGCCCTGGGCGGGGCGTTCTTCGCCTCCGGCATGTTGCTCATGGCCTACAACGTGTACCGCACCGTGCGTGCCTCGCAGCCAGCGGAAGCTGAAGCCGCTGCCCAGATCGTTGTCGTGGGAGCTCACTGATGAAGCACGAAGTAGTCGAGAAGAATATCGGCCTGATGGCCTTCTTCATGGTCATCGCCGTGAGTATCGGCGGCCTGACCCAGATCGTTCCGCTGTTCTTCCAGGACGTCACCAACAAGCCGGTCGAAGGCATGAAGCCACGCACCGCGCTGGAACTGGAAGGCCGTGACGTGTACATCGCCAACGGCTGTGTCGGCTGCCACTCGCAGATGATCCGTCCGTTCCGCGCCGAAACCGAACGCTACGGCCACTACTCGGTCGCCGGTGAAAGCGTCTGGGACCACCCGTTCCTGTGGGGCTCCAAGCGTACCGGGCCGGACCTGGCCCGGGTCGGCGGTCGTTACTCCGACGACTGGCACCGCGCCCACCTGTACAACCCGCGCAACGTCGTGCCCGAGTCGAAGATGCCTTCCTACCCTTGGCTGGTAGAGAACAAGCTCGACGGCAAGGAAACCGCCAAGAAGATGGAAGTCCTGCGCACCCTCGGCACGCCGTACACCGACGAAGACATCGCCGGTGCCCGCGACGCGGTCAAGGGCAAGACTGAAATGGACGCCCTGGTTGCCTACCTGCAAGGCCTGGGCACCATCATCAAAAGCAAACGGTGACCTTGATGGATATCGGGATGATTCGTGGTCTGGGCACCGTCGTGGTGATGGTGGCCTTTATCGGCCTGGCGTTATGGGTATTCAGCTCGCGGCGCAAGTCCGAGTTCGACGAAGCCACCCTGCTGCCCTTCGCGGATGATCCCGAAGCCAGCAAGCATGTCGAGCAAGCGCAAGCGAAAGCGTCTAGGAGTAACAACGAATGACTACCTTTTGGAGTCTGTACGTCACCGTTTTGAGTCTGGGCACCATCTTTGCCCTGACCTGGCTGCTGCTGTCCACCCGCAAGGGCCAGCGCAGCGAAGCCACCGATGAAACCGTGGGCCACTCCTTCGATGGTATCGAGGAGTACGACAACCCACTGCCGAAATGGTGGTTCATGCTGTTTGTCGGCACCATCATCTTTGCCCTGGGCTACCTGGTGCTGTACCCGGGCCTGGGCAACTGGAAAGGCCTGCTGCCGGGTTATGCCTACCTGGATAACGACAAGAAGAGCGAGTTCGCCAACGGCCAGCAAGGCTGGACCGGGGTGCACGAGTGGGAGAAGGAAATGGCCCGCGCGGACGCCAAGTTCGGGCCGATCTTCGCCAAATTCGCAGCGATGCCAATCGAAGAAGTAGCCAAGGATCCGCAAGCACTGAAGATGGGTGGCCGTCTGTTCGCCTCCAACTGTTCGGTGTGCCACGGCTCCGACGCCAAGGGCTCGTACGGCTTCCCCAACCTCACCGACAACGACTGGCGTTGGGGCGGTGACCCGGCGACCATCAAGACCACCATCATGGGCGGCCGTCACGGCGTGATGCCGGCCTGGTCGGAGGTGATTGGCGAGCAGGGCGTGGCCGATGTGGCCGCGTACATCCTGACCAACCTGGATGGCCGCAGCCTGCCGGAAGGCGCGAAAGCCGACCCGGCCAATGGTCAGAAGCTTTTTGCCACCAACTGCGTGGCGTGCCACGGGCCGGAAGGCAAAGGCACCCCAGCGATGGGCGCGCCGAACCTGACCCACCCACAGGCGTTCATCTACGGTTCGAGCTTCGCCCAGTTGCAGCAGACCATCCGTTACGGCCGTCAGGGCCAGATGCCTGCGCAACAGGAAATCCAGGGCAACGACAAGGTTCACCTGCTGGCGGCGTATGTGTACAGCCTGTCGCACCAGGGTGAAAAGGCGGCTGAGGCGGAGTAATTCGCCTGGCTGGAAAAGGGCCCTGTCAGTGAAGGCTGGCGGGGCTTCTTTTTTACTGAAGGCGTTGCGCCCGATCGCCGGCAAGGCCGGCTCCCACGGTGGGCCGGCGCATGCCGTTGACCCAGATCAATTGACACAACCCATTACACTATTAATCAGGCAAACCCAACGCGACCTAAGGTCGCACCCATGCCCCAGACAGCCACCACAGGCGTATCATGCGGACCAGAGCAGCACACAACTTCTGACTGCGGTCGGCACGCACTGATCGCGGCATACTTCCACTGCCGTGGGACTCAATGATGAGCAAGCAGATTCCGGTACATGATGTAACCCCGCCTGCCAAGCACGATACCAGCGTGGACCTCTACGCCTCTCGCGACAAAATCTACACCCGTGCCTTCACCGGCCTGTTCCGCAACCTGCGCATGGCAGGCGGTGCACTCCTCTTCCTGTTGTACTTCGGCACCGTATGGTTGAATTGGGGTGGCCACCAGGCCGTCTGGTGGAACCTGCCGGAGCGCAAGTTCTACATCTTCGGCACCACCATCTGGCCACAGGACTTCATCCTCCTCTCTGGCATCCTGATCGTCGCCGCCTTCGGCCTGTTCTTCATCACTGTATTCGCCGGGCGCGTCTGGTGCGGCTACACCTGCCCGCAAAGCGTCTGGACCTGGATCTACATGTGGTGCGAAAAGGTCACCGAAGGCGACCGCAACCAGCGCATCAAGCTGGACAAGGCGCCCATGAGCGGCAACAAGCTCCTGCGCAAGCTCGCCAAGCACAGCCTGTGGCTGCTGATCGGCTTCGCCACCGGCATGACCTTCGTCGGCTATTTCGCGCCGATCCGCGAACTGAGCATCGAATTCTTCACCGGCCAGGCCGACGGCTGGGCGTATTTCTGGGTTGGCTTCTTCACCCTGGCCACCTACGGCAATGCCGGCTGGCTGCGCGAGCAGGTGTGCATCTACATGTGCCCGTATGCGCGTTTCCAGAGCGTGATGTTCGACAAGGACACGCTGATCGTCTCCTACGACCCGCGCCGCGGCGAAGTGCGCGGCCCGCGCAAGAAAGACGTCGACTACAAGGCCAAGGGCCTGGGCGACTGCATCGACTGCACCATGTGTGTACAGGTCTGCCCGACCGGCATCGACATCCGTGACGGCCTGCAGATCGAATGCATCGGCTGCGCCGCTTGCATCGACGCCTGCGACAGCATCATGGACAAGATGAACTACCCACGCGGGCTGATCAGCTATACCACCGAACACAACCTCTCCGGACAGAAGACCCACATGGCGCGACCGCGCCTGATCGGTTACTTCATCGTCCTGCTGGTGATGATCGGCTTGCTCGCCACGGCGTTCTTCATGCGCTCGCTGGTCGGCTTCGACGTCAGCAAGGACCGCGTGTTGTACCGCGAGAACGCCCAGGGCCGGATCGAGAACGTCTACAGCCTGAAAGTCATGAACAAGGATCAACGCGACCACGTCTACGTGCTCGATGCCAGCGGCCTGCCGGGCCTGAAGCTGGAAGGCGCGCGGGAGATCCGCGTCGAGGCCGGCGACATCGTCAGCCTGCCGGTACAACTGTCGATGGCCCCGGAACAACTGCCATCGACCACCAACGACGTCACCTTCACCCTCAAGGATGCCGACGACAGCGGCACCGAGGTCCAAGCCAAGAGCCGGTTCATCGGCCCACAAATTCGTTAAGAGAGCACTTACATGCCTGCAGCTACCGCCACCAGCCCCTGGTACAAGCACCTCTGGCCCTGGATCATCATCGGCGTACTGGCCACCTCGGTGACCCTGAGCCTGACCATGGTGACCATTGCCGTGAACAACCCGGACAACCTGGTCAACGACAACTATTACGAGGCCGGCAAGGGCATCAACCGTTCGCTGGACCGCGAGTTGCTGGCGCAGACCCTCAAGCTCAAGGCGAACATTCACCTGGATGAGCTGACCGGTGAAGTCGAGCTGCGCCTGAGCGGTAGCAGCCTGCCGCAAACCCTGGAGCTGAACCTGATCTCGCCGACCCAGCCGGAAAAGGACCGCAAGATCGCCCTGGCCCAGAGCCCAAGCGAAGCGGGCCGTTACCTGGGCCAGTTGAATGACAAGGTTGAAGGACGGCGCTTCGTCGAACTGCTGGGCAGCCAGGAGGGCCAGGTATGGCGTTTGTTCGAGGAAGAACTGGTTGGCCATGACAAGAACCTGGTGCTCGGTGATGAAGCGCTGCAAGGGGCTGAACACCTCGACAAATGAGTTGCCCCCATCGCCGGCAAGGCCGGCTCCCACAGAGTACCCTTACACCCCTGTGGGAGCCGGCCTTGCCGGCGATAAGCTCACCACCGAATAACGACAGAACTCCATGACCAGCCCAACGCCTTGCTACCACTGCGCCCTGCCCGTCCCGGCCGGCAGCCACTTCACCGCCGTGGTGCTGGGCGAGTCGCGCCCGTTCTGCTGCCCCGGCTGCCAGGCGGTGGCCGAGGCCATCGTCGCCGGCAACCTGGAGAGCTACTACCAGCACCGCAGCGAAGCCAGCGCCAACCCCGAGGCCCTGCCCCAGCAACTGGTCGACGAGCTGGCCCTGTACGACCGCGCCGATGTGCAAAAGCCCTTCGTGCGTCACACGGGTGAACTGGCCGAAACAACCTTGCTGATCGAGGGCATCAGTTGCGCCGCCTGCGGCTGGCTGATCGAGAAACACCTGCGCAACGTACCCGGCGTCAGCGAAGCGCGGCTGAACCTGTCCAACCACCGCCTGTACGTGAACTGGAGCGACAGCCAACTGCCGCTCTCACGCCTGCTCGCCGAGTTGCGCCAGATCGGCTACGCCGCCCACCCCTACCAGGCTGACCGCGCAGCCGAGCAACTGGCCAGCGAAAACCGCACCGCCCTGCGCCAGCTCGGGGTCGCCGGCCTGCTGTGGTTCCAGGCGATGATGGCGACCATGGCCACCTGGCCCGAATTCAATATCGACCTGAGCCCTGAGCTGCACACCATCCTGCGCTGGGTCGCGCTGTTCCTCACCACGCCCATTGTGTTCTACAGCTGTGCGCCGTTTTTCCGTGGTGCCGCCCGCGACATCCGCACTCGCCACCTGACCATGGACGTCTCGGTTTCGTTGGCCATCGGCCTGGCCTATTTCGCCGGGATCTGGACCGCGATCACCGGTAGTGGCGAACTGTATTTCGATGCCGTCGGCATGTTTGCCCTGTTCCTGCTGGCCGGCCGCTACCTGGAGCGCCGCGCCCGCGAGCGCACTGCCGCGGCCACAGCCCAGTTGGTCAACCTGCTGCCCGCCTCGTGCCTGCGCCTGAATGCCGACGGCAGCAACGAGCGCATCCTGCTGCGCGAGCTGCAACTGGGTGACCGCGTGCTGGTCCACCCGGGCGCCGTGCTCCCGGCAGACGGGCGCATCGTCGAAGGCCAGTCGAGCATCGACGAGTCGCTGCTGACCGGTGAATACCTGCCCCAGGCCCGCCAACGCGGCGATGCCGTCACCGCCGGCACGCTGAACGTGGAAAGCCCACTGACCGTCGAAGTCCAGGCGCTGGGCCACGACACCCGCCTGTCAGCCATCGTTCGCCTGCTCGAACGCGCACAGTCGGAAAAACCACGCCTGGCAGAAATCGCCGACCGCGCCTCGCAGTGGTTCCTGCTGTTCTCGCTGGTCGCGGCCGCCGCCATCGGCCTGCTGTGGTGGCAGCTGGACCCATCGCGAGCGTTCTGGATCGTCCTGGCCATGCTCGTCGCCACCTGCCCGTGCGCCCTGTCGCTGGCGACCCCGACCGCACTGACCGCTGCCACCGGCACGCTGCACAAACTCGGCCTGCTGCTGACCCGAGGCCACGTGCTCGAAGGCCTGAACCAGATTGACACAGTGATTTTCGACAAGACCGGCACCCTCACCGAAGGCCGCTTGACCCTGCGCGCCATCCGCCCCCTGGGCAGGCTGGACGCCGATCAATGCCTGCGCCTGGCCGCCGCCCTGGAAAACCGCTCCGAGCACCCGATTGCCCGGGCATTCGGGCGCACCGTGGCGATTGCCGAGAACGTACAGACCAGCCCCGGGCTGGGCCTTAAAGGCCAGGTTGAAGGCCACTCGCTGCGCATCGGCCAGCCGGCGTTCGTCTGCGCCCTGAGCCAGGCCGCCATGCCCGACATGCCCGACGAACCCGGCCAGTGGCTGCTGCTGGGCGACGACCAGGGCCCGCTGGCCTGGTTCGTCCTCGACGACCGCCTGCGCGCGGATGCCGCCGACCTGCTCGCCGCCTGCCGTGCACGCGGCTGGCAAACCCTGCTGCTGTCTGGCGACAGCTCGCCAATGGTCGCCAGCGTTGCCGCCGAGCTGCAGATCGACCAGGCCATCGGCGGCCTGCGCCCGGACGACAAGCTGCAGCGCCTCAAGGCCCTGCAACAGCAAGGGCGCAAAGTGCTGATGCTCGGCGACGGGGTCAACGACGTACCGGTGCTGGCCGCTGCCGACATCAGCATCGCCATGGGCTCGGCCACCGACCTGGCCAAGACCAGCGCCGACGCGGTACTGCTGTCCAACCGCCTGGACGCACTGATACAAGCCTTCAGCCTGGCCCGGCGCACACGCCGGATCATTATCGAGAACCTGCTGTGGGCAGGCTTGTATAATGGCCTCATGTTGCCGTTCGCCGCGCTGGGCTGGATCACTCCGATCTGGGCGGCGGTCGGCATGTCGGTGAGCTCATTGATCGTGGTGCTCAACGCCCTGCGCCTGACCCGCATCCGCGGACCGGCCAGTGCCGCCAGCCCACACACCGCCAGCCACCCTGCCACGGCCTGACCAGGAGACACCATGCCCGCGCTCTACGTCATGATCCCGGCCGCACTGCTGATCGTCGCCATCGCCGTATACATCTTCTTCTGGGCGGTGGACAGCGGCCAGTACGACGACCTCGACGGCCCAGCCCACAGCATCCTGTTCGACGACCAGGACCCGAACCACCAGGCCGCGCTGAACGAAGGCAAGCCGACCCCACCCGACGACCAAGGCCCGCCGCCCCGTGCTTGAATTGCTGCCCCTGCTCAGTTCCGCGCTGATCCTCGGCCTGCTCGGCGGCGGCCATTGCCTGGGCATGTGCGGCGGCCTGATGGGCGCCCTGACCCTGGCCATCCCCAAGGAGCAGCGCAGCCGCCGCTTTCGCCTGCTGCTGGCCTACAACCTTGGGCGCATCCTCAGTTATGCCACCGCCGGCCTGCTGCTCGGCCTGGCGGGCTGGGCGCTGGCCGACAGCCCGCTGGCCAGTGGCATGCGCGTGGTGGCGGCGCTGCTGTTGATCACCATGGGGTTGTACCTGGCCGGCTGGTGGAGCGGCCTGACCCGCATCGAAAGCCTGGGGCGCGGCCTGTGGCGGCATATCCAGCCGGTCGCCACGCGCCTGCTGCCAGTTTCCAGCCTGCCGCGTGCGCTGCTGTTGGGCGCCCTCTGGGGTTGGCTGCCATGCGGGCTGGTCTACAGCACCCTGCTGTGGGCTGCCAGCCAGGGCAATGCGGCCAACAGCGCGCTGCTGATGCTCGCCTTCGGCCTGGGCACCTGGCCGGTTTTACTGGCTACAGGGCTGGCCGCCGAGCGCACCACCGCCCTGCTGCGCAAGCGTGGCGTGCGCATTACCGGTGGCCTGCTGGTGATCCTGTTTGGCCTCTGGACCCTGCCGGGCCCGCACCAGCACTGGCTTATGGGCCACTGAAGGGCTTTTGATACAAGTCAACACGCCCTGGTGACGCACTCCCTAGACTCCGGACACTGCCTCCATTCCAGGGACTGCCGCCATGATCGAAGCCCTCCGCTGGGACCCTGACCTGATTCGTCGTTACGATCTGGCCGGCCCGCGCTACACCTCCTACCCAACCGCCGTGCAATTGCATAACCAGGTCGGCTCGTTCGACCTGCTGCACGCGCTGCGTGACAGCCGCCGGGTCGCCCGCCCGCTGTCACTGTATGTGCACGTGCCGTTCTGCGCGAACATCTGCTACTACTGCGCCTGCAACAAGGTCATCACCAAGGACCGCGGCCGCGCCCAACCCTACCTGCAACGCCTGGAGCACGAGATCCAACTGATCGCCTGCCACCTGGACCCCAAGCAGACCGTCGAGCAACTGCACCTGGGCGGCGGCACACCGACCTTTCTCAGCCATGTCGAACTGCGCCAGCTGATGGCCCACCTGCGCCAGCACTTCAACCTGCTGGATGACGACTCCGGCGACTACGGCATCGAGATCGACCCGCGCGAGGCCGACTGGTCGACCATGGGCCTGCTGCGCGAACTGGGCTTCAACCGGGTGAGCCTGGGCGTGCAGGACCTCGACCCGGTGGTGCAGCGGGCGATCAACCGCCTGCAAAGCCTGGAACAGACCCGCGCCATCATCGAGGCCGCGCGCACCCTGCAGTTTCGCTCGATCAACCTGGACCTGATCTACGGCCTACCCAAACAGACCCCGGAAGGCTTTGCCCGCAGCGTCGAAGAAGTGATCAAGCTGCAGCCCGATCGCTTGTCGGTGTTCAACTACGCCCACCTGCCGGAACGCTTCATGCCCCAGCGCCGCATCGACGCCAGCGATCTACCCTCGCCGGCGGCCAAGCTGGAAATGCTCGAACGCACCATCGAACAGCTGACCGGCGCCGGCTACCGCTACATCGGCATGGACCACTTTGCCCTGCCCGACGACGAACTGGCGATTGCCCAGGAAGAGTCGACCCTGCAGCGCAACTTCCAGGGCTACACCACCCACGGGCATTGCGACCTGATTGGCCTGGGGGTGTCTTCGATCAGCCAGATCGGCGACCTGTACTGCCAGAACAGCAGCGACCTCAACGAATACCAGAACGCCCTGGATGCCGCGCAATTGGCGACACATCGCGGGCTGATCTGCAACCAGGACGACCGCGTGCGCCGCGCCGTCATCCAGCAACTGATCTGCCATTTCGAGCTGGACTTCGAAACCATCGAGCAAGCCTTCACCCTCGACTTTCGCGGCTACTTCAGCGAGCAGTGGCCTGCCCTCGAAGCCATGGCCAATGACGGCCTGATCAAGCTGGAAAAGGACCGCATCGAAGTGCTGCCGGCGGGCCGGCTGCTGGTGCGCTCGGTGTGCATGGTGTTCGATGGCTACCTGGACTTGCACAATCGCCAGCGGTTTTCTCGGGTTATCTGAACGATCCAGACGCGGAATGCATACAAAATGGCCAGCAAATTGGCCAAACTAGCCTAGGCCGGGGTGACTGCTGTACCCTTACGGCTTATGTGTGCTTTCCCACAAGGATCGAAGAAATGTCCGAGCCAGTTAAACTGCGCCCTCACAACCAGGCCCACTGCAAGGATTGCAGCCTGGCGCCACTGTGCCTGCCTCTGTCACTGAACCTAGAAGACATGGATGCACTGGATGACATCGTCAAACGCGGGCGACCGCTGAAAAAAGGCGAGTTCCTCTTCCGGCAGGGTGACAATTTCGGCTCCGTTTACGCGGTGCGTTCCGGCGCCCTGAAAACCTTCAGCCTGAGCGACAGCGGTGAAGAGCAGATCACCGGCTTCCACCTGCCCAGCGAGCTGGTCGGCCTGTCCGGCATGGACACCGAGGCCTACCCGGTTTCGGCGCAGGCGCAGGAAACAACTTCCGTTTGCGAAATCCCCTTCGAGCGCCTGGACGAGCTGTCGGTACAGCTGCCACAGCTGCGTCGCCAGCTGATGCGCGTGATGAGCCGGGAGATCCGTGACGACCAGCAAATGATGCTGTTGTTGTCGAAGAAGACCGCCGACGAGCGTATTGCCACCTTCCTGGTCAACCTGTCGGCGCGCTTCCGTGCCCGGGGTTATTCGGCCAACCAGTTCCGCCTGAGCATGTCGCGCAACGAGATCGGCAACTACCTGGGCCTGGCGGTGGAAACCGTGTCGCGGGTGTTCACCCGCTTCCAGCAGAACGGCTTGATCGAGGCGGAAGGCAAGGAAGTGCGGATCATCGATCCGATCCAGCTGTGCGCCCTGGCGGGTGGTTCGGCGGAGAGCTGAAATCGCTGACAGCGGGTATACTGCCGACGTTTGTTCTTCAGGATACCCGCCCCATGCATAGCGACAGCTTCGACCTCAAATCCCTGATCCGCCCGGTACCGGACTTCCCCAAGCCAGGCGTGATCTTCCGTGACATCACCCCGTTGTTCCAGTCGCCACGGGGCCTGCGCTATGTCGCCGACCAATTCATCGAACGCTATGTCGAGGCTGAATTCAGCCATATCGGCGCGATGGATGCGCGCGGCTTCCTGATCGGCTCGATCGTGGCCCACCAACTGAACAAGCCGCTGATCCTGTTCCGCAAGCAGGGCAAGCTGCCAGCTGACGTGCTGTCCGAGGGTTACCAGACCGAGTACGGCGAGGCCTTCCTGGAAGTGCACGCCGACAGCCTGTGTGAAGGCGATGCGATCCTGATCTTCGATGACCTGATTGCCACCGGCGGTACGCTGCTGGCAGCGGCCAACCTGGTGCGTCGCATGGGGGCTGAGGTGTTTGAGGCGGCGGCGATCATTGATCTGCCGGAGCTGGGGGGTTCGCAGAAGTTGCAGGACGCCAGGATTCCTACGTTCTGCCTGACCGAGTTCTCGCTCAGCGAGCGTTGAACTTGAAGCCAGGGGTGCTTCGCACCCCATTGCTGGCGAGGGTAGCCGCTGCCGTGAGGCTGCGCTCGCCTGCATAGCAGGCGCCGCCTTTGGGAGCCCTCTCGGGCTCCAGCACAGCCTGACGGCAGCGGCTACAGAAGCTCTCAGGTCACAGCGAGATCGGCCTGCGCCCGGCAAAGGAATGCGCCAGCGTCCCGCCATCGACCAGCTCCAGCTCACCACCCAGCGGCACGCCATGGGCGATCCGCGAAGCCACCAGACCCTTGTCGACCAACAACTGGGCGATATAGTGCGCCGTCGCCTCCCCTTCCACGGTAGGGTTGGTCGCCAGGATCACCTCGGTAAAACTGCCCTGCTCGGCAATCCGCGTCATCAATTGCGGAATGCCAATCGCCTCAGGCCCCAGACCATCCAGCGGCGACAAGTGCCCCTTGAGCACAAAGTAGCGCCCGCGATAACCGGTCTGCTCCACCGCATACACATCCATCGGCCCCTCGACCACACACAGCAAGGTGTCGTCACGGCGCGGGTCGGAGCACTGCGGGCAGAGTTCCTGCTCGGTCAGCGTACGGCACTGGCGGCAATGGCCAACCCCTTCCATGGCCTGGGTCAGGGCCTGGGCCAGGCGCACACCCCCGCTGCGGTCGCGCTCAAGCAGTTGCAAGGCCATGCGCTGGGCGGTTTTCTGGCCGACACCGGGCAAAATGCGCAAGGCGTCGATCAGTTGGCGAATCAGTGGGCTGAAGCTCATGGTCAAAGGCCTGAAATTGCAAATGTTGGACAAGAAACGACGATGGGAGCAAACAGCTTCACAGCTGCGCTCCCACCGTAGGTCAAACAGGTGTCGTCTTAGAACGGCATCTTGAAGCCTGGTGGCAGCTGCATGCCAGCGGTCATGCCGCCCATTTTATCCTGGCTGTTCGCCTCGACCTTGCGCACGGCGTCGTTGACGGCAGCGGCGATCAGGTCTTCCAGTACTTCCTTGTCTTCCTGCATCAGGCTGTCGTCCAGGCTGATGCGCTTGACGTCATGACGACCGGTCATGACCACGCTGACCAGGCCGGCGCCGGATTGGCCGGTCACTTCGGCGTTGGCCAGCTCTTCCTGCATCTTGGCCATTTTTTCCTGCATCTGCTGTGCCTGCTTCATCAGGCCGGCCATGCCACCTTTCATCATGGGAATCACCTCGGTATCACGTTACGGGGTGCGCCACGGCTCAAGCCCGGCGCAAGGGTATTCGGTTATTCGCCCTGGCTGACCAGGGCATCCACAGGTTCAATACTATCGTGGCGCACGGTGGCGCCGAACTGCTTGATCATCTGCTGGATGAACGGATCGTTTTCAATCGACGCTTCCGCTTCACGCTGACGGTTGGCACGCTTGCGTGACGCCGCCTGGGCCGGGGTTTCCTGCTCCGGGCGAATCAGCTCGATGGTCAGGCTCAGGGTACGCCCTACGGCCTGGTTCAGCGCGTCATTCAGGCGCCGCTGCTGGGTGGCGTTGAACAAGGCACTGTGGTTCGGGTCCAGGTGCAGCAGCCAGTGGTCCCCTTCAACCGCCATCAGGGTACAGTTGGCCGCGATATTGCCGGTCATCCCGGAAATCGACAACTGCGGGAACAATTCCAGCCATTGCAGGGCCAGCCCCGTGGCCGGCTGCGCGGCAGGCTCCGGCTCAGGTTCGGCGACAGGCTCCGCCACGCTCTCGCTGGCCAGCTCATCCAGGTAGCTGTAACCGACCGGGTCGATTTCAGCATCGTAATAGTCTTCGTCCAGCGGTGGTTCGTCGTCGCGATCCATACCGGCCGGGCTGTAGCTGATGTCTTCAGCTGGCGGCTCCTCGTGATGCGGGATCGCTGGCGCCTCAACGGCAACAGGGGCAACCACCTCAGGTGCTGCCACTGGCTCGGGCTCAGGATCTGCCGCAAGCGGTGCACTGGGCTCGTTCCACGGCAGGTCAACTTCCGGCTCGGCCACCACGGGCTCAGGCTCAGGAGCACGCTGCTGTACCGGCGCGGGTTCGGGCTCAGGCACAACCACCGATACGGGCTCGGGCTCGGGCTCAGACTCAACAACGGGCGCGGGCGCAACCACTGGCGCAGCGACGGTGACCGGGGCCACCGCTGCCGGGGAATCAGCTGTGGCCTGGCTGATCCCCACTGGCTTTAGCGCCGGTATCGGTGCGTTGCTGGTGTCCGCCGGGCGGAACGCCAGCATCCGCAGCAGAACCATCTCGAAGCCGCCGCGCGGCTCCGGTGCCAGCGGCAGGTCGCGGCGGCCGATCAGGCCCATCTGGTAATAGAACTGCACGTCTTCGGCCGGCAACGCCTGGGCCAGCGCCAGCACTCGGTCACGATCGCCTTGGCCGTTGTCGACTGCCTCAGGCAGGGCCTGAGCAATGGCCACACGGTGCAGCACGTTGAGTATTTCCGAGAGCACGCCGTTCCAGTCCGGGCCCTGCTCGGCCAGGTGGCGCACCGCTTCAAGCAAGGCCCGCGCATCACCTTCAAGCAACGCCTGAAGTACGCCGTAGACCTGGCCGTGGTCGAGCGTGCCGAGCATTGCCCGCACATCCGCCGCCAGCACCTTGCCTTCACCGAAGGCGATCGCCTGGTCGGTCAGGCTCATGGCATCGCGCATCGAACCATCAGCAGCGCGGCCCAGCAGCCACAGCGCATCGTCTTCGAACGGCACGTTCTCGACCCCGAGTACATGGCTCAGGTGCTCGACTACCCGCTCCGGGGTCATGTTCTTCAGCGAGAACTGCAGGCAGCGCGACAAAATAGTTGCAGGAAGTTTCTGCGGATCGGTCGTCGCGAGAATGAACTTCACGTAGGGCGGCGGTTCTTCCAGGGTCTTCAACAGGGCGTTGAACGAGTGGCTGGAGAGCATGTGCACTTCGTCGATCAGGTAGACCTTGAAGCGCCCGCGGCTCGGGGCGTACTGCACGTTGTCGAGCAGTTCGCGGGTGTCTTCGACCTTGGTGCGGCTCGCGGCGTCGATCTCGATCAGGTCGACGAAGCGGCCTTCGTCGATCTCCCGGCACACCGAACAGGTGCCGCAGGGTGTCGAGGTGATACCGGTTTCGCAGTTGACGCACTTGGCGATGATCCGCGCGATGGTGGTCTTGCCCACGCCGCGGGTACCGGTGAATAGATAGGCATGGTGCAGGCGCTGGTTGTCCAGCGCGTTGATCAGGGCCTTGAGCACATGGGTCTGGCCGACCATTTCGCGGAACGAGCGCGGACGCCATTTACGTGCAAGAACCTGATAACTCATCGAAAACCGTCGAATAGATTGACCAAAGACCGCTAATCCTAGCGGAGCGGGGCACAAATTGCATCCGCCGCGCACGTGGCGAGGCTGGCAATCCGGCCACAGGCAACCTGCATACGCTCCAAGGCCTGCCTTACCTGCCAATAAAGGTAGGCCAGCACTCAAACAGCACTGCCCGACAAGGCCGCCCGCCTGTCGAGTTCGCCCTGCGAGGCGTGACCGAGGCCAGATTAAACACGTCGAAACGTGTAGGAAATACGATAAGTCAAAAAAACGTCACCAAAAAACCATACGCGGCCAAATGTCGCGTCAATGCGTTTAATAGCGACCAAATCTTGACACGTGGCGTACTAATACTACACAGTCCGCCCCGTCGCCACGCGATGGCTGGGTATTCACACGGAATTTGTGTCAACCCGCTACGCTCGCCGCCGATTTTTCCTTAGATAAAAAGGCTTCCTCTCATAGCATCTCGATAAATCGAGGTGGTGAATGACTGCTGCCGTCACTTTTCCAACTCACTGGACAGATTTTTGACTCGTATGCACTGCACTCGCCTTTTCCAGCACGCGCTGCTGCTCGCCCCGTTCGCCCTGCCATTGACGGCCCACGCCTCGCCTAGCAGCGACGCCTTGCGTACGCTGGCTCAGGACGACTGGGTGACGCGCAGCGTATCGCTGGCAGAGCTGGGCATTACCAACCCGGTGGTGCTCGACCAGAGCGACAACCACCAGGCGTTCTTCCTGCCGGTGCCCAAGGGCGTGGCGTTGAGCGAGGCAGTGATCGAGGTGCGCGGCGACTTCATCAGGGGCGAAGCCATCGCACCTACCCTGAAGATGGCCGTCGACGGCCGCCCCCTGCTCGCCCAACGGGTCAGCGACGAGGCCGGCAAGATCAGCCGCACGCTGCCGGTTGAGGCCCGTGGGCACGCCAACGGCTTTGTGCACTTCAGCCTCGACTGGAGCTCGCCGAACGGCCAGCAGCGCCTGTGCGAGCCGAATCGCCAGACGGCGAACATCTTCACCCTGCTGCCGAGCACCCAACTGAGCTACCGCTACCCGCTGGCGGCGCTTACCCAGCTGAGCGATGCCTGGAACACCCTGCCAGGCAAGCCGGTGATCCTGATCGCCGCGGGCAAGCTCGACAGCAGCAGTTTTGACAGCGCCTGGCGCCTGGGCGTAGCCCTGGAGCGCGCAGGTAAACGCACCCAGGTACGTGCACTGCCTGCGGTTGGTGACGCCATCAAGCGCAGCGGTTTCAGCGTGCCTACTGGCCTCAACAGTGTGCCGGCCTTTGCCGCGCTGGCTGGCGAAGGCAGCTACACCCTGAGCAACGCCGCCGAACTGGGCGCCTTGCTGGTGCTCGATGCCCCTGCCACGCGCGCCGATCTGGCCATTGCCGACAGCGCCCTGACCGGGCAGATCAACAGCGCACTGGATGCCCTGGCCGAGCAGCTGCGCGACGACCCTGAAGCGCTCAAGGCATTTGCCGACTGGCGCAGCCGCCATGCATCGCTGGCCGGCAAGCCCCTGCTCAGCCAGCAGGTGCAACTGGCCAGCCTCGGTCACCGGGCCGTCATCGCCCTGGCCGGCGACGCGGGTGCCAAGGCCTCCGGCCTGCTCGACACGCAGTGGCGCAATGTGCTGACCTCGCGCCAGGCCATCGTGCACGCCTCCGGCGGCGCACTGAGCAATAAAGACCACCTGCGCCTGAGCACGCTGGGCGGCAGCCACACCACCTTCGACGTGGTGACCCGTGGCGAGTGGACCGCCACCTTCCCGCTCAGCGCGGTGTCGGTGAACGGGCGCATGCCGGGTGAAGTGGTGTTTGACCTGTCCGCCGCCCCCGGCGCCTCGGCCACCCGCCCGGTGGCCTCGGTGATCTGGAACGGTGTGCTGCTCAACGCCAAGCAACTCGACGCCAACGGCCAGGCTGAACGCCTCAGCGCCCGCGTCCCCGGCTATGCCCTGGGCGTGAGCAACACCCTGCAAGTGCGCTTCCAGCGCCAGCCGGTGTCGCCGGACTGCGCTGAAATCCCCCAGGGCTACCCGGTGAACGTACTACCGAGCAGCTACCTGCAAGCCGCCAGCGCCGAACCCGACGGCACCTTCGTCGGCTTGCTGCCGCTGCTGGCCGGCAATGCCCAGGTGATCGTGGCCAACGTGGCACTGGAGCAACCCGCCGCCAACCTGCGCCAGATCATCCGCCTGGCCACCGCCGCGTCGATCTCGCCGGTGAACGCCGAGCTGACCCTGACCGATGGCACGCAAACCTATAAACCTTCCAAGCCGTTCCTGGCCCTGCAAGTGCCGCTGCAAGGCGCCAAGCCGCTGATCGACGTCGAAGCCGCCGAGCGCCTGCGCGCACATGGCGACGACAAGATCGCCGTCGACGTGCAAGGCCCGCAAGGCCTCAGCGCCATCTCGGTAGTCGAGTCCGCTGGCCAGCAGGGCGTGCTCTGGTACGCCCTGGGCGAACAGCCGGTAGTTCCACAGGACGCCTTCGTGCTGACCCGCGGCAACGCCGTGGTGCTGGGCGCTGCCGGCCCGCTGACCTGGGTCGACACCACTGACCCCGAGCTGAACCTGGGCGCGACGCCGTTCCACCAATGGCGCACCTACCTGGTGTGGGCGCTGCCGGTGTTCGCGGCCGTCCTCTTGCTGCTGTTGGTACTGGGTGTGTTGGCCCGCCGCAGCCGCCTCAAGCACAAAGGCAAGTAGGGCGCAGGCGAACCGATCATGTCCTCGCTCTACCTGCCCTACCTGCTGGCGGACTACTACCGCGGTCTCGAGATCGTGACTGCGGTTGTGGGCGTGTTGATCCTGCTGTCGAGCCTGGATGACCTGTTCATCGACGCCTGGTACTGGGTGCGCCAGCTCTACCGGCGCCTGCTGGTCAAGCGCCGGCGCTACCAGCCGCTGACCGCCGAACAGTTGCGCGCCAAACGCGAGCAGCCGCTGGCGATCATGATCCCGGCCTGGCTGGAATACGACGTGATCGCGCCAATGCTGGAGAACATGGTCGGCTCGCTGGAGTACAAGAACTACTTCATCTTCGTCGGCACCTACTGCAACGATGCGCGCACCATCGACGAAGTCGAGCGCATGCGTCGGCGCTACAAGCAGCTGATTCGCGTCGAAGTGCCCCACGACGGCCCGACCTGCAAGGCCGACTGCCTGAACTGGATCATCCAGGCGATCTTCGCCCACGAGAAGAGCCAGCCCGAGCCCTTCGCCGGGGCCATCCTGCACGACAGCGAAGACGTGCTGCACCACCTGGAACTGCACTACTTCAACTACCTGCTGCCGCGCATCGACTTCATCCAGTTACCGGTGACCTCGCTGGAACGGGACTGGTACGAACTGGTGGCCGGCACCTACATGGACGAGTTCGCCGAATGGCACACCAAGGACCTGGTGGTGCGCGAAAGCATGTCGCGCATGGTCCCCTCGGCCGGCGTCGGCACCTGTTTCTCGCGTCATGCCCTGCTGGAGCTGTCGGCCGAAACCGACAACCAGCCGTTCAACACCGACACCCTCACCGAGGACTACGACATCGGCACGCGCCTGGCGCGGCGCGGCATGAAGCAGATCTTCGGCAAGTTCCCGGTGGACTATGTAGCGCGCCGTACCACCTGGTTCGGTCACGGCCAGGAGAAGATGGTCGCCGTGCACATGCCGCTGGGCGTGCGCGAATACTTCCCCGACACCTTCCGCACCGCCTACCGGCAGAAGGCCCGCTGGACCCTGGGCATCGGCTTGCAGGGCTGGAGCCAGGTCGGCTGGGCCGGTTCGCTGGCCACCAAGTACCTGCTGTTCCGTGACCGCAAGGGCCTGATTACCTCCTTTATCGCGATCCTGGCCTACGTGCTGCTGTTCCAGCACCTGGTGTTCATGGTCTTGAGCGCGAGCGGCCTGTGGACCACCTTCTTCCCGTCGGCCTTCAAGCCGAGCAACGGCCTGCTCGACCTGATGTGGGCGAACACCGTGCTGCTGAGCCTGCGCATCCTCCAGCGGGGTTATTTCGTCGGCCGCCTGTATGGCTGGGAACATGCGCTGCTGTCGGCGCCACGGATGATCATCGGCAACTTCATCAACGCCATGGCCGCCGCCCGCGCCTGGCGCCTGTACCTGGGCTACCTGTTCCTCGGCAAGCAACTGGTGTGGGACAAGACCATGCACGACTTCCCCTCGGCCGATCAGCTCACCCAGCAGCGCCTGCGCCTGGGCGACCTGCTGATGTCCTGGCGCGCCATCGACGAGGCCTCGCTGGCCAAGGCCCTGGAAGCGCAAGCCGTGGAACACAAGCCACTGGGGCAGATCCTGCTCGAGCACGGCTACCTGGACGAAGCCACCCTGAACGAAGCGATCTCCTTCCAGAAGGACAACGCCCCCGCGCCGCTCGCTGAAACTGAACAACGGTCCCCTGCCCTGTCATGACGACGAATACCCACGCCCTCCTGCTCACCGCCGCCCTTTGCTGCAGCACCTCGTTACTGGCCCTGCCGGTACAGGCCGTTGCGGCCGAAGCCGCACTGGAAGGCGAAGCCTGGCAGCAAGCGGACCAGGCCTACCGCAGCTACGAAAACGGCCGCTATCGGGATGCCCTGAGCCAGGTGAATGCGGCGTTGAAGCTGCGCCCCGAGGTTGCCCGGCTGAACCTGCTCAAGGTCTATACCTTGCAGAAGCTCGGGCGCACCAGCGAAGCCCGCCAAGCCGCGCAAACGGCGCTCAAGCGCGGCGTCAACGATCCGGGCCTGCGCGCCGCCGTTAGCAACCTGCAAAGCACCCCGCGCAGCAGCGCCGCAGCCACCACCTCGGCGGCGTATCGCCGTGGTTTCCCGTTGGCCACCAAAGGCTATGCGGCGTACAACGCAGGTGATATGCCGGCGGCCGAGCGCGATGCCGAAAAGGCTTTTCGCGCCGACCCGAGCCAGGGGCCATGGGCCCTGCTCTGGCTGGACGCCCTTGAAGCCCAGCAAAAATGGGCCGAGGCCGAACGCGCAGCCGGCACCGCCATGGCCCTCGGCGCGCCCAATGGCAATGACCTCGATGCGCGTCGCCAGACCCTGAAACGGCGCATGGCCGTGCGTCCGGCCGAACTGGCCTACCAGGCGCTGATCGCCAACCGCCCAGGCGACGCCGTGGTGCTTGCCCGCGAAGCCGTCGGCCTGGCCCCGGACATCGCCAGCCATCGCCTGCTGCTGGTCACCTCGCTGCTGCTCGACAACCAGCCGGGCATGGCCGAACAGGCCGCCAGCGCGGCGCTGGAGCAGGACGACGAAAGCACCGTGATGTGGGTGATGCGCGGCTACCTGCGTGAGTTCCAGGGCAAGTCCAACAGCGCCCGCGCCGACTTCGACACGGCCCTGGCCCAGGATTGGCTTGACGAAGAACAACTGCGCAACGTGCGCCTGATCGCCGTGGATGCGGCGCTGGCACGCGGCGACAAGGCCCGCGCCAATGAGCTGTTGGCGCCGATGGATGTGGCCGACACGGCCGTGCTCCAGCGCCTGGCGGCAGCCAAGAAAGCCAGCCGCCCGAGCGCCGCGCTGACCCTGAGCAGCTACCCGGCGCCGCAGCAGTCCTGCCAGGACACGCCCTACGGCACCCAGTGCGAACTGCTGCCCGCCGACGCCGCGTCGGGCCCGGCCGGCCCTGCGACCGAAGCCTATGCCGCCTATGCCCGGCAGGACTACCAGGAAGCCATCCGCCAAGCCCGCACGGCGGTCGAACAGGCGCCGGACAACCTCGATTTCCAGCGCCTGCTGACCACCGCACTGGCCGCCGGCAACAGCCAGCAGGCCGCCGAGGCCGAGCAGCGCCTGTCCGATGCCATCGCCCGCTCGCCCAGCGATGCCAACCTGCTGATGCAGCGCGGCTACCTGCGCCAGCGCACCGGCCAGCCGGCCCGCGCCCGCCAGGATTTTCGCGCGGCCCGCGATACCGGCAACGCGCCGCCCACGGCGATCCTCGACGAGGCCTATGCGCTGTCGGCCATGGGTGACAACCCGGCGGCCGTGCGTCAACTGCGCCATGCCATCGACATGGATGATGCCGGCACGCTCGACCTCGACGACCAGCAACGCTACAACACACGCAACGCCATTGCCGGGCTGGACCGCGAATGGGGCGCGACGATGTCCCTGGGTTACCGGGGCGCGCGGCCGACCACTACGGTTGCCGGTGCTGGCCTGAGTACCTCGGGGGATGCGGTGTTCAGCACGGCCGAACTGTTCTGGCGGCCGACCCAGCTCAACAATCAGCGCGGCATGCTTGAGGTCTACGGACGCCTGACCAATACGCTGTATGACGAAGGCGGCGAGTTCGAATCGCAGAACGTCATCGACCCGTGCAGCGGCTCCTCGATTGCCGACACCCGTGCCAAGGACGACCGCACCAACGGCTCCAGCTCGGTAGCCGGGGTACCGAGCACCATCGGCGCGCTGGGCGTGCGCTACATGCTCTCCGACACCGGCTTCAGCTTCGGCCTGGAAAGACGCTTCTTCCTCGGCTCGGGCACCCGTGAAGGCACGGTGTATCCCGCTTCACGCAACGATCAATGCGAAATCCAGCAACGCATCCAGGCCGCCAACTCGGCCAGGGACCCGGACATCAACGGCATGCTCACCCGCTACAAGCTGGGTAGCAGCGCCGGCGGCTGGCTGTCGTACATCACCTACGGTTTCTACAAGGGCACCGAGCTGCGCCGCGATGAGCGCAGCTGGTTCACCATGGAAGGCTACACCCAGCTCGGCTACGCCTGGGAAGACAACGCCGCGAAATTTACCGCCTACGACGTCAACGGCAGCAAACCGACACGTGAACTGGCCGAATCCAACGGTCGCCTCAAGCGCCAGCAAACCTTCCTCAGTGGTGAGCTGCGCGTGGGCCGCAGCTTCCGTATCGACGCATTGAGCCCTAACCTGGTGGTTTACCCGTACGTCGTCGGCGCAGCGGACTGGATCCGCCAGAAAGACCGGGCGACTGATCTTGATTTCGCCAAGACCGACCTGATCGACCTCAGCGGCATCGACCAGTGGTCGCTCACGCGTGATGCCACTTCCTGGTCCATGGGCGTCGGCCCCGGCGTGAACCTGCGCTACTGGTTTCGCGAAGACCACTACAACACACCGCGCTCCTACCTCGACTGGTCTGTACAGTACCGCTTCCCGATTGGTGGCGGCGCCACCGAGCGGGCCAAGGGGCTGTTCATGAACCTGACGCTGTCGTACTAAAAGGACTTTCACCATGACCTTATCAACCCTGTTTGTACCGACCTTCAAGCGCCTGGGCACGGCCTTGCTGATCGCCTCGCTGGGCTTGTCGTTCACGGCCGCGCAGGCCGACGATTCGTCGATCGTGATCCGCGGCAACGACGGCTGGCTGTTCCCGGGTTGGGGCAGCCTGACCGAGGTCGACAGCCGCGGCATCGAGGCTTCCACCCAACTGATCAAGGATGCCCAGCAGGCACTGGCCGCGCGCCAAGTGCAGCTGCAAGTGCTGGTGCTGCCGGACAAGACCCTGTTCTACCAGGACAAGCTGCCAGCCGGCAAAAGCCTCAGCCCGCAGGTGCAGCAACGCTACCAGACAATCCTCGGTTCGCTGCGCAAGGCCGGCATCCCGGCGTTCGACGATGCCGCCGTACTCGCCCAGGTGAAGAAGGCCGGGCAAGAAGTGTTCTACCGCACCGACCAGCACTGGACCCAGCCGGCCGCCGACGCCACCGCCGTGGCCACCGCCGAGCAGATCAAGCGCGACGTACCGTCGCTCAAGGGCACTGCCGGCAGCGGCATGACGCTGGGCAGCGAGTTCAAGGAACGCCGTTTCGGCGACCTGGCCGAACGCTTCCTCACCCCTGAGCAACGCAAGCAGACCGGCCGCGAAACCTTTACCGTGCGCCGCCAGGCCGCAGCCGGCGGCCTGCTCGATGCCGCTCCGGCACCTGTCCACGTGACCGGGCACAGCATGGTGCAGCCGTACTTCGGCTACCCGCAAAAACTCTCCAACGCCCTGGACCGCCCGGTATCGGTGAACTGGAAGCCAGGCAACGTCGGCCAGTGGATCATGCTGCTGGAATACCTCGAGTCGGCCGACTTCAAGCAGAACCCGCCGCAGGTGCTGGTGTGGCAGATGTTCGAGCCAACCTACGCCCAGGGCCCGCAAGCCACCGGCCTGTGGGACAACGCCTCGATCATGAGCGCAGACGCCTGGCGCACACGCCTGCGCAACGCCATCGGACACTGATCGATGGCCAACGTGGAACAGCCGCCCAGCCCGTCGCACCGCACCTACGCCGCCGTGGTGATCGCCCTGTTGCTGATCGCCCAGGCGTGCGGTGTGTGGATGCTGCTGCGCTCGAAGGTCGAACCGGCGCAGCTCAAGCCTGAAGCGTGGCTCGATGGCCAGGCTGGCAAGGTGCTGGGCGCGGCCCTGCAACCGGCGCTGCAAGGCGACGCCGACACCCTCAGCGCAGCGCTGCGTTATCGCCTGTTTGGCGACCTCGGTACGCAGGTGGTGCAGGGTTGCCCGGGCTGGCTGTTCTACCGCGACGGCTTGCGCGCCCAGCCGGGCGTGCACGGTGCCTACGAGGCGCGCCTGCGCCTGATGCAGCATTGGGTCGAGGCGCTGCGTGGCGATGGCCTGCAAGTGTTGCTGGTAGCGGTGCCGGACAAGTCGCGCATTCAGGGCCAGGCCCTGTGTGGCCTGCAACAGAGCGCGCAGCTGAGTGCCCGGCTTGACCACTGGCAGGCCGCGCTGCGCCAGGCCAACGTGCCTTACGTCGACCTTGCGCCGGTGCTGGCCCAGGGCGAGGCGCCGCGCTTCTTCCACACCGATGTGCACATGACGGCGGTCGGCGCACAGGCGGCGGCCGCTGCCGTCGCCAGCCGCGCGCTGGAGCTATTGGGCGGCAAAGGCAGCCAAGCCTATAGCGAATCTGCGCCTGGCCCGGTTGAGCCGCGCCTGGGTGACCTGATCAGCCTCGCCGGCCTCGAACATGCGCCCGCTGCCTGGCGCCCGGCGCTGGACACTGCCGCCCCGGTGCAGATCGAACCGATCCGCAGCGGCGGCCTGCTGGACGACACCCCCGCCGTGCAAGTGCTGCTCGCCGGCAGCTCCAACGGTCGACGCAGTGAATTCGCCGAACGCCTGGGCCGTAACCTCGGCCAGCAGGTATGGAACCAGAGCCTGGATGGCGGGCAGTTCTCCGGTGCACTGGTCGGCGCATTGAACAAGCGCGAACGCTGGCCTGCCACGCTCAAGCTGGTGATCTGGGAGTTCTCCGAAATGGCCCTGTCCCTGCCGCTGACCGCCGACGAACAGGCCGTGCTGGCCACGCTCCCTGACAAGCAGGCCGACCATGCTCTTTAACTCCTATCTGTTCCTGCTGCTGTTCCTGCCGCTGACCCTGGCGGCGCATTACCTGATCGCGGCCACCAGCCTGCGCCTGGCGGCCGTGTGGCTGTGCGTCACCTCGCTGGTGTTCTATGGCTGGTGGAACCCGCAGTTCGTACTGTTGCTGGTGGGCTCGATTGCCTTCAACTACGTGATCAGCCAGATCATCCTCAACCTGTCCGGGCGCGCACGCCTGCAGTTGCTGGTGGCCACCTTAGGGGTGGCGGCAGACCTGGCGCTGCTGTTCCACTACAAGTACTTCGTGACCCTGGTGAACTTTGCCCACGACTGGGGCCTGGGCAGCGGCCGGGTGGACGATATCCTGCTGCCGCTGGGCATCTCGTTCTTCACCTTCACCCAGATCGGCTACCTGCTGGACTGCCGCGCCGGCATCGTCAAGGAGCGCAGCCTGCTCAGCTATGTGCTGTTCGTGACCTTCTTCCCGCACCTGATCGCCGGGCCGATCCTGCATCACAAGGAAATGATGCCGCAGTTCGCCCAGCGCGATAACTACCGCTTCCGCGCGGAAAACCTCAGTGTCGGCGGCATGCTGTTCGTCATCGGCCTGGCGAAGAAAGTGCTGCTGGCCGACCCGATCGCCGGCTACGCCGATGCCGGCTTCGCGCAACCCGGTGAGCTGGGCTTCTGGGCGGCCTGGGGAACCGGCATCGCCTATGCGCTGCAACTGTACTTCGACTTCTCCGGCTACTCGGACATGGCCTTGGGCCTGGCGAAGATGTTCGGTATCCGCTTCCCGCTGAACTTCAACTCGCCATACAAGGCCAGCAGCATCATCGACTTCTGGGCGCGCTGGCACATTACCCTGACCCGCTACCTGACCGCCTACCTCTATTACCCGGTGGCCATGGCCGTGTCCAACTGGCGCAGCAAACGCAACCTGCCGGTGGGCACCCAGGGCGTGTCGAGCCCGGGCGGGTTCGCCGCCACCATCATGCTGCCGACCGCCTTCACCATGGGCCTGGCCGGTATCTGGCACGGCGCCGGGTTGCAGTTCCTGATCTTCGGCCTGCTGCATGCCGCGTACCTGTCGATCAACCATACCTGGCGCATCTTCGTGGTCGGCCGCACGGCCGGTGCCAAGCAGCAGCCGCACTGGCTGAAAAAAGCCGGCTATGTGCTGCTGACGTTCGCGGCAGTGATCGTCGCCCAGGCGTTCTTCCGCGCGGCGAATACCCAGGAAGCGCTGCTGCTGGTCGAAGGCATGTTCGGCTTGCGCGGCCTGGGCCCGCTGCCGACCATCCTCTACCCGGCCGACATAGCCTGGGCCGACGCCTGGCGCCTGTTCATGGGCCGCCACCTGGAAACCTTCCATGTGCTGGCCGTGCTTGCCGTGGCCTGGTGCCTGCCCAACTCGCACCAGATAATGGGCGCGTTTTCGCCAGCACTGGCACGGGCACAACTGACCGGCCCGGCGCTGCTGCGCTGGGCACCGACATTGAAATGGCTGGTGATCATGGTGCTGCTGTTGCTGCTGTGCCTGATGAACCTGCACAAGGAAGCGCGCTTCCTCTACTTCCAGTTCTGACCTATTACCGGAGCAACTACCGTGAGCAATCAAGCCCTCAAAAACAAGCTGGCCGAGATCATCGAAAGCGTCATCCTCACCCCCGTCGGCGAAGATGACCTGCTGATCGAGTCCGGCCTGATCGACTCGTTGACCGCCGTCGATATCGTACTGGCCGTGCAGCGAGAGTTCGGCTGCAAAGTGCCGCCGACCGAGATCGACGAGCACCTGGAATCGCTGAAAGCCTTGGCCGACTTCGTCGCGGCTCATCAGGCCGCCTGAGGCCACCGTTTGCCGAGGTAATCGCCATGTATTTCGATTTTGCCCACGCCACCTTTGCCGACCTCGATCAAGCCCCCGAGGCCCCGGCCCTGCGCGATGCCCAACGCCAGATCAGCTGGGCCGCGCTGCGTGATGCCACGGCAGCGTGGAAGCTGCGCGCACAGGCTGCTGGCATCAGCGCAGGTGACGCGCTGGTGATCAGCGGGCACAAGCAGATCGAATTCGTCGTGGCGATGCTCGGCTGCCTGGAACTGGGCGTGGCCTATGTGCCGGTGGACAGCATCAACCCGGCAGAGCGCCTGCAGCGCATCACCGACCTGGTACGCGCCCGCTGCTGCTACGACGCCGCGCAGGACGCCTTCAGCGCAGGTGCGGCGTCGCCCGAGCCGCTGGCCGAGGCAGACCTGGCCTATGTCATGTTCACCTCCGGCAGCACCGGCGAGCCGAAAGGCGTGCAGATCGGCCGCGACAGCGTGGCCTTGTTCGCCGGCTGGATTGGCGATTGCCTGGGCCTGGGCGAACGCCCGGTGTTCATGAACCAGATGCTGTTCAGCTTCGACTTCTCGCTGTTCGACCTGTGCGGCGCCTTGGCCCTGGGTGGGCAATGCGTACTGTGCCCGCGCGAGACCATCGCCGCCCCTGACGATTTTGTCCGCTACCTGGCCGACAGCCGCGTCCAGGTCTGGGCCTCGACCCCCTCGTTCGTCCGCCAGCAGTTCCTCAACGACACCTTCGACCAGGCCCACCTGCCTGACCTGCGGGTATTCGTGTTCGGCGCCGAGTCGCTGTCGGCGCAGATGGCCGAGCAGTTGTGGGCGCGCTTCCCCGAGGCGCGCATCATCAACTCCTACGGCCCGACCGAAGCCACCTGCTCGACCACCTGGGTAGAGATCCTGCCGCCACTGGACGGCAGCGCGCGCCCGCTGTCCATCGGCCGCGCCAAGCCGTATGCCGAGCTGTTTCTTGAGGACGGCGAGCTGTGCATCGCCGGCGACCATGTCATGCGCGGCTACCTGAACCGCCCGGACCTGACCGCGCAGAGCCTGTTCCTGCACAACGGCAAACGCGCCTACCGCAGCGGCGACCTGGCCGCAATCGACGCCGATGGCCTGGTGTACTTCCATGGCCGGCGCGACGACCAGATCAAGCTGCATGGCTACCGTATCGAGCTGGGCGAAGTGGACGCCGCGCTGGCCAGCCTGCCGGGTATCCGCGCGGCGGCAAGCGTGGCGCTGCGCCGACCGGACGGCACCCTGGTGCGCATGATCGGCTTTGTCGAAACAGCAAATTCGCTGCCCCCCGCTATCCTTGGTCCGCTACCGGCCAGCCTTGCCGACTGGAAACAGCAGTTGGCAACCCAGGTGCCGAGCTACATGATTCCGTCGGAACTGCTCGCCTGCGGGCTGTTCCCCACCACCGCATCCGATAAGATCGATCGCAAGCGCCTGGAAGCGCTGTATTTCGACGCGCGCAAACAGCGCACCAAGGAGACTGCATGAAACCCACCCCAATCCTGCGTGCCGCCCTGTTGCTGGGGGCCTGCCTGTCTGGCGGCGCCCAGGCCGAAGGCGTCCTGGCGCAACTCTATGCGCCGCGCCCACCGGCCGGCTCGGCCTTTGTGCGGGTGCTGAACCCGGATGCAAAACCGATCAAGGTGCAGGTTGCCGACGGCAGCGTGCAGACCCTTGGCCCGTCGAAAGTGGCCAGCAGCTACGCCATCGTCAAAGGCGGCGAGAGCTTTGCCATCAGCGTGAATGGCCAACCCATCGGCCAGCTCAGCGTGGTGCCGGACAGCTTCAACACGGTGCTGGCCCAGGCTGACAAACTGGTGCTGATCAAGGAAGGCGCGAGCAACGAGGATGCACTCAAGGCCGAGCTGCGCTTCTACAACCTGGCCAGCGGTTGCGCCCTGGGCCAGCTGAAAGTCGCCGCCGACGGCCCGGTGCTGTTCGCTGACGTAAAACCGGCCAGCACCGTTGCCCGTTCGATCAACCCGGTCACCGCCTCGCTCAGTGCCGGCTGCGGCACTGCACAAGCCAAGGCATGGCCGTTGCCGCAGTTGCAGCCGGGCGATCACTACGTGCTGTTCCTGACCGGCAGCGCGGCCAAGCCCGTGTTGCGCGGCGAGATGAGCCGCACCGATACCTACACTCAATAGGCCCGCCATGCGCACGATCTTCCGCGACGACCACCTGCTGTTTCGCGATCAGGTACAGCGCTTCATCAGCGAACGCATCCTGCCGCACTACGAGGCATGGGAAGCGGCCGGCACAACGCCGCGCGAGTTGTGGCGTGAAGCCGGTGCGCAGGGCCTGTTGAACTCGGCCTTGCCGGCGCCCTATGGCGCGGACGGTGACTTCGGCCATGCCGTGGTGGTGATCGAGGAACTGGCGCGGGCCAACTGCCTGGGGATCGGCTTCTCGATCCATTCGGACATGGTCGCGCCGTACATCCTCGGGCTTGGCAGTGACGCGCAAAAGGCCCGCTGGCTGCCGGCCATGGCCAGTGGCGAGGTGATCGGCGCCATCGCCATGACCGAGCCGGGGGCTGGCAGCGATCTCAAGGCGATCCGCACCCGTGCCGTGCGCGATGGCGATCACTATGTACTGAGCGGGCAGAAAACCTTCATCACCAACGGCGTGAACGCCGGGCTGGTGATCGTGGTTGCCAGCACCGAGCCCGACCTCGGTGCCCGGGGCTTGTCGCTGTTCTGCGTCGAGGAAGGCCTGGCCGGGTTCAACAAGGGCCCGGCGCTCCGTAAAGTCGGCCAGCATGCGCAGGACACTTGCGAGCTGTTCTTCGATGACGTGCGGGTGCCAGCCGACTGCCTGCTGGGTGAAGAGAATGCCGGCTTTGAATACCTGGGCCGTGAGCTGTCCCGCGAGCGCCTGGCGATTGCCTTGCGCGCGGCGGCGCACACCGAGGGCATGCTGGCACAGGCCAAGGACTACACCCGTGGGCGCAAGGTGTTCGGCAAGCGGGTCATCGACTTCCAGAACAGCCGCTTCATCCTGGCCGATGCCCAGGCGAAGCTGACCATGTTGCGGGTGTTCCTCGATGACTGCGTGCGCCAGTTGATTGCAGGCGAGCTGGACCCGGTGGTTGCCGCCATGGCCAAGCTCAATGCTACCGAGATGCAGGGGCAGATCCTTGATGACCTGCTTCAGCTGTTTGGTGGCTATGGCTACACCAGTGAGTACGGCATCGGCCGGGCCTGGGCCGATGCGCGGGCGTTGCGCATCTTTGGTGGAACCAGCGAGATCATGCGCGAGATCATCGGGCGTGCGCTCTAGGCCCTAGCCTCGCGACTTCAGCCATTCGCGGCGCAGGCTCTTGGCTTGCGGGTCGCTGCCCAGCGCCCAGGGGTCGACGGCGAAGGCCACGACCTGATCGGCGCCGGTGGTCTCGGCCCATTCCAGCTGGCGATTGACGCGTCGGTAGTCGGCGGAGCGGGCCTTGAAGTCGGTGCCGTCGTTCTTCTCCGAGGGCAGTTGCTCGAACAGCTCGACCACCACATCGAACTTCACCTGGCGTTGGCGCAGGTAAAGCAGCAGCGGTTCGATCGCCTGAATATTTGGCCAACCGGCCACCCCTACCCCGTCCTGGACCATGGGCCGCAGTTGTGTGCGGTCGAGCAGGGTTTGCCAGAGCTGGACCAGCGTGCCTTGGGTTTCCAGCTTGCTGAAGTAGGTGGAGATTGCCGGGGTGCCGTGGCCGGCCTGTTGCGAGGCTTCGGACAGCGCCGCGAGCCAGTCGCCGAGGCGTTGCTGGCGGGCGGTGTCGGCCCAGTGGTACTGCTCGAGTTCGTAGGGGATGTACCAGCCGCTGAAGCGCTTGTGCCGGGACCAGCGGGCCTCCTGCATGTAGCGGGTTGCGCCTTGCAGCGAGCGGGTGAAGAAGGCGGCCTGGGTGGGTTCGTCCTGGGCCGAGAGGGCCTGCCACCAGCCGTTGTCGTAGGGCAGGCCGATGCGTACGTGCATGCCTTGTTCGTCGGCGGTGTCGAGGATGGTTTGCATCACGGCGTCGGGCAGTAGCCAGTCGGGTTCATTGCCGTTGATCAGGCCTACCCATTGCAGGAGCACTTCCTTGCAGCCGAGTTCGCGCATGGCGGCCATGCGTTCGGTCCATTGCTGGCGGCTGAGTTGGAAGTGGCTTTTCCACAGCTGGAGGAAGGTTGCGTCGATGCGTGGGTGGCGGCTGCAACCGGGGAGGCTGGCCAGGAGGGCCAGGGCGGGTACGGCTGCGGCGAAGCGCAGGAGTTGTCGACGGTTGGGGTTGATCGGTTTCAGGGGAAGTCCTCAAACAAATAATCGCGAAGCCGTTGGCTTTGGCTTTGGCTTTGGCTTTGGCTTTGGCTTTGGCTTTGGCTTTGATCTTAGCTTTAGATCTTTGTGCGCGACCGTTCAAACAACTCGGACTTCCGGCCCCCCAGGAGGCTGAGTGGAGCCCACGCGTAGTGGGGTGAGGGCCATGGATGGCCCGAAAGCGCCGATGGGCCAGGGACGGCCCTTCGGCGCGGCCCCACGGAGCGTGGGCGGAAGGAAGGAACCCGGAGCGAAGCGCAGGGCCGGATGATGGGCCGGGGCGTTTTGGTTACTGTTGTGCCTTTCAAAAGTGACCCGCTGTAAGAGCGGAAGGGGCCTATGGAGGCGCCATTGCAAATGGATAAGCTCACACAATCACGATGGCGCTCAGCCCGGTGAACATATCCATTGACGATGGCGACGCCAACCCCCCATTCCGCCCTTATGGCGGGTCACTTTTGTCGGGGCAAAAGTAACCAAAACCCCTCGTCCCAGCATACGGCCCTACGCTTCGCTCCGGGTTCCCTCCCTCCGCACCTGCTCCGTGGGGCCGCGCCGACGGGCCGTCCCTGGCCCATCGGCGCTTGCGGGCCATCCATGGCCCTTACCCCACTCCGCAGGCGCTCCACTCGGCCTCCTGAAGGGACGATCCGCGTTGCCTGAACTATTGCGTACGAAAATCAAAAGCTAGAGCTAGAGCTAGAGCTGAAAGCTAAAACAGATGCACAGCAGCTTACCTCGCTCCCTGACCGGGATCGATAGGTAGAACTACATTTAGCTCTCGGGGTTGCCAGTCCGTAGCACAGCCAGTCAAATCGTTTATATTCCAATCGACAGCAATGCCTAGCTGAAAGACGCTGTTCTTCCAGAGGGATATGACAGATGGCAAAGAAACACAAAGGTGCGCCTGAGATTCCACGTGACGACTATGTTTACGGCCACGCCTCAAAGAAGACCTCACAACTCACTATCACAGTTGACCCATCCGGTCGCATCTTCATCCCTGAGCTTGACCCTTCAAGCATTCGTCGCCAGATAACGCATGCCAGGAAGAACAAGGACGACAAAGTGCTGTATTCAGCACCGGCTGATGACTTTGGAGTGTCTCTCAACCCCATTGAGCATCTGAAGACAAAGTTTGACTTCATGCTAGCGGTAGATACCAACACGATACGAGATGCTAACGGACCAGTACGATTTAATGGCTACACCGCTAGTGCATGTACGGTCGTAGTGATCAGTGAGCCGTTGCAGGAGTGGGGCACGGAAATCCAAATTAAGCCGCTGGCATCCTACCTCATTCTGGATTCCGGCGATGACATAAAGACCGAGCCACTGGGCTGGCATCTAGCTCTAACCAGACACACCGATACCCCCTTCCTACAATCAAAGCGCGTGGGAATGGTTGTAGACAGTGAACTGGGCAAGCACATAGACATCAATGCTCGCAGACTACCGTACTACGCGGATCATTTGCTGCCAAACAACACAGCACTGGTATACGCCTCAAGTGACAAAGCCGAAATGTTTGCCAATAAGATGCTTAAATACTGCGATAACCTCGCCGGGCAGTTGCTAGAGCGGTTTGAAAAAATCGGTATAGGTGCGGCGCTCAAGGCGTCAACGTTTCAACTCGGCAGCGCAAGATGCTTTGCCATTTGTCACGTTCGGAAGCCGCTAGTAAAAACTTGAAAATGCAGCTTAAAGCCATCAGGCAAGTATCGGCTGTAGCGATGCCATTCTCCCCCTGCCGCTCGCTTAGTAACCGCCACACAAGGAAGAAGTTGTAATGGAAATCGGTGAAATCATCAGCACGGTCGGCCTTCTAGTCCCCGCTACGGTTGCCGCTGGCGGCTGGCTCTGGCAACGCTGGCAGGAACGCACAAGCGTACGTGTAGCTATCGTGGCCGAGGTACTGGCACTGAGGAAAATCGCCGAGGAGCGAAACTACCTTTCTGGACTGTTCGAGATGGCGGAGGCGCTACGTGGAATACCGGAAGAACAGCGCCCACCAGCATCATTGCAGGTACGAATCCCGGAGCACTATTGCAGAGTTTACCTCGCCAACCTCGGGAAACTGGGCTACCTCTCACCGGAAGACGCCCAATTGGTAGTCAGCTTCTACCAGTACATTGACAGTGTTGTACAAGACGTAACGGCAGGCGGAATACTTTACGAAGGGACCAATGACCCAGACGCGTTCTCAGAAGCAGCAAATATACTCAAATTCGCACTAGACGCTTCGAAGAAGCTTGCTGACAGACATGCGAAGTGCTGACTAGCGTCGATGGCGGACTGAAAATAAGCAAGGTAATACCGGCAGCACAGTGCACCACTTAGGTGTACTACGGCACTGGTCCACTTAAAGATTTTTGACGCGAAAACTCTTTTAAAATCAAGAGTTTAGAGAATGGAGGCAACCCCACCAGCCACACCCCGGCACACAATGTTCCCGCTGTGGCTGCTCCCTTCCGGGCCTGACCAGGTTAACGGGTAATCGTTGCGGAGGGACCGATGGGGTCACCATAACGACGCTCGCCTGGCAGCGAGCGGGGCCATTGTACCGGTCTGACGCCAAGATACAACCTCAAACCAAGAAAAAACCAACCTAGCTCAAGGACTTGAGCCATCCCCCTGCCCCGCCCCCTGCACCACCAGATGAATAAAGTGCAGCTTCGCCACCACCGGCGCACTCAGCACGAAGGGGTAAAAATCCGCCTGCCCCATGCTGCACGACAGCTCATTGAGCATCGCCGACAACTCCACCCAGGCATTCACGAACGCCAGAAACCCCACCGCCCCCGGATGCTCCGGCCGGTACAGGCTACCCTGCACGAACGGCGGAAAATCCAGGTCCATCGCCGACGCATCCATCCCCAAGGCCAACGCCGTGTCCACCGCATCGGTCATGTGCAGGTAATGCGCCCAGCTTTCCGCCCAATCCTCCCAAGGGTGCATGGTCGCGTAGGCACTCACATGCGCCATCGCCCAATCGACCGGCGCACCCTGCTGGTAATGCCGCTGCAGCGCCTCAGCATAACTGCTGCGTTCATCACCGAACAGCTGACGGAACGCCTCAAGCCACCCCGTATTAGCTACCAACCGATCCCAGTAGTAATGCCCCACCTCATGCCGCAAATGCCCAAGCAAAGTCCGGTACGGCTCATGCAACTGCACACGCATCTGCTCGCGCCAGTCGTCATCGGCCTCGCGGATATCCAGGGTGATCAGGCCATGAAAGTGGCCCGTGGTCGGCGCATTGCCCGCCAGGTCGATGCCGATGAAGTTGAACGCCAACCCCTCGCCATCCGCCGTGGCCTTGGGCTGCACCGGCAAACCAAGGCTGAGCAACTGGGCAATCAGGCGCCGCTTGGCCGTCTCCACCTTGCGCCAGCGCAATGGGTTCTCGGCGATGGAAAGATCAGGAATGGTCCAGTTCAACCGGCAAGCCAGGCAAAACGCCTGGGGGTCATCCGCCGCCAGCAACCAGTTGCAGGCCGCCGGCGTATCAAGGTTGGCGCAACGCTTGAGCGCGCCCGCCTCGGGCTCGCCATCCAGCCACCACTCACCGGCATGCGGCCCCGGCAACAAGGTGCCGACCCGGTGGCTGTCCGGCCAATAGCCCAGTGAAGAATGACAAGCCAGGCACTGGCTGTTGCGAAAGAACACCGACTGCCCGCACTGGCAAGGCCACACCCGGCTGCTGCGCCGCTCACGCCCGGCGAAAGGCGCGGCAAGGCGCGCCACAAGCTGCTCGAACAATCGGTACATGATGGTTACTCCTGGCTGCTGCCAAGACTAGACCATCCACGCCCCGCTTCGTTGCCGGGTTATACCTCGATGCCATGGGTGGCGAGGAAGTCGACGAAGGCGTCTTCGTCCAGCACCTTCACCCCCAGCTCGGTGGCCTTGGCCAACTTGGAGCCAGCACCAGGGCCCGCGACCACGCAGTAGGTCTTGGCGGAAACCGAACCTGCCACCTTGGCACCCAGGCCTTCCAGCTTTTCCTTGGCGATGTCGCGGTTCATACGCTCCAGCGAACCGGTCAGGACCCAGGTCTGCCCAGCCAGCGGCAAGCCTTCAGCGACTTTCTTCTCGCTCTCCCAATGCATGCCGAACTCACGCAACTGCGCCTCGACTGCCCGCGCCAGCTGCTGGTTGGCTTCATCACGGAAGAACTCGCGCACCGCATCCGCCTGCTTGGTGCTCAGGGCCTGACGCAGGTCGATGCCGTCCGCCTCGATGATCTTGTCCAACGTGCCCAGCTTGGCCACCAGCTTTTCGGCACCGGTCGGGCCGACCGAGCTGATGTCGAGCTTCGCAATCAAGCCGGCCAGGGTGGTGCTGGCGGCAAACTCGGCGCCCAGCTCACCCTCTTCCTGCAACTGCATGCCACGTTCAAGCAACTGCGCGATGACGGTGCGGTTGTGCTCGTCTTCAAAGAAGTTGTGGATCTCGTGGGCGACTTCCAGACCAATATCCGGCAGGTAGGTCAGCACCTGCGGCAAGGCGACCTGCACCCGCTGCAAGGACCCGAGCGAACGCGCCAATACCTTGGCCGTTTCTTCACCCACGTCCGGAATGCCCAGGGCATAGATGAACCGCGCCAGGCTCGGCCGCTTGCTGTCGTCGATGGCCTTGAGCAGCTTGTTGCTGGAAACTTCGGCAAAGCCTTCCAGGTCGACGATCTGCTCGAAGGTCAGGCGATACAGGTCGGCTGGCGAGGTAATCAAGCCCTCGTCCACCAACTGCTCGACGCTCTTCTCGCCCAGGCCTTCGATGTCCATGGCGCGCCGCGACACGTAATGAATGATCGCCTGCTTGAGTTGCGCCGCACAGGCCAGGCGGCCGACGCAGCGGTACACCGCGCCCTCGCTGACGGTTTCCTTGCCCTTGCTGCGCTTGACCAACAAGGTGCGATCAACCTGCGAGCCGCACACCGGGCACTGTGTTGGAATATGCACCGGCCGCGCATCGTCCGGGCGACGTTCGAGCACCACCTGCATCACCTGCGGGATCACGTCGCCGGCACGACGAATGATCACCGTGTCGCCGATCATCACGCCCAATCGGGCGACCTCGTCCATGTTGTGCAGGGTGGCGTTGGCCACGGTAACCCCCGCCACCTTGACCGGCTTGAGCCGCGCCACTGGCGTGACCGCCCCGGTACGGCCCACCTGGAACTCGACGTCGAGCACCTCGGTCAGCTCTTCCATGGCCGGGAACTTGTGGGCGATGGCCCAGCGCGGCTCGCGGGCACGGAAGCCCAGCTCACGCTGGGAGGCCAGGTTGTTGACCTTGAACACCACACCGTCGATCTCGTACGGCAGCTCGTTGCGCCGCTCACCGATATCGCGGTAGTAGGCCAGGCACTCATCGATGCCAGCGGCGTGCTTGAGCTCGCGACTGATCGGCATACCCCAGGTCTTCAGGGTTTCGAGAATGCCGATATGGGTGTCGGCGATCTGCTCGGACACCTGCCCCAGGCCGTAGCAGCAGAACTCCAGCGGACGGCTGGCGGTGATCTTCGAATCCAGCTGGCGCAGGCTACCCGCTGCCGCATTGCGCGGGTTGGCAAAGGTCTTGCCGCCAACTGCCGCCTGGGCCTCGTTGAGCCGCTCGAAACCGGCCTTGCTCATGAACACTTCGCCCCGCACTTCCAGCACCGCTGGCCAGCCAGTGCCCTGCAGCTTGAGCGGGATATTGCGCACGGTGCGCACGTTGACACTGATGTCCTCGCCGGTGGTGCCGTCGCCACGGGTGGCGCCCTGCACCAACTGGCCGTCGCGGTACAGCAGGCTGACCGCCAGGCCATCGAGCTTGGGTTCGCAGCTGTAGTCGACCGCCGAGCCACCGCCGAACAGGTCGCCGGCCGGCAGGTCCAGGCCTTCCACGACGCGGCGGTCGAACTCACGCAGGTCGGTCTCCTCGAAGGCGTTACCCAGGCTGAGCATCGGCACTTCGTGACGCACCTGGGTAAAGGCCGACAGCGCGGCCCCGCCGACCCGCTGGGTTGGCGAGTCTTCGCTTACCAGTTCCGGATGCTCGGCTTCCAGCGCTTGCAGCTCACGGAACAGCCGGTCGTACTCGGCGTCCGGAACGCTCGGCTCATCAAGGACGTAATAACGGTAGTTGTGCTGGTCGAGTTCGGCGCGCAGTTCAAGGATGCGGGTTTCGGCGGTCATGGCGGTAATCTCTTGCAAAGCAAAAGAGCAGCCTTGGCTGCTCTTGCGTGTATTTCTTCCATCGATAGTGTCTTCATCGCCGGCAAGGCCGGCTCCCACAGTGTCCAGGCAGCGATAACCTGTGGGAGCCGGCCTTGCCGGCGATGCTGTTAACGCTTCTGGGTCAACGCCCGGCGTTCAAATTCAACAATCCGCTGACGGTAATGCTCGATCGTCTGCGCAGTCATCACGCTGCGCTGGTCATCCTTCAACTCGCCGTTGAGTTCAGCCGCCAGCTTGCGCGCCGCCGCCACCATCACATCGAAGGCCTGCTTCGGATGACGCGGGCCCGGCAGGCCCAGGAAGAAGCTCACCGCGCGGGTGCTGAAGTGGTCGATATCGTCCAGGTCAAATACCCCAGGCTTCACCGCGTTCGCCATCGAGAACAACACTTCACCGTTGCCAGCCATGCTCTCGTGACGGTGGAAGATGTCCATCTCGCCGAAGCGCAGGCCACTTTCCAGAATGTTCTGCAACAGCGCCGGGCCCTTGAAGCCGCTCTCGTCGCGGGAGATGACACTGATCACCAGCACTTCCTCAACCGGCGGCAGGTCCTTGCCTTCGCTGGTGCCAAAGCCTGTGGTTTTCGGGCTCTCGTCCGGGAAGTCATCGTCGGCATTGCCGAACAGGTCCGGCTCACGTGGCTCGGCCGCAAGGTTCAAGTCACCCTGCTGTGGCTCGCCGCCACGCTTGTTGCGCTTGCCCTTGCCCACCTTGGGTTCACGTTGCTCACGCAGCGGCACGCTCATCGATGGCAGGTCATGCTCATCAAGTTGCGGCTCCTTGTGGTTGTCCAACACGCGCGGCGGGCCCAGTACCTCGGCGCCGCCCTCTTCGTCCTGCTGGTTGGACAGATTGCGATCCAGACGGAATTTCAACTTGCCCTTGCCGCCGCGCATCCGGCGCCAGCCGTCAAAAAGAATACCGGCAATGACAATAATGCCGATGACGATCAGCCACTCGCGCAGACCGATTTCCATGTAATCCCGTGCCTCTGTAAAAAATGCTGAAAAATAAAGGGTTTAAACCCCTTTAAAACGTGGCGCCAACTCTATGTTCTGACAGGCGTTTTACCCACGCATAGATAAATTGACATTAAGCTAGCACGACCAAAGATAACTTTACACCGTCTGTCGCAACTGACACGGCCATTTGCTGCAAGTTCGTGCGTTAGATCCCCTTTCGAGGCTGGATTCAGGCCTCGACCATGGCCATCGCCTCCTCCACATCCACCGCCACAAGGCGAGAGCAGCCTGGCTCGTGCATCGTCACCCCCATCAACTGGTCAGCCATTTCCATGGCGATCTTGTTGTGGGTGATATAAATGAACTGGACCGTCTGGCTCATCTCTTTCACCAACCGCGCATAGCGACCCACGTTGGCGTCGTCCAACGGCGCATCGACTTCGTCGAGCATGCAGAACGGCGCCGGGTTCAATTTGAAGATGGCAAATACCAGGGCCAGGGCAGTCAGCGCTTTTTCACCGCCCGAGAGCAAATGAATGGTGCTGTTCTTCTTGCCCGGAGGCCGCGCCATGATCGACACCCCTGTATCGAGTAAATCTTCGCCCGTCAGTTCCAGATAAGCGCTGCCGCCACCGAAAACTTTTGGGAAAAGTGCCTGTAATCCGGCATTTATCTGATCAAAGGTATCTTTGAAACGGTTACGGGTTTCCTTGTCGATCTTGCGAATGACGTTTTCCAGGGTCTCCAGGGCCTCGACCAGGTCGGCATTCTGAGCGTCCAGGTAGCGCTTGCGCTCGGACTGCTGCTGGTACTCGTCGATGGCCGCCAGGTTGATCGCGCCCAGGCGCTGGATCCGCGCATCGATGCGCTCCAGCTCAAGTTCGGCTTCCTGCTCGCTGGCGCCCTCGACCAGGGTGGCCAGCACGCCATCCAGGTCATAGCCGTCGGCGTGCAGTTGTTCCTGCAGGGTCTTGCGGCGCACGCTGAGCCCCTGCCATTCCATGCGGTGCTGCTCCAGCTGGCTGCGTAACAGCTGCGATTGCTGCTCGGCCTGGCTGCGGCGTTTTTCCGCCTCACGCAGCTCGCGGTCGGCCTCGTCCATGTGCAGGCGGGCCTGACGCATTTCCTCGTCGACGCTCATGCGCTTTTCCAGCAGCTCTTCGAGCTTCATGCGCAGCTCTTCCAGCGGCGCCTCGCCCTCTTCCAGGTTGAGGCTGAGCTGTTCGCGTTTTTCCGTCAGGCGCTCGGACTGCTGCTCAAGGCGCTCCAGGGCCTGGCGGGTGGAATCATGCTGGGCGCGCAAGGATCCCAGGCGCACGGCCAACTGGTGCGAGTGGTCCTTGTGCTGGCGCGCCTCCTGGCGCACGCGGTCGAGCCGCTCACGCAGGTTGTCGCGCTGGGCCAGCAGCAGCTCGCGTTGCTCGGTGTCGTGGGCCATCAGGTCCAGTGCTTCCTGCAATTGCAGGCGCGACTCACCGAGGTTTTCGTGTTCGATGGCGCGCTGCTCAAGCATCTCCGCCAGTTCTTCTTCCAAACGCTGGCGACGCAAGGTCAACTGCTCGGCGCGGGCCTTGCCGGCAGACAAACGCGCCTTGAGCTCACCCTGCTGGCGCGCTTCATCCTGGGTACGCCGGCGCAGTTGCTCACGGCCATCTTCCAGCTCGCGCTGCTGTTCACGCAGGCTGAGCAACTGCTCATCGAGCAGTTCCTGGCTGGCTTCCAGCTCCAGTCGCTCCAGGCCAAGCTGCTCCAGCTCCTGACCACGCGCCAGCACGCCGCCCTGCGCATCGCCAGCCCGGCTTACCCGCAGGAAGTGCCGGCCAACCCAGTAGCCATCACGACTGATCAGGCTCTCGCCATCCGCCAACTGCGCGCGCAATGCCAAGGCCGCTTCCAGCGACTCCACCGGCTTGACCTTGCCAAGCCACGGCGCCAGGTCGATCTTGCCCTGGACCTTGTCGAGCAGGCTGCCGGCAATGCGCGGGGCGTTGCTTGAAGCATCCAGCAAGCGCAACTCACCCTGGGTGAAGTCGCTCAGGTCGAGGCCGCCCAGGTCATCCACCAGCACTGCTTGCAGGTCGGCGCCCAGCACGGTTTCCACCGCCAGTTCCCAACCCGCGTCCACCCGCAGCCCTTCAGCCAGGCGTGGGCGCTGCTCAAGCCCCTGCTCACGCAACCACTGCGCCGTACCGGCACCCGGGTCGAGTGCGGCTTGTTGCAAAGCTTCCAGCGAGGCCAGGCGACCGCCCAGGCGCTGCAACTCACCTTGCGCCTGCTGCTGGGCCTGGGTGGCGTGCTGCAGCTGCTCGCGCAATGCGTCCAGGCGCTCGCCCGCCTGCAATTCTTCGACTTGCAGGTCTTCAAGCAGCAATTCGCTGCTGGCCAACTGTTCACTCAACTCAAGGATCGCAGCGTCTTCCGGATCAGCGCTGAGCTGGTCACGTTCTTCGCCCAGCTTGCGCTGACGCTCGGACACCCGCTCCAGGCTTTGCTCCAACTGCTGGATCCGCGACTGCTGCACCTCGGCCTGCCGACGCGGTTCGGCGGAGCGGGTATTGAAGGTGTCCCACTGCTCCTGCCAGCCGTGCATGGTGCCTTCGGCTTCTTCCAGCGTAGCGGCAGCTTCTTCGGCGGCCGCGAGGGTCGTTTCCTGCTCGGGCTCAAGCATCTGCAGCTCTTCGCCCAGGGTTGCCAGCAAGGTGCGGTCGTGGCCCAGGTGCGACTCGGTCTCCAGGCGCGAACGCTCGGCCTCCTTGAAGTCGTCCTGCAACTGACGCAGGCGCTGCTGGCCATGCTGGATGTTCTGCTCGACCCGGGCGATATCGCCACCCACCGAATAGAAGCGCCCCTGCACCAGATTGAAGCGCTCTGACAGTTCATGGTGCCCGTCACGCAGCCGCTCGATGCTCGCATCGGCGTTGCGCTGTTCGGCCACCAGGGCTTCGAAGGCCACTTCCTGGTCGCCGATGATCGCTTCGCGCTGGCCGACCTGGTCGTGCAACGCCTGCCAGCGCAGGGCTGCCAGTTGCGCCTTGAGCTGGCGCTCCTCGGCTTTGTATTCCTTGTATTTCTCTGCTGCCTGGGCCTGGCGGTGCAGGCGTTCGAGCTGCCGCTCCAGCTCTTCGCGCAGGTCGGTCAGGCGCTCAAGATTCTCGTGGGTGCGGCGGATGCGGTTCTCGGTTTCCCGGCGGCGCTCCTTGTACTTGGAGATCCCGGCCGCTTCCTCGATGAAATTGCGCAGCTCTTCAGGCTTGGCCTCGATCAGCTTGGAGATCATCCCCTGCTCGATGATCGAATAGCTGCGCGGGCCCAAGCCGGTGCCGAGGAAGATATCGGTGATATCCCGGCGCCGGCACTTGGTGCCGTTGAGGTAATAGGTGTTTTGCGCGTCGCGGGTCACCTTGCGCCGGATCGAGATCTCGGCGTAGGCGGCGTATTCGCCCACCAGGGTGCTGTCGCTGTTGTCGAACACCAGCTCGATGCTCGCCTGGCTGACCGGCTTGCGGCTGGTGGAGCCGTTGAAGATGACGTCGGTCATCGACTCGCCACGCAGGTTTTTAGCCGAACTTTCGCCCATCACCCAGCGCACGGCGTCGATGATGTTGGATTTGCCGCAGCCATTGGGGCCGACCACGGCCGCCATGTTGCTGGGGAAATTGACGGTGGTCGGGTCGACGAACGACTTGAACCCCGCCAGGCGAATGCACTTGAGGCGCATGCTTAGTCGGTCACCAGGGCGCCCAGCACCACCAGGCAGCTGCGCTCGCAGTAGGCGGTGAGCACCTGGCGAATACGCGGCTGGTCATTGGCCACTACGGCTGCGAGCAGGTTGGCGAACAACTCGAGAAACTCGTTCATCTCGGCCTTGCGCTGGTCCAGCGCAAAGTAATAGTTGCGGCTCATCGCCGGCTGCAGGTTCTCGACGGTCTCTTGCAGGTACGGGTTATCGGCGAACGGATAGGCTGCCCGCATGACCGCGAAGCTGTCTTCGACAAAGGCGCGGATGTCCTGGCGTTCGCAGGCTGCTTGCAGGCGCTGCTGGATCTCGAGGAATGGCAGCAGGTCGGCATCGCTGCGCCGGCCAGCGGCCACGGCATTGCCCAGCAGGATGTACAGCTCGCTCATCAGGGTGCAAAGGCTGCGCACGTTGTGCTCGTTGAGCTCGGTCACGTGGGCACCGCGACGCGGCAGGATGGTCACCAGGTGGCGGCGTTCGAGGATCAGCAGGGCTTCGCGCACTGAACCACGGCTGACATTGAGCGCCTGGGTAACCTTCTGCTCCTGGATCCGCTCGGCAGGCTTGAGCTCACCGCGGATGATCCGTTCGGCCAGGTAATGGGCAATTTGCTCGGAGAGGCTGTCCGGCGCCTTGAACGTCATGGTTTTCCTTCAAAATCATTGAACTGTGCACAAGCGCGGATTGTAGCGCACTTGCCCTACAGCCGCGCAGTGGCTGTGTGCCAGAAGTTGGCACGATTGCAGCTATTCAATCGAGGTGCACCACGCGATCTATGCTTTAGGAAGAGGTTGTCACTGAGGCCGGCGTCTATATGTACAAATACTTGACCCTTAGGTCAGAAAATCATTGACCGAAAAGTCAGGGGTGCATAAAGTCTGCCCCAGTCCGCTCAACAACAATAATTCGCTTGTGAGGCCTTCCGTGATCCAGTTTCTCTTTAACCAGGAGCTGCGCAGTGAGCATGCCCTGGACCCTAACGTGACAGTGCTCGACTATCTGCGTGAGCATTTGGGCAAACCCGGTACCAAGGAAGGCTGCGCTAGCGGCGATTGTGGTGCCTGTACCGTCGTGGTCGGCGAATTGGACATCGCCGATGACGGCAGCGAAAGCATTCGCTACCGCAGCCTCAACTCCTGCCTGACCTTCGTCTCTTCGTTGCACGGCAAACAGCTGATCAGCGTCGAAGGCCTCAAGCACCAGGGCAAACTGCACAGCGTGCAGCAAGCCATGGCCGACTGCCATGGTTCGCAATGCGGCTTCTGCACCCCAGGCTTCGTGATGTCGCTGTTCGCCCTGCAAAAGAACATCGACGCGCCCGACCTGCACAAGGCCCAGGAAGCCCTGGCCGGCAACCTGTGCCGCTGCACCGGTTACCGCCCGATCCTCGCGGCCGCTGAACAAGCTTGCTGCCAGGCCCAGCCCGACCAGTTCGACAACGCCCAGGCGCAGACCATTGCCCGCCTCAAGGCGATTGCCCCGACCGAAACCGGCGAGCTCAACAGTGGCGACAAGCGTTGCCTGGTGCCGCTGACCGTCGCCGACCTGGCCGACCTCTACGGCTCCCACCCGGAAGCCCGCCTGCTGGCTGGCGGCACCGACCTGGCGCTGGAAGTGACGCAGTTCCACAAGACCCTGCCGGTGATGATCTATGTCGGCAACGTTGCCGAGCTCAAGCGCGTCGAGCATTTCGACGACCGCATCGAGATCGGCGCGGCCACCCCGCTTACCGACTGCTACGAAGCGCTGACCAGCGAGTACCCGGACTTCGGCGAACTGCTGCACCGCTTCGCCTCGTTGCAGATCCGCAACCAGGGCACCCTGGGCGGCAATATCGGCAACGCCTCGCCAATCGGCGACTCGCCACCCCTGCTGATCGCCCTGGGCGCGCAGATCGTCCTGCGCAAAGGCGACGCTACGCGCACGCTGAACCTGGAAGACTACTTCATCGACTACCGGATCACCGCGCGTCAGGAAAGCGAGTTCATCGAGAAGATCATCGTGCCGCGTGCCCCCGCCGACTGGACGTTCCGCGCCTACAAGGTGTCCAAGCGCCTGGACGACGACATCTCTGCCGTTTGCGCCGCGTTCAACGTGAAGCTGGAAAACGGTGTGGTCAGCGATGCGCGCTTGGCCTTCGGCGGCATGGCGGCAATCCCCAAACGCGCCCATGCCTGCGAAGCCTCGCTGCGCGGCAAACCGTGGAACCACGCGGCCGTCGAGCGCGCCTGCCAGGCCCTGGCCGAAGATTTCACGCCGCTCTCGGACTTCCGCGCGAGCAAGGAATACCGCCTGCTCGGTGCGCAGAACCTGCTGCGCAAATACTTCATCGAACTGCAAACGCCGCACATCGAGACTCGGGTGACCGCTTATGTCTAACCATCATCACGTCGCCAAGACCCAGGCGGAACTCGCCGAGCTGTTCAGCCAGGAGCTGACCACCGGGGTCGGTCGCAGCATCAAACACGACAGCGCCGACAAACAGGTGTCGGGCGAGGCCGTGTACATCGACGACCGCCTGGAATTCCCCAACCAGTTGCACGTCTATGCACGCATGTCCGACCGCGCTCATGCGCGCATCCTGAAGATCGACACCAGCCCGTGCTACGCCTTCGAAGGCGTGCGTATCGCGATCACCCACGAGGACATTCCCGGCCTCAAGGACATCGGCCCGATCATGCCCGGTGACCCGCTGCTGGCCATCGACATCGTCGAGTTCGTCGGCCAGCCGGTGCTCGCTGTCGCTGCCCGCGACCTGGACACCGCCCGCCGTGCGGCCATGGCCGCGATCATCGAGTACGAAGACCTCGAGCCGGTGATGGACGTGGTCGAGGCGCTGCGCAAGAAGCACTTCGTACTCGACAGCCACACCCACAAGCGTGGTGACTCGGTCACCGCCCTGGCCAACGCACCGCACCGCGTGCAGGGCACCCTGCACATCGGCGGCCAGGAACACTTCTACCTGGAAACCCAGATTTCCTCGGTAATGCCTACCGAAGATGGCGGGATGATCGTCTTCTGCTCCACGCAGAACCCGACCGAAGTACAGAAACTGGTCGCTGAAGTGCTCGATGTGCCGATGCACAAGATCGTCGTCGACATGCGCCGCATGGGCGGTGGTTTCGGCGGCAAGGAAACCCAGGCTGCCAGCCCGGCGTGCCTGTGCGCAGTGGTTGCCCGCCTGACCGGCCAGCCGACCAAGATGCGCTTGCCGCGCGTCGAAGACATGCTGATGACCGGCAAGCGCCATCCGTTCTACATCGAGTACGACGTCGGCTTCGATGACACCGGCCGCCTGCATGGCATCAACCTCGAGCTGGCAGGCAACTGCGGCTGCTCGCCGGACCTCTCGGCGTCGATTGTCGACCGCGCGATGTTCCACTCCGACAACGCCTATTACCTCGGTGACGCCACGGTCAACGGCCACCGCTGCAAGACCAACACCGCGTCGAACACTGCCTACCGTGGTTTCGGCGGCCCGCAGGGCATGGTTGCCATCGAAGAAGTGATGGACCGCATTGCCCGCCACCTGGTGCTCGACCCGCTCGATGTGCGCAAGGTCAACTACTACGGCAAGACCGAGCGCAACGTCACCCACTACTACCAGACCGTCGAGCACAACATGCTCGAGGAAATGACTGCGGACCTGGAAGCCAGCAGTGACTACAAGCAGCGTCGCGAGTCGATCCGCCGCTTCAACGCCAACAGCCCGATCCTCAAGAAGGGCCTGGCGCTGACCCCGGTGAAGTTCGGCATCTCGTTCACCGCCAGCTTCCTCAACCAGGCCGGCGCGCTGGTGCACATCTACACCGACGGCAGTATCCACCTGAACCACGGTGGCACCGAAATGGGCCAGGGCCTGAACACCAAGGTTGCCCAGGTGGTCGCCGAAGTGTTCCAGGTTGATTTCGAGCGTATCCAGATCACCGCCACCAACACCGACAAGGTGCCCAACACCTCGCCAACGGCAGCCTCCAGCGGCGCCGACCTGAATGGCAAGGCGGCACAAAACGCAGCAGAGATCATCAAGCAGCGCCTGGTCGAGTTTGCCGCGCGGCAGTGGAAGGTGACCGAGGAAGACGTCGAGTTCCGCAACGGCCATGTGCGCGTGCGTGACGAGATCATGACCTTCGAAGCGCTGATCCAGCAGGCGTATTTCAACCAGGTGTCGCTGTCGAGCACCGGCTTCTACCGCACGCCGAAGATCTACTACGACCGCAGCCAGGCACGCGGTCGGCCGTTCTACTACTTCGCCTTTGGCGCGGCCTGCGCCGAGGTGATCGTCGACACCCTGACCGGCGAATACAAGATGCTGCGCACCGACATCCTGCATGACGTGGGCGCATCGCTGAACCCGGCCATCGACATTGGCCAGGTGGAAGGCGGCTATATCCAGGGCATGGGCTGGCTGACCACCGAGGAACTGGTGTGGAACGCCAAGGGCAAGTTGATGACCAACGGCCCGGCCAGCTACAAGATCCCGGCGGTGGCAGACATGCCGATCGACCTGCGGGTGAAGTTGGTGGAAAACCGCAAGAACCCGGAAGACACGGTGTTCCATTCCAAGGCCGTGGGCGAGCCGCCGTTCATGCTGGGGATTGCGCCATGGTGTGCGATCAAGGATGCCGTGGCGAGCCTGGCGGACTACAGCGAACAACCGCTGATCGATGCCCCAGCCACTCCGGAGCGGGTGCTCTGGGGCTGTGAGCAGATGCGCAAGCTGGTGGCGGCCCGCACGGCGGCGGCCGAGGTTGAAACAGCAGCACCGTGAGTGCCGCTATCGCCGGCAAGGCCGGCTCCCACAAGGTTGGCTGCCAACTGGAACACTGTGGGAGCTGGCCTTGCCAGCGATAGGGCCGCAACAGGCACCCAAGAGGTAACTGAACATGCACACCTGGATCAACGCCCTCGCCGACCTGAATGTTCGCGGTGAACCGTGCGTACTGGTCACCATCATCGAGGAGCGCGGCTCTACCCCGCGCAATGCCGGCTCGAAAATGGTCGTCAGCGCCACCCAGCTGTTCGACACCATCGGCGGCGGCCACCTTGAATACAAGGCCATGCACATCGCCCGCAAAATGCTCGCTGAAGGCAGCCAGAACACCCACCTGGAGCGCTTCAGCCTCGGCGCGAGCCTCGGCCAGTGCTGCGGTGGCGCCACCGTGCTGCTGTTCGAGCCCATGGGCGGCGTCCAGGCGCAAATCGCGGTATTCGGCGCAGGCCATGTCGGCCGCGCTCTGGTACCCTTGCTCGCCGCGCTGCCCTGCCGGGTGCGCTGGATCGACTCCCGCGAACAGGAATTCCCCGAGGTCATTCCCGCCGGGGTCATCAAGATCGTCAGTGAAGAACCGGTCGATGAGATCGACGAGCTGCCCGTGGGCAGCTACTGCATCGTCATGACCCACAATCATCAGCTGGACCTGGAACTGACCGCCGCCCTGCTCAAGCGCAATGACTTCACCTGGTTCGGCCTGATCGGCTCGAAAACCAAACGGGTCAAGTTCGAGCATCGCCTGCTTGAGCGCGGCTTCACCGCGGAGCGCCTGCAGCGCATGCGCTGCCCGATGGGCATTGCCGAGGTGAAAGGCAAGTTGCCGATCGAGATTGCCGTGTCGATCGCCGCCGAGATCATCGCCACCTACAACGCCAGCTTCGGCCAGCACAACCCGGCCGCCAACGCTGAACCCATTGCCCAATTGCTGCCGCCGTCTCGGCGCAGCCAAGCCATTTGACGAGAGCCTTATGAGCGCAACCCGCAAAGCCTACCGTGCCGCCCTCCTGCACAGCGTCGCCGACCCCGCCGACGTTGGCGTGGAACAGTCCTATCAGTATTTCGAAGACGGCCTGCTGGTCGTCGACAACGGCAAGATCAGCGCCCTGGGCCATGCCGGCGACCTGCTGCCAACCCTGGCCGCCGACATCGAAGTCGTGCATTACCAGGACGCACTGATCACCCCTGGCTTCATCGACACCCATATCCACTTCCCGCAGACCGGCATGATCGGCTCCTACGGCGAGCAACTGCTGGACTGGCTGAACACCTACACCTTCCCGTGCGAGAAGCAGTTCGCCGACAAGGACCACGCCGACAAAGTGGCGAAGATCTTCGTCGAAGAGCTGCTGCGCAACGGCACCACCACCGCGCTGGTGTTCGGCAGCGTGCACCCCGAGTCGGTCAATGCCTTCTTTGAAGAAGCCGAGCGCCTGGACCTGCGCATGATCGCCGGCAAGGTGATGATGGACCGCAACGCCCCGGACTACCTGGTCGACACCGCAGAGACCGGATACACCGAAAGCAAGGCGCTGATCCAACGCTGGCACGGCAAGGGCCGCCTGCACTACGCCGTCACCCCGCGCTTCGCCCCGACCAGTACCCCGGAGCAACTGGCCCTGGCCGGGCAACTGCTCGAAGAGCACCCGGATGTGTACATGCACACCCACCTGAGCGAGAACCTCAAGGAAATCGAGTGGGTCAAGGCACTGTTCCCGGAGCGCAGCGGCTACCTGGACGTGTACGACCACTTCAAGCTGCTGGGCAAGCGTTCGGTGTTCGCCCACGGCGTGCACCTGTGCGACAGCGAGTGCGAGCGCCTGCACGAGACCGAATCAGCCGTGGCCTTCTGCCCGACCTCCAACCTGTTCCTGGGCAGCGGCCTGTTCAACCTGCCACAGGCCGAGAAATTCAAGGTCAAGGTAGGCCTGGGTACCGACGTGGGCGCCGGCACCAGCTTCTCGCTGCTGAACACGCTGAACGAAGCCTACAAGGTCATGCAGCTGCAAGGCGCACGCCTGAGCCCGTTCAAGTCGTTGTACCTGGCCACCCTGGGCGGCGCCCGCGCGCTGAGCCTGGACGACCGCATCGGCACCCTGGAACCGGGCACCGACGCCGACTTCATCGTCCTCGACTACAAGGCCACGCCGCTGCTGGACTACCGCATCCAGCAGTCGAACAACATCGAAGAGACGCTGTTCGTGCTGACCACCCTGGGTGACGACCGGACCATCCGTGAAACCTACGCGGCCGGTCGCTGCGTACACCAGCGCTAAGGTTCGCGCGCCAGGCCCTTGTACAACGCGCCGCCGATCACTGCCCCGATCAGCGGCGCCACCCAGAACAGCCACAGCTGTTGCAGGGCCCATCCACCCACGAACAATGCCGGCCCGGTGCTACGCGCCGGGTTGACCGAGGTATTGGTGATCGGGATCGAGATCAGGTGGATCAGCGTCAAGGCCAGGCCGATGGCAATCGGTGCAAAGCCTGCCGGGGCTCGCGAGTCGGTGGCGCCCATGATGATCAGGATGAACATTGCGGTCATCACCACTTCACTGGCAAAGCCTGCCGCCAATGAGTAGCCATCCGGTGAGTGTTCGGCATAGCCGTTGGAGGCCATTCCACTCGCCACCTCGAACCCGGCCTTGCCGCTGGCAATGAAGTAGATCACGGCGGCGGCGAGTATGGCGCCGACTACCTGGGCAATGATGTAGGGCACCAGGTCCTTGACCGGGAAGCGCCCGCCCACCACCAGCCCGACAGACACGGCAGGGTTGAGGTGGCAACCGGAGATATGGCCGATGGCGAACGCCATCGTCAACACGGTCAAGCCGAACGCCAGGGCAACCCCGACCAGACCGATACCCGTCGGAAATGACGCGGCAAGTACCGCGCTACCGCAACCTCCCAATACCAGCCAGAACGTGCCAATCAATTCAGCACCCATGCGTTTGCCAAGGGGCATCGACATCTGTCAGTCCTCAAGTAGTGGTACGCGAGAAGCGCAAGCCCAACTGCTTGATGAAGGTTTGCGGTGTGCAGCAGATAAAAATCTAGCAGAGCTTTGGCCAAGTGCCAGCGGCGTCAGCGCGGCTGGTGCGGCCCGTAGACCGGTATGCCGCTGTGAAAGCGCATCTCGACATCTGGTGTACTGATCAGCTCGGCCTCGACTTCGCGGACTTTGTCCACCGTGCGCTGGACGTCGGCGGCATCGCCGTACTCCAGGGCCAGCTTCAGGTAGCCCTGATAGTGCCGCGCTTCGCTCTTGAGCAGACCGTTGTAGAACTTGCCCAGCTCTTCATCCAGGTGCGGTGCAATCGCGGCAAAGCGTTCGCAACTGCGCGCCTCGATAAATGCCCCCACTACCAAGGTGTCCACCAGCTTGACCGGCTCGTGCGAACGTACCACCTTGCGCAGCCCCGAGGCATAGCGCCCGGCCGACAGCGGGCGCAGTGGCACGCCACGGCGCTTCATCAGGCGCATGACCTGCTCGTGATGCACCAGCTCTTCACGGGCCAGGCGCGACATCATGTTGATCAGGTCGGCATGGGTGTTGTACTTGGCCATCAGGCTCAACGCCGTGCTGGCCGCCTTGAACTCGCAGTTCTTGTGGTCGATCAGCAGGGTTTCCTGGTCATCCAGCGCCGCTTCGACCCAGGCATCTGGGGTACGGCAACCAAGGAACGCATCGATTTCGGGGATAGGGTGCATAGGCTCACAAACAGGCAGGGCGGCGACAAGACCGGCGATTATACCGGCGGCGGTGGCGATCACCAGTGACTATGCTGATATGTATCAACCCCCGTAGCGGTTGGCGCCGTCTATAGTCAGTCACTGGTCGCCATTTTCAAGGGAGTTCACGCTCATGCTAGAAGTACGCAGCATCCTGGTGGTACTCGACCCCGAGCACGCCCACAGTCGGGCATTGACCCGGGCCAAGCTCATCGCGGGCGCCATAGGTGCCCGTATGCACCTGTTGATGTGCGACAAAAAGCAGGACCACAGCGCCCTGCTCAGCCTGCTCACCAGCCAGCTGCATGATGATGGCTACGACAACGTCACCTTCGAGCAGGCCTGGCACGACACCCTGCACGAATCCATCGTCGATGTGCAGCAGGCCGAAGGCTGTGAATTGGTGATCAAGGAGCATCGCCCGGACAACCCGCTGAAAAAGGCCCTGCTGACGCCATCGGACTGGAAGCTGCTGCGCCAGTGCCCATGTGCGGTGTTGATGGTCAAGACCGAACGGCCCTGGACTGGCGGCGTGATCCTCGCGGCCGTGGACGTGGGCAATCATGATGAAGCGCATCGCCTGCTACACACCAACATCATCGACCACGGCTACGACATTGCCAGCCTGGCCAAGGGCGACCTGCACGTGATCAGCGCCCACCCGTCACCCATGCTGTCGGCGGCGGACCCGGTGTACCAGCTCAAGGAAACCATCGAGCAGCGTTATCGCGAGGAATGCGCGGCGTTCCAGGCTGAATTCGATATCAGCGATGAACGCTTGCATGTCGCCGAGGGCCCTGCGGATGTATTGATTCCCTTCACGGCGAAAAAGTACGACGCGGTGGTGACGGTAATCGGCACCGTGGCGCGTACCGGGATTTCCGGGGCGCTGATCGGCAATACCGCCGAAGTGGTGCTCGATTCGCTGGAAAGCGATGTATTGGTGCTCAAAAGTGAGGAAGCGATGCAGCACCTGGGAGAATTGGCGCGCGGCTGAGGGCCGCATCGCCGGCAAGGCCGGCTCCCACAAATAGTGCGATTTCTGTGGGAGCTGGCCTTGCCGGCGATGGACCGCACAGCGGGCCCATTGTCAGCCCAACGCATCCTGCAGGAAGCCCGGCGCGATATACCGCTGGTAATGCGCTTCAGACAGAAGGAAAAACTCCCGATCAATGGCATCGCGCAGCTGCGGTAACTCCCAGTCACGAAATTCTGGCAGCAGCACCAAGCCATACGCCTCGAGCTCGCGGATCACCCGCGCACCCCGCGCAATCAGTTGATATGCCCAGCAATATTCAGACTGGTGCGCCACGAAACGGATCTTGCGCTGCTCCAGTTGCTCGCGCAGGCGCGTCTTGTCGAACACCTCAAGCTTGGCCGCCATCACCTGTACCAGAAGGATCTCCAGGCGCAGCCAGACGGCACGCTTCTCGTCTTCGTTGTAGCCGTTCCAGTGGATCACTTCATGGTGGAAACGCTTGCAGCCACGGCACACCAGATCCCCGTAAACCGTGGAGCAGAGGCCGACACAAGGCGTCTTGATGGACTGATTGGACATGGAGGAATCAACAGCATGGCGACGGAACAGGTGGCCATGTTAGCCCTTTGTCTAACGGGGGTCACCCGCTAAAGTCATCGCGCTTACCTTACCTTTATCAAGTTTTTACCGTAGAATCACCCGGCCTTTTTAAGGCGCCAAATGTCCGTTAGAAGCTGTTTTCAAAGCGTCACGAGCACAGTTAATCCGGTAGAACGGCGTTGGCACGGGGTATTCGCCCTCCGAATATCTCGCGCCAGCCCTCATCAGCCTCCGTTCTACAGGCGTAAAACTTTGAAAGCAGCTTCTGTAAGGATTTCCTGTAACCCTGGCTAAGCGGCCCAAAAAGCCGTATTGCGCATGGGTACCGGATATTCTGGATGAGCGTCCCGGACACCCATTTGGGACCACTGATGAGGGTAATAACTGTGCTTGAAGCCTACCGCAAACACATCGAAGAGCGTGCCGCCCAGGGTATCGTGCCCCAGCCGCTTAACGCCGAACAAACCGCAGGCCTGGTCGAGCTGCTGAAGAATCCCCCTGCTGGCGAAGAAGCAGTCCTCGTCGACCTGATCACCAATCGCATTCCACCGGGCGTGGACGAAGCTGCCTACGTCAAGGCCGGCTTCCTTTCCGCTATCGCCAAGGGCGAAGCCAACTCGCCACTGATCGACAAGAAACGCGCTGTCGAACTGCTGGGCACCATGCAGGGCGGCTACAACATCGCCACCATGGTCGAGCTGCTGGACGATGCCGAACTGGCAGGCGTCGCAGCCGAGCAACTGAAGCACACCCTGCTGATGTTCGATGCCTTCCACGACGTGGCTGAAAAAGCCAAGGCCGGCAACGCTCACGCCCAGGCCGTGCTGCAATCCTGGGCCGACGGCGAGTGGTTCAAGAAGCGTCCGACCCTGGCCGACAAGATCAGCCTGCGCGTCTTCAAGGTCACCGGCGAAACCAACACCGACGACCTGTCGCCAGCTCCAGACGCCTGGTCGCGTCCTGACATCCCGCTGCACGCCCTGGCCATGCTGAAAATGGCCCGTGAAGGTATCGTGCCGGACGTGCAAGGCTCCATCGGCCCGATGAAGCAGATCGAAGAAATGCGCGGCCAGGGCTTCCCTATCGCCTACGTCGGTGACGTGGTCGGTACCGGTTCCTCGCGTAAATCGGCAACCAACTCGGTGCTGTGGTTCTTCGGCGACGACATCCCGTACGTGCCGAACAAGCGCGGCGGTGGTTTCTGCTTCGGTTCGAAAATCGCCCCGATCTTCTACAACACCATGGAAGACGCCGGCGCCCTGCCAATCGAGTTCGACGTGTCGAACATGCACATGGGCGACGTGATCGACCTGTACCCGCACGCAGGCAAAGTCTGCAAGCACGGTACTGACGAAGTCCTCACCACCTTCGAAATGAAGACCCCGGTGCTGCTCGACGAAGTCCGCGCTGGCGGCCGTATTCCGCTGATCGTCGGCCGTGGCCTGACCGAAAAAGCCCGTGCCGAGCTGGGCCTGGGCCCAACCGACCTGTTCAAGCTGCCAGAAGCGCCAGTCGACACCGGCAAGGGCTTCACCCTGGCCCAGAAGATGGTCGGCAAGGCGTGCGGCCTGCCAGAAAACCAAGGTGTGCGTCCAGGCACCTACTGCGAACCGAAGATGACTACCGTCGGCTCCCAGGACACCACTGGCCCGATGACCCGTGACGAGCTGAAAGACCTGGCGTGCCTGGGCTTCTCGGCTGACCTGGTGATGCAGTCCTTCTGCCACACCGCGGCCTATCCAAAGCCGATCGACGTCACCACCCACCACACCCTGCCAGACTTCATCCGCACCCGTGGCGGCGTGTCGCTGCGTCCAGGCGACGGCATCATCCACAGCTGGCTGAACCGCATGCTGCTGCCGGACACCGTCGGTACCGGTGGTGACTCGCACACCCGCTTCCCGATCGGCATTTCGTTCCCGGCCGGTTCCGGCCTGGTTGCGTTCGCCGCAGCCACCGGCGTCATGCCGCTGGACATGCCAGAGTCGATCCTGGTGCGCTTCAAGGGCAAACTGAACCCAGGCATCACCCTGCGTGACCTGGTCCATGCGATCCCTTACTACGCCATCCAGAAAGGCCTGCTGACCGTCGAGAAGAAGGGCAAGATCAACGCCTTCTCCGGCCGCATCCTGGAAATCGAAGGCCTCGACGAGCTGACTGTCGAGCAGGCATTCGAGTTGTCCGACGCCTCGGCTGAGCGTTCTGCTGCCGGCTGCACCATCAAGCTGCCAGAGAAAGCCATCGCCGAGTACCTGACGTCGAACATCACCCTGCTGCGCTGGATGATCAGCGAAGGCTACGGCGATGCGCGCACCATGGAGCGTCGTGCCCAGGCGATGGAAGCCTGGCTGGCCAACCCGGAACTGCTGTCTGCCGACGCAGATGCCGAATACGCCGAAATCATCGAAATCGACCTGGCCGACGTCAAGGAGCCTGTGCTCTGCGCGCCGAACGACCCGGACGACGCGCGTCTGCTGTCGACCGTTCAGGGCGAGAAGATCGACGAAGTGTTCATCGGTTCGTGCATGACCAACATTGGTCACTTCCGCGCTGCCGGCAAGCTGCTGGACAAGGTCAAGGGTTCGATCCCTACCCGCCTGTGGCTGTCGCCGCCAACCAAGATGGACGCTCACCAACTAACCGAAGAAGGCTACTACGGCATCTACGGCAAGGCTGGCGCGCGCATGGAAATGCCGGGTTGCTCGCTGTGCATGGGTAACCAGGCACGCGTTGCGGCGAACTCGACCGTTGTGTCGACGTCGACCCGTAACTTCCCGAACCGTCTGGGTGATGGCGCGAACGTCTACCTGGCATCGGCCGAACTGGCTGCCGTGGCGTCGATCATCGGCAAGCTGCCGACCGTCGAGGAGTACATGGAGTACGCGAAGAGCATCGACAGCATGGCTGCCGACGTTTATCGCTACCTGAGCTTCGACCAGATCGCCGATTTCCGCGAAGCCGCTGCGAACGCCAAGATCCCGGTTGTTCAAGCCTAAGCTGATCAGGTGTTGAAAAAGCCCCGCCTCTGGCGGGGCTTTTTTATGCCTGGCTGTTAGCGCTCAATAGCTGAATCAGATCCCGCGCAGCCGCTGCCGTCAGGCTGCGCTCGCCTGCGTAGCGGGCGCCGCCTTTGGGAGCCCTCACGGGCTCCAGCGCAGCCTCTCGGCAGCGGCTACAAATAAATCAGCGTTTCATGCAGCGCAAATAGCGCTCATCCACCCGCTTGGCAAACCACGCGGTGGTCAGCTTGCGGGTAATCTTCGGGCTCTTGAGCTCGATACCCGGCAGAATCGCCCGAGGCAGCGCCTTACCGGCCGACTTGTCCGCCAACACATACAGACGCTCGTACAGCGGCGTCTCCTCGAAATCCAGGCTATCGCCCTCCTCCAGCTGGCTGCGAATACTCGGGTTGCGCAAATCCAGCTTCGCGCCCAACAGCCGCACCGCCTTCTCGGTACTGCCGGGGAAGATCGCCCCCGGCGCAATCAGGTCCCCATCCAGCGCGAGGTCGACGCCGGAAACACGGCTGAGCGCCGCCTGAAACGCCGCATTGCGACTGGCATACCAACCCGCATTGAAGTCGGCAAAGCGGTACAGCGGCTGGTCATAGTGCGTCGGGTAGCCCATCAGGTGCGCGATACCGAAATACATGCCGCCGCGCCGGCTGAACACCTCCTGGCGAATCGTCCCGCTGTAGGTGTACGGATAACCCTGCGCATGACGCTCGGCAAACGCGATGCTGACCTGCATCGGCCCACCGGTACGCACCGGATTCAGGTCACCCAGCAAGGTTCGCCCCAACGGCACGGAACCGATCAGGTCATCGAAAATGGCACTGAGCTGCTTTTCGCTGCGCGCCGCATCCAGCCGCTCGCTATAGCTTTTGCCATTCGGCGATGGGGTTTTCAGGGCCGCGTTGACCAGTAGTTGTGGCACATGCACTCGGGCGGCGCGGCGGTCGATTTCCTGCCGGGCGATACGCCCCAGGCCAGGCACCTGCGGGTCCGCCTGGAAGGTGGATTCCTGCTCGGTAACGGCGAGTACGGCGCACAGGTTGGACTGGCTGGGGTCGAGCCTCTGGGCAGTGAAGGCGACCTGAATGTCCCTGGCCCAACCCTGGCGGTCTGCGGTATTGGCCGGCAACAAGCGCACGATCAACGCTTGTATCTGCTCCGGGGACGCCGATTGCGTCCCCCGCTGGCCGGCACAACCGGCCAGCAACAGCATCGCTGCAACGCCAAGCAGCGCATGCCTGCCCTTCATCAGGGTTGCTCACCCACCAGGAAGGTCTTGCTCAGGGTGCGGAATTTTTCGTGGCTGGCACTGCCCAGCAGCTCGAACAGCACCATCTCGCGGGTGACGATCTGCGCCCCGGCGTCACGCATGCGCTGGATGCCAGTGGCCTTGCTGTAGGCCGTACGGCTGTCACAGGCGTCTTCGACCACGAATACCTGCTTGTTCAGCGCCAGCAGCCCCAGTACGGTCTGCAGCACGCACACATGGGTTTCCATGCCGCAGACGATCACCTGTTTACGCGCCATCAGCGAAGATGGCAGGCAGTTAGCGGCGACACAGGAAAAGTGCAGCTTTTCGACGACTTCAGCGCCCCGCGCCGCCTCTTTGAGTTCAGCGACGGTTGGCCCGAGGCCCTTGGGATACTGCTCGGAGAACACGCACGGCAGGCCAAGCTCGGCCGTTGCGCCAAGCAGCCAGCGGGTCCGTGCCAAGGTGCCGGCCGGGTCGCTGACCGCACCGATAAGCTTCTCCTGGACATCAATGACCAGCAGGGTGGACTGGGTTGGGTCGATCAGCATGCTGCGCCTCCGGCGTCGATAAAGGGACGGTCCCGGGGCACGACTATGCAAGCCACAGCCCCTCGGCGCAACCAATGCGCGCGCAGCGGGGGGGCATTGGCGGGTTTCAGGCGGTCAGGCGCAGCGGCTCCAGCGACGCGGCAAGCACGCCCAGCACACGGTCTTCATGCTCGTGGATAAAGAAATGGCCGCCCGGGAAGATCTCCAGGGCAAAATCGCCAAGGCTTTCCTGGCGCCAGGCCAGCAACTGTTCTTCACTCGCCCGATCATCCTCCCCACCCAGTACATGCAGCGGGCAGCGCAACGGCGAACGCTGGCGGTACTGGTAACGCCCGCACAGCAGAAAATCGGCGCGCAGCACCGGCAGCGTCAGGCTCATCAGCTCCTGATTGGCCAGCACCTCCTCGGGCGTTCCTTGCAAGGTGCGCAGCTCGTCGATCAGCGTGGCATCGCTCTTGGGCTCGCGCCAGTTGCCGCCATCGTAGTCTTCACGCCGCGTGGGGGCCGCGGTGCCACAGGCAAACAAGGCCACCGGCGCCGGGCAACCCAGGGCTTGCAGCTCATGGGCCAGCTCGAATGCGAGCAAGGCGCCGAGGCTGTGGCCAAGCAGCGCGTAAGGCTGGTTGGCCGCCAGGCGCTGCTCCTGCGCCAACTGCCGGGCCAGCACCTGCATGTCGGTGTGCAGCGTCTCGCCCAGGCGCGCGCCGCGACCGGGCAATTCCACCGGGCGAATATTCAGCCAGGCTGGCAACTTGCGTCGCCAGCGGCTGTAGACCATGGCGCTGGCACCGGAATACGGCAGGCACAGCAGGGTCAATGAGGACACGGCTGCCCCCTTACTGAGCGGAAGCGTTTTCGGCCATCTTCTGGCGCAGGCTCAGCGGACGCATGTCGGTCCAGACCTCGTCGATGTAGGCCAGGCAGTCCTTCTTCAGGCCGCTTTTGCCGACGGTGCGCCAGCCGGTCGGGATGGCCTTGTAGTCAGGCCAGATGGAATATTGTTCCTCGTGGTTGACCACTACCTGGAACACGATGTCGTCGCGATCAAAAACGGATGTCATTGCCTGTCTCCTTCGTTGAATGAGGCTCGTGGCGTCGGGGCGCACGGAAGCTATCTAGGGAACGAACGAAGTTGCAAACAAATTAGGGCTACTACACTGCCCCGTACCCCTTTGGCCCAGACACCCCGACAAGCGAGGCAAGATGAACCGACTCCCCCACTGGCTGGCCTGTGCACTGCTCACCCTGGGCCTGACCCAGGCGGTAACCGCTGCGGATGCGCCCCCCCGATCCATTTCGGCGAAATCACCTGGGAAAGCGGCAGCCTGACCACGGAAATCCTGCGTCTTATCGTCGAAAAGGGCTATGGCTACCCCACCGACACCCTCCCCGGCAGCACGGTGAGCATGGAAGTCGCCCTGGCACGCAATGACATCCAGGTGATCGCCGAAGAATGGGCCGGTCGCAGCCCCGCGTGGGTCAAGGCCGAGCAGGCCGGCCAGGTGTTCAGCATCGGCGACACGGTGAAGAACGCCGACGAAGGCTGGTGGGTGCCCGAATACGTGATCAAGGGCGACCCGGCACGCGACATCAAGCCCATGGCGCCCGACCTGCGTTCGGTGGAAGACCTCAAGCGCTACGCCGCCGTGTTCAGCGACCCCGAAGACCCGAAAAAGGGCCGCTTCCTCAACAGCCCAAGCGGCTGGACCTCGGAAACCGTCAACACCCAGAAGCTCAAGGCATACGGGCTGGACAGCACCTATGTGAACTTTCGCAGCGGTTCGGGCGCTGCGCTGGACGCCGAGGTCACTTCGGCCATTCGCCGTGGCAAACCGGTGCTGTTCTACTACTGGACGCCCACCCCGCTGATGGGGCGCTTCCCGTTGGTCCGCCTGGAGGAACCCGCCTTCGATGCCAAGGCCTGGGAAACCCTGACAGACGCCAACAACCCCAACCCCATCGGCAGCCGTTCGCTACCGGCAAAACTGTCGATCGGCGTCTCCGCCCCGTTCCGCCAGCAGTACCCGGAGCTGGTGGCATTCTTCGCCAAGGTCGACCTGCCCATCCAGACCCTCAACGCAGCGCTGGCCAAGATGAGCGAGAGCCATCAGGCACCCAAGGACGCCGCCCTGGCATTCATGCGGGCCAACCCGGCCATCTGGAAGGCCTGGCTGGCGGAAGACATCGGCAACAAGGTCGCGTCAGCGTTGTGAACCACTCGCCAAAACCAGGGTCTGTTGCGAGTAGACACGCTAATAGCCAATTAGTAGCATCGTGATATCGCTGTGTGCCATACCACAAGGATCCGTCGGCCAGGGAGGCTGCATGACCAAACGTGTTCACCGATCAATCCAAAGCCCCATCCGCCCCACGCTCAGTTGGCAGGAAACCTGGGAAGGCCCTGACAACGGCCTGATCCGCTGCTGGGAGATAGGCCGCGAACGCGCACTGAAAGCCCCGGAGATGGCGCAGCGCTGCCTCAATGGCGAGCTGCCGGTGCTGGGCTGGAAAGGCGGCTCTGATCGCACCCTGAAAAAAGTCGAAAAATTCGGCTCGCTCAAGTACCTGGCCCAATGGCAAGGCTTGCGCGGCGAAGACCTGAGCGTCGACACGCAGTCGGAAGTCACCTTGAACTGCGCCAGGACCGGGATGGTGGTCACCTTCACCCCGGAACAGAGCAAGTACTACAACGCCCTCGCCGAAATCGACTGAACTTGCCATAGCCATCTGCAAGGCAACCTGCCTTTGCATGATGGCGAGTGGATATCTGCCAAATAATAATTATGCTTTCAGAGACCTTGCAGCAATGTAGGGCCGTCAACCTGTGTTCAGGTTTTGCGCAATCCGTTTTCCGACAACATCAGCCCCCGGGCCTGGGTGCGGCAATGGAAGTGAAGTGCTCCGGTCAGCGACAAGAACAGGACGGAGAAGACTCATGGCGGCAATCGACAGTTCACCCAGCGACAGCGCTCCCAGACGCGGGATCACCAAGGAGGAGCGCAAGGTCATTTTCGCCTCCTCACTGGGCACCGTATTCGAGTGGTACGACTTCTACCTCTACGGTTCCCTCGCCGCGATCATCGCCAAGCATTTCTTCGCCGGCGTAAACGAAACCACCGCCTTCATCTTCGCCCTCCTCGCCTTTGCCGCCGGCTTCGCCGTACGCCCCTTCGGCGCCATCGTGTTCGGGCGCCTGGGCGACATGATCGGGCGCAAGCACACCTTCCTGATCACCATCGTGATCATGGGCGTGTCCACTGCCATCGTCGGCATACTGCCCAGCTACGCGAGCATCGGCGTGGCGGCGCCGGTCATCCTGATCACCCTGCGCCTGCTGCAAGGCCTGGCACTGGGCGGTGAATATGGCGGCGCCGCCACCTACGTGGCCGAGCATGCGCCACCGGGCAAACGCGGGTTTTTTACCTCCTGGATACAAACCACCGCGACACTTGGCCTGTTCCTGTCGCTGCTGGTGATCCTCGCCTGCCGCACCATACTAGGCACTGAAGCGTTCGAGGCCTGGGGCTGGCGGATTCCGTTCCTGCTGTCGATCCTGCTGCTGATCGTCTCGGTGTACATCCGCCTGCAACTGAGCGAGTCACCGGTATTCGAGAAAATGAAGGCCGAAGGCAAGGCGTCGAAGGCACCCTTGACCGAATCCTTCGCCCGCTGGGACAACCTCAAGATCGTCATCATGGCGCTGCTCGGCGGCACTGCCGGCCAAGCAGTGGTCTGGTACACCGGACAGTTCTATGCCCTGTTCTTCCTGTTGCAGACGCTGAAAATCGACCCGCAAACCGCCAACCTGCTGATTGCCGGCTCGTTGCTGATCGGCACGCCGTTCTTCGTGATTTTCGGCAGCCTGTCCGACCGTATCGGGCGCAAGAAAATCATCATGGCCGGCTGCATCATCGCGGCACTGACCTACTTCCCGATCTTCAAGGCGCTCACTGAATACGGCAACCCGGACGTGTTCCTCGCCCAGGAAAAGAACCCGGTCACGGTGATCGCCGACCCGGCCCAGTGCTCGTTCCAGTTCGACCCGGTGGGCAAGGCCAAATTCACCAGCTCCTGCGACCTGGCCAAGAGCGTACTGGCCAAGCGGGCCACGCCCTACGAGAACGAAAAAGCCGCCGCAGGCGCCGTCGCGCAGATCCGCATCGGCGACAAGGTGCTACAGAGCTTCGAAGGCACCGGCCTGCCTGCTGCTGACTTCAAGGCGCAGAACGACGCCTTTGTCGCCACGCTGGGCGCCGCCCTCAAGGACGCCGGCTACCCGGAAAAAGCCGACCCGGCCAAGATCCACTACCCCATGGTGCTATTGCTGCTGACCATCCTGGTGATCTACGTGACCATGGTGTATGGCCCGATTGCCGCCTGGCTGGTGGAGTTGTTCCCGGCGCGTATCCGCTACACCTCGATGTCGCTGCCCTACCACATCGGCAATGGCTGGTTCGGTGGTTTCCTGCCCACGGTGGCGTTCGCCATGGTGGCGGCGACCGGCGATATCTACTACGGGCTCTGGTACCCCATTGTCATCGCCGTGATGACGGCCATCCTCGGTATCTGCTTCATGCCGGAAACCAAGGACCGGGACATCACCCACAGCTGAACGGGTGCGCCCTCCCCGCCAGGGAGGGCGCATTTCCCAATACCCCCGATCACCGCTTGCATGGCAAAGCCGTGCGATTACCGGCCATCTGCGTTTGTCCCCCCGCCCGTCCCGCCCTACCCTAGGTCACGGCTGCTTGCGTGCGCCGCTCAAACAATAATCCAGTGGAACCCTTTCATGCGATTTGCACCTGCCCCGCTGTGCCTGGCCCTGCTTGGCGCCCTCTCGACCAGCTTCGCCCACGCCGCCGACCTGGCCTGGGTCGACCCAGCCGTTGCCTCGGTCAACCAGCAGGTCATCGACCTGCGCCACACCATTCACCAACACCCGGAACTGGGCAACATGGAGGTGAAGACCGCCAAGCTGGTGGCCGATCACCTGAAGGCGCTGGGTATCGAGGTGCGCACCCAAGTGGGCAAGACCGGTGTGGTCGGCGTGCTCAAAGGCGGCAAACCCGGCCCCGTTGTTGCCCTGCGGGCCGACATGGACGCCCTGCCGGTCAAGGAGATGACCGGCCTGCCCTTCGCCAGCAGCGCCATGGGTGTTCGCCTGGGCAAAAGCGTGCCGGTGATGCACGCCTGCGGCCACGACACCCATACCGCCATGCTGCTGGGCGCGGCGCGCGTACTGGCCGAACACCGCGAGCAGGTCGCCGGCACCGTGGTGTTCCTGTTCCAACCCGCTGAAGAAGGGGCGGCCGATGTCGACGACTTCCAGACCGACACCTTGGTGGGCGCCCAGGCGATGATTCGCGACGGCGCGCTGGAGAGCCCGAAAGTCGAGGCGATCTTTGCCGTGCACGTGATGGCCGGTTACCCGACCGGCCACCTGTATTACAAAGCCGGTACCGTGCTCAACAGCAGCGATGGCTTTCGCATCACCATCAAGGGCCAACAGACCCACGGTTCTGCGCCCTGGAGCGGAATCGACCCGATTGTCGCCAGCGAGGGCATCATCAGCGGGCTGCAAACCCTGGTCAGCCGCAGGATTGACCTGACCAAGGGCATGGGGGTGATCAGCGTTGGCACCATCAACGGTGGGTCAGCCGGGAATATCATCCCGGAAACCGTCGAGCTGACAGGCACCATCCGCACCAACGACGCCTCGATTCGCGAGACCATCCTGCAGAAAATGCCACCACTGGTGAACGGGATCGCCAGCGCCTACGAGACCCAGGCAGACTTGCTGCTGGTCAATCATGCGCCGGTCACCACCAACCATCCGCAGCTCACCGAAGCCATGGTGCCAGCGTTGGAGCTGGCCGCGCCGGGCAAGGTCGAGCGGCTGGACGCGTCACTGTCGCCGAGCGAGGATTTCTCGTTCTATGCGCAAAAAGTGCCGGGGTTGTTTGTGTTCCTTGGGGCCACGCCTGAAGGGCAGGACATGCAGAAGGCGCCGAACAACCACAGCCCGTATTTCACTGCAGACGATGCCACGCTGGCGACCGGGGTGAAGGCGCATGTGCAGTTCGTGATGAACTATCCGGGGAAGTTGGCTGGGGTTTTGTGAGGGCCTGGGTATCCCCTCGCTGCCGCCAGGCTGCGCTCACCTGCAACGCAGGTGCCGCTGTTGGGAGCCCTGCGGGCTCCAGCGCAGCCTCGCGGCAGCGGCTACACGAGGTGTCGGCAATTCAGGCACAATGCGCCCATGATTCCACTGTCGCCACTCAGCGCCCGCGAAACCTACCAGTGCCTACGCGACGCCGCGATGGGCACGCACACCCTGCAGCGCCTCGATCTGCGGTGCCCGCCCGGGCACGTGGTGGTCGACATCGAAGGCTGGCAACTGACTCTCGATTTCAGCGGCGAGCAATTGCACCACTGCCAGCACTGCCGCTGCCCGGACGGCCGCCAAGGCTCGCTCGACACCTGGCAACGCTACGGCACCGACCCGGTAAGCCTGCTCAGCACCTGGGAACTGGCGCAACTCGAAAAGCTGCTGCGCCAGCACCCGTAAGCACGCCTCAGGTTTCCTTGCTGGCCTTGAGCAGCTCGCGAATCACCTGTTCCTGGGTGTCATAGGCACCCTCGCCGAAGTGCACGAAACGCACCTGCCCCTTGGCATCGATAAAGTAATGCGCAGGCCAGAACTGGTTGGAGAAGGCATTCCAGATCCGGTAGTCGTTATCGATGGCTACCGGGTATTCAATGCCCAGCTTCTTCACCTGTTCACGCACACTCGCAACGACTTTCTCGAAGGGATATTCCGGCGTGTGCACACCAATTACCACCAGCCCCTGGTCGGCATAGCGCTTGGCCCATTGGTTGACGTACGGCAGGCTGCGTTGGCAATTGATGCAGTCGAAGGTCCAGAAATCCACCAGCACCACCTTGCCCTTGAGGGCCTGGCGATCCAGTGGTGGCGAGTTCAACCATTGCTCGGCACCGCTGAGCGAGGGCATCTCGCCATACGACTGGAGCCCGCCGCCGCTACTGGCGAAGACCGTGTCAATCAACGGGCGCCCCCCCGGCCCCGAGACGCTCAACCCCACCGCCAGCAGCGCAGCAACGGCCACACCGCGAGGGGCCCAGGCACGCATGCGCGGGGAACTGCGCAGCACCCCCGCGCGCGTCAGCAACAACAAAGCCAAAGGGCTCAACAGGGCCAACATCACAGTAACGAACACAAGCATCAACATCATCTGACCTCGGGGCTATCGGAAAATTGAAGCACCCGAATTGCCGGGCGCCACGAGGAGCGCCGTGCTCAATTGCCCTCATGGCAATCGTTGGCAAAGCTCTGATATTGCAGACGGTGCTCCTTACCGTTGGAGTCAAGATAGTTCATCTGCGAGCGGGTCACGCCACAGGTGTGGCTGTCGGCCTGCTGGATTGAAAGCACGCGGCTCACATCCAGGTGCGTGCCGTAGTGGTAGGTTTCTACCGGCACGCTTGTGTCCGCCTGGGCGGCAAGGGCCATAGAACCGAAGAGTGCGAACAGCCCGGCAGTCATCAGTGATTTGCAGTTCATGAGGTGTCTCCTGAGCGAATGTGTTGCTTGGCTGGGAGAGGAGGTGCCCTCTCCCGTTGCTACACATTTCGGGCCCTGAAGGTATCTGGGGTGTGTCCGCCGCACCGGTCGTGCACCTCGCCATGTATCTGCCAGGCCGGCAGATACACTGCAATACAAAGGGCAGCAGGCAAGCGCCGCGCAGCTCAGTACACTGCGCTGCATTCAACCGAACGGAGGCCTGGCCGATGGATCATGTCGATCACATCCTGATCGTCGACGACGATCGCGAAATCAGGGAGCTGGTGGGCAATTACCTGAAGAAGAACGGGCTACGCAGCACCATCGTCGCCGATGGCCGGCAGATGCGCGCCTTTCTCGACGCCAACGTGGTCGACCTGATCGTGCTCGACATCATGCTGCCAGGCGATGATGGCCTGGTGCTGTGCCGCGAGCTGCGTGCCGGCAAGCACAAGGCCACGCCGGTGTTGATGCTGACGGCACGCAATGATGAAACCGACCGCATTGTCGGCCTGGAGATGGGCGCCGACGACTACCTGAGCAAACCCTTCTCGGCCCGCGAACTGCTCGCCCGCATCAACGCTGTGCTGCGCCGTACGCGCATGCTGCCGCCCAACCTGAGTATCAGTGAAAGCAGCCGGCTGATCGGTTTTGGCCACTGGCGCCTGGACACCACAGCGCGCCATCTGCTGGATGCCGACGGCACGCTGATTGCCTTGAGCGGTGCCGAATACCGCTTGCTACGCGTGTTCCTGGACCACCCACAACAAGTACTGAGCCGCGAACAACTGCTCAACCTGACCCAGGGCCGCGAGGCGGATATCTTCGACCGCTCCATCGACCTGCTGGTCAGCCGCCTGCGCCAGCGCTTGCAGGACGACGCGCGGGAACCTGCCTACATCAAGACAGTGCGCAGCGAAGGCTATGTATTCTCTCTGCCGGTACAACTGCCCGGAACGCCATCATGAACGGCCTGCTGCGCTGGCCGCGGACCCTGGCCTCACGCCTGGCGCTGATTTTCTTCACCGGGTTGGTGCTGGCGTACGGGTTGTCTTTCAGCTTTCAGTTCTATGAGCGCTTCCAGAGCGCGCGCACCATGATGCTGGGCAACCTTGAGCAAGACATCGCCACATCGATTGCCATCCTTGATCGCCTGCCGGCCGCAGAACGTGAAGCGTGGCTGCCTCGGCTGGCACGGCGCAACTTCCGATTTCACCTGGACTCGGGCCTGGCGGGCGAGCCCTTGGCAATGGACAACGCCCCCATGGCCGCGCTGTCCATCCAGAAGGCCATCGGCAGCCAGTACACGCTGGACTTCCAGAACATTCCTGGGCCAACGGTACATTTCCAGGTTCACCTGCGCCTGGCCGACGGCAAGCCGCTGATCGTTGATGTCACCCCGGCCATGGTGCCCTTGTCGTCATGGTTGCCGGTCGTGCTGCTGATTCAATTGGCCTTGCTACTGTTCTGCACCTGGCTGGCGGTAAAAACCGCGATCCGCCCGCTGACTCGCCTGGCGCAAGCCGTGGACTACCTCGACCCCAACGCCCCCGGCCCCAGCCTGAGCGAAACCGGGCCACGGGAAGTGGTTTACGCCGCGAAGGCCTTCAACACCATGCAGGCGCGCATCGCGGCCTATCTCAAGGAGCGCATGCAACTGCTGGCGGCGATTTCCCACGATCTGCAAACCCCCATCACCCGCATGAAGCTGCGGGTCGAGTTCATGGAGGCGACGGCTGAGAAGGACAAACTGGCCGCCGACCTCAATGCCATGGAACACCTTGTACGCGAGGGCGTGGCCTATGCGCGCAGCATTGATGGCAACACCGAGGCGAGTTGCCGGGTTGATCTGGATGCCTTCCTCGACAGCCTGGTATTCGACTACCAGGACAGTGGCCAGCAGGTGGCGCTGAATGAGAAGAACGGCGCAGTGATAGACACACGCCCACATGCGCTCAAGCGAGTGCTGGTGAACCTGGTCGACAACGCACTGAAGTTCGCCGGGGCGGCGCAACTGGAGGTCAGTAGCGGTGTTGCCGGCACAACCTTGATCCGCGTACTGGACAACGGCCCGGGCATCCCCCACGCAGAGCTGGACGAAGTGCTCAAGCCGTTTTACCGCGTGGAAAACTCACGTAACCGCAGCACCGGTGGCACCGGCCTGGGGCTCGCCATTGCCCAGCAACTGACCCACGCGATTGGCGGCCACCTCACCTTGTGCAATCGCGAAGGTGGGGGCTTGTGCGCGCAGATCGAGCTGCGCGCCGGGGCGCGGCAAAAAAACTGAATCAGGCCTGACGCTTGGCCGCCCAATAGTCATGCAGCTCACGAGCCGCCGGTTCTATGGCCGCAACGCGCTGGCGGTGCTCGGCGACATTCAGGTCGGCCGGCAGCTCGAAGTTGTCCTGCTCGGCGCACTCGACGATGGCCTGCAGTTGCTGCGCATGCGCCCCTGACAGCTCAGGCCAGTTGCCCACGGCAACACCGCGCAGATAGCCAAAGCACCACTCTTCGGCCAGCGTAAGCATTTCGCCCTGGTGTTCGGTTTGCTCAAAACGTGCCTGGAAACCTTGCGGGTCTGAAGCCAGCTGGGTGGCCAGCGCATTGAGGTGACGCACGCTCAGCTCGATGAAGCGCTTGCACTCCTCGGGCAGCTCCCACTCCGGGTTCTGACCACCCCAGATGGCCGGGAACCATTCGGCGATGTCGACCTGCAGCGGGCCGGACACCAGCGCGGTGAAATACCCGTCAAGCTCGGCAAGGTTGAGTACGGAGTGGTCATCACCGTATTTGAGCAGGGTTTCTTCAATAAATGCGAAGTCGATGGCGTTGAGCGGTTGGTTTTGCATGGAAGGGTCCTTCGTAAGGCAAACACCCCTCTGGGCGAGGGGTGCTGAAAAGTGCAAGGGAGGTGTGTGCGTCTACAGCGCAACGCGCGTCAGGCGTTGCAGGTCTTCGATGATCGAAGGGTTGCCCTGCTCCAGAACATCCTGCTGAATCTGTGCGATCACCGATTTGAGCAGGTCGGTCTGGCTCAGGCGGGTGGCCTGCAGCAGCACCTCGAAATCCTCGGCGACAAAATGGTTCACTTTCATGGAAAGACGCTTCATTGATCGCGACAGCGGCAACTGCCTGGCCAATCGCTGTTGCGCAAGCGCCTGGATAAACGACTGATGGGTGGTGTTCAGGTTCGCGGCGCCAGCTTCATGTTCGGCCAGCACGCGGAAATAATAACTCAGTACCAACTTGCGTAGCTGCAGCCCGGCTTCCTGCGCCAGCAGGTGCATTGCAGCATCCAGCACATCAAGGTAGACCGCCGGCAAGCGTGCCTCGATCGAGATCAGTTGCTGCTTGCGCGACGCCTTGATCGCAGGCGTCGACTGCGGCGGAACGGCTACCACCGCCTCACAGCTTTCGCACACCCCGACCAGGATGTCCTTCGCCTCGCCGTGCCCGTCGCTAAACGGCACGTCACGCCGGGCATACACCGTTGCAACCAGTTGCTGGCAATGCTCACAAAGCGCTTTGCCACGATCACCTTCCAGATAGAGCTTCATAACCTGTACTCACCGATGGACGCTGATGAACCAGACGTCTGGCTCGATAAAATAGAACTTGATGTACCACCCCACCCGCTTGAGCACATGAACCTCGATGTCGGGAACGTTGTGATGCGGGCTGCTGCAATGATGCATACCGTTGCAATGCCGGATGATCTCGATCACTTCCGTGGCTGACACCTCGCCGGTAGCGAGCTGGTTTTTTACATCGATCTCGCCGCGAATAGCGTGTTGATAGTCGCCCGCTTCCAGGGCAGACATCACATCGTATCTGGCCTGCTTGAAGCCTCTTTCCATATTGGCCCCTTGGTACGAGGAGTATCGTACCAATCTATTGTGATTTCCAGTGGCGAATTTGTAACGGTGCTCTGCCGGCATGCGAACGCAGCCAAGCAAGCCAAAGGGAGGCTACGCGGGTAGCAAGGGTGGGAACATCGCAAAACCGTCATCGAACATTTCAGGCACTGCACAGGCGGGTATTCACCCGCCCTTTTTCTGCAAGCGTTTCATCTGCGCGCTTGCCCGCTGGACCGCTGCCATTTTCTCCGGGCGCTTCATCTTCTTCCATTTGCGGATATCGTCCTTGCTACGCCCGCAACTCACACAGAGCTCGCCGCTCAGCTGGCACACGGCGATACAGGGATTGTCGATGTCCTTGGCCATGGCTCAACCCCGCGATGGACGCAAGCGCGCCAGGCGTTGCAGCCAGTTGCCGGCATTGATGCGTGCGCACTGTTCTTCGGAGTCGAAATGCACATGCCGCGCTACGGCGTCGAGGCTGATTGCGGTCTCGGCCAGGGCCTCGGCCGTCAGCTCGACCATCCGCGCACTCAGGCCCTGGGCCAGTGCACGGTCTTTGCTGGCCTGGGTATCGAATACCCAGACCACCACCAGGCTGGCGGGAAACGCGGCAAAATCCAGCTGGTGGGTCAGCCATTGAAACCCGGGGATTTGCGCCTTGGCGGTTTCACAGGCGGTGGTCAGCGCCGCTATCAGGTCGCGCTCGGTATGCGCCTGTTCGCGTTTGTTCATCGACATCGGGGAGGCTCGCCTGCTGTGTGGTGCAAAGCGCCCATCATACGCGAGATCCGTCAGCCCTCTTACCCGTCAGCCCTCCTAACCGTCAGCCCTCTTGCAACGTCGCAGCCAGCTTGTCGAGAAACACGAACAGCTGCTGGTTCATCTCCTCGTACCGATTGAACCTGAGCCGCTCGGGTTGCTGCACAAAGCGCTGCGCTGTCAGCGTGCGCAATTCGTGCTCGGAATGCGCGATCAGCAACTCGACCAGCGCCGGGGTGAATTCCATATGGCACTGGAAGCCGTAGACCCTGTCGCTGTACTCGATGATCTGGCGCGGGCAGCCTTCACTGCTGGCCAACACGATCGCTTCAGGCGTGAGCCCAGGCATATCGTTGTGCCAATGCCCAACCAGCGCCTGCTCGCCAAAATGCGCGAACTTGTCATGCCGGCGGCCGTGATCCGTAAAGGTGATCGGGAAACTGCCGATTTCCTTTTCCGGGCTGCGCTCAACCGGCGCGCCCAGGGCCTCGCCAATCAGCTGCGCGCCAAGGCATACGCCCAAAACGCCCTTCCCTGCCTCGATGCAACGCCTGATCAAGGCCATTTCAGCCTGACCATCAAAATGCGCACATTGCGCCAGGGTGGTACCGGGCCCCTGCGGCCCTCCCAGGACGATCAGCAGATCGATGCCGTCCACCGACTGCGGCAACGCATCGCCAGCGTACACCCGCGAGAAGCCCGTGCTACAGCCGCGCGATGTAGCCCAGCCGAGCAATGCACCCGGCCCCTCGAAGACTTCATGGACCACAAAATGCAAATGCATCACAACGTTCCTTCCAAGCAAATGACACTTACCAAAATACATGACACAAAGTGTCTTTGACAAGTTGCCGGCTGTCGCGATTCAGCACGGAATGTTTGAACTTCAGGGAGGTCGATTTTAGTAACACCATCGTCGCCAACGATCAGTCGTTACCCGGCGCATGGCAAGGCCGGATCACCGCGCCATTCCTCAAAGGGCTCGACCATGGACCTCACACGCCTGACAACCTGCCTGATCGCCGTTCTTTTGAGTGTTCACGCCATCGCGCAAGAACCGCCCAAAACCGCCACGGCGGCCGTCGCCGAAGACAAGGCCGAGGTCCTGGAACAGAAAGCCGCCAACAATGCCCCGGTCAGTGCAGCCCCGGCCGCCGCAGCCATCACCCGTAGCGAAGTGCAGGCGGTCGACCCGGCCGGCACGGCTGCCGTGGACGATGCCATCACCTGCCTGTCGCGCACGATCTACTGGGAAGCCAAGGGCGAAGGCGCCGCCGACATGGAAGGCGTTGCCAATGTGGTGCTCAACCGGGTCGGCAAGGACGGTTTTCCTGCGACCATCTGCGCCGTGGTCAAGCAAGGCGCGGACAAGAAGGCCTGCCAGTTCTCCTGGTGGTGCGATGGCCGTACCGACCAGGTACAGGAAGAAACCCGCTATACCGTGGCCAAGGAAATCGCCCGCAAGGCTCTCAACCAGCAGCTTACCGACCGTACCGCCGGGGCCCTGTACTTCCACGACCGCAATGTCCATCCCGCCTGGGCCAAGGAATACCTCAAGACCGCTGAAACGCAGAAGTTCGTGTTCTACCGGCCTCGCGATGGCAAAGCCAAATAGCCTTCGTGCCTGGCAACAAAAGCACGGTGCTGCGCACCCGGGCTGAAAAACAGCAGAAAATCACGCATCATGGCGGCACTCAGCTCAAGGGAGAGTTTCATGCGCGTCCTGTCATCTACCCTGCGTATCACCTTGTTGTCGCTGGGCCTGGCATTCAGCGCCACGGCCCTGGCCACGGAAGAGACGCAACTGGTCGACTCGATCAACAGCTACCGCAACCAGACTCAACCCTGCGCTGGCCAAGGCACCATGGAACTGCCACCGCTGGCCAGCGACCCACGCCTGGTGCTTTCGGCCAGCAATATTGGTGACTTGCAGCAGGCCTTGGCACGCGCCAGCTATCCGATGGTCAATGTGCAGGCCATCAGCCTCTCCGGGCCTCGGGATGCGCAAGCGGCGATGAACGCCGTGCGCGAGAGCTTCTGCCAGGTCGTGCTTGACCCGCAGTTCGTCGACATCGGTGTCAGCCGCGAAGGCCGCGAATGGCGAATCGTCCTGGCCCGGCCGCTGCTGGCGGGGCGCCTCGGTGATTCGCAGAGTGAAGGGCAGAAACTGCTCGAAGCGATCAATAGCGCCCGTGCCACCCCGCGCCAATGCGGCGGGCAGCCGTTTGGCGCGGTGACACCACTGGCCTGGAACGTCACCTTGGCCGGTGCTGCGCAAGACCATTCGCGGTCCATGGCGAACAAAAATTACTTCGACCACAAGGACCCCGACGGCAGCACCCCCGGTGACCGCGCCGAACTGGCCGGCTACAGCTACCAGTCCATCGGCGAGAACATTGCCGCCGGCCAGGACAGCGTGCGTAAAGTGGTGGATGGCTGGCTGGCCAGCCCCGGCCATTGCGCCAACTTGATGAACCCGCAATTTCGCGAACTGGGCGCCGCCTATGCGATCGACCCGAAAAGCGATGCCGGTATCTACTGGACGGCGATGTTCGGCACGCCGTAAGCCTCAGCCGCCAAGGCGTTCGTCAACGAACAGCCGGGCTTGATAGGTCAGTTGATCGAGGTGCCGGTCGCGCTTCTTCTCGGCCTCGGTCATGACCTTCTTGCCATGCTGGGCAAGCAGGTAGGCGTGGATCTGGCGCACTTCCAGGGAGCTGTAGATGGGCGCCACATCCAGCACGGGGAGCAACCCGTCGGTGCGGTAGTCGCGGGTATTCATCAGCACCTGCGGCCCTCGCGCAGCCAATACCTGCAAGCCCATGGCTTCGAAATACGCCACCTTGTTCACTGTGCAGGCCAACTCGACATGCGGGTAGCGCGCGGTCAACTGCTGCAGCATCGAGCGGGCAATACCCTGTCGCCGGTGAGCCGCACGCACGGCCATGTAGACCACGGCGCAGGCCTGGGCATCGTCGATCACTGGCTGGTACAGCACAAACCCGAGCACGGTTTCTGGGTCGTGCTCATCCAGTGCAACGATCAGCTCGACCGGCAGGTTGCGCGTGCCGTCCATCGCTTGTAGATAAAGGTGCACCTCGAAACCCACACCGTATTGGTACAGCTGATACAGCGGATTGCTCGGCGCAATGGCTACCTGGCTGACATCCGTCAGGTAGTCGATGACCATCTGCTGGACCTGGGCCTTGATGGTTTCGGGGGGCGGGGTGTGAAACAGGGTGATACTGGGCATCGCGCGACTGGCTCTGGGTTTCATGACCCGCCTATCATAGCGCGAGTCATGAGAAGGGGCCGTATTGCTATGCGCCAGCGCCACCGGCATGGTTGGTCAGTTCGTCGATCAAGTCACGCTCGCGTTGATCTCGCTCCACCACCATTGCCTGGATTCGCGCACCGCTCTGATCCGGCGTATCGCCCGGGTACAGGTCGCTGACGTGCAACACCTGGGCCTTGTAGACCTCATCGATCTGGGTGAATCGATCAGCGTTTGCTTCGCGCAGATACGCCACCCAGAATTCCTGTCTGGCTGCAAAGTCCCGAAACGAATCCCCCTGCTCACCCTGACGCACCTCAGCCAGGGCCTCATCCAATTCCCGTGGGCGAAGATCAGCAAACGAACGGTACAGCATCTGGTTGGGTGGCCACGGCAGGTCCAGCTCTTGCGCCCAACGTAGCCGGTAGGCCAGACGCACCTCCGCTTCATCACGCTCGCCGGTTTGAGCTCGGGCTATTCGGTCGAGCTCGTCAGAGCGGTAGAGTTGCTGCAGCAAACGGTATAGCGACGCCCCTCGCTGTTGCTCTGGTACATGAGCCAAGGCCTGATGGGTGAAGACCAGCGTTTCGATCTGATTGAACTCCATGCGGATGCCATCCCCGCAGGTCTCGTTCATCAGCGCACCTTCGGCAATGGCGTTGGTCAACACGCGCAGTTCTTCATCCTGCGCCGCCTCCAGCACCCGCCACACCCGCTCAATCAACTCCGGCCGGGTCCGTGGCCGGTAATCAGCGGTTTCGCGCAAGCGCCCTACCAGGGCCAGCAACTGAGTAGCTTGGTTGCTACTTTCGACCTGCTGCCAGAGCGCTCGCTGACGCTCTTGCTCTGTGACATCTTCTGCCAGCCAGTACTCCTGCGCCGGCCTGACCTCTTCTTCACTGGATGCCAAAGTGTGTTCCGAGGAATGTGACGCGGTGTCAGAATCCTCACCTTCCGACTCCTCGCCAGACGCCTCTGCGAACCTTGCACGCTCCAGGTGCAACGCATAGCCACGTTGATGCCTGAACAGTTCATGAGCTTGTGTATACCCAGCATCGGTGAAGCTGTTATTGCGTAGATCAATTTCTATGAATGCGTCAAAAGTACGCGAAAGATTCGGCAGAGACGCCGGTAGTTCCGAGATCTGATTACCACGCAAACTCAGCAGTTCCAGCGGATCATGCAGTAATTCTTCCGCCCAGGTCGGCCATGCTGTGATACCCATCCTATTCAGGCTCAACAACTTCAAGCGATTGTGGTTCAAGGCGTTTGCCTGGGTTATGGCGCCGATGGTGTTACTGTCCAGCGCCAAGTGATTCAGGTTCGGCAAGCTGGCAAAAAAGTCGATCTGCGCCTGATCGATGACCACGCCCTGGTCGATAAACCTCAGCACCTCCACATTCTGCATCCCTGCCAACACCTGAGAAGGCAGGTTGGGCTGAGCATGACCCTGAAGGGTCAATTCCTGCGTTTGGGGAAACAAGCGCAAGAATGCATTGAGCCCATCGCTGCTGGTAAGCGGCGAATCCAGCTCCAAGCGGGTTACGGTTTGATAGAAGAATGCGGGCAACGTCCGAGAGAAATCGTCGACGTTGATCCTGCTAAATGACAACAGCGAGCATGGGTCGCCTTCAACCTCTGCCTGCCAGTACATCACGACTTCATCGCGTGCGCGCTGGTGGGCTTGCCGGAGCTCAGCCGCCAGGCCTGGCTGCTCAACCCAGGCATCGATGCTTGCCAGCAGCGCCCTGTACCCCTCGCGCATGCCGTCAAACCTGACCTGAAGGTCTGCGGGGATATCCAGTGTGAACCTGTATCGCCCCCCTCTCCATTCACTGGTGCGGGCCTGCGTCAGCGCAGTACGAGACAAGGCGTTGCCCCGCAATGAAATATGGGTCAGCGCCTGATCGTCGTTGGCGGACTGCAACATGAACATCGGCAACTGGTTGATATGGTTGTCTGCCAGGGACACTTCGGCAAAGTGCCCCAACGCATTGCTATTGAGCATGGCCGGCCAGCGCGTGAGGTAAAGTCGCTCCAACCCCAGGTATTGCAATTGCGCGTTGGCAAAATGCCCCAGATTCAAACTGACATTGGTCAAGCTCAAGCGGTTGCCACTCAGGTCCAACCGTTGCAACTGTGCCAGCCCCCGCGCAGAGCGCGGGGTAATCAGTGATAGACGCCCACTGGGGCAGAGGATGTCCAGGGCTGCCTGCGACAGCTCCAAACCCAGGTCAGTCAGTTGCAGATCCAGCAGATTGGGGAAAGCCGTGACCACCGCTAACGCCAGATTCACCAACGACGGCCTGGCACCCTGCACACTTTGGATCTGCAAGGCCGAAACATTCGGGAAGCGTTGGAAAAACCGGGTAAGTTCGGCCAGGTCGGCAACCCCGGCCAGAAAATGCTGCGCCGAATAAGGCACACCCGCTTCGACCATCCGGAACAATTCCACTTCAATCAGTTCAAGCCCCTGCACCTGCGCGTAGAACCAGGCGGGCAACTGTTCAGGAAAGTCGGCGAGAGACGCGCGCCAAAAGCGTAGTGGCTGATAAGCCCTACCCAACTCGGGCACGCTGTTGACGCGCCAATGATGCTGCAACTGCCGCGCGATATGTTCGCGAGCGAGTGCCCGTGTACCTAGCGGGTCAGTCAGTGCAGCAGTGTCCAGGGCCCAATGATCCAGGCTTGCGCGCAGCGTTTGGCGTTCGTCCAATAGGCGGTTCAGCAGGGTATCGACTTCCACACGGCTCGTGCCTCTGCTGTATAGCGTGCGAAGCATCCCATCAATTCCCCCTTCGCTCAGCCCAAAATCAAGCACACGCAGCTTGTCGCGCAGCGAATCCTCGGTAACGTAGCCCGCCATGGCACCTCGACCACTCAGTGGATAACCGACGCGGTTGTCAGCCAGTCGCATCGGTGCGCGGAACGCCGGGTCGATCGGTTGCATGTTCAGGGCCTCGCGCAGGGCCTCATCCGCCAGCATTGGCAGTTCCTGCAACGCTCGTTCGAGCTGTGCGCCCTGGCCAACGTCGGGAAAGCCCAGTGATGAGCGTTGCGCATCAGGCAGGGCGTGCAGCACCGAAGCCAGCAGATCATCATTTCCGTGCAGGTGACCATCGTCGCTGTCGCGAGCCTGGTAGGTGTCGCCCTCCTTCACCAGCACTTTGCGGATCGGCGCTTCCGGCAGGCCGACGCTGTCGAGTAAGCGGCCGCTGATTGAGCCCAGGCGCACCTCCAGACGCACCTGCGCAGACCAGCCAGGCAGGTTGGCCAGGCTGTGCAGGATCAGTTTGTCTATGTCGTCGCCCTGTACCGACTTCAGGTACAGCCCCTCCCTGGCGCGGGCCAGGCGTACCTGCTGCTGGTAGATCCGCGCTTCTTCGCCAAGCCGAGCCGGCAGGCGCTGACCGGCGTTGAGTTGCTCCTGCTCTGCCGGGGTCGCGTGCGCCAGCAGCTCTTCGCCAATCGCCCTCGGCACGCCGCTGAACGTGCGTTGTATCAATGCGACACCCGGCTGCTCGGACACCTGCGAGGCCGCGTAGCGCGTGGCAAACAACTGGCCTTGTTGCGCCCGCACGCTGTCCAGCAACTGCTCGCGCAGACGCCGCAGACGCACCTCGAAAGCCAGTTGCCCGACGCCGGGTTCTTCACCCAGCAAGGTCTTGATCTGCACTTCATCCAGCGCCTGCAACGCGCTGGCGAGTACATCGCTTTCAGCCGCCGTCACCGTCACCTCCCGGCCTGCCGGCCAGCCGGGCTGTTCGCTCAACAGTTGCGCTTGCAAGGCTGGGTCGGCGCGAAAATCACCGGCCTGCATCTGTGCAATGAACTGCTCCAGCGCCTGATCAAGCTTGAAACGCTGCAACGTATCGATCAACAAGGCCGGAGCGCGTTCACCCTCTACCAGCACCCGACGCAACTGGTTTTCGTCGATGCCGCTGACCTTAAGCACCTGTCGGCCCAGCGCTTCGCCGACCCCGTCAGCGATCGGCCCCAGGCGTTTGAACAGGGTCGGCAGTTCCCAGCTCAAGGGCGCATCCAGCTCATGCAGCCAAGCCCCCGCGCCGTTGTGGCGCAAGGGTGGCGGGTAGGCATCGCTGCGACGTGGGTGCTGCAAGCGATACGGCGCTGCTTCGGTTGCTGGCTGCACCGCGAATGTCTGCCCATCCAGCGCCAGCCACTGCTTGCCCTGGTAGTCATACAAACCCAGTGCATTGGGCGTCAGCCCGGCTGGCAGGACGATGTCGTGGCCGAAGGGGGTCAGATCCGGCTTCCACAAGCGGGTACTGCCATCACCAAGTTGCACGGTGCGCATCTGTTCCAACAACGGCGGTGCTTCCAGTGCCGGCACCGCTCCCGCGCTGGCTGCTGCGCCGCCCAAGGCCGCCATCAACGCGAGGTTTTCCACCACGTCCATCAGGTAGCCCCAAGCCTGTGCTTGCTCACCACTGGCCAGGCTCTCGAACCCTTCGTACACCTCGTACGTCAATTGCACCGCGGCAACCACGAGCATTACCTGGCCCAACGCGGGCACCACGAAGCCGGCAACATTGAGCAGTGTCAGCGCGGTTTCGGCGAAGTACAGCAGCTTGTCGTCGAATGACTTCTGGTCTTCCACAGCCGTAGGCACCGCGTGGAACAGACCATCGTCCTTGAGCACGGCTATTTTGTGCCAGTAGAGGGCATGGAGTAACGGCGTGGGTATTGGCTCGTCACTCAGTTGCAACTTCGCCCGCGGGTCTTGCTGTTGCTCGAACCAGCCGCCGCTGTTCCACACCTGAAGGCTGAACACCTGCTCGAGCCGAGCGAACAACTGCTGACGATGACGCGCCGGAACAAAGCGTGCGAAGAACTGCCGGTAAGCCGGCTGCAGCAAGCGGTCACGCAGGCTGTCGGCAAAGTGCACAGTGCTGTCGTATTCCCGCAACGGGCACTGCGGGTCATCCGGGATATACACCGCCACCCGTTCCACACCCGCCTCATTGGCGCCACCACGCAGAACTACAATGCCGTTGAGCGCAACATCAAACAGTTGAACGCTGTGGCAGGTCAGCGCACTCCCCTGCCATTGCGCCGGCTGATTGCGCGCCAGCTGCTGCAAGGCCGCATGCAGCGGCTGCTGGATATGCTGCTGCAAATACGCCAGGTGGCTGTGCAGCAACAGTGCCGATTGTTCGTACTGGATAAACCGGCCGCGCAAATTGAACGCGGCGGCATCAGGAGCATCTCCAGGTTCAGACGTCGGGTGGAATACCGCGTCGATCAACCGCTGGTACTGCCAGCCCAGGTCCAGTTCGCGGCACAGCGCCGCGAACTGGTGCGGCTCGATGGCCAGGTGCTCGTCCGTTTCGGCAGAGTCCACGGGGACTTGGGCCAGCACCGCAGCCTTGTAACCCAGCCGGTTCATGTGCCACAGGTCCATGGCGCCGGGTTTGGCTTGCCATTCTTCGAAGTTCTGCAGGGCCGCTGCCAGTAGCGTCTGCAAGGCGAACTCATAGGGGCGGTTGCCCTCCAACAGGCGCGCATGGAACAGGCACCCCGTGCGTACATCGATATCCAGGTCGAAACGCGCCTTGATTGCCGCCTTGAGCAAAGGTTCGGCGAACACATCCGGGGCCGGCAGATGCGCCAGCACTTCCTGCACCTGCTGCTCGTCGAGGCGATGGCGGGTGTAGATCTGCTGCACTTGCAGCAGCACGTCGGGGTGATTCAAGCGGGCCTGTTCAAGCCAGGGCAGCGACTGGCTGGCAGCCTGGCGCAAGGCTTGGCGAGTCGGCGCCGGGGCGCCGATCATCCAGGCAGGAACTCGTTCCAGCAGGGTATTGAAATGGGTGTTTGCAGCGGGCATGGACAGATCCTTTATCCGTGTAATCGGACATCCAGACTATCCAGCCACCTGGGCATTTAAAATTTCAAATTACCAATAGAACAACCCTGTAAATCATCAGAACTTCGGTGACATAAAGACTACATATACCACCTTAACTCAAGACGATACGCCGCACCGTAACGTATCGCCTGCGAAGACAGAAAAATGTTAAGTCATACGACTGGCCGCCACCCGCTGCGAGGTGCGCAGTGCTGCGGGGCTTACGGCCAAAAGATAATCACCTTCATGACTCTTAACCCGTGATTTCCTGAACACTTCAAAGCCTAGCAACTTATACGCTGCCTCCTTTTTTTTCGAATAGGCATTCGTGATGACAATCTTGACACCCTTCGGAATCAAGGGTTGCACATGCTTCCCAACCATTGACATGAACGCCTCCTCATCGTGAAACACATCACTAAAGTGACCGCTTAATATAATTAAATCATGTAAATTTGCTGACGCCTGCAAGTTCTCCAGCAATACCCATCCGTCTTGGTTCAAAAAGCGCGTAGGGGTCTGTGCTGTGCTGTGAATACTGCTCACGAAATGCAGGTTCTCTGCTGGCATTCGCTCGAGCATTTTCACCGTTTTCCCATCCGCAACCATGAGCGAAAGGGGCAGGTGAAGTGAATACCCTGCGGGTAGCTTTTTAAGCTCGATGGTATTTTTGTACATGCCTGTCGAGTTCTGCGCGAGATAGAACGCAGACGCGAGGAGCGCGCGCCCTTGCGGATCATCCGGTGGTGCATCGATCACGACCTCGCCCTCGCGGACTTCACCCTCCAGCCTCACCCGACCGGGTGGCAGGCTGTCAATCGTTATGTTGTCGCCGTCGGTCCTGATGACGACGTCGACAATTTCATCAAAGTAATCCTTTATCTCCTCTCGGAGCGTCTTACCTTCAGCAGACGCGCTGAAACCCCTCGCTTTGGCTTCACTCTCAAACTTTATTGCCAAGCGCTCGTCGCTCGCCCTGAGGTTATGGTTTTGCGCCAGCTTACACAGGTCGCTCTTTATGACTTTTATAAGCTCTGACACGCGATCAGGCTGTTCCACAATGCCCCGCTGCGACCACGAAACCAGCGGATTTAGATCATTCATCACGACCTCGCCTTGAAACCCGAGCGCCCTGACATAGTTACTGTAATAACCTGACCCGGACATCGGCTCTATCACACGCCGAATGCCACCTTGCGCAGACAGTGGCTCAGTGACAATATCGGCAATCAAACCACCACAGGCCTCGATCACTTCCGACGCGATACTCCCTGGGGATTTGAAAAACTGCAAACCGAACACATCCAGCTTCATCCCCCAACCACGGTAGATGGCTATTTTTTCTGCCATATTGTCGGCATTGTTAGGCGCTCGCAGAAGTTCAGGAGCTTGCTCCTGTAGGCCGGTATAAAATGCTTTCTGCCCATCTTCATAGGCGAATGGATAAAACGGGTTGCGCGTCGTCCATGAACTGATGGTCAGTTTGAATTTTTCGGCATGCCCGGAATACCGCAAGGCAAACGGCAGAATCGGCCCTCCCTCTGGCGGCTGCCACGAGCCATCCCACACAGAGGCCTCCTCTTCATCTTCAGCTACCACTACCGCTTGAGCGCCTGCACTACTTGCCGCAGGCTCATCTACCAGTAGCTCATACTCGTCCTGGATTACGTTGATCTCGTGTACATTTTCCAATGCACCAGGGCTCAACGGGTTATTCAACAACCCGATGGTGATCGGGTAGTCCGTGGCGACAACCGGCAAAGCTCCCGGCAATTCGACAATGCGATTGCCTTGCAGCGACAAATGCTCCAACGGGGGCCTTAGTAACGGCTCTACCCACTGGGGCCAGGCCTGCAGATTCGTCCGTTCCAGGCTCAAGGCCTGCAGGGGGCTAGTGGCCAAAGACGGGACGGCATGAATTGTGTCAAACGAGTTCTCATCCAGTACCAGGCGTTTCAAGTTGGGTAGACGGCCAAAAAACTCCATGCTCGCCTGGTCGACCAGCCGCCCCATACGCGGCAAACTCAACACTTCTAGCTGACTTAGTTGAAACAGAGTCAGTGGTAGCTGTTCCAGCGGTGCATTGGCGTTAAGACGAAGTTCCCCAAGCTGGGTAAAGCGACCCAGCAATATCTCCAGCGCTTCGCTGGTGAACGTCGACGCCTCCAACTCCAGACGTTGCACAGACTGATAGAACGTCGCGGGCAAGTGTGCAGGAAAGCTTGCAATGTCAGCCCGGCTCAGCGTCAACACCGCTTTGCTCTCGAGGGGCAATTCATTGGCAAACTGAGAGGCGAAGACCTGCACCGTTACCCATCGCCGACAGAATGCGTGAATCTGCTCCGCCAGCGCCTGATGCCCCGAACTCTCTGGTTGCGAGGCCCAGCGCTGAACCGATGAATACCACTGCGAGTAGGTGGGCCTCAATGCTGCAATTCTGCCTTCAAATGCCGGAACATCCGACAGTGCAAATGTGTACCCAGCGCTTTCCCACTCAAGCAGCCGCGCCTGAACAAAGTCATCCACGGATAGGGAGCTTTCTAACAGCGATACGCGAACCGTCGATGCTGGGTACGTTGTGCTACGTGCTGGGTCAAAAGGAAATTCGGTGAAGTGGTTGCCGTTCAGGTGCAACTCATCAACCGAGCGCACCCCATTGAAATTGGGCCATGTCGATCCATTGGGTAACCCCATCCGATTCAATCCGAGGTACTTCAGGTTGAGGCTCGCAAGGTCCCATTCCCAGCCGTTCACGATCCAGTTGCCACTCAGGTCCAGCCGCTGCATCGGCTTCAGGACGAATTGGCGATGGTTGCGGCTGAGTACCTGCAGGTCCTGGCTTGAGAGTTCCAGGCCCAAATCAATCAGGCTCAAGTCCTGTAACTGCGCAAGGGTTGCATCCAGAATAGCCGCAAGTGCAGGTAACTTAGGGTAGGTAGCCTGCGTGTTGCGAATCTCGAGTTTTTTAACGGATTGGAAGCGTGACAGGAACACGTGAAGTGCCTGCGAATCGACCATCAAGTGCACCGACTCGGGTGCCATTGTCAGGGACATATGCACATCGATGAGCACTAACTCATCGATCCGCGAGTAGAACCACTCCGGCAGGTGCTGCGGAAAATCGGCCAGTAAGGCACCTTCCAAGCGTAGCGGCGCGCCCGGCAGGCCAATCGTCTTGAAGACACCCGCCTCCCACTGACTCAGTAATTGAGTGATCATTTGCTGGCCACTGTGACTGCGTACAGGGTCCTGATCAACCAAGGCTGTCAGCATCTCCAGCGTCGACGCCAAACTTGCATTCATCTGGCTAAGCTGGCCTTGCACACTGGCAAGGAAGTTGCGTATCTCAATACGCGACAAGCCAACAGCCTTGAGCATATCCAGTAGACCCTGCTCGGTCATCAATGTGAGTCCAAGCGCGCGGATCTGTTCCAGCAACACCTCATTGCTCACGTACTCACTCATGGCCCCCCGACCGCTCAACGGGTAGCCGACACGATCATCGGCCAGGCGCATCGGCGAGCGATACTCCGGTTTGATCGGCTGCATGTTCAGGGCCTCGCGCAAGGCGCTGCTGGACAACATCGGCTGTTCTTGCAGCACACGTTGCAGTTCAGCCCCTTGCCACACATCGGCAATACCCAGCGCCGAACGCTGCGTGTCGGGCAACGCATGCAGTACGGCGGCGTACAGATTGTCCCTGCCGTGCAACTGACCGTCGTCACCGTCGCGGGCCTGGTAGGTGTCGCCCTCCTTCACCAACACTTTGCGGATCGGCGCATCAACGGGGCCAATACTGTCGAGCAACCGGCCTTGCGACGATCCGATGCGTATTTCCAGATGAAGCTCAGGTGACCAACCCGGCAACATCGACAGGCTGTGCAAAACCAGCGTATCGGTGTCTGGGTTGTTGACCGTATGCAGAAACATCCCCTCGCGGCTGCGGGCCAAACGTACCTGCTGCTGAAAAAACCGCGCTTCTTCGCCAAGCCGAGCCGGCAGGCGCTGACCGGCGTTGAGTTGCTCCTGCTCTGCCGGGGTCGCGTGCGCCAGCAGCTCTTCGCCAATCGCCCTCGGCACCCCGCTGAACGTGCGCTGTATCAATGCGACACCCGGCTGCTCGGACACCTGCGAGGCCGCGTAGCGCGTGGCAAACAACTGGCCTTGTTGCGCCCGCGCGCTGTCCAGCAACTGCTCGCGCAGACGCCGCAGACGCACCTCGAAAGCCAGTTGCCCCACCCCGGGCTCTTCACCCAGCAAGGTCTTGATCTGTGCTTCATCCAGCGCCTGCAACGCGCTGGCAAGCACATCGCTTTCAGCCGCCGTCACCGTCACCTCCCGACCTGCCGGCCAACCGGGCTGCTCACTCAAAAGTTGCGCCTGCAAGGCCGGGTCGGCGCGCAAATCACCGGCCTGCATCTGGGCAATGAACTGTTCCAGCGCCTGATCAAGCTTGAAACGCTGCAAGGTGTCGATCAGCAGAGCCGGCGCGCGTTCGCCCTCTACCAGCACCCGACGCAGCTGGTTTTCGTCGATGCCGCTGACCTTAAGCACCTGCCGGCCCAGCGCTTCGCTGACCCCGTCAGCGATCGGCCCCAGCCGCTTGAACAGGGTGGGTAGTTCCCAGCTCAAGGGTGCATCCAGTTCATGTAGCCAGGCCCCCGCGCCGTTATGGCGCAAGGGTGGTGCGTAGGCATCGCTGCGACGTGGGTGCTGCAAGCGATACGGCGCTGCTTCGGTTGCTGGCTGCACCGCGAAAGTCTGCCCATCCAGCGCCAGCCACTGCTTGCCCTGGTAGTCATACAAACCCAATGCATTGGGCGTCAGCCCGGCTGGCAGAACGATGTCGTGGCTAAAAGGAGTCAGGTCCGGCTTCCATAGCCGGGCGCTGCCATCATCAAGTTGCACGGTGCGCATCTGTTCCAACAACGGCGGTGCTTCCAGTGCCGGCACCGCTCCCGCGCTGGCTGCTGCGCCGCCCAAGGCCGCCATCAACGCGAGGTTTTCCACCACATCCATCAGATAGCCCCAGGCCTGTGCTTGCTCACCACTGGCCAGGCTCTCGAACCCTTCGTACACCTCGTACGTCAATTGCACCGCGGCAACCACGAGCATTACCTGGCCCAGCGCGGGCACCACGAAGCCGGCAACATTGAGCAGTGTCAGCGCGGTTTCGGCGAAGTACAGCAGCTTGTCGTCGAATGACTTCTGGTCTTCCACAGCCGTAGGCACCGCGTGGAACAGACCATCGTCCTTGAGCACGGCTATTTTGTGCCAGTAGAGGGCATGGAGTAACGGCGTGGGTATTGGCTCGTCACTCAGTTGCAACTTCGCCCGCGGGTCTTGCTGTTGCTCGTACCAGCCGCCGCTGTTCCACACCTGAAGACTGAACACCTGCTCGAGCCGAGCGAACAGCTGCTGACGATGACGCGCCGGAACAAAGCGTGCGAAGAACTGCCGGTAAGCCGGCTGCAGCAAGCGGTCACGCAGGCTGTCGGCAAAGTGCACAGTGCTGTCGTATTCCCGCAACGGGCACTGCGGGTCATCCGGGATATACACCGCCACCCGTTCCACACCCGCTGCATTCGCTCCGCCGCGCAGCACCACAATGCCATTGAGTGCAACATCAAACAGTTGAACGCTGTGGCAGGTCAGCGCACTCCCCTGCCATTGCGCCGGCTGATTGCGCGCCAGCTGCTGCAAGGCCGCATGCAGCGGCTGCTGGATGTACTGCTGCAAATACGCCAGGTGGCTGTGCAGCAACAGTGCCGATTGCTCGTACTGGATAAACCGGCCGCGCAAATTGAACGCGGCTGCGTCAGGGGCATCTCCGGGCTCAGATGCCGGATTGAACACTGCGTCGATCAACCGCTGGTACTGCCCGCCCAGGTCCAGCTCGCGGCACAGCGCCGCGAACTGGTGCGGCTCGATGGCCAGGTGCTCTTCTGTCTCGGCCGAGTCCACAGGGACACGGGCCAGTACCGCAGCCTTGTAACCCGGCCGGTTCATGCGCCACAGGTCCATGGCGCCAGGTTTGGCTTGCCACTCTTCAACGTTCTGCAGGGCGGCAGCCAACAGCGTCTGTAATGCGAACTCGTAGGGACGATTGCCCTCCAGCAGGCGGGCATGGAACAGGCAGGCCGTGCGCACATCGATATCCAGATCGAAACGCGCCTTGATTACCGCCTTGAGCAAAGGCTCGGCAAACACATCCGGGGCTGGCAGATGCGCCAGCACTTCCTGCACCTGCTGCTCGTCGAGGCGATGGCGGGTGTAGATCTGCTGCACTTGCAGCAGCACGTCGGGGTGATTCAAGCGGGCCTGTTCAAGCCATGGCATTGGCTGGCTGGCCGTTTGGCGCAAGGCCTGGATGATCGGCGCCGGGGCGCCGATCATCCAGGCAGGAACTCGTTCCTGCAGAGTATTGAAATGGGTGCTTGCAGCGGGCATGGATAGGTCCTTTATCCGTGTAATCGGACTTCAAGACTATCCAGCCACCTGGGCATTTAAAATTTCAAATAAGCAATAGAACTTACGCCTTAACCATCAACACTTCCGTGGTATCCCGACTATATATAACACCGCTTTCCACGGGCCTGCGCGGGCACATGGTCGGGCAAAGTGCATGGGGGCATTTCCGATCCGCACGGGATGTATTATCGTGGCTGCTTGCGCAAGATGCGTGGCCTGAACCTACAGGCATTTGCCAACCGATCGAGGGTGCCATGAGTAACGAAAGCATTAACTGGGACAAGCTGGGCTTCGACTACATCAAGACCGACAAGCGCTACCTCTCCTACTTCCGCGATGGCCAGTGGGACCAAGGCACCCTGACCGAAGACAACGTCCTGCACATCAGCGAAGGCTCCACCGCGCTGCACTACGGCCAGCAGTGCTTCGAAGGCATGAAGGCCTACCGTTGCAAGGACGGCTCGATCAACCTGTTCCGCCCAGACCAGAACGCCCTGCGCATGCAGCGCAGCTGCGACCGCCTGCTGATGCCGCGCGTGCCGACCGAACAGTTCATCGAAGCCTGCAAGCAAGTGGTCAAGGCCAACGAGCGCTTCGTTCCGCCACACGGCAAGGGTGCCCTGTACCTGCGTCCGTTCGTGATCGGCGTGGGTGACAACATTGGCGTGCGCACTGCCCCGGAGTTCATCTTCTCGATCTTCGCGATTCCGGTTGGCTCGTACTTCAAGGGTGGCATGACCCCGCACAAATTCCTCATCTCCGACTTCGACCGCGCCGCCCCGCAGGGCACAGGCGCAGCCAAGGTCGGTGGCAACTATGCCGCCAGCCTGCAGCCAGGCTATGAAGCCAAGAAAGCTGGCTTCGCCGACTGCATCTACCTCGACCCGCTGACCCACAGCAAAATCGAGGAAGTAGGCTCGGCCAACTTCTTTGGTATTACCGCCAACAAAGAATTCGTGACGCCGAAGTCGGCCTCGGTGCTGCCTGGTATTACTCGCCTGTCACTGATGGAGCTGGCCGAATCGCGTCTGGGCCTGAAGGTGATCGAGGGTGACGTGGAGATCAACAATCTGGCTCGTTTCAGCGAAGCCGGTGCCTGTGGCACAGCAGCGGTAATTACGCCGATCGGCGGTATCCAGTACAACGGCGAGCTGCATGTATTCCACAGCGAAACCGAAGTGGGCCCGGTGACCCAGAAGCTCTACAACGAGCTGACCGGTATCCAGAGCGGCGATGTTGAAGCGCCAGCAGGTTGGATCGTCAAGGTCGCCTGATCACGAGCCACCCTCGACCCCTGTGGGAGCCGGCCTTGCCGGCGATGGACCGCGAAGCGGGCCCGTTTGGCAAGGCTACGCCTTGCATCGCCGGCAATGCCGGCTCCCACCAGGGCACGGCTCGATACAGTTTCTTCTACATGAATTTTTCTTTAACCCGGGCACCGCCTATTCTTTGGCACAATCGAGTTCTAACCCGCCGCCCAGGTAAAAGCATGCTCCGCGTACTGACTATCGAAGATGATGCCGTCACCGGCCAGGAAATCGTCGCCGAACTTTCCAGCCACGGCCTCGACGTGGACTGGGTCGACAACGGTCGCGAGGGCCTGTCCAAGGCCATTGCCGGCGGCTACGACCTGATCACCCTCGACCGCATGCTGCCCGAAGTGGACGGCCTGACCATCGTCACTACCCTGCGCAACCTCAAGATCGCCACCCCGATCCTGATGATCAGCGCCCTCTCCGACGTCGACGAACGGGTGCGAGGCCTGCGTGCCGGTGGCGACGACTACCTGACCAAGCCCTTCGCCTCCGACGAAATGGCCGCCCGCGTCGAAGTGCTGCTGCGCCGCAACAGCGTGCCAATGGCGCAAACCCGCCTGCAAGTCGCCGACCTGGAGTTGGACCTGATCAGCCACGAAGCCAAGCGTGGCGAGCAACCCCTCAGCCTGTTGCCCACCGAGTACAAGCTGCTGGAGTTCCTTATGCGCCATGCCGGCCAGGTCATCACCCGGATGATGATCTTCGAGGAAGTCTGGGGCTATCACTTCGACCCCGGTACCAACCTGATCGACGTGCACATCGGACGCTTGCGCAAGAAGATCGACGCCGCTGGCCAGACGCCGCTGATTCGCACTGTGCGAGGCTCCGGCTATGCCATTGCCGAACCCGTCTAAGGGCTGGAGTTCGTCCACCAGCCGCCTGCTGGCGCTGTACAGCTTCCTGTTCGTGGCCTGGAGCAGCATCCTCATGGGGGTGCTGTACTTCGAGGTCTCCGGCTACCTGAACAAGCTCACCCGCCACTCCCTGCTGCAACGCCAGCACCTGTTCGCACACATGAGCGGCAAGCAGCTCGATGACGCGCTGATTGCCAGCCAGGCCTTCGAAGAGCGCAGTTTCGATGCCTATGGTTTGTTCGATGCGCAGTTCAACCCGCTGGGCGGACAGATCCGCCAGGTGCCCGCCGAGCTGGGCCTGGACGGCAAGATCCACGAATTGAGCCGCTGCCTGGATGCCGAAGACCCGCGCATGCCCCGCGACAGCTGTGACGCCGTGGCCCTGAAGGTGGCCGACGGGCGCTGGCTGGTGCTGGTGCGCGACAACGGCTCGCTGTTCGTGGTGACCCGGATCATCCTGCATGCCCTGCTCTGGGGGCTGTCGCTGACGATCATCCCCGGCATCGCCGGCTGGTATTTGTTGCGGCGCAGGCCGCTCAAGCGTATCCGGGCGATTCAGGCGAGTGCCGAGCTGATCGTCGCCGGCGACCTGACCCACCGCCTGCCCATTGCCCAGCGGCGTGATGAACTGGATATGCTGGCGACCATCGTCAACGCCATGCTCGACCGTATCGAACACCTGATGCACGAGGTCAAAGGCGTGTGCGACAACATTGCCCATGACCTGCGAACGCCGCTGACGCGGTTGCGCGCGCAGCTCTACCGGATCCGCCAGCAGGCCGGGGACGGCTCGCCGCAGGCCGAACACCTGGACCAGGCGATCAGCGAAACCGATACGCTCATGGCACGTTTTCGCGGCTTGCTGCGCATCAGCGAGCTGGAGGACCGCCAGCGCCGTGCAGGCTTTGTCGAGCTGGACCCACGGGCCTTGCTGGAAGAACTGCATGATTTCTACCTGCCGCTGGCCGAGGATGGCGAGATCCACCTGCACCTGAAATTGCCGCAGAGCCTGCCGTCGCTGCATGGCGACCGTGAGTTGCTGTTCGAGGCGCTGGCCAATCTGCTGGGCAATGCGATCAAGTTCACCCCGGCTGGCGGCCAGGTGCTGATGCGTGCGACGGAAGATGCGCAAGGCTTGCATATCGAGGTACAGGACAGCGGGGCGGGAATTCCCGAGTCGGAACGCGAGGCGGTACTACGTCGTTTCTACCGCAGTGAGGAAGGCCATCGGCATGCCGGGTTCGGGCTGGGGTTGTCGATCGTCGCGGCGATCGTTGACCTGCATGGCTTCGAGCTTGAGGTGGGGAGCGGGGAATTGGGTGGGGCGAGGCTGGTGTTGCACTGCCGGAGCAGGGTCGCCGCCTAGGGCCTCATCGCTGGCAAGGCCAGCTCCCACGTAGCCGCGCAGCGGCTACAAGAGTTCCGCATGATGCAGAACCCTGTGGGAGCCGGCATTGCCGGCGATGAAGTCAACGCTGATCAGTCAGCCAGACGCCAGGTAGTGCCGCCCTTGCCGTCTTCCAGCACCACACCCATGGCGGTGATCTGGTCGCGGATCCGGTCGGACTCAGCCCAGTTCTTGTCAGCCCGCGCCTGTAGGCGCGCCTGAATCAACGCTTCAACTTCAGCCGCATCCACCTTGCCTTCCGCACCAGCACGCAGGAAGTCATCGGCATCCAGCTGCAGCACGCCAAGCAATTCGCCCAGCTCACGCAAACGCCCAGCCAGGCCCGCCGCAACCTCAGGCTCGCTCTCACGCACGCGGTTGATCTCGCGCACCAGGTCGAACAGCACCGCGCAGGCTTCCGGCGTACCGAAGTCGTCATTCATTGCAGCGGTGAAGCGCTCGACATACCCCTCGCCACCTTGCGCTGCCACCCGTGGCAAGCCGCGCAGCGCGTGGTAGAAGCGTTCCAGCGCACCCTTCGACTCGCGCAGGCTGTCTTCGGAGTAGTTGATCGAGCTACGGTAGTGGCTCGACACCAGCAGGTAGCGCACCACCTCCGGGTGATACTTGTCGAGCACATCGCGAATGGTGAAGAAGTTGTTCAATGACTTGGACATCTTCTCGCCGTTGATCCGGATCATCCCGCAGTGCATCCACGACTTGGCGTACTGCTTGCCGGTCGCGGCTTCGCTTTGGGCGATCTCGTTCTCGTGGTGCGGGAACTCCAGGTCATTGCCACCACCGTGGATGTCGAAGCTCTCGCCCAGGCAGCAGGTCGACATCACCGAGCACTCGATGTGCCAGCCCGGACGGCCCGGGCCCCACGGCGACTCCCAGCTCGGCTCGCCCGGCTTGACGCCCTTCCACAGGACGAAGTCGAGCGGGTCCTGCTTGGCCTCGTCGACCTCGATCCGCGCACCGATGCGCAGGTCTTCGATCTTCTTGCGCGACAGCTTGCCGTAGCCCACGAACTTGCCGACCCGGTAGTACACGTCGCCGTTGCCCGGCGCGTAGGCATAGCCCTTGTCGATCAGGGTCTGGATCATTGCGTGCATGCCAGCGATATGGTCGGTGGCACGCGGCTCCTGGTCCGGCGGCAGGATGTTCAGGCGGCGCTCGTCTTCGTGCATCGCGTCGATCATGCGGGCGGTCAGCGCGTCGAACGACTCGCCGTTCTGGTTGGCCCGGTTGATGATCTTGTCGTCGATGTCAGTGATGTTGCGCACGTAGGTCAGGTCATAGCCGCTGAAACGCAGCCAGCGGGTGACCAGGTCGAACGCGACCATGCTGCGGCCATGGCCCAGGTGGCAGTAGTCGTACACGGTCATGCCGCAGACGTACATGCGCACCTTGTTGCCTTCCAGTGGCGTGAAGACTTCCTTGGTCTTGCTCAGCGTGTTGTAGATGTTAAGCACGAGGATTCCTTAGCTGCCCCACGAATCGCGCAGGGTCACGGTGCGGTTGAACACCGGACGACCCGGCTGGGAGTCTTTCAGGTCGGCGCAGAAGTAGCCTTCGCGCTCGAACTGGAAGCGGTCTTCTGGCTGGGCCTGGCCCAGCGAAGGTTCCGCACGACAACCGCTCAGCACCTGCAGCGAATCGGGATTGATGTTGTCCAGGAAGGTGCCGCCCTCGTCGGTCTTCTCCGGGTTGGCCGAGCGGAACAGGCGATCGTACAGGCGTACTTCGCACTCAACGCTGGCCGCAGCCGGTACCCAGTGGATCACGCCCTTGACCTTGCGACCTTCCGGGTTCTTGCCCAGGGTGTCGGGGTCGTACGAGCAACGCAGCTCGACGATATTGCCGTCGGCGTCCTTGATCGCTTCGTCGGCGCGGATCACGTAGCTGCCACGCAGACGCACTTCACCCGCTGGCTCCAGGCGCTTGTAGCCCTTTGGCGGCTCTTCCATGAAGTCGTCGCGGTCGATGTAGATCTCGCGGGCGAACGGCAAGGCGCGCACGCCCATGTCTTCCTTCGGATGACGCGGCAGTTCGAGGTTCTCGACCTGGCCTTCCGGGTAGTTGGTGATGACCACTTTCAGCGGACGCAGCACGCACATGGCGCGTGGCGCGGTGCGGTCGAGGTCGTCACGGATGCTGAACTCGAGCATGGCCACGTCGACCACGCCGTCGGAGCGGTTGGTGCCGATCATGTCGCAGAAGTTGCGGATCGACGCCGGGGTGTAGCCGCGACGGCGGAAGCCCGACAGGGTCGACATGCGCGGGTCGTCCCAGCCCTGCACGTGCTTCTCGTCAACCAGCTGCTTGAGCTTGCGCTTGCTGGTGATGGTGTAGTTCAGGTTGAGGCGGCTGAATTCGTACTGGCGCGGTTTGGCCGGCACCGGCAGGTGGTCCAGGAACCACTCGTACAGCGGACGATGGCCTTCGAACTCCAGGGTGCAGATGGAGTGGGTGATGCCTTCGATGGCGTCCGACTGACCGTGGGTGAAGTCGTAGTTCGGGTAGATGCACCATTTGTCACCGGTCTGGTGGTGATGGGCATGACGAATACGGTAGAGGATCGGGTCGCGCAGGTTCATGTTCGGCGAGGCCATGTCGATCTTGGCGCGCAGTACGCGCTCACCGTCCTTGAACTCGCCGGCTTTCATGCGGGCGAACAGGTCCAGGCTTTCCTCGACGCTGCGCTCACGGAACGGGCTGTTCTTGCCAGGCTCGGTCAGGTTGCCGCGGTATTCCTTGGACTGCTCCGGGGTCAGGTCGCAGACATAGGCGTTGCCCGACTTGATCAGGTCCACTGCCCAGTCGTGCAACTGGTCGAAGTATTGCGAGGCATAGCGCACCGGGCCGGTCCACTCGAAGCCCAGCCACTTCACGTCGCTCTGGATGGCATCGATGTACTCCTGGTCCTCTTTGGCCGGGTTGGTGTCATCGAAGCGCAGGTGACAGGCACCGCCGAATTCCTGAGCCAGGCCGAAGTTCACGCAGATCGACTTGGCGTGGCCGATGTGCAGGTAACCATTGGGCTCTGGCGGGAAGCGAGTGACGATACTGCTGTGCTTGCCGGCGTCCAGGTCGGCCTGCACGATTGGGCGCAGGAAGTTCGCAGGGACGGCGGGCGCGCCTTTGGCAGCGGCGTTGGGAGCGGTGTCGGCAGTGGGCTTGCTCATAGGATCCTTGAATACGGGTACACGGCCCGGGTAGGCCGACTGAATCAAAGCGCTTATCATAGCCGAAGCGGTCGAGCTGCCGACAGGTCAGCGCCGACAAACTGGCGGGATAATCGCCCCGCAGCGCAAAAAAACAGCCGCAAGCCGCGTATCGTCGCCTGTAGACTGTGCGTCTGGGTTATAACGCGATCTTGCGCTACCCATCCGAATTTCCTGAAAAGAGCGAATTTCAGCATGTCCAAAGTCAAACTGACTACCAACCACGGCGACATCGTCATTGAACTGAATGCCGAAAAAGCCCCGATCACCGTGGCCAACTTCATCGAATACGTAAACGCTGGCCACTACAGCAACACCGTATTCCACCGCGTCATCGGCAACTTCATGATCCAGGGCGGCGGTTTCGAGCCAGGCATGAAAGAGAAGAAAGACAAGCGCCCAAGCATTCAGAACGAAGCCGACAACGGCCTGAGCAACGACAAGTACACCGTCGCCATGGCCCGTACCATGGAGCCGCATTCGGCCTCGGCGCAGTTCTTCATCAACGTTGCCGACAACAGCTTCCTCAACCACAGCGGCAAGAACGTGCAGGGCTGGGGCTACGCGGTATTCGGCAAAGTGACCGAAGGCACTGACGTCGTCGACGCGATCAAAGGCGTTCGCACCGGTTCCAAATCCGGTCACCAGGACGTGCCAGCCGAAGACGTGGTCATCGAGAAAGCCGAGATCATTGAGTGATACTGCTGATCTCCGATCTGCACCTGCAAGAAGAACGCCCGGACATTACCCGGGCGTTTCTTGATCTGCTCGGCGGCCGTGCGCGGCACGCCGAGGCGTTATATATCCTTGGAGATTTCTTCGAGGCCTGGATTGGCGATGACGCCATGACGCCGTTCCAGGCGTCGATCTGCCAGGCCTTGCGCGACCTGAGTGACAGTGGCACCCAGGTGTTCCTGATGCATGGCAACCGCGACTTCCTGATCGGCAAGGCGTTCTGCAAGGCGGCGGGTTGTACGCTGCTGGCAGACCCCTGCGTGGTCGAGATGGGCGGCGAGCCGGTGTTGCTGATGCATGGCGACAGCCTGTGCACCCGCGACGAAGCCTACATGAAGCTGCGCCGTTACCTGCGCAACCCAGTCAGCTTGTGGATACTGCGCAACCTGCCGTTGAGCACCCGGCACAAACTGGCGCGCAAGCTGCGCAGTGAAAGCAAGGCGCAGACGCGGATGAAGGCCAATGACATCGTCGATGTCACCCCTGAAGAAATACCGCGGATCATGCAGCAGTTTGGCGTGAAGACCCTGGTGCACGGGCATACCCATCGACCGGCGATTCACAAGCTGATGTTGGGTGAAACCCCCGCGCGGCGCATCGTCCTGGGCGACTGGGACCACCAGGGCTGGGCGTTGCAGGTGGATGAGCAAGGGTTCCAGTTGGCACCCTTCGATTTCGCCTGAACCCGCCCTTCAGCCTGAGTGAATCCCTGTGGGAGCCGGCGTTGCCGGCGATCGCCGGCAACGCCGGCTCCCACAGGTTTCACTGACCACTTCATGCTGGCGCATCGACCAGCACACCCCGCCGATCACCAGCACAATCGCCGCACCTTCCAGCAGATTCGGCCCACTCTGGCGCCAGATAAACGCATACAGCAGCGCAAACAAGGTCTCGAACACGATCAACTGGCCGCTCAGGGTCAACGGCATGCGCTTGGACGCTGCATTCCACAGCACCCCCGCCAGCCACGACCCCCCCAAGGCGCAGCCCAGGCTGTAGACCCAGAACAGCTGCCAGCGCTCCAGTGGCGCCTGCACTTGCAACAACTGCGGCCACCCCAGCCAGATCAGCGCAACCATCAACACACTGCATACCCCGGTCATCACGCCGCACAGTACGGACCATTGATGGCTGTCGAAATGCCCGCATTGCTTGAGATAACGGCTGTTGTGGGTCGCATACCAGGTCCAGCAGGCCAGCGCAGCCAGGGCAAACAGCAGCCCGGCCAGCTTGTCGCCCACCGGCCCGCGCTCGACCGCAAAGGTCTGCAGGTTGATGCAGAGCATGCCCAGCAGAATCAGGGCCAGGGGGCCGGCCAGGCGCGACAAGGCAATCGAGCCGCTGTCATTGCGCCCGTACAGCGTGATGGTCAGCGGCAACACCCCGACAATCAACGAGGCCGGTGCCACGCCCAGGCGCTGGATCGCAGCCACCAGGCAGATGAAATACAGCACGTTGCCGATCACCGCCAGGCGCACCAACATCCACACATCGCTGCGCCTCAGCCCGCGCAGGGCCTTGCGCATCGGCAGCGCCAAGGCCAACGACACCAAGCCGAACAACACGAATCGCGCACAGCTGAGCAGCACCGGGCTGAACTCCGGCAACAGCTGCGGCACCATCAGCACCATGCCCCACATTGCGCCGGCTACCCCGGCATACGCCACACCCCGTTTCACCTGCCCTGCTCCTCGTTCGTTGATGCGCGCAGGCTAGCCAAGTCGCGATGATTGGACAAAAGATGATTCGGCATGCAGGCATTCCCCATGGGAATACCTTTCACCCTGCAACACGCAAGCTTAAGATCGAGCCATTCCCTGAGCACGGAGCTGTGCATGAGCCGCTACAACCGCCACCTGCCCCCGCTGGACACCCTGATTGCCTTTGAGGCGGTGGTGCGCACCGGCAGTTTCACCCGGGCGGCCAGCGAGCTGTACCTGACGCAAAGCGCGGTGAGCAAACAGATCCGCGTGCTGGAAGACCACCTCGGTGTCGCCCTGTTCGAACGGCGCGCCCGTGGCATCGCCCTGACGTCCGCCGGCAGCGGCTTCAATGCCTTTGTCGAACCGATGCTGGAGAGTTTGCTGGGCAATGTGCTGCGCCTGAAGAACGGCCACGGCAGCCGCAATGTCAGCGTCATCTGCACCCATGCCGTGGCGCAATACTGGCTGTTCCCGCGCCTGCTGCGCTTCAACGAGCAGCACCCCGAACTGACCGTGAACATCCATGCCAGCAATGCGATCAGCGAGAGCGTGATTGCAGACTATGACTTCGGCATCCTCTATGGCCACGGCCACTGGAGTTCGCTGCAGGCCAGCAAGCTGTTCGATGAATGTATCTACCCAATTGTCAGCACCCGCCGGGCGTTGCCGCCGGTCACCTCGCTCGCCGAACTGCAGGGCTTGGCGCTGATCCAGCTGGATGCCTCGGCCTGGAACTGCCTGGACTGGCAGGACTGGTTCGCCCATCAGGGCGTGCGCTACAAGCCCCCCGCCGATGCGGTGACCTTCAACCAGGTCAACCTGGTGTTCGATGCCGTGATGCAGGGGATGGGCGTGGGGCTGGGCTGGGACTTCATGGCCCGCGAACGGATCGACAGCGGGCTGATTCGCCAGGTCTGCGATTTTGCCGTGCACACGGGCCAGGCCGATTTTCTGGTACGCGAGCGCCAGGCCCTGTGCTCGCCAGCAGCGCAGGTGTTCGAGGCCTGGCTGCTGGCCAACGGCTAAGGCTGGCCGGTGAACATGGCCTCGACCTCGGCCCCGGTCATTTCCTTGGTCTGGTTGGCGAAGCAGTAATACTTGGGCTTGCTGTCGACATAGACCTGCAGGTCGAAGGTCCAGTCATCATCACCATCCAATACCCCGACCGGCACTGATTCGAAGCCGCCAGCCTTGAGCCGGTAATACAAGTGCGTACCACACTGCTCGCAGAAAGCCCGTTCGGCCCAATCCGAGGAGTTGTAGACCTTGGGGACGCCAGCGGTGATCCGCACCGGCTGCTTGGTTTCCACCATCAGCGACGGGCCACCCGCCCATTTGCGGCACATGCCGCAATGGCAGGCGCCAACGGAAGCGTTTTCGACCGTGACAGCGAGGGTGACGGCGCCGCACAGGCAACTGCCGTGTTTTTCTTTTTTGAGGGACATGAGGGGCTCCTTGCTGTTGAAGGTAGCCGGGAAGTGTAGCAGTGATGCTGAGGGCGCTATCGCCGGCAAGGCCGGCTCCCACAGGGTTCAGCTTCACACTGGCCACTGTGGGAGCCGGCCTTGCCGGCGATAAGGCCAGAACGCCTTACCCGGCAACAGGCGTCAACACCGCCTGCCCCGCAAAAAACGCCTGCAGGTTGCGCAGTACCAAGGTCACCGTATCCCGCGCCGCCTCCGGCGACTGCCCGGCAACATGCGGCGTCAGCACCACATTGGCCAAGCCTTTCAGCTCGTCCGGCACCTGCGGCTCGTCATCAAATACATCCAGCCCCGCCCCAGCGATTGTCCGGGTGCGCAGCGCCTCGACCAACGCCTGCGTCGACACCACGCTGGCCCGCGCAATATTCACCAGGTAACCCTCCGCGCCCAACGCCTGCAGCTCGGCCCTGCCAATCAGCTGCTGGGTTCCGGCACCACCTGGTGTCGCCACCAACAGAAAATCCGAGGCCCGCGCCAGCGCCAATGGGCTGTCGCAATAGGCATAGGGCACATCCGTACGCGGCCGACGATTGTGATAGCTGACTTGCATATCAAAACCCTGCGCTCCCCGCCTGGCAATCGCCAGCCCTACTGCGCCGAGCCCGAGAACACCCAGACGCTTGCCGGCCAGGGACGGGCTGATCACCCGGTTCCACTCGCCGCGCCGGGTCGAGGCATCTGCATGGGGAATATTGCGCACCACGGCAAACAGCAACGCCATGGCGTGATCGGCCACCGTCGAGGCATTCGCCCCGGCTCCGTTGGTCACGACAATGCCCCGCGCACGGGCCGCCACCAGGTCGACCTGCTCGTAGCCGGCACCAATCACACAGATGATTTTCAAGGCAGGCAGCACGGCGATTTCATCGGCGTACAGCCCCAGCGGGCCACGGGTCAGCACCGCATCGATTTCAGCGCCATGCCGGGCAATTGCTTCTGCTCGCAACACCGGCGTCTGCGCACGAATCAGGCGATAGCCCTCGGCTTCCAGCAGCGGCAGATAATCGTCGACCGTTTCGACCAGCACCAATACCGTCTTTGTCATACCGCCCCCTCCAGCTGTGTGCGAAGGGGCATTATGCGGACTTCAGGCTACTGCGCGAAAGCCCGGCCCAGACCGCCCGGTACGCCACTGCTGTCGGTTTCCTGCCAAGGGCCCTGCAGGTTGGTCGACCAGCTCCAGCCGTTGTTCCAGCGGTAGTAGGTACGTTGGCGATAGAAGGTGTTGGTCTGCCCTTCCAGCACATACACGCCCATGCGCGGGTCCCAGTGGCTGGCACCGCCGGGCGGCGGCGCAAAGCTCGCAGAAGTGCGCGGCATCGGCTTGGGCGCTGGAGTAATGACCGGCTTGCTCGGCACATTCGGCACCGGTGCCGGCTTGGTCACCGGCCCCGACGGCGGCAACGTTTCGATCGGCGGTGCAGGCTGCTCCACCGGTCGATGCACCGTACACGCGCTCAGCCCTACGACCAGGGAAATCAGGGTGAGGCGTGCAAGCTTGTTCATGGTGGCGTTCTCTTACCGGTCCGGGCTGTCGATGGTCAGGTGCTGCGCCGCCTGGGTCGTGCTGGCCAGCGGCGAACTACGGCCGATCCACTCACCCTGGGTCGGCTGGCCAGCGCGGGAGACGCGCGCAACCAGTTGGACTTCAGGAAAGCTCGACAGTTTCATGTTCGGCATCATTGCATCGGCATCGCTCAGCTCGACCTCGACCGGCAGCTCGGCCACGGTCACCCGCTTGGCCGCCAGCGGCATCGGCGGGCCGGAACTGGCGCGAGCAAAGATGAACACGCTGTCGTCCGGCTTGACCTTGTCCTTGAGTGCTGCCGCCAGCTCTACCCGCACCTTGAGCCGGGCCGTACCCGCCTGGGCCGGGGCTGGCTTGCCTGCGCCAGACTTGAGTTTTTCAGTGGCACGCTCGATCCCGCCTTCCAGCGCCGAACGCGAGGCGTCACCTTGCGGCAACTGCGCCAGCAGGCGGTTCCAGTAGTCGATGGCCTCCTCGTAGCGCTCGCCCTCGAAGGCGGCAATGCCGAGCAGGCCGAGGCTGGTGACTTCCTTCGGATCTGCCTTGAGCGCTTCGTCGGTCAGGGCCTGCACTTGCCCGGTCCACTGCTTGTTGTTGGCGAAGTACAAGGCCTGCGCCCACTGCCCGAGCAGCTCCGGCTGGCGCCCAGCCAACCCGGCGGCGCGCTCGAACACCTTGGCCGCATCGGCCGAGCGTTCCTGGGCCATGTAGGCACGACCGAGGAAGTACAGGCCTTCGGCGGAATCCGGCTGGGCGGCAACGGCACGCTCAAGACGGGTGACCATCTCTTCCATCGACTGTGGCGCCTGGGCGAACTCCTGGGTCAGGGCGATCTTGTCGCTGGCGCCATAATGCAGGTACAGCCCCAGCGCCATCAGCGGCACCAGCACCGCCGCCAGCAAGGGCAGTGGTTTGCCCAGACGCGCAAAACGCTCCGGCTCGGCATTTTCGGTATCGTCGAGCAGCTCGCGAGCTGCCTCGCCACGCCCGCGCGTCAGTTGTTCGGCGGTGAGTACACCCGCCTCGCCCTGGGCTTGCAGCTCGGCCACACGCTCCTGGTAGAGGGCCACGTTCAACGCGGTGCGGTCTTCTTCCTGTTGCGCGCGACGGCCACGCAACACCGGGATCAGCAGAAAACTCAGGGCTACCAGAAGCAGCAGGCCTGCAGAGAGCCAGAAATCAGTCATGGGTCTGTTCTTTGTCCAGCAATTTGGCGAGGCGCTCACGCTCCTCGGGGGAAAGGTCGGCCGAAGTGCCCGGTACCGGCGTGCGGCGTTTGCGCACGATCAACGCCAGCACCGCGAAACCACCCACCAGCAATACGCCCGGGCCGAACCAGAGCAGCCAGGTGCGCGCAGTCAGCGCCGGCTTGTAGCGGACGAAGTCACCGTAGCGATCAACCATGAAGTCGATGATCTGCTGGTTGCTCTTGCCCTCGCCAAGCATGCGGAAGATTTCCCGGCGCAGGTCGGTGGCAATCGGCGCGTTGGAGTCGGCGATGTCCTGGTTCTGGCACTTGGGGCAGCGCAGTTCCTTGGTCAGGTCGTGGTAGCGCTCACGCTCCGCGTCATTGGCAAACTGGTAGGTGTCGATGGCCGCCTGGGCCATGCCGCCCAGGCTCAGGCCAAGTACGGCGGCTGCCAGCCAGCGCTTCATGGACGGGCCTCGTCCACCAGCCCCTGGTAGATCGGCGCCAACTGCTCGCGCCAGACCGTTTCGTCGATCACCCCGACGTACTTGTGACGGATCACGCCCTTGGCATCGATAAAGAAGGTTTCCGGCGCGCCATACACACCCAGGTCCAGGCCCAGGGTGCCCTGCTCGTCGCGCACATCCAGGGTGTAGGGGTTGTGGAACTCAGCCAGCCACTTGAGCGCGGCAGCATTGTCGTCCTTGTAGTTGACCCCGTAGATCAGCACGCCCTGCTCGGCCAGCTTGTTCAACACCGGGTGCTCGACCCGGCACGACACGCACCAGGTGCCCCAGACGTTGACCAGCGCCGGCCGGCCTTCAAGGTCGGCCTGGGTCAGGGTGCGTTCGCCCTGCACATCCGGCAGCGAGAAGGCCGGGAACGGCTTGCCGATCATTGCCGAGGGCAACTCGGTGGGGTCGAGGAACAACCCGCGATAGAGGACCACCGCCACCATCAGGAACACCAGCAGTGGCAGTATCATGACCAAACGCTTCATGCAGTTGCTCCTTCCATGCCCAGTACATCCCGTACCCGGCTTTTGACCTTGACCCGATAACGACGATCCAGTGCTGCCAGCAAACCGCCCAGGCCGGTCAGCAGACCGCCTAGCCAGATCCAGCGCACGAACGGCTTGACGTGTACACGCACCGCCCAGGCGCCGTCTTCCAGCGGTTCACCGAGTGCGACATAGAGGTCACGGGTGAAACCTGCGTCGATGCCGGCTTCAGTCATGACCGACTGCTGCACGGTGTACAGGCGTTTTTCCGGGTGCAACACGCTGATCTCGCGACCGTCCTTGACCACCCGCACAGTGCCCTTGTCGGAGGTGAAGTTCGGCCCCTCGAAGTGCTTGGCGCCTTCGAAGATGAAGTGATAACCGGCCAGCTCCACCGACTCGCCCGGCGCCAGGCGCAGGTCGCGTTCGGCGCTGTTGTTGCTCGACAGCACCACGCCCAGCGCGCAGACCGCCAGGCCCAGGTGCGCCAGGTGCATGCCCCAGTAGCTGCGGCTCTGGCCGCGGATACCTTTGAGCAGGCCCTTGTGCCGGGTCTTGTCGAGCAAGTCGCGCGCACCGGCCAGTACGACCCACGCCGCCAGGGCGAAGGTGGTCAGCACCTGCCAGTCGAAGTCGTCGACGATCAGCCCGCCAATCGGCGCCAGGATCGCGCTGCCGATCAGCACCGGGGTCAACATGTTCACCAGCCACTTGCCGGGGGTGTCTTTCCAGCGCACCAGCACACCCACCGCCAGCACCACCATCAGCAGCGCAATCAGCGGAATGAACAAGGCATCGAAGTACGGCGGGCCCACCGACAGCTTGGCGCCGGTCAGGGCATCCAGGATCAGCGGGTACAAGGTACCCAGCAGGATCATCGAGGCTGCCACCACCAGTATCAGGTTGTTGGCCAGCAACAGCGTCTCGCGCGACCACAGGGCAAAGCCGACCTGGCTCTTGACCACCGGCGCACGCAGGGCGAACAGGGTCAACGAACCGCCGACCACAAACAGCAGGAAAATCAGGATGAACACGCCACGCTCCGGGTCGGAGGCGAACGCGTGCACCGAGGTCAGCACGCCGGAACGTACCAGGAAGGTACCCAGCAGGCTCAGGGAGAAGGCGGCAATCGCCAGCAGCACGGTCCAGCTCTTGAACACGCCGCGTTTTTCGGTGACCGCCAGCGAGTGGATCAGCGCCGTGCCGACCAGCCATGGCATGAACGAGGCGTTCTCGACCGGGTCCCAGAACCACCAGCCACCCCAGCCAAGTTCGTAGTAGGCCCACCAGGAACCCAGGGTGATGCCAATGCCGAGGAAGGCCCAGGCGACGATGGTCCATGGCCGCGACCAGCGCGCCCAGGCGGCATCCAGGCGACCGCCGAGCAAGGCGGCGATGGCGAAGGCGAAGGCCACCGAGAAGCCCACATAGCCCATGTACAGCATCGGCGGGTGAACGATCAGGCCGATGTCCTGCAACAGTGGGTTGAGGTCGCGCCCGTCGGTGGGCATCTGCGGCAGCAGGCGCTGGAACGGGTTGGAGGTGACGATCAGGAACGACAGGAAGCCGACACTGATCATCCCCATGATCGCCAGCACACGGGCCAGCATCACTTGCGGCAATTGCCGCGAGAAGATCGAAACAGCAAAGGTCCAGCCACCGAGGATCAATGCCCAGAGCAGCAGCGAGCCTTCGTGGGCACCCCACACGGCGCTGAACTTGTAGTACCAGGGCAAGGCGCTGTTGGAGTTGCTGGCGACATAGGCGACCGAGAAGTTGTCGGTCATGAAGGCGTGGGTCAGGCAGGCAAAGGCGAATGCCAGGAAGGCGAACTGCCCCCAGGCCGCCGGGCGTGCCAGGCTCATCCACAGGCTGTCGCCGCGCCAGGCACCCAGCAGCGGGACACTGGCCTGCACACAGGCGAAGCAGATCGCCAGGATCATCGACAGCTGGCCGAGTTCGGGAATGATCAATGCTGCGTTCATGGTTTTTTCACCCCAGCGTCAGCTTGGCCGGCTTCCTGCAAAGCCTTGGTCACTTCAGGCGGCATGTATTTCTCATCGTGTTTGGCCAGCACTTCGTCGGCGACCACCACGCCCTCGGCATTCAGCTTGCCCAGGGCAACGATGCCCTGCCCTTCGCGGAACAGGTCGGGCAGGATGCCGCGGTAGGTGATCGGCACCGACTTGTTGAAATCGGTGACCACGAAACGCACGTCCAGCGAGTCGCCGGAGCGTTGCAGCGAACCTTTCTCGACCATGCCGCCGGCGCGAATGCGCGTATCCAGCGGTGCTTCGCCATTGGCGATCTGGGTCGGGGTGTAGAACAGGTTGATGTTCTGTTGCAGGGCGCTCAGGGCCAGGCCCACGGCAACGCCCAGGCCAACCAGCAGGCCGAGGATGATGAACAGGCGCTTCTTGCGTTGCGGATTCACTTGGAGCTCTCCCGGCGCAGACGGCGCGCCTCTTCTTGCAGGTAACGACGCTTGGCCAGCAAGGGCGAGGCGACGTTGACAGCCAGCACCAGCAGGCAGATGCCATAGGCTGACCAGACGTAAAGACCGTGATGGCCCATGGCGAGGAAATCGCTGAAAGACGCAAAACTCATCGTGCAACCTCCCGGCCCAGGCTGTTCATCACCTCTTCGCGCACCCAACTGCTGCGGGCCTCGCGCTTAAGCACTTCAAGGCGCATGCGCAGCAACAGCACGGCGCCAAAGAAGCAGTAGAAACCCAACACGGTGAGCAGCAGCGGCAGCCACATTTCCACCGGCATCGCCGGCTTTTCGGTGAGGGTGAAGGTGGCGCCCTGGTGCAGGGTGTTCCACCACTCCACCGAGTACTTGATGATCGGGATGTTGATCACCCCGACGATGGCCAGCACCGCGCAGGCCTTGGCCGCGCTCTCACGATTACTGATTGCCTGGCCCAGGGCAATGAGACCGAAGTACAGGAAAAGCAGGATAAGCATCGACGTCAGGCGGGCATCCCAGACCCACCAGCTACCCCAGGTCGGCTTGCCCCAGATGGCCCCGGTGACCAGCGCCACCGCAGTCATCCAGGCGCCAATGGGCGCGGCGCATTGCAGCGCGACGTCGGCGATTTTCATCTTCCACACCAGCCCGACCACCCCGGCCACCGCCAGCATCACGTAGCAGGACTGGGCCAGCATGGCCGCCGGCACGTGAATGTAGATGATGCGGAAACTGTTGCCCTGCTGGTAGTCCTGCGGTGCAAAGGCCAAGCCCCAGACCACGCCAACGGTCAACAGCAGAATCGAAGCGATGGTCAGCCACGGCAACATGCGGCCGCTGATGGCATAGAACCATTTCGGAGAACCCAGCTTGTGAAACCACGTCCAGCTAATTGCGCTGCTCTTCATCACGGTACATCCAGGGTCTTTGCTGGGCGATGCCCAGACCTCATTATTCGCCGACGCTGATCTTCAGGCCAGCGGCTATTGCAAAGGGTGCCAGGGTTACTGCCAGGGCGGTCAGGCTGCCAAGCCAGAGCAGGTAACCGGTCGCCGGCATAGCTTGCAGTGCCGCCTGCATGGCGCCACTGCCCAAGATCAATACCGGGATATATAACGGCAAAATCAGCAGTGCCAGCAGCAGGCCACCGCGTTTCAAGCCAACCGTCAGGGCCGCTCCCACAGCGCCCAACAGGCTCAGCACCGGAGTACCGAGCAACAGCGATGCCAGCAGCACGGGCAGGCATTCCACCGGCAAACCGAGCATCAGTGCCAGCAGCGGTGACAACAATACCAGTGCCAGGCCGGAAAAGGCCCAGTGTGCCAGCACTTTGGCCAGGACCAGAAGCGGCAGGGGGTGCGGCGAAAGGACCCACTGTTCGAGTGATCCATCCTCGAAATCACTGCGAAACAGGCCGTCTAGCGAGAGCAGGACGGACAAAAGTGCGGCCACCCAGACTAACCCAGGAGACAAGTTTTGCAACAGTTGAGTCTCGGGGCCGACCGCCAGCGGGAACAATGCGATGACGATGGCGAAGAAAACCAGCGGGTTGGCCAGCTCTGCCGGACGTCGGCAGAGCAAACGCGCCTCACGGCGCAGCAACAGTACAAAGACACTCATGCCGCCCACCGCCCCAGGTTGATTTCGCGGTAGCCGCCGGGCTTGTGCCCAAGGCTGTGGTGGGTGGTCAGCACGACCATGCCGCCCTGCTCGCAATGGGCCGCCAGGTGCGCCTCAAGCTGGGCCACGCCTTCCTTGTCGAGCGCAGTGAACGGCTCGTCAAGAATCCACAGCGGTGGGCTGTCCAGGTACAGCCGGGCCAGCGCGACGCGGCGCTGCTGGCCAGCGGACAGCGTGTGGCAGGCAACGTCCTCGAAACCACGCAGGCCAACCGCGTCCAGGGCCTGCCAGATGGCCGGGCGCTCGGCTGGCTGATGCAGGGCGCAAAGCCAGGCGAGGTTCTCTTCGGGGCTGAGCAGGTCCTTGATCCCCGCAGCATGGCCGATCCACAGCAACACCTTGGCCAGCTCGCTGCCTTGCTCGGCCAGCGGCTTGCCATTGAGGCGGATCTCGCCGTGGGTCGGGCGCATCAGCCCGCACAGCAGGCGCAGCAGGCTGGTCTTGCCGCTGCCGTTGGGCCCGCTGATCTGCAGCATGTCGCCAGCGCTGAGCTGCAAATCGAGGTTTTCGAAGAGCATTCGCCAGTCACGCTCGCAGGCCAGGCCCACAGCTTCGAGTTGAGGGGTCACAGGTTCGCCTTATGGTTCGGATGACAGTCTCAAGTCAGTCCCGGAGCGGCCGTTATACTGGAAACGGAAACGCGCCTGGCCGCTCTGATCGGGGTGCCGCAGCGCCGCGAGGCGCCCCGAAAGATCGGGCCGCATTATACATGGCATGTCCTACTGCAAAGAGGGCTATTTCAACAGGTTGTGACGCGATGACAGGTGAAATCAACAGCCTTGGCCCACAGGCCCCGCTCAATGCGCAGCTGCGCAGCGCCGCCGCCACGGGTGAACTGCTGCGCCTGCTGCAACCGCAGCCAGGGTTGCTCGCACCGGGCGAGTCGGCGCGCGCCGAAGTACTTTCCCTGCGCCAGATCGGCCAGGACTTCCAGATGCTGCTCAAGCTGACCCAGGAAAACGGCCGGCAGGTCACGGTGCAGACCAACACTACCCTGCCCTTGCCACAAGGCAGCCAGCTGACCGTGATTCAGCCATCCCCGGGCAACCTGAGCATCACCTTGCAGCAACTGGCCCGCAACAATGTCGCCACCTTGACGCAACTGGACACCCGCCAACTGCCGGTCGGTACCCTGCTGCAGGGCAAGGTGATCACCAGCCAGGTATTGGCGCAGCCACCCGGCCAACCGCTGCAATACCGCTCGATGGTGACCCTGCTCAACACGCTTCAGGCCGGCGCCACGCTGAGCATCGACAGCCCCCGCCCGCTGGCGCTGGGCAGCCTGCTGAGCGCCGTGGTCAAGGGCGAACAGCAACTGTCGTTCGTACCGCTGACCGGCCGCCAGGACCAGTTGGCCATCTCCCAGAATCTCGGCACCCAGCAATCGCGCCAGGCCTCCTTGCAGGGGCTGCTGAGTAGCCTGAAAAACCTTGCCACGGATGACAGCCAACCAGCGCAGCTCCGCGTCACGGTCGACAAGCTGCTGGCGAGCCTGCCGGACATCCGCCAGATGGGCGACGCCAAGCGCCTCGCCCTGGCCTTGAGCAACAGCGGTGCGTTCCTCGAAGCGAAATTGCTGGGTGGCGGTGCGGCCGGCCTGGTACCGGATCTCAAGGCGCAGGTCACGCGCCTGGTGGCGCAACTGCTGCCCAACGTACCAACATTCAGCCCCAGCGTTGCCGGCGTGGTACCGCAGGCGTTGCCGGGCTTGGTCCGCGCAGCCATGGGCATGCTCGGCCAGGTCAGTACCCGGCCGAGCCCCGGTGGCTTCCCCCTGCCCTCGCGTTTGCTGCAAAGCATGGAGGGTGAGAGCGACCTGCAACACCTTCTACGCCTGGCGGCGGCGGCCATTTCGCGCCTGCAAAGCCATCAGCTGGCCAGCCTGGAGCAGACCGGCACCACTGCCGACGGCAACCTGCAAACCACCTGGCAATTGGAGATACCGCTGCGCAATGGGCAAGACTTCATGCCGTTGCAGGTAAAGGTGCAGCGCGAGGAAACCCCGGAGCAGCAGAGCGATCCCGAGCGCGAGAAACGTGACCCGCTGGAAATGCTCTGGCGGGTGGAGTTGTCGTTCGACCTCTACCCCCTGGGGCCGCTGCAGGTGCAGGCGCAGGTGACCCAGGGCAGCTTGAGCAGCCAGCTGTGGGCCGAACTGGAAAGCACCGCGCGACTGATTGAAAGCCAGCTGGGTGAGCTGCGTACGCGGCTTGTCGAGCGTGGTTTGAACGTTGGTGAGCTGTATTGCCACCAAGGCACCCCGCCGCAAGGGCCGCAGACCAAGGTGGAACAACGCTGGGTGGACGAGAACGCATGAGCAAGAAGACACCGCGCCAGGCCATTGCGCTCAACTATGACGGCCAACAGGCCCCGACCTTGACGGCCAAGGGTGACGACGAGTTGGCCGAGGCGATCCTGGCGATTGCCCGCGAGCATGACGTGCCGATCTACGAGAACGCCGAATTGGTGAAGTTGCTGGCGCGCCTGGAGCTAGGGGATTCGATCCCTGAGGCGCTGTACCTGACGATTGCCGAGATCATTGCCTTTGCCTGGCAACTCAAGGGCAAGGTGCCGGTGGGCTTCTACGATGAGCCGCCGCAGGAGCGGGACGTGACGCCGGTGTTGCCGTTGCTGCCCGGATCTGGAAGGTAATGCGCAGATAATGCCGGCCTCATCGCTGGCAAGGCCAGCTCCCACAGGGCCAGCAGCACATGCATCCTCTGTTGGAGCAGGTAAGGCCAGCAAACATCCATGAGCACAGAGACCGGTGCCGGACAGTTGCTCCCATACAAAGCAGATTCAGGCAGCGACTACCCCTGTGGGAGCCGGCCTTGCCGGCGATGGGGCTCCAGAGGAGCCCCAACCCATCAAGTACGATGCAACTTGCTCATCAATTCCGCCTCAGCCTGGGTCAAGCCACACGACTGGGTCAGTTCATCGACGCTGGCGCCCATCCCCACCAACCGCTCCGCCTGAGCAAACGACAGGCTGTTAGGGTCACGTTGTTCCAGTTGCAGCATTTTGTCCGGCAACGGCGCCACCACCGCACGCAACTCGTGCAACTGCTCGCCCATGCGCACCGAACCGTTCTGATAGTCGTCCAGGCGCTTGCCCAAGTCCTTGAGGCGCTGATCGCGCAGCGCATCCCCTTGGGCCTGTTGCGAGGCCAGCTCGCGCTGGCGCTTGACGTAGCCATAGCCCAGCCACAGGCTCACCGCCCACAACAGCGCCAGAAACAGGACTGCAAGCTCAAGAATCAACTCAGATGTTCTCCAGCTCGGACCACTCTTCCTCGGTCATCATCTTGTCCAACTCGACCAGGATCAGCAGTTCGTTGTTCTTGTTGCACACGCCCTGGATGAACTTGGCCGACTCTTCGTTGCCAACGTTCGGCGCGGTCTCGATCTCGGACTGGCGCAGGTAAACCACTTCCGCCACGCTGTCGACCAGGATACCGACCACTTGCTTGTCGGCCTCGATGATCACGATACGGGTGTTGTCGGTGATTTCGGTGGACATCAGGCCAAAGCGCTGGCGGGTGTCGATCACGGTCACGACGTTACCGCGCAGGTTGATGATGCCCAGCACATAGCTTGGCGCACCCGGCACCGGGGCGATCTCGGTGTAGCGCAGTACTTCCTGCACCTGCATCACGTTGATGCCGTAGGACTCGTTGTCCAGCTTGAAGGTGACCCATTGCAGGATCGGATCTTCGGAACCCTGTGCAGATGTCTTTTTCATTCCCCTAACCCTCAAAGTCCGCCGTCGGCGGTGTGCTCAGTGCGATCGCGACAGGCGCGACCGATCATTTATGGGTGTGCTGCATCTGCTTGACCGCCCCGCTGGCGATCAACTCGGCCAGTTCGGACACGTCGAGCAATGCACACATGTGTTCAATTACCGTACCGGCCAACCATGGCCGCTGGCCACGCTGGGTGCGCCACTTGATCTCGCTCGGGTCCAGGCGCAGCGAACGGCTGACCTGATGCACCGCCAGCCCCCACTCGTAGCCCTGAACCGAAATCACGTACTGCAGGCCCTGGCGGAAATCCTCGCGGTAGCGGTCGGGCATGACCCAACGCGCCGTGTCGAGCACCTTCAGGTTGCCGGCCTGGCTGGGCAGGATGCCCAGGAACCAGTCCGGCTGACCGAACAGCGGGGTCAGTTCATGCCCCGCCAGCGAATAAATAGAGCCCAGGCACACCAGCGGCACGGCCAGGGTCAGCCCGGCCACGTCGAACAGCAGGCACTCGAACGGCTCGGCAGCCCAGGATGGCCGCCCGTCGACGCTTGTCGGCGGCGTCGGTGGCGTGACGGCCGGTGGCAAGTGCACCTCCACCAGCGGCTCGACTGGCACCAGCGCGGCAACCGTGGCCTCGACGATGATTTCCACCACCGGCTCGGCGACCACCTCCAGTGCGGGCGCTGCCACAGGCATCAGCAACCGTGTCGGCTCGGCAAAGGTCGTAGCCTTGGCCACTGCCACCGGGTGCGGCTGGCGCTGGGCATCACGCACCTGCTCTTCGAGCACGGCGGCCTGGAACTCGTCCAGCACTGCCGGCGCTTCGACAACCGCAGCGGGCTCGGCCACCACCGCCTGGGCGACCGCTACCGGCGGCTCCAGTTCTTGCGTGGCTTCCTGCAGCAAACTGTCGAGGTAAGACTGCAGGGCCATTTGCGGCTTGAGGGCGGCGTGCTGTGCAGGGGTCATCAGGCCACCTGCGCGACAGCGTTCTGCGTCAGCAGATGCTTGAGCAGCGCCCGGTAGGCGATCACGCCACGGCTCTTGCCGTCGAACTGCGAAGGGGTCAGGCCCGCCCGGCTGGCGTCACGCAGGCGCGTGTCGATCGGGATGTAGCCCTGCCAGATGTTCTCGGGATAGGCATCGCGCAGCACCCGCAGGGTACCCATCGAGGCCTGGGTCCGACGGTCGAACAGGGTCGGGACGATGTGGTACGGCAACGCCTGCTTGCGCGAGCGGTTGACCATCGCCAGGGTGCCGACCATGCGCTCCAGGCCCTTGACTGCGAGGTATTCGGTTTGCACCGGGATCACCAACTGCTGGCTGGCCGCCAGCGCGTTGACCATCAGCACGCCGAGCAACGGCGGGCTGTCGATGATGGCGTAGTCGAAGTCCTGCCACAGCTGCGCCAGACTCTTGGCGATTACCAGGCCCAGGCCACTCTGCCCCGGCGACTGGCGCTCGAGCACGGCCAGGGCGGTACTCGAGGGCAACAGCGAGATATTCTGGTCACTGGTCGGCAGCAGCAACTGCCCCGGCAAGCCTTCCGGCACCGTGCCCTTGTGCAGGAACAGATCGAAGCTGCTGTGTTCCAGGGTGTCGGGGTTATGCCCGAAATAACTGGTCATGGACCCGTGCGGGTCGAGGTCGACCACGACCACGCGCTTGCCCGCCTCAGCCAGCAAACCGGCCAGAGCGATGGAAGTGGTGGTCTTGCCGACGCCACCTTTTTGATTGGCTACTGCCCAGACTCTCATTGCGCTGCTTCCTCCCGGTCGGGGTAGACCGCGCCGGGATCGATTAAAAGGTCGACGACGGAGAATTGACGGGATTGCGCCCGGCCGTCGGTGATACCACTGGCGGTGCAGTTTGTGTGCCAGCGCGCTTGAGTGCCGCATCTGGCGTGGCATTGGCGCTGCCGGTGCCGGTCAGGCTGCGGCGCACTTCAAGGTTGCGCGAGATTACCAGCACCACCCGACGATTGCGCGCCCGGCCTTCGGCGCTGTCATTACCGCTGATCGGCTGGAACTCACCATACCCCACCGAGGCCATGCGTGCCGGGTTGACCCCTTCCATCGCCAGCAGGCGCACGATGCTCGCCGCGCGTGCCGAAGACAGCTCCCAGTTGGTCGGGTACTGCGCCGTGCGGATCGGCAGGTCGTCGGTGAAACCTTCGACGTGCACCGGGTTGGCGAACGGCTTGAGGATCCTCGCCACCTTCTCGATGATGTTGAACGCGACATCGCTGGGCATGGCATCACCGCTGCCAAACAGCAGCGAGGAGTTGAGCTCGATCTCGACCCACAGCTCGTTGCCACGCACGGTCATCTGGTTGGATTTGATCAGGTCGCCGAAGGCATCGCGGACATCGTCGGTGATGGTTTTCAGCGGGTCGACCGAGGTCTGCGCCAGGCCGGCATCCACCTGCTCGCTGTCCTTGATCAAGGGCTCGGCCGGTTTGACCGTCAGCGGGCGCTCATCACCGATCGGGATCGGCCGCATGCTTTTCTCGGGGTCGTTGAATACCCCGATCAAGGCTTGGGAGAGGATCTTGTACTTGCCTTCGTTGATCGAGGAGATCGAATACATGACCACGAAAAAGGCGAACAGCAAGGTGATGAAGTCCGCGTAGGACACCAGCCAGCGTTCGTGATTTTCATGTTCCTCAGGGGGGCGACGACGGGCCATGCGTTACTCCATGAAGCCCTGAAGCTTCAGTTCGATCGAACGCGGGTTCTCGCCTTCGGCAATCGACAGCAGGCCTTCCAGGAGCATCTCCCGGTAGCGCGACTGGCGCAGGGCAATCGCCTTGAGCTTGCTGGCAATCGGCAGCAGGATCAGGTTGGCACTGGCCACGCCATAGATGGTCGCGACAAAGGCCACGGCAATACCGTTACCCAGTTGCGAAGGGTCGGCCAGGTTGCCCATGACGTGAATCAGGCCCATGACCGCACCAATGATACCGATGGTCGGCGCGTAGCCGCCCATGCTCTCGAACACCTTGGCCGCCTGGATATCACGGCTTTCCTGGGTGTAGAAGTCCACCTCCAGGATGCTGCGGATGGCTTCCGGCTCGGCGCCGTCGACCAGCAGTTGCAGGCCCTTGCGCGCGTACGGGTCAGGCTCGGCATCAGCCACGCCTTCCAGGCCCAGCAGGCCTTCCTTGCGTGCGGTGAGGCTCCAGTTGACGACGCGGTCGATACCGCCGGCCAGGTCAACCCGTGGCGGGAAGAGGATCCAGCGCACGATCTGCATCGCGCGCTTGAATGAGCTCAACGGCGATTGCAGCAATGCCGCAGCCAGGGTACCGCCGAGCACGATCAGTGCAGCAGGCCCGTTGACCAGCGCGGACAGGTGACCACCCTCAAGGGCATTGCCGCCGATAATCGCGACAAAGGCCAGGATGATCCCGATAAGGCTCAAGACATCCATCAGACGCACGCCTCGACCAGGTGCCGACCGATATCATCGAGCCCGTACACCGCGTCGGCGAGGTTGGCTTTGACGATGGCCATCGGCATGCCGTAGATCACGCAGCTGGCTTCATCCTGGGCCCACACCTGGCTGCCGCCCTGCTTGAGCAGGCGCGCGCCTTCGCGGCCGTCCGCGCCCATGCCGGTCAGCACCACGGCCAACACCTTGTCACCGTAGGACTTGGCTGCCGAACCGAAGGTGATATCCACGCAAGGCTTGTAGTTCAGGCGCTCATCGCCCGGGAGGATTTTCACCGTGCCGCGCGCATCGACCATCATCTGCTTGCCACCCGGGGCCAGCAGCGCCAGGCCAGGGCGCAGCACGTCACCGTCCTCGGCTTCCTTGACGCTGATCTTGCACAGCTTGTCGAGGCGCTCGGCGAAGGCCTTGGTGAACGCAGCCGGCATGTGCTGGATCAGCACGATAGGCGCCGGGAAATTGGCTGGTAGCTGGGTCAGTACCCGCTGCAGCGCCACAGGACCGCCGGTGGAGGTGCCAATGGCGAGCAATTTGTAGGATTTGCGCTTGGGCGCCGGCGAATGCACCGGGGCCGCCGCACGGGCAGGCGCCGGCGCCGGAGTACGTGCCGGGCTTGGCGTCGACAGGCTGTTCAGGCTCGGCTGCGCGGTTGGCGCAGGCGTTGCCGCCGGGGCACTGGCGTAGCTGCTGAAACGACGGTTGCTGCGCGAGATGGTATGCACCTTCTCGCACAGCATCTGCTTGACCTTCTCGGGATTGCGCGAGATGTCCTCGAAGTTCTTCGGCAGGTAATCCACCGCACCGGCATCCAGCGCGTCGAGGGTGACGCGGGCGCCTTCGTGGGTCAGCGAGGAGAACATCAGCACCGGGGTCGGGCAGCGCTGCATGATATGACGGACTGCGGTGATGCCATCCATCATGGGCATTTCATAGTCCATGGTGATGACATCAGGCTTGAGCGACAGTGCTTGGTCGATCGCTTCCTTGCCGTTGGTCGCGGTACCCACAACCTGGATAGTCGGGTCCGCTGAAAGAATTTCCGAGACGCGGCGGCGGAAGAAACCGGAATCATCCACCACCAGGACCTTGACTGCCATAAACACTCCATTAGGGGGCGCGACCGGACGGCCGCGCCACCGGGATCAAATACGCCGCGCAGCGTAACGCTTGAGCATGCTCGGGACATCGAGGATCAGCGCAATGCGCCCGTCACCCGTGATGGTGGCGCCCGACATGCCCGGGGTGCCCTGGAGCATCTTGCCCAGCGGCTTGATGACCACTTCTTCCTGGCCCACCAGCTGATCGACGACGAAGCCGATGCGCTGGGTACCCACGGAAAGGATCACCACATGGCCTTCACGCTGCTCTTCATGAGCGGCGGAACTGACCAGCCAGCGTTTGAGGTAGAACAGTGGCAACGCCTTGTCACGCACGATCACTACTTCCTGACCGTCGACCACGTTGGTGCGCGACAGGTCCAGGTGGAAGATCTCGTTGACGTTGACCAGCGGGAAGGCGAAGGCCTGGTTGCCGAGCATGACCATCAGCGTCGGCATGATCGCCAGGGTCAGCGGCACCTTGATGACGATCTTCGAACCCTGGCCCTTGGCCGAGTAGATGTTGATCGAGCCGTTGAGCTGGGCGATCTTGGTTTTCACCACGTCCATGCCCACGCCACGACCCGAGACATCGGAGATCTCGGTCTTGGTCGAGAAGCCCGGCGCGAAGATCAGGTTGTAGCAGTCCGACTCGCTCAGGCGGTCGGCCGCGTCCTTGTCCATCAGGCCCTTTTCCACAGCCTTGGCACGCAACACGTTCGGGTCCATGCCCTTGCCGTCGTCGGAGATCGACAGAAGGATATGGTCACCCTCCTGCTCCGCCGCCAGCACCACCTTGCCGCCACGGGACTTGCCCGAGGCTTCACGTTCTTCCGGGGTTTCGACGCCGTGGTCGACCGCGTTGCGCACCAAGTGCACCAGCGGGTCGGCCAGGGCCTCGACGAGGTTCTTGTCGAGGTCGGTTTCTTCACCGACCAGCTCGAGGTTGATCTCTTTCTTCAACTGCCGCGCGAGGTCGCGAACCAGGCGCGGGAAGCGCCCGAAGACCTTCTTGATCGGCTGCATGCGGGTCTTCATGACCGCGGTCTGCAGGTCGGCGGTGACCACGTCGAGGTTCGACACGGCCTTGGACATGGCCTCGTCACCGCTGTTCAGGCCCAGGCGCACCAGGCGGTTTCGCACCAGCACCAGTTCGCCGACCATGTTCATGATTTCGTCCAGGCGTGCGGTGTCAACGCGCACGGTGGTCTCGGCTTCACTGGCCGGGTGTTTTTCCGCCGCCGGGGCAGCCGCCTGACGTGCCGGCGCTGGCGCAGCCGCTTTGGCCGGGGCCGGGGCAGCAGCAGGCTTGGCAACGGGCTTGGCTGCAGGCTTGCTCTCTACCGCTGCGGCGCTGGCCGCCGCAGGAGCGGAAGCAGTGGCCACGCTGTCAGGGACAAACTTGCCCTTGCCATGCAGTTGGTCCAGCAAGGCTTCAAATTCGTGCTCGGAGATCTCGTCGCCGGCACTGGCCGCAGCCGGTGCAGCCGCTGCGGTGGCAGCAGGCAGGGCATCGGCAGCAAAGGTGCCCTTGCCGTGCAACTGATCGAGCAGCGATTCGAATTCGTCGTCGGTGATTTCGTCACTGGTTGAGCTGGCAACACTGGCAGCCGGCGTTGCAGCCGCTGGTGCGGCGCTGGTGCCCAGGCTACCGGCAGCGAACTGGCCCTTGCCGTGCAACTGGTCGAGCAGCGATTCGAACTCGGCGTCGGTAATTTCGTCGCTGGCAGCATCGGCCGTGACCGGGGCTTGACCTTCTGCCTCGGCCTTGACCGCGTTCAGCGAGTCAAGCAGTTGTTCGAATTCACTGTCGGTGATATCACCCGAGGTGTCTTCGGCAACCGGCTCAGGCTCAGCCTCAGGCTGCGCCGCCACTTCATCGGCGCTCGCAGGTTCCGCCAGGCGTGCCAGGGCAGCCAGCAGTTCGGCGGTGGCCGGGGTGATGCTGGTACGTTCGCGCACCTGGCCGAACATGTTGTTGACGGTGTCCAGGGCTTCCAGGACCACGTCCATCAACTCGGCATCCACGCGTCGCTCACCCTTGCGCAGGATGTCGAACACGTTCTCGGCGATGTGGCAGCACTCCACCAGCTCATGGAGCTGGAGGAAGCCGGCGCCCCCTTTTACAGTGTGAAAACCGCGAAAAATGGCATTGAGCAGGTCAGCGTCATCCGGGCGGCTTTCCAGCTCGACCAGTTGCTCTGACAGTTGCTCAAGAATTTCGCCGGCTTCTACCAGGAAATCCTGAAGGATTTCTTCATCGGCGCCGAAGCTCATTAAACGTGCTCCCTAAAAACCCAGGCTGGACAGCAGATCGTCGACATCGTCCTGACCGGACACGACGTCTTCACGCTTATCGGCATGAATCTGCGGACCTTCACCCCGAGTCGGATGTTTTTCTTGATCTTTTTCAGCACGCAGCTGTTCCTGGTCATGTTCGATACCGGCGAAGCGGTCGACCTGACTGGCCATCAGCACGAGCTTGAGCAGATTGCTTTCTACTTCGGTCACCAGCGTGGTCACACGCTTGATCACCTGGCCGGTCAGGTCTTGATAGTCCTGAGCCAGAAGAATGTCGCCGAGGTAACCGGAAACCGTGTGGGCTTCCTCCTCGCTGCGCGCGAGGAACTTGTCCACGCGCTGCACCAGCTCACGAAACTCCGGCGCTTCGACTTCGCGGCGCATGAAGCGCTGCCAGTCGGTGCGCAGGTCGCGAGCGTCCGCACTCAGTTGATTGAGCACAGGCGTACCCTGCTCTACCAGGTCCATCGTGCGGTTCGCCGCGCCCTCGGTCAGCTTGACCACATAGGACAAGCGTTCGGTGGCATCGGTAATCTGCGAAACTTCCTCGGCCTGCGGCATTTGCGGATCGATCTGGAACGAGACGATCGCACTGTGCAGTTCGCGGGTGAGTTTGCCGACTTCCTGGTACAGGCCACGATCACGGGTCTGGTTCAGCTGATGGATCAGTTGCACCGCATCGCCGAACTTGCCCTTTTCCAGGCTATCGACCAGCTCATGCGCATGCTTCTTCAGCGTCGACTCGAAGTCGCCCAAAGACGATTGTGTATGCTCCATAGCGCCCCCGTGGCGTACCTCAGCTATTGACGCGCTCGAAGATCTTTTCGATCTTTTCTTTCAGCACTTGGGCCGTAAACGGCTTGACCACATAACCATTCACACCGGCCTGGGCCGCTTCAATGATCTGCTCGCGCTTGGCCTCGGCGGTCACCATCAGCACTGGCAGGTGCTTGAGGCGCTCGTCTGCACGCACTTTGCGCAGCAGATCGATACCGGACATGCCAGGCATGTTCCAGTCAGTCACCAGGAAGTCGAAATGACCACTTTCCAGCATAGGCAGTGCGGTGGTGCCGTCGTCAGCTTCCTGGGTATTGGTGAAGCCCAGGTCACGCAACAGGTTCTTGATGATCCGCCGCATCGTCGAAAAATCGTCAACGATGAGGATTTTCATGTCTTTGTTCAATTAGACCTCCAAGCAGTCTTTAACGCGTTCAGCGCAGAACGCGCACTTCAATCAATTTCGGCACTGCAATTTCACGACTGCATCGAACTGGCGTTCAACGTGCCCGCCATTCCCCCAGGCGACCGCGCAAACGCGCCGCGCACTGGCTGTGCAACTGGCTGACACGCGACTCGCTGACCCCCAGCACCTCACCAATTTCCTTGAGGTTCAGCTCTTCGTCGTAGTACAGCGCCAACACCAGACGCTCGCGTTCAGGGAGGTTGGCGATTGCATCCGCCAGGGCCGCCTGAAAGCGCTCGTCTTCCAGATCGCGCGAAGGCTCGAGCTGGGCACTGGCGCCATCCTCGTGCAGGCCTTCATGTTCGCCGTCCTGCAACAGGTCGTCGAAACTGAACAGGCGGCTGCCCAAGGTATCGTTCAAAATCCCGTAGTAATCATCGAGACTCAATTGAAGTTCGGCAGCAACCTCGTGATCTTTAGCGTCACGGCCGGTTTTTGCTTCAATTGCACGAATTGCGTCACTGACCATACGGGTATTGCGGTGCACTGAACGCGGGGCCCAATCGCCCTTGCGCACTTCATCAAGCATTGCCCCGCGGATACGAATGCCAGCGTAGGTCTCGAAACTTGCGCCCTTGCTCGAGTCATACTTGTTGGCCACCTCAAGCAGGCCGATCATGCCGGCCTGGATCAAGTCCTCGACCTGCACGCTGGCTGGCAGACGCGCCAACAGGTGGTAGGCGATGCGCTTGACCAGCGGCGCGTAACGCTCAATCAACTCGTACTGGGCGTCACGCGAAGCCTTGCTGTACATCCGGTAGCCGCTTGCACTCATAGCACAGGCCCTGCACTGGTTGGTTGCACCAGACGCTCAACGAAGAACTCCAGGTGTCCGCGTGGGTTGGCAGGCAGCGGCCAGGTATCAACCTTCTGAGCAATGGCCTTGAAGGCCAGCGCGCACTTGGACCGCGGGAAGGCTTCGTACACAGCTCGCTGCTTCTGCACCGCCTTGCGCACACATTCGTCGTAGGGCACTGCACCGACGTATTGTAGGGCGACATCGAGGAAGCGATCCGTGACCTTGGTCAACTTAGCGAAGAGGTTGCGCCCCTCTTGTGGGCTCTGCGCCATGTTCGCCAGCACGCGGAAACGATTCATCCCGTAATCGCGATTAAGCAGCTTGATCAGCGCATAGGCATCGGTGATCGAGGTCGGCTCGTCGCAAACCACCAGCAGCACTTCCTGGGCGGCGCGCACAAAGCTGACGACCGACTCGCCAATACCCGCAGCGGTGTCGATGACCAGCACATCAAGGTTGTCGCCAATCTCGCTGAACGCCTGGATCAACCCGGCGTGCTGCGCAGGCGCCAGGTGCACCATGCTCTGGGTGCCCGAGGCGGCCGGGACGATGCGCACACCGCCGGGCCCCTGCAAGAGCACGTCGCGCAGTTCGCAACGGCCTTCAATGACGTCAGCCAGGGTGCGCTTGGGCGTCAGCCCGAGCAATACGTCGACATTCGCCAGGCCCAGGTCGGCATCCAGGAGCATGACTCGACGGCCGAGTTCGGCCAGCGCCAGTGACAAGTTCACCGACACGTTAGTCTTGCCAACGCCACCTTTGCCGCCAGTTACGGCGATCACCTGTACGGGATGCATGCTACCCATGTTTGTTCTTTACCTTGTCTTGCTTAGACCGAGGCCACATGACTGGGCTGCGCTTTCAAACACCTGAAAAATGCCTGGCAGACCCTTGATGTAGGTACTTTGCAACAGATACACATCCACCTCAGCCAACTCGCTTGCCGTTGCTGTGGTAGAGATCGGCGAACATATCGGCCATGGCCTCTTCGCTCGGATCGTCCTGCATCTGCACACTGACTGCGCGGCTGACCAACTGGTGCCGGCGCGGCAGGTGCAGGTCGTCAGGAATGCGTGGGCCATCGGTAAGGTAGGCCACTGGCAATTCATGACTGATGGCAAGGCTCAGGACTTCGCCGAGACTGGCCGTTTCATCGAGCTTGGTCAGGATGCACCCGGCCAGGCCGCAGCGTTTGTAGCTGTGGTAGGCAGCGGTGAGCACCTGCTTCTGGCTGGTGGTCGCCAGCACCAGGTAGTTCTTGGCCTGGATGCCGCGACCGGCCAATGTTTCGAGTTGCATGCGCAAGGCCGGGTCGCTGGCCTGCAGGCCGGCGGTATCGATCAGCACCACGCGCTTGCGCAGCAGCGGCTCCAGCGCCTGGGCCAGGGACTGCCCCGGGTCGACGTGGGTCACCGACACATTGAGAATGCGCCCCAGCGTCTTGAGCTGCTCTTGAGCACCAATACGGAAGCTGTCCATGCTCACCAGCGCCAGGTTGTGCGCGCCGTACTTGAGCACATAGCGGGCTGCCAGCTTGGCCAGGGTGGTGGTCTTGCCCATGCCGGCAGGGCCGACCATGGCAATCACGCCACCCTCTTCAATCGGTTCGACTTCCGGCACGTGAATCATCCGCGCCAGGTGCGCCAGCAACATGCGCCAGGCCTGACGTGGTTCTTCGATGCCAGCGGTCATTTCCAGCAGTTCGCTGGCCAGCGGGCCGGACAGGCCGATGCGTTGCAAACGACGCCAGAGGTTCGCCTGCTGCGGCTTGCTGCCCTGCAACTGGCTCCAGGCCAGCGAACCCAGCTGGACTTCCAGCAGTTCGCGCAAGCCGGACAGCTCCGAGCGCATCGAGTCGAACATGCGCTGATCGACCGCTGGTGCAGCGGGTGCGACCGGCGCAGCAGGCGCCTCGCCGGCCAGCGGCTCAACCAACGGCTCGGAAGCGGTCAGCGGCAAGCCGGCGAACAGTTGACGGTTGCCCTCTTCGGCCTCAGCACGGTTGTTCAGCTCGGCCTGCGCGGTAACGATGCGCGACTGAGTCTTGCGCAACTCGTCTTCCAGCGCGACGTTGGGTACCCGTGGCGCCAGGGCGGACAGCTTGTAGTCCAGCGCTGCCGTGAGTTCGACACCGCCAGCAATCCGGCGGTTGCCGATGATGGCGGCATCAGCCCCCAGCTCATCACGAACCAGCTTCATGGCCTGACGCATATCGGCGGCGAAAAAACGCTTAACTTGCATAACCCACTACCTCAGCCGTTGGGGCCTACTGTGGCAACGATGGTGACTTGCTTGTTGTCAGGTATTTCCTGATACGCCAAAACATGCAAATTCGGTACAGCCAGGCGGCCGAAGCGCGACAGCATCGCTCGTACTGGTCCTGCGACCAGCAGAATCGCCGGCTGCCCCTGCATCTCCTGACGCTGGGCAGCTTCGATCAACGAACGCTGAAGCTTTTCAGCCATGCTAGGTTCAAGAAGAACACCGTCTTCCTGACCTTGCCCGGCCCTTTGCAGACTATTGAGCAAAATCTGTTCCAACCTTGGCTCAAGGGTGATCACAGGCAGCTCAGACTCAACGCCGACAATGCTTTGCACGATTGCGCGACACAATCCGACGCGCACTGCAGCAACCAACGCGGCGGTATCTTGACTCTTGCCGGCATTGTTCGCGATCGACTCGGCAATGCTGCGGATATCACGCACCGGCACCTGCTCGGCCAGCAGTGCCTGCAGCACCTTGAGCAGCCCGGACAAGGAGAGGATGCCCGGCACCAGTTCTTCAGCCAGTTTTGGCGAGCCCTTGGCCAGCACTTGCAGCAATTGCTGCACTTCTTCGTGGCCGATCAGCTCATGGCAATGCTTGTAGAGAATCTGGTTGAGGTGGGTGGCCACCACGGTGCTGGAGTCCACTACGGTGTAACCCAGCGACTGTGCCTGTGCCCGCTGATTGACGTCGATCCACACTGCTTCCAGGCCGAAAGCCGGGTCGCGGGTGGCGATACCGTTGAGGGCGCCGAACACCTGGCCCGGGTTGATCGCCATCTCGCGCTCGGGATAGATCTCCGCTTCCGCCAGGATCACCCCCATGAGCGTCAGGCGATAGGCGCTGGGCGCGAGGTCGAGGTTGTCGCGGATATGCACCGTGGGCATCAGGAAGCCCAGGTCCTGGGAGAGCTTCTTGCGCACCCCCTTGATCCGCGCGAGCAACTGGCCACCCTGGTTGCGGTCGACCAGCGGGATCAGGCGATAGCCCACTTCCAGGCCGATCATGTCAATCGGGGTAACGTCGTCCCAGCCCAGCTCCTTGGTTTCGGCAGCGCGTTGCGGGGATGGCAGCAGGTCCTGTTGGCGCTGGACCTCCTGCAAGGCCTTGACCTTGACTTCGTTCTGCTTGCGCCACACCAGGTAGGCACCGCCACAGGCCATCGCACCCAGGCTGAGGAAGGCAACGTGCGGCATGCCCGGCACCAGGCCCATGACGATCATGATGCCGCCTGACACTGCCAGCGCCTTGGGCGATTCGAACATCTGCCGGTTGATCTGCTTGCCCATCTCCTCGGAGCCGGAAGCTCGGGTCACCATGATCGCGGCGGCAGTGGACAGCAGCAGCGATGGCAATTGCGCCACCAAACCGTCACCGATGGTCAGCAGGGCGTAGACCTTGCCGGCGTCGCCGAAGGTCATGCCGTGCTGGAACATGCCGACCAGCATGCCGCCGATCAGGTTGATGAACAGGATCAGCAGGCCGGCGATGGCGTCACCGCGCACGAACTTGCTGGCGCCGTCCATGGAGCCGTAGAACTCGGCTTCGGCGGCGACTTCGCCACGCCGCGCCTTGGCCTGCGACTGATCGATCAGGCCGGCGTTGAGGTCGGCGTCGATGGCCATCTGCTTGCCGGGCATGGCGTCGAGGGTGAAACGCGCGCTGACCTCGGAAATCCGCCCGGCACCCTTGGTCACCACGACGAAGTTGATGATCATGAGGATGGCGAAGACCACGATACCGACGACATAGTTGCCACCGATCACTACTTCACCAAACGCCTGGATCACCTTACCGGCAGCGGAATGGCCTTCATGGCCGTGCAGCATGACCACCCGCGTGGAGGCCACGTTGAGCGCGAGCCGCAACAGCGTGGCAACCAGCAGAATGGTCGGGAACACGGCGAAATCGAGGGGGCGCAGGGCGTACACGCAGACCAGCAGGACCACGATCGACAGGGCGATGTTGAAGGTGAAGAACACGTCGAGCAGGAACGGCGGGATCGGCAACATCATCATTGCCAGCATCACCAGCAGCAACAGCGGCACGCCCAGGTTGCCCCGGCCCAGGCCGGCCAGGTTGTTACGGGCGCTGTTGATTAACTGAGAGCGATCCACCGGTTTTCCTCTTCAAGCAAACTTTTGACGCCACACAGGCGCGTGGCGCTGTTATTGCAAGAAGCTTTCCAACTTTTGCATTTCACACGCTGATGTGCTTTTTCAAGAGCCTGCCTGACACAAATCCCTATGGCAGCAACTGTCTTGTATTGATCCCTGTGGGAGCTGGCCTTGCCAGCGATGCAAGGCGCCAGCCTTGCCAATCAGGGCCGCGCTGCGGCCCATCGCCGGCAAGGCCGGCTCCCACAGACCCCGAGCTTTATGGAATCAGGTATCCCGGCGCAGGTCCGGGGGGATCGGCAAGTCCTTGAGCGGGTCAGGCGGCTTGCCCTTGCCCGCGCGGTACTGGCGAATCTGGTAGACATACGCCAACACCTGCGCCACCGCCAGGTACAAGCCCTGCGGGATCTCCTCCTCCAGCTCCGTGGAGTAGTAGATCGAACGCGCCAGCGCCGGCGACTCCAGCACCTGGATCTTGTGCTCGTTGGCAATTTCGCGAATCTTCAAGGCAATGAAGTCCGTGCCCTTGGCCAGCAACAGCGGCGCCACGCCCTTCTCCGCGTCGTACTTGAGCGCCACGGCATAGTGCGTCGGGTTGGTGATGATCACGTCGGCATCCGGCACCGCCGCCATCATGCGCCGCTGCGACACCTCGCGCTGCAACTGGCGCACGCGCTGCTTGACCTCGGGCTTGCCCTCGGAGTTCTTGTACTCGTCGCGCACTTCCTGCTTGGTCATCATCAGCTTCTGCTTGGCCTGGTACAGCTGGATGGGCACATCCACCGCTGCAATCAGCAGCAAACCCGCCGCCATCCACAGCGCACTCCAGCCCACCACCTGCAAGCCATGCACCACCGCCTGGTCCAGTGGCTCATAGGCAATCGCCAAAATGTCATCGCGGTCTGCGGCCAACACCACCAGCGCCACGATCAGGATCACGCAGAACTTCGCAAACGCCTTGAGCAGCTCGGACAGCGCATTGAGCGAAAACATCCGTTTCACGCCCGACAGCGGGTTCATCCGGCTGAACTTGGGCGCCAGTGAACCCGCCGCGAACAACCAGCCGCCCAGGGCAATCGGCCCGACCAGCGCCGCCAGCAGCAGGACCAAAAGAATCGGCTGCGTAGCGAAGATCGCCAATTTGCCCGAGTTCAGCAGGAAGGTGGCCATGTAACGCTGGTCCAGCACCACCTCGCGTGACAGGGTGAAGTTGACCCGCATCAACTCCATCAACACTTCCGCCAGCGCGCCACCGAATGCCAGCAAGGCACCGGTACCGGCCAGCATCACCGCCACGGTATTCAGCTCTTTGGAGCGCGCAATCTCGCCCTTCTCACGGGAGTCCTTGGTCTTTTTGTCCGTGGGTTCTTCTGTTTTGTCCTGACCACTCTCGCTCTCAGCCATGCTCAGCGCGCCCGTGCCAATTCACGCAGCCATTGCAACGCCTCGGAGGCCAATGTCTGGTAATGGGAAAGAATGTCGGCCAGGCCGACCCAGAAGATGCCAAGCCCCAATACCAGGGTCAGCGGGAAACCAATGGAGAAAATGTTCAACTGCGGCGCTGCCCGCGTCATGACACCAAAGGCCACGTTGACCACCAGCAGCGCGATGATCGCCGGCAATACCAGCAACAGCGCCGCCGCCAGCATCCAGCCCATGTGCCCGACCAGGTCCCAGTAATGGTTGACCAGCAGCCCGCCACCCACCGGCAGCGTGGTGAAGCTCTCGGTCAGCACCTCGAACACCACCAGATGGCCGTTCATCGAGAGGAACAGCAAGGTCACCAGCATGGTCAGGAACTGGCTGACCACCGCTACGCTAACGCCGTTGGCCGGGTCGACCATCGAGGCGAAGGCCATACCCATCTGGATCGCCACGACCTGGCCAGCCACCACGAATATCTGGAAGAACAGCTGCAGGGCCATGCCGAACAGCGCACCGATCATGATCTGCTCGGCAACCAGCAACATCCCGGTGAGGTCCAGGGCATTGACCACCGGCATCGGCGGCAGGTTGGGCGCGATCACCACGGTGATCGCCACGGCGAAATACAAGCGGATACGCTTGGGCAGCAAGGTGGTGCCGAAGATCGGCATGGTCATCAACAGCGCACCCACCCGGAACAGCGGCAGGATGAAACTCGCCACCCAGGTGCCGATCTGCGCATTCGTCAGCTCGAGCATCGCCGGCTCAGCCGATCATCTGCGGAATACTGCCGTACAGCGACAGGATGTATTCCATGAACGTCTGCACCAGCCAGGGCCCGGCAACAATCAGCGACACCAGCATCATCAGCAGGCGCGGCAGGAAGCTCAGGGTCTGTTCGTTGATCTGCGTGGCAGCCTGGAACATTGCCACCACCAGGCCGATCAACAAACTCGGGATCACCAGCACCGCGACGATCAGGGTGGTCAACCACAAGGCATCACGGAACAGATCGACTGCAACTTCAGGGGTCATGTGGTTCTCCTGGGCGCTAGACGCCGCCGAAACTGCTCGCCAGGGTGCCCATGATCAGCGCCCAGCCATCCACCAGCACGAACAGCATGATCTTGAACGGCAACGAAATGATCAGCGGCGACAGCATCATCATACCCATGGCCATCAGCACACTGGCCACGACCATGTCGATGATCAGGAACGGAATGAAGATCATGAAGCCGATCTGGAACGCGGTCTTGAGCTCCGAGGTGACGAAGGCCGGCACCAGGATGGTCAGCGGCGCCTGGTCAGGCGTGGCGATATCGGTACGCTTGGACAGGCGCACGAACAGCTCCAGGTCGCTCTGCCGGGTTTGCGCCAGCATGAACTCCTTGAGCGGCACCTGGGCCTTTTCCAAGGCCTGCGGCGCTGCCATCTTCTCGGCCAGGTAGGGCTGCACGGCGTCAGTGTTGATCCGCTCGAAGACCGGCGCCATGATGAACAGCGTCAAGAACAGCGCCATGCCGTTGAGGATCTGGTTCGACGGCGTCTGCTGCAGGCCCAGCGCCTGGCGCAGGATGGAGAAGACGATGATGATCCGGGTGAAACTGGTCATCAGCACGACGAACGCCGGAATAAAGCTCAGCGCCGTCATGATCAGCAGGATCTGCAGGCTGACCGAGTACTCCTGCTGCCCGTCCGCACCGCTGGACAGCGTGATCGCCGGGATCGACAGCGGGTCGGCTGCCACTGCCAATGGCGCTGCCAGCACCAGCAGCAGCGTCAACAAAATGCGCCATGCGCCCATTACGACTTGTCCTTCTGATCCTTGCCCAGCAGTTCCATGAGGCGCTGGGCGAATTCTGGCGTGGCCGGGCGCACAGTGCTCGGCATGGCAACGGGCTGTTTCATCACATGCAGGGCGGTCAGCGTACCGGGGGTATGGCCGATGAGGATCTGCTCGTCACCGATCTGCACCAGTAGCAGCCGGTCACGTGGCCCGACCGTGCGCACACCGACGACCTCGATCACCTGCTTGCTGCCGGGCGTCGCATGCTGAACCCGGCGCAACAGCCAGGCCAGGAAGAAAATCAGCCCCAACACCAGCAACAAACCCAGCACCAGCTGGGTCAGTTGAGCGGTCGGGCTTTCAGTGGCGGCCGCTGCGGCCACCGGCGCAGCCGCCGGGGCCGCCGCAACGGCGACTTCAACCCACAGGCTACTGGCAGCCGCCAGCACCGCCGAGAGCGAGCGCTTCACTCAGCGCAGCTTCTTGATGCGTTCGCTTGGGCTGATCACGTCGGTCAGGCGAATGCCGAACTTCTCGTTGACCACCACCACTTCGCCGTGCGCAATCAGGGTGCCGTTGACCAGCACGTCCAGCGGCTCGCCAGCCAGGCGATCAAGCTCGATCACCGAGCCCTGGTTGAGCTGGAGCAGGTTGCGGATGTTGATTTCGGTGCTGCCCACTTCCATGGAAATGCTCACCGGGATGTCGAGGATCACATCCAGGTTGGGGCCGTCCAGGGTCACTGGCTCGTTGGAGCGCGGCGAACTGCCGAACTCTTCCATCGGCAGGCGGTTGGCGCCACCGGCGTTGTTGCCGGCATCCGCCGCCAACAGCGCATCGATATCGGATTGACCGGCATCGCCAGTCTCGTTCAGCGCAGCGGCCCACTCATCGGCCAGGGCCTGGTCTTCTGCGGAAGTGAGGTTGTTTTCGTCAGCCATCTTGTCCTCGACGGGGCAATCAATTCGGGAATTAAAAAGCACTCGGCGCTCAGCGGCGCTCGATCGCCTCGGTCACTTGCAGCGCCAGCGTGCCCTTGTGCGAGCCCAGCTTGGCCTTGAACGACGGCACGCCATTGGCGCGCAGCACCAGCTCATCCGGCAGCTCGACCGGGATCACATCCCCCGGCTGCATGTGCAGGATGTCACGCAGCTTGAGTTGCCGACGGGCCACCGTGGCACTGATCGGCACGCTGACATCCAGCACGTCTTCGCGCAGCGCCTTGATCCAGCGCTCGTCCTGGTCATCGAGGTCGGACTGGAAGCCGGCGTCGAGCATTTCGCGTACCGGCTCGATCATCGAGTACGGCATGGTCACGTGCAGGTCGCCGCCACCGCCATCAAGCTCGATGTGGAAGGTCGAGACCACCACCGCCTCGCTTGGCCCGACGATGTTGGCCATGGCCGGGTTGACCTCCGAGTTCACGTACTCGAAGCTGACCGGCATGATCGCCTGCCAGGCTTCCTTGAGGTCGACGAAGGCCTGTTCCAGCACCATGCGCACGACCCGCAGTTCGGTCGGGGTGAATTCGCGGCCTTCGATCTTGGCGTGACGACCATCACCACCGAAGAAGTTGTCCACCAGCTTGAACACGAGCTTCGCGTCAAGGATGAACAGCGAGGTACCGCGCAGCGGCTTGATCTTCACCAGGTTGAGGCTGGTCGGCACGTACAGGGAATGCACGTACTCGCCAAACTTCATCACCTGCACGCCGCCAACCGCCACGTCGGCAGAGCGACGCAGCAGGTTGAACATGCTGATGCGGGTATAGCGGGCGAAACGCTCGTTGATCATTTCCAGGGTCGGCATCCGCCCGCGAACGATCCGGTCCTGGCTGGTCAGGTCATAACTTTTGACGCTGCCAGGCTCGGCGTTGCTTTCGGTTTGCACCAAACCGTCGTCGACGCCATGCAAGAGGGCATCGATCTCATCCTGGGACAGCAGGTCCTGCACGGCCATATCGGGCTCCTACTGCAATACGAAATTGGTGAACAGCAACTGGTCGACGACCAATTTGCCAACTTCCTTCTGCGCCACTTCCTGGACACTCGCGGTGGCCTTCTGGCGCAGCATTTCCTGGCCGACCGGAGTCGCCAGGGTTTCGAACGGCTGGCCGGAGAAGAGCATGACCAGGTTGTTGCGGATCACCGGCATATGCACCTTCAAGGCGTCCAGCGCAGCCTGGTCGCGCCCCTGCATGGTGATGCTCACCTGCATGTAGCGCTGACGGCCGTTCTGGTTGAAGTTGACCACGAAGGCCGGCGCCAAGGGCTCGTAGATGGCCACAGGCTTGATGTTGGCGGCTAGCGCCGGGTCGACTTGCGGCTTGCTCTCGCTTTGGTGCAGGAAGAACCAGGTCGCGCCCACCGACAAACCGACCGCCAGCAGCAATGCCAGCACCAGCAGCAGAATCAGCTTGAGTTTGCCTTTTACGGCGGGGTCTTTCACTGCGTCGCTCTTCGCCATGCCAATAATCCGTCACTCACAAGAGGTTTGTCCCACATGGCGAGGGTTGAGCAAGTGTTATGCCAGATTTGTCTGGAGCGCGTACGAAGCAGGCAGCAACGTACTTTTGTGGGAGCTGGCCTTGCCAGCGATCGGCCGAAATGTCACCTCATGAGAGCCTGCAGCCAGCAGTACCGGCCTCATCGCCGGCAAGGCCGGCTCCCACAGGTGTTTCACGCCGGGATCAAGCGTAGAAGTCGACCACGCTGGAGCCAACCACCGACTGTTGCTCGACCGGCATGGCGGCCGCTACCTGGGCGTCGTCCGCCTCCCCGGCAGTGCCAGCCTCGTTGCGCCGCGCGGCCACGCCGCTCAGGCGTGGGCTGTCATCCTGCTGCCCCTGCTGCTGGCCACGCTGCTGGTCGGCGACGTTCACGTCCGGCTGCCCCAGCCCCTGTTGGACGAACATCTCCTTGAGCCGGCCGACCTGCCCTTCAAGCGCCTCACGCACACCAGCATGACCACTGGTGAAGGTGATCTGCGCCTGCTGCTCCGGCGACAGATTGACACGGATGTCCAGACGCCCCAGCTCAGCAGGCTGCAACTGGATATCCGCCGACTTCAGGTTCTGGCTCGACAGGTACATCACACGATTGACCAGGCCCTCGGTCCAGCCACCCTGGTGCATCGCCAACGGCTGGCCCAACGGCGTCGGCACAGCTACAGGCACGGCATTGGCAGTCTTGGGCGTTGCCGCCTGGGTCAAGGCACTCAGGCGGTTGGCGAAATCATCGACACGGGTGTCACTGGCAGCGCCCTTGAGATCCTTGAGGCCATCCTCCAGCAACCCGGAAAACGCCTTCTCGCCCGGCTCGTCCTGGCCCGGTTCGGCATCGGTCTTGCCCAGCATTGCCGCCAGTGTATTGACGGCTGGCTGGCTTGCCGCCGGATCAGGCTGCGTGTTGGCGCCCTTGGCATGTGCCGAGGTCGTACCCTGGGCCTGGGCATTCTGCTCCAGGGCCAGGCGCACGGCCGGCAGATCGGCCAGCGGATCGCTGGCCGGGTCGAATGGCGGCTCTTCAGGCACTGCTGTCGTGGCGACGGCTGCCTGGGCCTGCAACTGCGCCGCCGCGGCCTGCACCACCGGCGCCACTGCCTCGGCCTGGGCCTGGATCAACTGGGCACCTGGCTGTGCGTCAGTCACTTGACCAGCTACCAGGCTTTGATCGAGTACCTGCGGATCGGTGGCAAGCGCATCACCCGCCTGGGCGGGGTCATCAACCGGAACATCCTGATCATCAGGCAAAGTCTTGCCGCTATCGGCAACCTTGTCGGCCTTGCCCTCGTCGACCTTGCCGTTGCTTGCCGGCGCGGCCACGGGTTTGCTGCGCTCGTTTGCAGGCAGGTTGTTGGCCGGTGCGGCCTTGTCCCGTGACTGCTGCGAGTACACCTGGGAAAAGCCCGGCGCCTTGTCGTTGAAGGCCTGGGGCGCTTTGTCCGGGGTGCCGGCAACAGCGCGCGCAGGCTTGGCCGCAGCGCCAGTTTGCAGCAATGGATTGGAAGCGACGGGCATGGAAAGGGTCTCCGCTAATAACGCACGTGAACGCAATTAGCGAAACTTACGCAAAACTCGCGCCAGGTTTGCCCTGGCGCTTACAACAAGCCCATCAACCGACTGAAACCCGCCGGCATTCGTCACGGTACAACTGACGAACCGCATCGTACTCACGGTCGATCTGGTTGATCAGGTCTTCGATACCATACAGCGGCTGCTGCTTTACCCGGTCCTCCAGCTGTCGGCACAACTCCGCCAGCACCACCGCGCCCATATTGCCGCAGCTGCCCTTGAAGCTGTGCGCAGCATGCCCGAGTTCGTCCGCACTCTTGGCCTTGTGCAGTTCGCCAAGGCGCAACTCGGAGTCTTCCAGAAAAGTTTCCAGCAGCCGCAGGTAGTCATCTTCCATGACCTCCTGCAACTCGCCGAGCACCTTTTGATCGATATGATTGTCGGACACTTGTTCACTCCTTGATCAAGTTGGATTATGCCAGAGCCTCCCAGGCAAACTCCACGCGGGCACGTCGCCCCTCGTCGGCCCACTCGGCATGCCGACTCAAACGCCGTATCAGGCTCAACCCTCGCCCGCACAGACGCTGCTCCACCAGAGGCCTGGCCAGCACTCTACCGACATCGAAGCCCTTGCCGCTGTCTTCGACCTCGATAATCAAACGCCCACCACCCTCCTGCGGCTCCACATGCAAGTGCAGGCGGATGAACCCTTCCTGCAACCCCTGCAAACGCCTGCTGCGCTCTTGATAGTAAGCCGCAAAACCCGAGGCGTCGCGCTTGAGGCTGGAGTCCAGGCCCAGCACACCATGCTCCAGGGCGTTGGAGTAAAGCTCATTCAGCACACTGTGCAATGCCCCGCTCTGAATTCGCAACCCATGAATCTCCTGCAATACCTGCATCAGGTAGGGCAAGGGGTTGAAACGCTTGAGGGTCTGCGCCCGGAATTCGAACGACAGCGACCAGTCCAGCGGGCTCGACTCCCCGCTATCGGAGTAGACCACCGGCGGTGGCGCCAGGACTTGCGGGGCGACCGCACGAATCTCGAGCAGGCTGACATCATCACGCGACTGCCCACCAAACCTTTCCAGCGCCTGCAACACGTCCTCGAACAGCCGTTCCGGCTGCCGGTTGGCGACCAGTGCCTGCTTCAGGCGCTCTACACCAAACAGTTGCTCGTGTTCATCGCAGGTATCGACAACCCCGTCGGACAGCAGGAACAGGCGGTCGTCCGGTGCCAGCGGCCAGACTTCGGTCTGCTCATCGAACTGCGCCGAGTCCAGCACCCCCAACGGCAAGTGCCGGGAAACCAGCGGCAACGGCTCACCCCCGGACGCCGACAACAAGTAGCCATCCGGCATGCCACCGTTCCACACCTCGACCATACGGCGCTCGAAGTTCAGATTGAGCAACAGCGCGCAGCAGAACATGTCGACCGGCAGAATGCGCTTGAGCTTGGCATTCATCTCGCGCAAGGTCTCGGCCAGCCCATACCCCTTGGCGGTCATGCCATAGAAAACTTCCGCCAGCGGCATGGCACCAACCGCCGCCGGCAGGCCGTGACCGGTAAAGTCGCCAAGCAGGACATGCATCTCGCCGGTGGGGGTAAACGCCGCCAGCAGCAGATCACCATTGAACAGGGCATACGGTGACTGCAAATAGCGGATATTCGGCGCACTCAGGCAACCAGCATGGGCCACCTGATCAAATACCGCCTTGGCCACCCGCTGCTCGTTGAGCAGGTGATTGTGGTGGCGGGCGATCTCGTCGCGCTGCTGCAGCATGGTGGCATGCAGGCGGCGCAAGCGGTCCATGGCGTTGATCTTGGCAGAGAGAATCACCGGGCTGTAGGGCTTGGCCAGAAAGTCATCGCCACCCGCCTCCAGGCAACGGACCAAACCCTCTTCCTCGGTCAGCGAAGTCAGGAAAATGATCGGCACCATGGTCTCGCCGGCCAGCTTCTTGATCCGCCGCGCCGCCTCGAAGCCGTCCATTACCGGCATCAGCGCATCAAGCAGGACCAATTGCGGGCGCTTTTCAGCGAACAGCGCGACAGCCTCTTCACCGTTTTCAGCCGTCAGCACCGCATGGCCCTGATTGCGCACAATGCGGGCCAGCAATAGACGGTCAGCCGCCCCGTCCTCGGCAATCAACACGGTCAGTGGCTGATGATCAACCATCGGGGCGGTCAACTGATATTGAACAACTTGTCGAAGTTGGAGATGGCGAGAATCTTTCGCACATCGGAGCTGGTGTTGAGCACTCGAACATCCGCGCTGTCGCCACCGGCGTGATCACGCAAGAGCAACAACATGCCGAGCGCAGAGCTGTCGAGGTAGGTTGCATCCTTCAAGTCGACCACTACCGATTTGAAGGTCCTGCCCTGGCGCTCGTAGGCATCACGAAACTCCTGATGCTTGCCGAAATCGAAACGACCCTTGACCTTGATCGTCAGGTCCTGCCCATCCTGGGACAACGCTATTTCAACTGCCATGTAGGCGATTCCTTCGGTAATGGCGAATGCAGTCAAAAAAGGTTTAGCAGCCCGCAGCCTGCACAGCAACCTGATCCGACCAAACTCCGCCTCAATAGCGATCGTGACGCGGCAGGCGCTGGGACAGTTCATCCAGCAACTTCTGCTCGCGCTTGTCCTCAAGCTGGCGCGCTTCATCCATGTAGCGCTGCACCAGCTTGCGCAAACCTTCGACCCGCGCATAGGCCTGCTGCCAAGTGCCGCGGGCGTTGTTGAGGTTGGTCTGGTGCCAGTTCAGGCTCTGGCGCTGCTGGCCGACCGCAGTTTCCAACTGATTGAGAAAGCGCTGGTAGCCCATCAGCCAGTTGCCGGAAACGCCCTGCCCGCCCTTGTCGATCCACTGCTGCTGATAATCGCTGCGAAACTGGTCAAGCTCCACCAGCTTGGACTGCGCCAGGTTGACCTGCTGCTGGAAGTGCCCCAGGCGCTGGGCGGCAGTGCGCTCAGCCTCCTCGGCCATCTCGACCACCGGCGCAAGGCGCGCTGCACGACTGGGCTGGGCCATGGCCTATCAGCCCGAAGCGGCGGGCGCAAAGACGCTCGCCAGGTGCTCGCGGCTCTGCTCCATGCTGACGTTGTCGTCCAGCCCCTGGCGCAGGAAGTGCACAAGCTTGGGTTGCAGGGAAATCGCCAGGTCGGTCTCGCGGTCGCCGCCCGCCACATAGGCGCCCACACTGATCAGGTCGCGGCTCTGCGACAGGCGCGACCACAACTGCTTGAACTGCTGCGCCTGGGTCATCTGCTCGGGGCTGACCACCTGCGGCATGACCCGACTGATCGAGGCTTCGATATCGATGGCCGGGTAATGCCCTTCCTCGGCCAGGCGCCGGGACAGCACGATATGGCCGTCGAGCACGCCCCGCGCCGAGTCGGCAATCGGGTCCTGCTGGTCATCGCCTTCGGAAAGCACGGTATAGAACGCGGTGATCGAGCCACCGCCGGCCTCGCCATTACCGGCCCGTTCCACCAGCTTGGGCAGCTTGGCGAACACCGAAGGCGGGTAACCCTTGGTCGCCGGCGGCTCGCCGATGGCCAGGGCAATCTCCCGCTGGGCCTGGGCGAAACGGGTCAGCGAATCCATCAACAACAGTACGTTCTTGCCCTTGTCGCGGAAATACTCGGCGATGCGCGTGCAATACATGGCGGCGCGCAGACGCATGAGCGGCGCATCGTCGGCGGGCGATGCCACCACCACCGAACGCTTCAGCCCTTCGGTACCAAGGATGTGCTCGATGAATTCCTTCACCTCACGACCCCGTTCCCCGATCAGCCCCACCACGATGATGTCGGCCTCGGTGAAGCGGGTCATCATGCCCAGCAGCACACTCTTACCGACGCCGGTACCGGCGAACAGGCCCAGACGCTGACCGCGCCCGACCGTGAGCAGGCCATTGATGCTGCGGATACCAACGTCCAGGGGCTGGCTGATCGGATCGCGGTTGAGCGGGTTGATGGTTGGACCATCCATCGGCACCCAGTCCTCGGCCTTCATCCCGCCCTTGCCATCCAGGGCTCGCCCGGCGCCATCAAGCACGCGCCCGAGCATGCTCATGCCCATCGGCAGCCGGCCACTGTCAGCCAGAGGCACGACGCGCGCGCCCGGCGCAATACCGGCGACACTGCCAACCGGCATCAGGAATACCTTGTCGCCGGAAAAGCCCATGACTTCGGCTTCGACCTGCACCGGGTGGTAGCTATCGTCGTTGATCACCAGGCAGCGACTACCCACGGCAGCGCGCAGGCCTTCCGCCTCCAGGGTGAGACCGACCATGCGCAGCAGGCGGCCTTCAACCACCGGCTGGCCCGGCAGGTCGACGGCTTCAGCGTAAGTGCCCAGGCGCTTGGCGAAACTGGTGCGTTCAAGGCGCATCGGGGCTGCCCAGCTCGACAACCATGTCCGGTGTCGCCGCGTGCAGGCCCTGGTCGTGCAACTGATCAAACAGTTGTGCGACGGCCTTTTCGATACGGGTTTCCATGGTTGCGTCGATGCGACTGTGCGCGGTTTCGATGCGGCACCCGCCGGGCTGCAGGGCTTCACCTTCAAGCAGGCGCCAGTTTTCTTCGTGGCGCTCGCGCAGTGCCTTTACCAGCTCGAAGTCCTGCGGATTGATATGGATGCGGATGTTTTCAGCGCCCATGGGCAGCAGTTTCAAGGCTTCGCGCAGCACGTGGGTAATCTGGCTGGAATCGCTGCGCAATTCGCGGCCGATGACCTGGCGGGCGACATGGGCGACGAGGTGCACCAGGGATTTTTCGATCTGGCCGTCCTGCTCGGCAATGGGGTCGAGCAGGTTGGTCATGAGCTGTTCAAGGCTGGCAAGCTTCGCCGTCAGGGCCTCTTCGGCTTCCTGGCGGACCTTGAGCTGGGTGCTGTGGAAACCTTCGCGCTCGCCGGTGGCAAAGCCCTCGTTGTAGGCCTCCTGACGGATGCTCTCGAGCTCTTCGAGGGTCAGCGGCTGGACTTCTTCCAGCGGTACTTCCTCGATCTCGTCGACGATTTCCGGCTCGGGTTCAGGCTCGGGTTCCGGCTCTGGATCGAAACTGGGCAGCGCCCAGCGATCGACCTGTTCAAGGTCGCTGGCGCGGATCAGTTCACTCAGGTGCTCGTTGGTCGACATGATTCCACACGCTCAAAATAATTGGCTAGCCATCGTAGCCAGACAACCGCCCCGTGGGCGCACAGAGCCATCGCCGGCAACGCCGGCTCCCACGGAGGGTAATGCGACCGACCCGGGGAAGATGATCTTAGATCATCTCCTCCGCGCCCTTGCCGCCGAGCACGATTTCGCCGGCTTCGGCCATGCGACGGGCAATGGTGAGGATTTCTTTCTGCGCTGTCTCGACGTCGCTGACACGTACCGGGCCCTTGGCCTCCAGGTCGTCGCGCAACAGCTCCGAGGCACGCTTGGACATGTTCTTGAAGATCTTGTCCTTGACCTTCTCGTCCGCGCCCTTGAGCGAGACCACCAACACGTCCGAAGACACTTCGCGCAGCAACGCCTGGATGCCGCGGTCGTCTACGTCGGCCAGGTTGTTGAAGACGAACATGAGGTCTTCGATCTGCTCGGACAGGTCACCGTCGACATCGCGAATGGCATCCATGAGCTGGCCTTCGACCGAACTGTCGAGGAAGTTCATGATGTCCGCCGCCCGCTTGATACCACCCAGGGTGGTACGCGCCGCGTTGGAGTTGCCGGAGAACTGCTTCTCGAGGATCTGGTTCAGCTCCTTGAGCGCCGCCGGTTGCACGGTGTTCAACGAAGACACGCGCAGGATGATGTCCAGGCGCACCTTGTGGTCAAAATTGCCCAGCACTTCGCCGGCCTGGTCCGGGTCCAGGTACGCCACCACAATCGCCTGGATCTGTGGGTGCTCATAACGGATGACGTCGGCGACTGCACGCGGCTCCATCCATTTCAGGCTGTCCAGGCCGCTGGTGTTGCCACCCAGCAAGATCCGGTCGATCAGGCCGTTGGCCTTGTCTTCGCCCAGCGCTGCGGTCAGCATCTTGCGGATGTATCCGTCGGAACCGACGCCCAGGCTGGTCTGGTCGCCGACGATCTCGACGAACTCGCTCATCACCTGTTCGACCTGCTCGCGATGGACGTTACCCATCTGCGCCATGGCTACACCGACCCGCTGCACTTCCTTGGGGCCCATGTGGCGCAGCACTTGCGCGGCATCGGTTTCACCCAGCGACAGCAGCAGGATCGCGGCCTTGTCGACGCGGGTGAGCTTGGCGGTAAGGGCTCGATTATCACTCATCGGCATTGATCCACTCTTTCACGACCTGGGCCACTCGACCCGGGTCTTCAGCCACCAGACTCTTGATTGCATTGAGCTGGGCATCGTAACCCTCGCTCGGGCTAGGCAAGAGAATGCTTTGCGGACCACCCAGGCTGACACGGTCGTTGGCCAGTTCGCCATCCAGACCCAGCATGCCACCCAGTTCCATGTCACGGTCGGTACCGGAGCCTTGCTTGCCATGGCCGGTAATGTTGTTGAGCACCGGACGCAGCACACCGAACACCAGCACCAGGATGAACAGCACACCCAGCACTTGCTTGACGATGTCCCAGAACCACGGTTGCGAATAGAACGGAATGTCGGCGATCACTTCACCACGGTCGGCTGCGAACGGCACGTTGATCACGCTGACGCTGTCCCCCCGGCTGGCATCGAAGCCGACTGCGTCCTGGACCAGGCGGGTAAAGCGCGCCAGGTCTTCAGCCGCCCACGGCGTGCGAGTCGCATCACCAGTGGCCGGGTCGAGCTTGACCTGGTCATCGACAACCACGGCCACCGAAAGACGGTTCAGGCGACCCTGCTGCTGACGGGTGTGGCTGATCGAGCGGTCCAGTTCGAAGTTCTTGGTCGACTGCTGACGCTTGTCGGCCGGGTAAGGCGCAAGCATCGGCTGGCCGGTGGCCGGGTCCATGATTTGCTGGCCATTGGCATCAAGCAGCGGTTGGCCAGGCTGGATCGCCGCCGTGGCACCTGCAGCACCACCCGTGGTTTGCGGCGCAGTGGCCGGGCCAGGTGGCTGGTTGCTCAGGGCACCCGGTACGCCTTGTGGCCCCATGCTGCTGGAGCGCTGCTCGTTGACCGATTGCTCGCTGCGCAGTGCCGGTTGGTCAGGGTTGAACTGTTCGGAGGTGGATTCGACGGCGCTGAAGTCGAGGTCAGCAGAGACCTCGGCCTTGTAGCGGTCGTTACCCAGAACCGGCTGCAGGATGTTGTGCACACGCTGGGTGAGCATGCCTTCCATGCGGCGGCTGTAGTCGAACTGCTTGCCGGCCATGGTCAGCGCGGAGTTTTCCGCCTGATCGGAGAGCAGGTTGCCCTTCTGGTCGACCACGGTGACCTGGGACTTGTTCAGCTCCGGAACACTGGTCGCCACCAGGTTGATGATGGCCATGACCTGACCGGCTTCCAGCGCACGCCCCGGATACAGCTCGACCAGTACGGACGCGCTTGGCTTGCGCTCGTCACGCACGAACACCGAGCTTTTCGGAATGGCCAGGTGCACACGGGCACCCTTGACGTTGTTCAGGCTGGAGATGGTCCGCGCCAGCTCGCCTTCCAGGCCACGACGATAACGGGTGGCCTCCATGAACTGGCTGGTACCCAGCCCCTGGTCCTTGTCGAGAATTTCGAAACCGACGTTGCCGTCCCCCGGCGCAACACCGGCGGCAGCAAGTTTCAGGCGCGCACGGGAGATATCGTCGGCCTTGACCAGCAACGCGCCGGAATTGGGTTCTACGGTATAGGGAATGTCGGCAGCGGCCAGGGTTTCCATGACCTGCTTGGTGTCCATGCCGGCGAGGCTGCCGTACAGCGGACGGTAATCGGGCTGTTGCGACCACAGCACCACGGCGAAGCCGATGGCCACGCTCGCTGCCAGACCAACCAACAGGCCGACCTGACGCAGCATGGGCATCTGCGAAATATTTTCCAGGAATGACATGCCGAACAGCGGCGGCTTGGGTGCTGGCGGGCTGCCTTTGGCGGGCACGTTATCGACGACTGCTTCGGCCATGACTCAATCTCGCCCTTATACCGGCATCTGCATGATGTCTTGATACGCCTGTACTAGCTTGTTACGTACCTGGGTCAGCGCCTGAAACGACACGCTGGCTTTCTGCGAGGCAATCATCACGTCAGTGAGATCAACGCCGCTCTTGCCTACTTCGAACGCGGTAGCCAGTTGGCTGGAAGCCTGCTGGGTGTCATTGACCTTGTTCACCGCCTGGCCAAGCATGTCGGCAAAACTGCTGGAACCGAGCTCCGGCGCCGAGGCAGCCTTCGGCATCGACATGGCGTCCATTTGCATGGCCCGCATGTCCAACATCAATCGATTAAATTCAACACCTTGGCTCATGGACTTCTCTCTCCGACGGCCCGCATTTTTTTGACACTCACGCAGCGGATAGGCAGGACATAGCAACAAGAGTGCCAGCTCTACCAGCCAGCCGAACAAAAACTCTAAAACCGCAACGATTCAGTACCCGGCAGCGTACAGGCTCGCCTCTACATCCATGCCGGCATCGCGCATCTGCGCCAGCTTGTAGCGCAGCGTGCGCGGGCTGATGCCCAGGCGCTCGGCCGCTTCCTTGCGCCGGCCACGCTCGGCCCGCAAGGTGTCGATGATCATCTGGAACTCGTGACGGCGCAGGTCATCGCCCAGGCCGCCGGCGTCTTGCACCTCTACAACCGGTGCCACAGCTACCGGCGCCACGCACACCGACGCCGTGAAGACAGGCAGAACGCCCGCCAGGCAGAAGTCTGCCGCCTCGATCACCCCGCCCTGCTGCAGGATCAACGCCCGTTGAATGGCGTTGTCCAGCTCGCGCACGTTACCCGGCCACGGGTAACCCTGCAGGCAGGCCTGCGCCTGTGCCGACAAACGCACGGGGGCGTGCTTCATTTTATTGACGTGACGCGCCAGCAGGCGCTCGGCCAGCGGCAGAATGTCGGCGCTTCGCTCGCGCAGTGGACGCCAGGCCAGCGGGAAGACCGACAAACGATAGAACAGGTCTTCACGGAAGCGCCCGGCGGCGACTTCACCGGCCAGGTCACGGTTGGTGGTCGCTACCACACGGATGTCCAGGGCAATGGGCTTGCGCCCGCCAACCCGCTCGACCTCGCGCTCCTGCAACACGCGCAGCAGCTTCGCCTGCAACCCCAATGGCATTTCGGAAATCTCGTCCAGCAGCAAGGTGCCGCCATCCGCCTGCTCGAACTTGCCCGCCTGCGCGGCAATGGCCCCCGTGAAGGAGCCCTTCTCGTGACCGAACAGGGTCGCCTCGAGCATGTTGTCGGGAATGGCCGCACAGTTGATCGCGACAAAAGGCTGACTGGCCCTTGGCGACTGCTGGTGAATGAAGCGTGCGAGCACTTCCTTGCCGGTGCCGGACTCGCCGGAAATCAGCACGGTCGAATCGCTGCGCGCAACCCTGGCAGCCAGTTCCAGCAGTTGTGCGCTCGCTGGCTCCTGCGCGACCGGGCCATTGGCATCCGCCCCGCTGCTGGCACCCAGCGCATGGCGTGCAACCAGATCGAGCAAGGCGCGCGGTTCAAAGGGCTTGACCAGATAATCAGCGGCGCCCTGGCGCATGGCATCGACGGCACGCTCTACCGCCGCATGGGCGGTCATCAGCAACACCGGCAACTGCGGCTGACGCGCGCGCAACTCAGCCAGCAACTGGTGACCATCCATACCCGGCATATTGACGTCACTGACCACCAGGCTGAACACCTCGGCAGCCGCAGCCGCCAAGGCGTCTTCGGCGCAACTGACGGCCTTGTAGTCGAAACCACCCAACTCGAGGGTGTCGCCAAGCGCCTGACGCAAGCTGCGATCATCCTCGACCAGCAAAACCTTGACGCCTTTCATGCCCCCGCCTCCAGCAGCCCGCCAATCAGCGGCAATGTCACGATGGCACAGGTGCCGCGCCCAGGCCGCGAACGCAAGAGCAAATCACCTTGATGAGCCCGCGACACCGCCCGGACTACCGCCAACCCCAGGCCGGTGCCCGTCGCTTTGGTGGTCAAGAAGGGTTCGCCCAGGCGCACCAGCAAGGCCGCGTCGATCCCCGGGCCGGCATCGCTGATGCACAGCCGCAGGTTCTGCCCGCGACGATAGAGATGAATCTTCACCTGCGCCGGCCCTTCACAGGCCTGCAGGGCATTTTCAATCAGGTTGAGCACTGCACCGACCAAGGTGTCGCGATTGCACAGCAACTCCCCCAGGTGGCTGTCGCACTGCCAGCGCACCGCATGACCCTGCACCTGGGTTTGCGCCGCCTGCTGCAAGGCCTGGAACAGCGCCTTGGGGGTCAGTCGATCGGTCAATGGCAGCTCGCCGCGGGCGAACACCAGCATGTCGCGCACCTGGTGCTCCAACTCATGCAGGCGCTCCTTGAGGTTACTGGCAAAACGCTGCTGGGTTTCCACCGGCAACTGCTGCTCGGCCAGGTGACTGGCATACAGCAGCGCGGCGGATAGGGGTGTACGAATCTGGTGAGCCAGGGAGGCAACCATGCGCCCGAGGCTGGAAAGCCGCTCGTGGCGGGCCAACTGGTCCTGCAAGTGACGGGTTTCAGTCAGGTCGGTCAGCAGTACCAATTGGCCAGGCTCGGCATCCAGTGAGCGCGTGGCAATGGACAAGCGACGACCGTCGCGCAGGGACACTTCATGACCGTCGTCATCACGTGGCGCAAAGCTGCGGGCAATCACCTGACGCCACAGCTCGCCCACCAGCGGCTCACCCAGCAGATCCCGCGCTGCCGGATTGGCCTCGCGCACCTTGCCCTGGGCATCGATCACGATCACCCCACCGGGCAGCAGGTCCAGCAGGTTCTGCAGGCGGTTGGCCAGGCGTTCTTTCTCGGCCAATTCCTCCATGCGCTGGGCACTGACCACCGCCAACTCGCCCTTGAGCTCGGTTACCCGGGATTCAAGCAGGCTGTAGGACTGGCTGAGCTGGGTCGACATCTGGTCGAACAAGGCGAACGCCTGCTCAAGCCCGACTCGGCTCTGCTGTTCGATGGCGTCCGGGCGCTTGAGCTCGGTCACACTGGAGGTGGGGGCGGCGTGGGGCATCGTGCTCTCTCGCGTGGCTCACCGTCATAAAACGGTATGTTGCCTGCGATATAGCAATACGCGTGCCGGATAGTTTTATCGAGTTGCGCCAAGCGGCGCAGGAGAGGAAGGAAATCGAGCCAGGGCAGGCGTTTCAGCCTTACAAAAGAAAAGGGAATTAGCCGCGGCGAGCCACTTTACCGACTCGCCGCCACTGACCAGGCGTCAATCCTCCGCCTGTTCGTCCCCATCGCGACGGCTCATGCCGTACTTGCGCATCTTCTCAACCAGCGTGGTACGACGAATGCGCAAACGCTCAGCCGCCCGCGCCACGATACCGTTGGCATCATCCAGCGCCTGCTGGATCAAGCCCTGCTCCAGGCTACCGAGGTAGTCCTTGAGGTCCAGGCCTTCAGGCGGGAGCATCGCGTGGTTGCTGAAGTTCGGCGTGTGGCCATTGATTGCCACCCGCTCTTCGAGGTCCGAGCGCAGGCTATCGACCAACTGCTCGTCTTCATCATCGACATAGCGGAACTTCTTCGGCAGCTCCGAGACGCCAATCACGCCATACGGATGCATGATCGCCATACGCTCGACCAGGTTGGCCAGCTCACGAACGTTGCCCGGCCAGCCGTGTCGGCACAGCGACATGATCGCTGCGGAATTGAAGCGGATCGAGCCACGCTTCTCGTGCTCCATGCGCGAGATCAGCTCGTTCATCAGCAACGGGATGTCCTCTACGCGCTCGCGCAGCGGGGCCATCTCGATGGGGAAAACGTTAAGCCGGTAATACAGGTCTTCGCGGAAGGTCCCGACCTCGATCATGCTTTCGAGGTTCTTGTGGGTCGCGGCAATGATCCGTACATCGATGCTCTGGGTCTTGTTGCTGCCCACCCGCTCGAAAGTCCGCTCCTGCAACACGCGCAGCAGCTTGACCTGCATCGGCAGCGGCATGTCGCCGATCTCATCGAGGAACAACGTGCCGCCATTGGCCAGCTCGAAACGCCCGGCACGGCTGGTGATTGCCCCGGTGAACGCGCCCTTCTCGTGACCGAACAGCTCGCTCTCGAGCAGCTCAGCCGGGATGGCCCCGCAATTGACCGGTACAAACGGCGCTTCGCGGCGCTTGGAGTGGTAGTGCAGGTTACGCGCGACCACTTCCTTACCGGTGCCCGACTCGCCAAGAATCAACACGCTGGCGTCGGTATCGGCCACCTGCTGCATCATCTGGCGTACGTGCTGGATCGCCCGGCTGGTGCCGACAAGGCTGCGGAACAGGTTGGGTTCGCGCTGACGGCCACGCTCACGGGCCTGGTCGTACATCTCGCGATAAACCTGGGCACGGTGCAGCGAATCCAGCAATTTGCTGTAGCTGGGCGGCATTTCCAGGTTGGAGAGAACGCGACGGCGCAGGTCGTCAGGCAGCTCGGCTGAAGAAATTTCGCCCAGAAGCAGAACCGGAAGGAACTCATCCCAGGCAGCGACTGTCTTAAGCAAGCCCAACAGACTTGCTGGAGCGTTCACGGTCCCGATCAGGACACAGAGCACTTCGCGGCTGGACGACAACGATTCGACAACCTGCTGCCAATCATGGCTGGAGCAGGGTAGATTTTCTTCGCCAAGAAAATTCAACACCACCGCCAGGTCACGGCGGCGAGCGGTATCGTCATCGATCAGGAGAATTTTGGTTTCACGCCACATGCAATAGCAACTTCCCTAGTCAACTCGACGCCCATCAAGGGCATGCTCGACATCATTACCAACTGAAAGGTCAGTGTTCGGACGTCTTAAATTAGAAACTAGCCACTAGTTAAGTCAAAAAACCTTACACAGTCAAATTTATGGCGCACTGCTTGTTGGTTTTGCCCAGGGTCAGCTGAACAAATGGTATACCTTTGCCGCGTTCTGCGCTTGGCGGATCTGTGACATCTCGTCGACTATTGATTGACGCTCCCCACTTGCAACCTCAATTAACTCCCGGTAAACACCGAGCAGCTCCTCAAGCTTGCCACGCAGTTCGGTCTCGTTCACCGACGCTTCTGCCAGCACATCCTCGATACACAGGCGGGCATTGATGTCGAGCTCGCCGATGGCCTCCCAGTCACGACTGGCCAAGGCACCCTGCAAGGCTTCGCGGGCTTGTTCGATTCGTTCGAGCACGACACTCATGACACCCTCCTAGGCCTCGGCAGGCTGATCGCCGATAGCATCCCAACCTTCCTTGACGGTAATCAGCAAACGCGCGACCTCGTTGAGGATTTCCGGGTCGTTCTGCACGTTGGCTTCTACCAGGCGCTTGCTCATGTAGGCATACAGGTTGTCCAGGTCGACCAGCGTCTCAGCCTGGCTCTCCAGGTCGAGGCCCTCGCGCAGGCCGCCGACAATGCCGATGGCCTTGCCGATCAGAATGCCCTTCTGGGCAATGTCATTGCGCGCCATGGCACCTTTGGCCTGGGCAATACGATCAAGACCACCTTGCATCAGCATTTGTACCAATCGATGCGGGCTGGCCTCGGAGGTCTGCGCTACGCCATTGACTTTCTGGTACTGCCGAAGGGCCAACATCGGATTCATGTTCTACCTCGTCACCGCTAAAAAGGTTTCGTATACCGGTTGTATCGCCTGCCCGTCAAAAAACTTTAGCGTGCATAGCAAAAAGCCCGGAGCCCCGTTGAGGGTACTGCCGGGCTTCTGGCGAACCGGTCGATCAGGAGTTTCTCTGTTGCGCCTCGATCGAGGCGAACATCGACACGATGTTCTTGCGCTGCGCTTCAAGCTTGCCAACCAGGGTATCCATGGCCACATAGCGCTTGGTCAGCGACTCGGTCAGGGTAGCGACACGACGATCCAGGGCCAGCTTCTGGTTGTCGAGATCCGATTGCAGCTTGTCCAGGCCGGACTTGCGCGAATCAAGGATCCCACCGGTTTGCAGGTAAGGATCAATGGCCTTGTTCATCCGTTCGAATACGCCATTGGTGCCGACGAAGAGCTCCTGGATTTCAGGGCCGAGCTTCTTCTCCTTCATCGCCGCATCGTACTTGGTGGAGTTGAACTCCAGGGTGCCGTCCTTCTGGGTGTTGATGCCCAGCTGGCTCAAGGTGGTCAAGCGGTCACCAGAACCCTGGGTCGCCAGCTGCTTGCGCAGATCACCCAGCAACGAACGCGACGTCGGGTCACCCGTCAACGGGCCCAACTCGCTATTGCCATCAGCGTTCTTGGTCACGGCCGTGAGGCTGTTTACCGTCTTCACCAGCGTGTTGTAAGCATCGACGTAGGCCTGAACCGAGGTTTTCAGGCCGGCGGTATTCTCGCCCACAGTCACTTTGATGTCGGCGGCGGGATCAGCCTTCACCAACTCCAGGCTGATGCCACTGATTGCATCATCGACGGTATTGGTTTTGCTGCTGACCGGCAGGCCGTCAATCGTCAGCTCGGCATTCTGCGCTGGCTTGTCAATATAACCACCCGCCGACCCCACCATTTTCTGCGTGCCATCCACTGTCAGCGCAGGGATACCACCAATCTTCAGGTCGCTACCAGCACCTGTAGTGGTCGAACTGAACACCAGGCGCGAACCATCCGAGCCATTGACGACGTTGGCACTGATACCTTGCTCGGCAAGCGAGGAGTTGATGCTGTCACGCACGCTCTGCAGCGTGGCACCCGCCCCAACCTTCACGGTGTAGACCTTGCCGTTCTGCTCGATGGTCAGGTCGCCCGCAGCGATCGGGGTGCTGGCACCAGCAGGGAAGTTCTGGCTGGCGACCTTGGACGAGGAAGCAAGCGCATTGACCCGCACCGTGTAGCTACCCGGCACGGCGGAGTTGTTCGAGGTAGCCTTGACGTTGGTGTCGCTGCTGGATGTCGCACTGAAAGCGCTGAAGGACGGCGCTTTTGGGTCATTCAGCTTTTTCATTGCCGCCTGATAGGTGGCCAGGGCGCTCTTGAGCGACGCAACACCGGACAGCATGGCCTTGTTATCAGCCGTTTGGCGCTTGATCTGATTCGACTTGGGATCGGTTTCCGCCTTCACAAGCGTGGTAACCAGCGCGTTCAAGTCCACGCCAGAACCGATGCCCTTCGATGGTAAAGCTGTAATCGCCATTGCTATTCCCTCTTGGTTACGCGCCACCCTAGCCCATCAAGACTAGCGAAGTCTCTGCTCGACCGCCAGCCTCAGGCTTTGGCATCGAACAGCAGGCTGTTCACGTCGCTCAGGCTGTGAGCGATTTTCAGCGCCTCTTCCGACGGCAGCTGACGAATCAGCTCACCGGTTTCCGTGGCGATGACTTTGACGACAATTCTGCCGGATTCTTCATCCGTGGAAAACTCAAGGTTACGACGCGAGGAGGCGAGAAAAGTCTCGATATCCTTAACCGCTCGTTTCACCTTTTCTGCTTCAGACACACCATTATCGGCGGCCTTTTCTACCGGCTTGACCGACTCAACCGCGTCAACCGGCTTGACTGCCGGGCGCTCGCTGACTGGTTCGACCGCTTTCACCGTCGGGTAAGACAGGTTCAGCTTTACGCTCATATCCATGTCAGCCACCTCTCAATGCAAAAGGCGGAGAAGTGCCACGAGTGCACTCCTCCGCCGACAACCATGAGCTGATTACTGAAGCAGTTTCAGTACAGCGGATGGCAGTTGGTTGGCCTGGGCCAGAACCGAAGTCGACGCTTGTTGCAGAGTCTGCTGCTTGGTCAGCTGGGCAGTTTCAGCAGCGAAGTCGGTGTCTTGTACGCGACCACGAGCAGCATCAGCGTTTTCGTTGATGTTCTGCAAGTTGGCGATGGTGCTGCTCAGACGGTTCTGCTTGGCACCCAGGTCGGCACGGGCGTTACCGATTGTGCTCAGTGCCTTGTCGATGGCGCTCATTGCGGCCGAGAAGTTGCCCTGGGCTGCGGTGCTGTCGCTACCGGAGATGGTGATGCCAGCGGTAACGCCCAGGTCGGTAGCGGTGAACTTGCCGGTCAGGTCGATGGTGATCTGGTTTTCTGCACCAGTGTTCGAGCCAACCTGGAAGGTCATGACGCTAGCCGAACCGTCCAGCAGGTTCTTGCCGTTCAGTTGGGTGGACTGAGCAATACGAGTCAGTTCCAGAGCCATCTGCTGGAATTCACCGTCCAGGGAAGTACGGTTGCTCGAGTCGTTCGAGTCGTTTCGCGATTGCAGAGCCAGTTCACGCATACGCTGCAGGATGTTGACCTGCTCTTGCATCGCGCCTTCAGCGGTCTGGGCGATCGAGATACCGTCGTTGGCGTTTTTGATAGCCATGGTCTGACCGCGGATCTGCGAGGTCATACGGGTAGCGATCTGCAGGCCAGCAGCGTCGTCTTTGGCGCTGTTGATACGCGTGCCGGAAGACAGGCGAGTCATCGAGGTGCTCAGAGCGTCGGAAGCGCGGTTCAGGTTTTTCTGAACGTTCAGCGAAGTGACGTTGGTGTTTACGGTTAATGCCATGACGATTTCCTCGTTAGTGGATACTGCGGCTTCCGGCCCTGGCAACCGCCGGGTGTGGCCTAGAGAACCTTCGTAATAGTTATCGTCGTCTGGCGCGGTTGCTTTAGGGGTTTTTGCAAAATTTTTACTGGCACCCTGCCACCCCAATGAAATCAAGGGATTGACGTCAATAAACCAGCCGCATTCCTGAACCGCCCGTCCACTTTTGGCGCCACCCTTCACCCTTCGCACGCAAAACACCCAGGCAAAAAAAAGCGCCACCCATAAGGCAGCGCTGCTTTTCAGCACGGACAGATCAGTCCGCGCGCTCGATAATCGCAGAACCCCACGACAACCCAACGCCAAACCCGCTCAAGGCCACACGCTTGTGCGCCGAGCCCAGCACATGTTTCTCCAGCAATAGCGGAATGCTCGAAGAAACGGTATTCCCCGTCTCGACCATGTCCTTGACGAACTTGTCGGCCGCCACCGTCTTGTCTTCTTCAAAGCGCCGCGCCACGGCATCGACAATCGCTGCACTGCCCTGGTGAATACAGAACAGGTCAACATCGTCCGCCGCCAGGCTGCTGGCCTCGAGCAACTGACGCAGGTGCGCCGGCACCTTGAGCAAGGCAAAGTTGAAAACCTGACGACCGTTCATGAAGAACACCCCGTCATTCACCTTCAAGTGCTCGGCGCCACCACCGTCGGTGCCAAAGCTCGACTTGCCGAGCTGCCACGGCGCATCCTCGCCCATCCAGGTAACCGTGGCAGCATCACCAAACAGCATGGTGGTGTTGCGGTCTTCCGGGTCGACAATCTTCGAGTACGGGTCAGCTGTGATCAGCAGGCCATTCTTCAGCCCTGCGGCCTCCATGAAGCCCTTCATGGCATAAATGCCATAAACGTAGCCGGAGCAACCCAGGGAGATATCGAACGCCGCCACGTGCGTGGGCAGGCCCAGCTTGTGCTGGACGATTGCCGCCGTGTGCGGCAGGCCCTCGGCATCACCGTTCTGGGTAACCACGATGAGCGCATCGATTGACTCAAGGGACAACGAAGGATTGGCAGCGAACAAGGCTTTGGCAGCCTCTACACACAAGTCCGAGGTTTCTTGACCCGCTTCCTTGCGCGGCAGAAAGGTCGAACCGATCTTGCCGAGAATGAAATCCTGATCCTTGCCGAATTTCGCACCCTGGGCGTAATTGTTCACGCCCTCGACAGGTACGTAGCTCGCAATACTTTTGATGCCAATCATTGTGGCTTCCCGATAGACATGACGGATTTTCGCGGGCACCCGTCCCCTGCTGACAAGGGATCTTACGCAGCGCCGCTCCTGGCCACCGGCACCGCCCGCTGATTCATTAGCTTAGAGATGCACGTTTCGACTGCCAAGTCACGGCATTGTACGCGAAGCCGCTCAATGCCTGTACACAGGACTTTGCAGTCAGCACCAGCACCGCAGCGATCCGTTCGGGAAGAACCGGTCGCTGCGCTGACCTTTCGTCAGTCTGCCAGCCAGGCATTGCGCCACTGCTCAAGGCGCACACCCTCAAGCATCCAGTCACGCCGCACGGTGCCTTGCAGCACTTCGCCCAGGCTGCCAGAAGCCTGCGGATCGCCCAGGTGCATGCGGATGGCTTCCAGCCAATGCGCCACGCTGTTCTCCACCCGCGTCAGCGGCAGCACGTCGATACCGGCAAACCCTGGTACCTTGCTGCACACCACCGGGTAACCGCACGCCGCGTTTTCCAGCAGGATGCTATTGCCTGAGCAGGCCGTAAGCAGGCTGGAGGCCATGGGTGCCAGCGCCAGGTCCAGGTTCATCCCCGCCAGTGCAGCCGCACGCTGATCAAGGGGAACGTTGCCATAATGCTCGCTGACGTAAGGCCGCAGGGCGTCCGGGCAGTCGCCCTGCACCACCCACTCGACCTCCCCAGCCAGTGCCTTGACCACCTCGACCAACAGGTACGCATCGACCGCACCGCTCCAACCGACACGCGGCTTGCGGCCCATCTGCCGACGACCATTAACCTGGCTCCACCACACGCTGGGCAGGCAGTTTTCCAGCACACGGATGTCATCATGTTGACCGGCAACCACCTCTGCCAGCGACGGCGTCGCCACAATCACCCGATCAACATGCATCAGGCCATGCTGCAGGCGTTGCAGGATGTCCTCGCTGGTGTATTGGCCATCTGCACTTTGCAACCGCATGTCCGGCAGATAACCGTCCAGGTCATACACCTTGAAGGCCCGAGAGAAGGCACGCATCTGGCGCATGTTCTGCAACTGCGCATCGTCAAGCGGACGTTGCAGCACGATGCTGTCTGGCTTGAGACGCTCCAGCTCAACCAGGGTCAGCAGGCTCGGCGCAGTCATCGCCTCCACCCGACCCGCGTCGCACAGTGCCTTGAGCGGCTGCTGCACGCGCAACTGCCCGGCGACCGATTGAGGGGCTGGATAAGCCAGCACCAACGGCAGTGGCTGCCAGCTCTGCAAGGGGCGCCAGGCCAGGGCATTGCTTGCCGTGGCAAAACCGCCGCCGGCCTGTAGCGACAGATTGGCGTTGTAGGCCGGGTCCAGGGCCAGTTGCGCCAGCCAGCGGGCGTACAAGGCATCCTGATCCTCGAGCGTCACCGGGCCCGTGTCACGCGGGTCCATCAGCAATTGGGCATGGGGCGTCCAGACATTCAGGTAGCCCGCCTCCCGCAGCCGCAGACACAGGTCTACGTCGGCCCAACGCGCCAGCAGCGGGTCTTCGACAAAGCCCCCCGCCTCCAGGAACAGCTCCCGGCGCAGCATCAGGCACTCATCGCTCAATGCTGAATAGCCCTGATCTACCTGCAACCGGCCCATATAGCCGCCATCTTGATGGGACATGCCCTGGAAAGCCCGCCCGACCGATCCGCCCAGGCCCAACACCAGGCCCGCATGCTGGATCTTGCCTTCGGCTGTCAGCAGCTTGGCGCCTACGGCCCCCACCTCAGGACGCAAGGCGTGGTTGAGCAGTGGCTGTAGCCAGCCGCGCCCGAGAATACCGGCACCCGCGCCCAGCCACAGCAGGAGATCACCCCGAGCCTGCTGCGCCGCATGGTTACAGACCGCGGCGCGCGAGTGTCCGGCGTCATAGCGCAAGACACAAATCTGCTCCCCGCCGATTTGCTCCACGGCATCCAGCCATTGCCCGGTGGCTTCATCCGAATTGCCCTGCGCAATCAAGACGATTTCAAAGCCACCTGGCAACTCGGTGTTCTCCAGCAGCGACTCGACACAACGCTGGAATTGCCCAAGACGCCCCTCCAGCACGACCAGGATGCTGACGGCAGCCGCCTGGGCGTGCCCATAGTCAATCCGGTAGCGCCCCGGCAAGGCAGGTATCGGCAAAGCTTGCCCTTGCGGGTAACCACGCGCTTGCAGGTGCCGTTCGATCACTGCACGCACCTGGGCACAATCACGCAGACGCGGGGCTTCGCCGATCAACAGCGGCTCGGCAATATGCCCGACACTCGCCAGGCCTTGCTGCTCGATCAAGCGCAGCTGGTATTCCAGCTCGAAAGCCTCACCACTCCCTGCGTCGAAGCCACCCAGCTGTACGCAGCTTTGACGATGGAACAACCAGTGCGATGAGGTACTGGCCGGGAAACTCAGCAGCAGGTCGAGGTTCAGGTCCGGGCGCAATGCGAGGTCGACAACACCATCGCCCATGCGCATCGCTTCGTCACCATAGGCCGCCAGGCAGGTCTGCGGCGCGGCCATCAGGTCCAGCGCCGCCACCAGCAAGCCGCTCGCAGTAAACTCGGCGCCCGCCTCAACGACGATGAACCAGTCGCAGCGGCTATCACGCAACAGTGCATTGATCATCTCGGGACGTTGCGACACCTCGCACGTCACCGACTCGACGCGCGCATCGACCGACACTGCCGATGCGTCACTCGCCGCCAGCACACGGATGTGCACGTGCGGGTATAGGCAGCGCTGCGGCTCGAGGCTGGTCAGGGTCCTGGCCAGCAAATGCGGCTGGCTGCCGCTGTCCAGCACCAGCACCCCAATGACCGGCGCCTGCGGGCTGTCCAGGCGCGCACTTATCAGCTGCAACTGCTGCGCGTCCGGGTATCGATTGCGCAGCCAGGAAATCCCCCCCAGGCGGTCTTCGGTCGCCACCTGATTAGCCGCAGCCTGGGTCTTGGCAATGAACACATCCAGTTGCGACCAGAACGCCAGCGTCGCCACCACGTAGCGCTGCAGCGCACCGCCCAAGCCTGCCTGGGCGGTAGCCAATGCATCGGGCTGATCCAGCATGGCAAAGCCGGAACTGCCAATGAAACTGGTCTCCAGGAACTGTTGGTCGACGTTGTGGCCGGGCACGAACACCACCGGGCACCCGCACAGCACGGCGATCATGCAGGTCATCGACCACTCGTACGAATACAGCACCTCTGCCGAGCGCAGCACCTGTGCAAGCGCTTGCAGCGACAGTGCGCTGGCCATGCTGAGCATCTGCGTGTCGGCGGGGAACAGCGAGTGATCGATCTGCTCCAGCGGATAACGGTTCTGGTAGAGGTAGCGCCCCTTTCTGGGCGCATCGCTTGCCGGTGGATTGAACAGGGAGATGTCGATCACCGGCAGGCAAAGCAGGTCCGGGTTGGCATGACCCCGCTGTTCCGCCAGTTTCGGGCCGTAGTAGAACATCAGGTCAGTGGCGGCCGCCTCCATGCTCTTGCCCGAAATCAGGCCCTCGAAATTCAGCAGGAAGCGCGAGACCACCTGGCAACCCAGTGGGTTGCCGACCACGACCTCCGGGTAGACGGCGATCGCCACCTTGCCAGCGTCGCGGTGACGCTTTTCGATGAGCGCATCCAGCACGGGGGTCTTCAGGTTCGGATTGAGCGACTTGGCGCCGCACAGGTAGGCCTCGCGCCCACTGAGATTGAGGATGTGACACAGATAGTGCAGCGACACGATCCCCGAAGAGGTTTCCCGGTAATCGGGAGCCAGGATGTAATAGGGATTCTCAGGCTTGGCGAACATCAGGTTGTGGCGAAACATCGCCTGCTCAAGCTCCCGCTCGTCGACCTGCAACGCGTCGGACATCGTAAAACTCCACTCTCGAATTAGGGGTGCAACTCAAATTCAGACGCCCGAACGGTCAGCCTGGAAAAAACGTGCAACACAGGCACTCACGTGCGCGACCTGCCGGCTGCGCATGTCGGAGTACAACGGCAGGCGCAACAAGCGCTGCGATACATCCTCGGTCACCGACAGCTCACCGCTGGTGCGCGAATAACGCAGGCCTGCCGGCGAGTCGTGCAGTGGCACGTAATGGAACACCGCGTAGATACCGCGCTCACGCAGGAAACTGATCAACGCTGCACGTTCCTCAGTACTGCGCATCAACAGATAGAAGATGTGTGCGTTGGCCGGTTTGTCATCTTCTGTTCTCGGCAACTCGAAGAAGCCGTCATTCGCCAGCGGGCGCAGCAAGCTGAAATACTTCTCGTACAGCGTCCGGCGATGCTTGTTGATGCGCTCGCCGTGCTCCAGCTGTGCGTAAAGGAACGCCGCCGTCAGCTCGCTGGGCAGGAAAGACGAACCCACGTCCACCCAGGTGTACTTGCTCACTTCACCACGGGCGAAGGCCTTGCGGTTGGTGCCCTTCTGCCAAATGATCTCGGCGCGCTCGATCAGCCGTGGGTCATTGATCAGCAACGCCCCGCCTTCGCCGCTGATGACGTTCTTGGTTTCGTGGAAGCTCAGGCAGCCAAGGTGGCCAATGGTCCCCAGCGCGCGTTTCTTGTCCCGGGCCAGGATCGCCTGGGCGGCGTCCTCAATCAGGAACAGGCCGTGCTTGTCGCAGATTTTCAACAAGGCATCCATGTCACAGGGCTGACCGGCGTAATGCACGGCGACCACTGCCTTGGTCTTCTCGGTGATGGCTGCCTCGACCAGGCGCTCATCCAGGTTCAGGGTGTCATCACGAATATCCACGAACACCGGCACCGCGCCACGCAGCACGAAGGCATTGGCGGTGGAGACAAAGGTGAAGGACGGCATGATCACTTCATCGCCAGGCCCGACGTCCGCCAGAATCGCAGCCATCTCCAGCGCTGCCGTACAGGAGTGCGTCAGCAAGGCCTTGTTGCAGCCCAGGTTGTGCTCCAACCAGTCCTGGCACAATGCGGTGAACTGACCGTCACCCGCGATCACGCCATTCATCACTGCCTGGGCAATGTAGAACAGCTCCTTGCCGACCACGAACGGCTTGTTGAACGGGATAACGTGCTTGTCCAAGATAGCGCCTCCAGTACCCGAGCCGCTGGCTCGAGCAAAATTCATCAGTTTCAGGTAACCCCTGCGATCGGCCGCTGGCTCAATGGCAATGATCCCTTCTGTTCCTGTCAATAATCCGCCGTGCTCCGGCATGATCCTGACGCCCGCAGCGCCTTGTCTGGTCGCGGATTCGCGGTACCAGGCCGTCAACGCTGCCGCCGCTGAACGTCAGGCAAAAAAAAGCCGGGTATAGAACCCGGCTTTTGCAAATCCCGCGCCATCAGCTCAGATCAGCGAGCCACTCCAGCAGCGGTGCTGCACCCGAACGCGAGACGTCCACCCCAGAGTGCGAGTCAATCTCGACCCGACTGCTGAAGGCACCCGGCCAACGCGCGGCAATGGCCTGGGCCTGGGCAGCCTGCAATTGCACGACGTGCTCATTGAACACTTGCGCCAACGGCGTCCAGATCACCAGCAGGCCTGCTTCAGCGACCTGCAGGCACAGCTCGATGTCAGCCCCGGCGATGTCCTGCAGCCCATCGCAATGCTCGAACACGGCCTTGCGCACCATCAGGCAGTCGGCGGATACCGCCGCGCAGCTGCGCACTACCGCTGGCCACAGCGCGCGTTCGCTCGCCTGGGTAGACAAGCCGACCCACGGGGTCTGCACGCGCGCACCGTCCAGCAAGGCGTAGCCAGCATGGCTGCTTGCACCTTGGCGGTCGATCAGGCGGGCACCAACCACACCGACTTCAGGGCGTTGCGCATGGTTGAGCAGTGCCTCGATCCAGGCCGGTGTCACCACCTGGGAGTGGCTGGAAAGCACCGCAAGGTACTCGCCCTTGGCATTGACGGCAGCCAGGTTGATCAAGCCAGCGTGGGACTCGTCCTGCGCGCCGCTCAGCAGTTTCACCCGGGTGCCGAAGCCCTGCAGGGCTGCGGCGGTCTTTTCGGTTGCCGCTTCGCGGCACGCCACCAGCAACTCATAGCGCGGGTAGCGGGTGCGTTGCAGGACACTGACCAGGCACAGCTTGAGGTCTTCGAGGTCCTCCTCGGCGGCGACCAGAATGCTGACCAGCGGCGTGGACTGATGACGGAAGTCGACCTGCATGCGGCCACCCCCGGTGTCGCTGACCTGACCACGATAGCCCAGCAGTGCCAGGTGACGGTTGAGCGTGGACAAGGCATCGCTGGCCATCTCGGCCTGCATTGCCTGGCCAATCACCAGGTACTCGTCCATGTGCGCCAGGCAGCCAAGACCGCTTTGCTCGATCAGTCGCAGCAGCAGGTCGAATTCCAGCGCTTTAGGGTGCGCATCGCTGTACCCACCCAGATCCAGCACCGCCTGGCGACGTACCAGCCAGTGCTGGGCCATCAGGTCCGGACGGCTGCGCAACAGGTCGAGGTTGCCGCCTTCGCGAACCACGCTGACCAGGCGCCCTTCCTTGTCACGCTGTACTTCGTTGGCAGAAATGGCCTGGCAGCCAGGGGCCGAGGCCAGCTCCACCTGCAAGCGCAACAGGCCGCCCGTGGTCAGCATGTCGCCTGCGCGCAGCACCATCAGCCATTCGCTTGGCAGTTGCTGGACCACTTTGTTCAAGTGCGACACCAGGTTGCTCGCCGACACCTGAATGAAGTGCAGGGTATCGCGGGCCGTGGTGATTGCCGGCAGCTCGCCGGCTTTCAGCACCACCAGCTTGAAGTCGCGCAGACCACTGGCCAGCAGACTGTCGAAGGTGGTTTGCAGGCCGGTATCGTCATCTTCCAGATCGACAACGACGAAAGCGATCTGCGCCGCTGGCTGCTTGCCCAGGTGCGCCGCAATACGCTGTTGCGCGGCCGCATCCGGGGTGGCGGCAGCAATGGCCTGCAGCACCTGGCCGGATGCCGTGGCGTTCAACCAGGCGCGCGGGTCGATGCCCGGCAATGCGTCCAGACGCGCCATCCACTCACGCAGCTCCCTCGCCTTGGCGGCGTCGGCCTTGGCGGTCAGGGTAGAGGCCAGGCGACGGCACACTTCAGGATTGAACAGGCTCAGTGAAAGCGCCTGCCAGTAACGCGCCTGCTGGCTCTCGGCGTTGTCGTTGGGGTGTTCGCCCAACAGCTCAAGCTGGCTGACCCAGGTACCTTCGACGGCATGCTGGTGGCGCTGTGCAGATGGCCAGGCATGCAGCAGGAACTCGAGGTCAGTGAGGCACTCGAACAGCGGCGCGTTGTAGTACGGCAGGCTGACGAACTGGCGCGGCTCGAAATTGCGTTCCGGCTCGGTGGTCATGCCACCCCATTGGGAGGTGAAGAGCAGTGCATCTTCGCCGCCGGTAAAGGTGTTGCGTACCAGCTCGTTGATGATCGAGAAACCGTCATCGTCGGCACACAGGCGCAACTGTTCGGCGTCCCACTGGCGCAGCAGACGAACCGTCGAGGCCACACGCTCGTCACGCTCCACCTGGGTCAGCACACTGGGTGTATAGAGGCTGACGGCGTCGGTTTGATCCAGGCGCGCAACCGAGCCCTGGGCCAGCAATGCGTACGACAGGGCGACCAGCCAGGCATCAAAGGAAAGACCGGCCGGCAGACTGTCCAGTGCGCCTTGCAGGGCGTCGACCCGAACCACCGCACGCCAGGCCGATTGCCCGGCATTGGCATACTGTTCAAGCACCCCGCGCACGCCTTGGCTGCGCGGCGCTTCAAGCGCCGAACCAACCTTGTAGTACTCGACCACACTGTTGCCTGGGTTGTAACCCAGCACATGACCCTGGGCCATCCGGCAATCCGGGTGTGCCCGCAGGTAGCCGACGGCAGCGTCCAGCGCAGCCGCCAACAGGAAGTCGGCATCCAGGGCCAGCGCCACGAACGGCGAAGCCACCTGGGCCAAGGCACCCTGCAAGCGCTGCGTGCATGCTTCGCCGGACAATGTCGGCAAGGCCTCGTCAAGGGCTACGCAGGCCACACCCAGACCCTGGTGATAGTGGGCGGCACGCGCCCGGAAACCGGGCTCTGCATGCCCCAACAGTACGACCGTAACGTCCTTGCGCAACCCGCTTGCATTCTCAGTCATAAAGCACCTAACCCTAATGTTGGATATCCGGCCGGACAGCACCCGGCCGGCGTATATCAATCAGCCAACCAGCCGTTGGCCCATTGCTGCAAATTGTGTGTATTGAGCACGTAGTCACGCAGGACCACTTCGCGCAACGCGTCGCCCTGGCGATAGCTCGCCTGAGGATCAGCCAGGTGCATGCGGATCGCTTCCAGCCAGTGCTCCGTGGCGTTGCTGGCCACCCGCGTGCACGGCAGATACCCGCCATAGGCCTTGGTATTGGTGCAGATCACCGGGAAGCCGCAGGCGCCATATTCCAACAACCGCAAGTTGCTCTTGCAGTCGTTGAACAGGTTGACCTCCAGCGGCGCCAGGGCCAGATCGAGGTTGAGGCTGGCGAGCTTCTGCGGGTACAGGTGCAGCGGCACGCCGGCGTGGAATTCCTTGATATAGGGGCGCAGCAACGCCGGGCACATGCCGAAGAACACCCAGTCGACCTGATCGGCCAGGGTCTTGATCACATCCACCAACAGTTCCAGGTCGCCCCGATGGCTGGAGCCCCCGGCCCAGCCAACGCGTGGCCGGGCAGTGGTCTGGCGCTTGCTTTTCAGGCCATCCCAGAGCTCACGGGCCAACATGTTGGGTACGACCCGAATGTCGTGGTGCATGCTGGACAAGGCATCAGCCAATGGCTGGGTCGACACCACCAGGCGATCACACATGGCGATGCCGCGACTGACCAGCTCACGCATGTTGTCCGGCATGTTACGCCGGTGCTCGTTACGCTCCGGCACTTCGATGATGTAGTCATCGATCTCGTAGATCCGTCGGGCCGACGAGAAGCGCTTGAGACGTTCGAACTCGTCGAGCGATTCAGCCATGTAGCGACACTGAAGGATGATCACATCCGGCTTTTGCCGCTCCAGCTCGATCAGGTTCGGGAAGGTGTAGCTCAGTTGCCCCTGGATCCAGCCCGCCCGCTCAAGCTCGGTATGCGGTTGCGTGACCCGGTAGTGACCCACGGCGCTGGTATTGAGCGGCAGTGCCGTGACGAAAGGCAGCACGCGATTGAGGAACGGGTCCCAGCCACTGCGCAGCCCCGGCTCGATATTGAAGCTGGACATGCGCAGGCTGAGGTTGCGGTTGTAGGCCGGGTCGTCGGCTACCGTTGGCAGCCAACGCTCATAGAAAATGTCCTGGTCCCGTTCCAGCTTCTGCGAGTCGCTTGATGGTTTGACCGGTGCCGGTGTGGCCATTTGCGCAACCACCGCAAAAGGCGTCCAGACCACCAGGTAGCCCTGCTCGCGGACCCGCAGGCAGAAATCGGCATCGGCAAACTCGTCAGGCAGGGCAGCAGCATCCAGCCCGCCCAGTTCACTGAACAGCTCGCGGCGCACCAACATGCAATGGTCGTTCACCGCACTCAGGTTCTGCACCGACGCCAGGCGGTTCATGTAGCCATTGGAATCGGCCGTATGGCCGATGAACGGGCTGGCAGCGATACCATGCAGGCCCAGGATCAGCCCGGCTTCAACCACGACGCCGCTCGAGTTGCAGAATTTTGGCGCCACCACTGCCACTTCCGGACGCAGCCCCTGGCGAACCAACTCACCGAGCCACTGGGCATCGAAGCACAGGCTGTTGGACTTGAGGAACAGCAGGTAACTGCCGCGCGCCTGGAGGCTGGCTTGGTTGTACAGGGCCGGGCCGCAGTGGCCAGGCAGCTCGAGGATTCTCAGTTGATCGCTGCCCAGGCCGCGCATTGCCTCAAGCCAGCCCTGCACATCGGCAGGTTCCTGACCGTCGGCGACGATCAGGATTTCGTAGTTGCCATAGTCGGTGAACTCGAACACCGACTCAACGCAACGACGCAGTGCATTGAGGTCCTGCCCTGCCGCAATGATGATCGAGACGCCGGGCGTGTCCGCATGCTGATACAGCACACGGGACAAGGTCGATCCTTCGGCGCTGACCAGTTCGGCCTCGACCCCCAGGCGTTGCAGGTGCGCACGCAGGATGCGTGGAGCCTGCTCCACGCAGGCCGGGGCCCGCTGCCAGGCACCGTAGCCATCACGGCACTGCACCAGCAATTCGGCGATATGCCCAATGGCGCGCAAGCCTTGACGCTCGACGATCCGCCAGAGCATGTCCTGCGGGGCCAGTACGTCGAATGCCGGATCAAAGCCACCCTCCTCAAGCAGGGTGGCGCAATCGAATGCCAGCAGGCGCCCGACAAAGGGGAAGCTGCGCATCAGGTCGAGATTGAAGTCCGGCTTGAAGATCGGCTGGCTGGCTTGCAGGTTGTCGTCAGTGCCTTCATCGATATACAGGCACAGGCTGTTGGCCTGCAGTGCCATACGCTCAGCCATGACCACCAGGGCATGCGGGTGCAGGCTGTCGCCCGCCTCCACGAGGAATACCCAGTCACCCTGCCCTGCCTGCGCCACGCAGGCGTTGAGCTGAGCAATACCATTGCCCTGCAGCGTCAGGTAGTCCACCGCCAGGCTTGACGATGGGCGTAGGCCTGCGTCGGCCAACACACAGACACGGCTTGGTGCGTAGGACTGCTGTTCGAGGCTTGCCAGGGTAGCCTTGAGCGCCGCGGCGTCCTCCCGAGGGGCGAGCACGACGACCAGGATCGGCGGTCGCCGTGGCCACTGCGAGATGCGCTTGGACAACAGACCGAGCTGCCCGGACGACAACTCACGGCAGCTCAGCCACTCGCTGTACATTTCATCAAAGCTGAGGCTGCGCGTACCCACCTGACGCTCGAACCCGGCCATCTGCCGACCGTGCACCCGGTTCAGCTCGAACTCTTCCCAGGCCTTGTCGTCGCCTTCGTCGTACTTTTCAATGGACAGGTAACGTACCCAGCCTGGCGCCGGCGCCGGCTCACTGGTGCGCGAAGCGAGCATCTGCGCCAGCCATTCGGTCTCGGCCTTGTGCGCCAGGAGCATCCAGGACTGGTGGCTCAGGCGCCCGACATGTACCCGCTCAAGGCTGAGCATGGTGTTCAGGTAGGCCAGGTGCCCCCGACGCAGCAAGCAGATGTACAGCGCTTCAACCAGACGCGCGCGGAAGCCATCACCGCCCTGAACCAGTTGCGCCAGGACGGCCTCGACCTGGTCCCGGCGCATCATCGAGTGGCTGACGCCACCAAACAGGTCCGGCAGGTTGGTCTCGAGCGACTCAAGCAGGTCGCCGCCATTCATGACCGCACTGCAAGGGGCAATAATGCAGTTGGCCGGGCGCATGGGCAACAGCATCTCGTTGGCCGCACAGATCAGTCGGTGGTTGACCACCAGGCTGACGTCCGGGCAGTCGACCAGCACTTGGGCCATCTGATCAATGCAGCCATCCATCAACCAATCGTCGTCGCAGAGAAACTTGATGAAGTTGCCACGGGACTGCTCGAGGCACACTTGCAAGTTGCGCGCAAAGCCCAGGGTCTGCGGGTTGCGCACATAGCGCAGGGTGCAGTTGGCTTTCGGCATCAACTCGTCGACGATGGCCTTGACCTCATCGGCGTTGCTGTCGTCGCAGACGATCACCTCAAGGTTCGGGTAAGACTGGGAGATCGCACTGTACAAGGTACGGCGCAAGAACTGGGCACTGAAGGCCGGGATGGCAATACTGACGAGAGGCTGTTCGATCATGATGGAAAACCTGGCGGGAAGCCCAGGTGATGCCCGTGAAAGGCATCACCTGGTCAGATGCAGCATGTGAGGGTCAATCAGAGCCGGTTGAACAGGCTCAGCGATGAGATCTTGGTGAATGCCAGCTGCGAGGCCTCCAGCATGGTCTTCTGCAAGCTCAGGCGAGTCAGCACTTCAGCCGGGTCTGCATCGCGAATCGAACTCTGGGTGATGGTGTTGGCCATCTTCAGGCTTTCGTTGGTCTCGGCCTGCACGTCCAGCGCCGCACCGCGGGCACCGATCGAGCTGATGGCTTCGGCGACCTTGTTGGCGCCGCTCTCCAGGTTGCCGATCGCCGAATCCAGCGCCGCCAGGTACTTCTGCCGGGAGGCTTGGTCGTTGTCAACCGGCATGGCCAGGGCCTTGCGGAACTCGGAGACGGAATCAAGGATGTTCTGGGTCTGGTGCGCGTCGACCTTGATCGCGTACTGGTCACCGGCCTTCATCGGGTTGGTGGCAGCATTGTTGTCAAAGGTGAACTGGACACCGGCAACCGTGGTGGTGTTGCCCGTCATGGTGCCAGTGGCAACCGGGCTCGAGTTCGGGCCCATCGGCTGCGCATAGACCTCATAGTCGGTCGGCGAGGTGAATTTGAACACCGCACCACCCCCAGGGAAAGCCTTGTGGTACAGGTCGGCGTCGACAATCTGGGCACCGGTGTTCTGTACTTGCGAGGGGTTGCCCGGGCTGCGCGAACCACTGATATCGTCGGGCTTGGAGGCCAGGGTGAAGGTGTGGCCAGCCAGTTCGGCACCGGTGTCACCCGGCTTGGGCGTGACATCCATACGCATGTCGACGCCACGGAAGTTGATGGTGCCAGACTTTCCATTGAACGTGCCGCCACCGGCCGCGTCCAGGGTCACGTCGTTGTTGCCGGCGTCAGTAATCTTGTACTGCGTACCGCTGACGAAGGTGATGGTGTAAGGCTCGCCGCTGCGGAAGCGGTCGTTGTACACGGTGCTGCCGGAAACCTGGCCATTGGACAGGGCCAGACGACCGTCGTTGACCGTTGGCGCGGTCATGGTGACCTTGCTGCGGCTGGTGTTTAGCGCCTGCTCGAACACCTGGTAGCCGTTTTCGTTGGCGGCGATACTCAGCATGTCCCCTACCTGCAGGTTCAGCGAGCCCTCGTCGCCCTGGTAGGTGTAGGTGCCATCGGCGTTCTTCGCATACGGCGGGGTGTCGGCGCGCGAGCCGGAGAACAGGTACTTGCCGTTCTCATCACGGCTGTTCATCAGGCTGTAGAGCTGCTCTTCGAGTTGGGCCAGCTCCTGGGCGTTGGCCTTGCGGTCGGTGTCGGTGAAACCACCGCTACCTGCACCAATCGCCAGTTCCTTGACCCGCGCCAGGATGTTGGTGATGCCATTGAGCGTCGACTCGGAGGTACCCAGGCTGTTGCGCACATTGGTGACGTTGCCGCTGTACTGGTCGAGCAGGCTGCTTTGCTGCTGCAGCTGCAACAGGCGCGCAGCGCCAACCGGATCGTCGGCAGCAGTACGCACACGGATATTGTCAGTGGCCTGCTGACCGGTATTCACCACGTTGGAGAAGTTGGTCTGATAGTTGGAGGAACTGGTTTGGTAGAACTGGGCAGTAGAGATACGCACGGTCTACGACTCCTTAAAGACTATTGATCAACGTGCTGAAAATTTCCTGAGCCGCCTTGATGATCTGCGACGAGGCCGTGTAGTACTGCTGGTATTTGACCAGGTTGCCCGCTTCTTCATCGAGCTGAACGCCCGACAGCGAATCGCGTGCGGCTTGGGCGGACTTGTTCAACGCGGTGGTCGAACTGCTGTCCATCTGCGCCTGGGCGGTCTTGCCGCCAACGTTCTCGACCAGCTTGCCGTAGGCATCGGTGAGGCTGATCCCGACGCCATTGGCGCCGACTTCGACGGTGCCCTTGCTCTGCAGGTCGATCACCGACTGGCCGTTGCGGTTGTCGTTGGAGCCGGAACCGGTCAGCGCGACGGTATAGCTATCGCCTTTTTTCGGCGCACCGGACACCGTCATCTCGAACGCAAAGGTCTTCTGAACGCCGGCACCGTCCTTGATCGGCGCACCACTGGCGTCAACCATCGGCACGTTGAGCTGCAACTTGTTCGCTTCACCTGGAATGATGGTGCCGGCGCTCAGCTTGGTGCCCTTGGCGTCGTACATTTCGTAGGTTTGCGGGCTGGTGCCTTCATCACCAAACACCAGCTTGACCGGCGTGGAGTACTTCAGGCCGGTCTGCAATTCCAGGCGCTGGGCCGAATTGTAGATATCCAGCTTGGAGGTCAGCGTCGGCTGGGTGATCACCCCGGTGCCCTTGTTGCTGGCCCCGCTGGTAGCCCCCAGGGGTGCCGCCAGGGCAATACGCTTGGGATCGGTCAGGACGGTGTCCAGGGAGCCTGCGCCACCACGGGTCGGGGTCACCTTGAAGCTGTCGCCGGCCTGCATGGCCCCGCCATTGAGGCTGAGGCTGAAGCCGTCAATGACCTTGGGCGGGTTGTCGTTCAGGTCGAACGCGCCCATGTCGGTACCTTCCGGCAGCTTCTTGACGCTGTAGCCGGTGGCGCTGGTGAAGGTCACCTGGTAATCGCTGGTGGACAGCTTGCCGGTGTCCTTGATGGTCACGTTCAGGTTGCCCGATCCGGTACTGTTGCCCTGCTTGGCAATGCTGCGCTGGCTGATCAATTCGGCACTGTTGATGTTGTTGAACAGTGCGGCGCCGAACTCGCCATTTTTGTCGATGCCCTGCGCCAGCTGGCTGTTGATGGCATCGGAAACGACCATGGCCACGCGGCCCAGCTCGTTCAGCGACGGATCAAGCACTTCACTGCGATAACGCAGCAGGCCACCGATTTCGCCACCGGTCACGCTGCTGGTGATGTCGGTCTGCATCGGGCCGCTGTTGTGCACGATGCTCAGGCGGGTCGGGTCGGACGGGCTGGCCTTGGTCGACAGGGTGTTGACCGTATTGCCCAGCACCAGGGCCTGGCCATTCTTCAGGTAGACATCCACGCTGCCATTGCGCTCGACGGCATCGGCACCGACCAGTTCGCTCAGTTGGCGCACAGTCTCGTTGCGCTGGTCGAGCAGGTCGTTGGGAGCGCCACCCACCGCAGCAATGCGGGAAATCTGCTCGTTGAACTGGGCAATGGTCGCCGACAACTTGTTGACCTGCTCGGTCATCGACTTCAAGTTGCCGTTGAGGTTGGTGTTCTGCTCGTTGAGCTGCGAGGCGATGGTGTTGAAGCGCTTGCCCAGCGACTGTGCGCTGGTCAGCAGCAATTGACGCGAGGCGTCTTCGTTGGGTTTTGCACCGGCACTTTGCATTGCCGTGAAGAAGCTCTTGAGCGCGGCGGTGATCCCGGTGTTGGGGTCCGACAGCAGGCCGTCGAGCGGCTTGACCTGGCTGAGGTACGCAGCCGCGTCGCTGTTGAGCGAGGTGGTGGTACGCAGCTGGTTCTCAAGGAAGGTGTTGTACACCCGACGCACGTCGGCCAGGGTGGTCCCGGTGCCGATGAAGACGTCGCCTGTACGGATTGAACCCTTGGTCGATTGGAGGTTCTGCTGGCGTGAATAACCGGCTACATCGGCGTTGGTAATGTTGTTACCAGTGGTATACAGCCCGGACGACGCGGCTCCAAGCCCAGACATCCCGATATTGATCAAACTCGCCATGGTTCAAACCTTATAGTTTCGTAGTGGTAGCGATCGCTGCATAGCTTTCGTACGACTTCATCTGTTTTGCGATCTGAGAGATCTTGCTGGCGTAGTCCGGATCCGTCGCATAACCCGCCTTTTGTAGTTCACGCACGAACTGTTCTGGCTTATCGGCCGACTTCACCGCTTCTTGATAGCGCGAGTTGTTTTGCAGCAGGCTGACCAGGTCATGGAAGCTGTCCTGGTAGGAACCGTAGGAACGGAACGCTGCCGTTTCCTTGACGAACTGGCCGTCGCGGAACTCGCTGGTGATCGCCCGCGCCTGCTCACCCTGCCAGTTGCCAGTTGCCTTGATGCCGAACAGGTTGTGACTGCTGCTGCCATCGGCCTGACGCATGACCGACTTGCCCCAACCGGTTTCCAGCGCCGCCTGGGCCACCAGGTAGCGTGGGTCGACACCAATGCGCTTGGCGGCCTGTTCGGCCATCGGCAGCATGGTGGCGACAAAGTCGTCACTGGAACTGAAGGCGCGCTTGGCCGGCGCCAGCGGCGGCTGGGCCACGGCACGGCCGTAGATGCGCATCCCGCCCGGCGCGGCAAAGGCCTGGGCCGGTTGCCAGTCGCCCTTGAGCACGGCATCGGTCATCGCCGTGGTGCGCTGCGGCATGGACTGGGTGTTGGCGGTTGCCGCCACGGCACCAGCTGGAGGCACGATGCCGGCCAGCAGGCGGTCGGTAAGCTTGCCCGGCAGCGCCAGGCGCCGCGAGTTGAGCGCCGCCATGTCGTTGCGGGTGCTTGCCGTACCGGCGTCGGCACGCGCTGGCTCGTCGACCTTGCTGGCCCACAACGCGCGCTGCGGTGTGTCGATGCGCGGGAACGGGCTGGTATTGCCAGCCGTGCTGCCCTTCTGCTTGGACAGCTGACGCATCAGCACGTCCTGCAAACCGATACCACCACCCTCGCGGGACATGCTCACCGCCAGCTGCTGGTCGTACATCTGCTGATACTGCTTGGTGGTCTCGGTGTTGAGCGGGTTGTCCTTGGCCAGGACATCGCTGGCCGAGCGTGCCGACTTGAGCATCTCGTTGAGGAACAGCGACTCGAATTCCTGGGCGACCTTGCGCAGGTTGGCGTCACTGTCCTTGTCACCGACCTTCAGCGAGTTGAGGCGATTGAGGTCGGTGTAGGCACCGCTGTCGGCGGCATTGAAAGTGCTTTTAGGCATATCCATGGCCAATGCCTCAGATCACGATCAGGTCGGCTTGCAAGGCGCCGGCCTGTTTCAGGGCTTCAAGGATCGCCATCAGGTCACCGGGGGCTGCACCCACCTGGTTGACGGCACGGACGATCTCGTCAAGCGTGGTACCCGGGCCGAACTTGAACATCGGCTTGGCTTCCTGCTCGGCGTTGACCCGCGAACGCGGCACTACTGCCGTCTCGCCATTGGAGAACGGCCCAGGCTGGCTGACGATCGGGTCTTCGGTAATGGTCACGGTCAGGCTGCCGTGGGTCACCGCTGCCGGCGACACCTTGACGTTCTGGCCGATGACGATAGTCCCGGTACGCGAGTTGATGATGACCTTGGCCACCGCTTGGCCCGGATCGATCTCGAGGTTCTCCAGGATCGACAGGTAGTCGACACGCTGGCTTGGGTCCAGGGGCGCAGTGACGCGGACCGAACCACCGTCCACGGCCTGGGCGACACCCGGGCCGAGCAACTCGTTGACCTTGTCGACCACGCGCTTGGCGGTGGTGAAGTCAGGGCGATTGAGGTTCAGCGTCAGGCTGTTGCCCTGGTTGAAACCACTCGGCACGGCACGCTCAACCGACGCACCACCCGGGATACGCCCGGCCGATGGCACGTTGACAGTGATTTTCGAGCCGTCGCGACCTTCGGCGTCAAAACCGCCGACCACCAGGTTGCCCTGGGCAATGGCGTAGACGTTGCCGTCGATACCCTTGAGCGGGGTCATCAGCAAGCTGCCGCCGCGCAGGCTCTTGGAGTTACCGATCGAGGACACGGTGATATCGACTACCTGCCCCGGCTTGGCGAACGGCGGCAGGTCGGCATGAATCGACACCGCGGCGACGTTCTTCAACTGCACGTTGCCCGACCCAGGCGGCACCTTGATGCCGAACTGCGAGAGCATGTTGTTGAAGGTCTGCAAGGTGAACGGGGTCTGGGTGGTCTGGTCACCCGTGCCGTTCAAGCCCACCACCAGGCCATAGCCGATCAGCTGGTTGGTACGCACGCCGGAAATGCTGGCGATGTCCTTCAGGCGCTCGGCCTGAACGCCGAACGCGGTGGACAACAGGATCGTAGCGGCAATCAGCTGCTTGAAGTTGAACATGGTCATCCGAACCTAGAAAGGCCAAAGCGGGCTGAGGAAGAAGCGGTCGAACCAACCTGGCTGGCTGGCATCGGCAAACGATCCGGTCCCCGAATAGGTGATGCGCGCATCGGCCACCCGGGTCGACGATACGGTGTTGTCGGTGGCGATATCGTCGGCACGTACCATGCCGGCAATGCGCACCAGTTCATCACCGGTATTGAGGGTCATCCACTTCTCGCCACGCACGGCAATGATGCCGTTGGGCAGTACATCGGCCACCGTCACGGTGATCGAACCGGTCAGGGTGTTGCCCTGGGCCGCCTTGCTGTCGCCCTTGGTGGCGCGGTCGCCGCTGTAGCCAGCGCTCAGGCTCAGGTCATTGCTGCCGAGCGGGTTGTTGGTGGTCAGGCTTGAACCGAACAGCGAGGTCAGGCCGATGTCGGCCTTGCTGTTCTTCGCGATCTGCGAGTTGGCGTTCTTGCTCGCCTGGGTCCGCTCGTTCAGCGTGATGGTGATGATGTCACCCACGCGGAAAGCCTTGCGGTCGGCGTACAGGTTCTGCTCGAAACCGGCCTGGTAGATCGAACCGTTGTTGGCCGCCGCCGGCAAAGGGGTACGCGGAAGAACCGGCGCGTAGTACGGGTCGTTGGGCTTGGGCGTCGGTGCGACGCAACCGGCCAGCAACACCACCCCACCCAGGGCGAATACGGATAACAAACGGCTCATGACTCTGACCTCACGGTGTAACAGGCGCTGTACGGCGACCTCGAAGACTTTACTGACAGGCTTACAGGTTCTGGGTAACGAACGAGAGCATCTGGTCGGCGGTGGAAATCACCTTGGAGTTCATCTCGTAGGCACGTTGGGTAGTGATCATGTTGACCAGCTCTTCCACGGTGCTGACGTTGGAGTTTTCCAAGGTCTGCTGCGCGACCACGCCGAAACCGTTCAGGCCCGGGGTGCCGATTTGCGGCGCGCCGCTGGCAGCGGTTTCCAGGAACAGGTTGCTGCCCATGGCTTGCAGGCCGGCCGGGTTGATGAAGTCGGCGGTCTGGATGTTGCCGATGATCTGTGCCGCCGGGTTGCCGGCGGTGGTGATCGACACGGTGCCGTCCTGGCCAACGGTGAAGGTCTGCGCCTCTGGCGGAACGACAACAGCCGGCTCCAGGGCAAAACCGTTGGCGGTGACGATCTGGCCGTCGGAGTTCAGGTGGAAGGTACCGTCACGGGTGTAGGAGACGGTGCCGTCCGGCTGCAGGATCTGGAAGAAGCCACGACCGTTGACCGCCATGTCCAGCGGGTTTTCGGTGGTTTGCAGGCTGCCGGTGCTGAAGTTTTTCTGGGTGCCGACGATGCGCACACCGGTACCGACCTGCAGACCCGAAGGCAGCTCGCTGTCCTGGGTCGACTGGGCGCCAGGCTGACGCTTGATCTGGTACAGCAGATCCTGGAATTCGGCGCGATCACGCTTGAAACCGGTGGTCGAGACGTTGGCCAGGTTGTTGGAAATAACGGTCAGGTTGGTGTCCTGGGCGGACAAGCCGGTTTTACTGACCCAAAGAGCCGGAAGCATGCTGTTCTCCTCGTGCGCCTGTTTTACGGCGCTACGTCTGTGTAATTAGCCGATTTGCAAAACACGCGCCATGGCTTCATCGCCTTCTTTGGCCGTGGTCATCATCTTGATGTGCATTTCGAATTGACGGGACAGCGCCAGCACCGCCGTCATTTCTTCAACGGCATTGACGTTGCTCGCCTCAAGGAAGCCGGAGACCACCTTGACGTTGGCATCGGCAACCGCAGGCTGGCCATCCAGGGTATGGATCATGCCGTCCGGGCCCTTGGTCATGTTCTTCAGGTCCGGGTTGACCAGCTTGATCCGGTCGACTTCGGCCATCACCCGCGGGCCTTCGCCCATGGCGCGGATGCTGATGGTGCCGTCGTCGCCGACTTCGACCTTCTGCTCAGGCGGCACGGCAATCGGGCCACCGTTGCCCATCACCGGCATGCCGTTGCCGGCACGCAGCACGCCCAAGGCGTCGATATTCAGGCTGGCGGTGCGCACATAGGCTTCGCCGCCATCGGGTGTCTGCACGGCAATGAAACCATCGCCGCCGATGGCCACGTCCAGGTCACGGCCGGTTTCCTGCATGGCACCGGGGCTGAAGTCAGTGGCCGGGCGCTCGGTCATCGCATAGGCGCGCGCCGGAAAGCTGTCACCGAACACCGGCATCGAACGCGCCTGCTCCAGGTCACGCTGAAAACCGCTGGTGGAAATGTTCGCCAGGTTGTTGGCATGGGCCTTTTGCGCCAGCGCGTTCTGACTGGCGCCGGTCATGGCCACGTAAAGCATCTTGTCCACTGTATTTCTCCCCTGCGCTGGCGAACACTTGCCGTCCGCCGCTGCTCTGGGCTGGCTGAAGCAATTTTCGAACCAAGTGTTCAGCAACCAGGCAAAGCGCCCTATTTGCGGGCCTTTGCCGAATAGGTCGCGTCACAGCACGCGCCAGGAAGACAAAAACTCGGCGGCATTCTGCCGTCGGCGGCAATAACCCGCCCCTGGCGAAAACAAAAACGCGGCAGGGTTGCCCCGGCCGCGTCTTTGTTCAACTCACCCTGGATCAGGTGATGGTGAAGGTCTCACCGCTGTTGGTCTGGAACTGCTCGATGGTGTTCGAGCCGGCATACCAGTTGGCAAGTACCACGCCGGTGTCGAGGTTACCGGCCGCCCAATCCGCCTTGGAGAAGATATGGGCGTCGGTGCCGGTATTGTGGATGTACACATCCCGAGCATTCTGGATGTTTTTCAGCACCACCACATCGACCCCATCGGTGCCGGTGTCGAGAATGACGACCGCCGACTTGGAAAAGACGTTGTAGGTGTCGCCATGCTGGCCACCGTCGGCACCGCCGGAACCCATCATGGTCATGATGTCCCAGCCCGAACCACCGTACAGCTCGTAACCGGTACCGGTGCCGATCAAGGTGTCGTTGCCCAGGTCGCCATAGGCCTTGCCGCTGGCGGTGCTGACGGTATCGTTGCCATCGTCGCCGTGGAGGATCGAGCCCTTGTCGAAGCGCGTGCCACCGAGGATCGAGTCGTTGCCCTTGCCGCCGTTGATGATGTCGCTCTGGATAACACCGTCTTCGGCCCGCGCGTAGGCACCGAAGGCCTTGTCCGACATGCCATCGCCATAGAGGATGTCGTTGCCGTCCGAGCCGTTGATGATGTCGTTGCCTTCGCCACCATAAATGGTGCTGCCGAACGCCATGGCCGTCAGTACGTCGTCGTAGGCGGAACCCGCCACGCCCTCGATGCTGATCAACACGTCGCCATCGGCGTCGCCACCGCTGGCGGTCGCCGTACCCAGGTCAACGCGCACGCCTGCGCTGCTGTTGATGTACCAGACCGCATCCTTGACCCCGCCACCACCATTGATGGTGTCGGCACCGGCACCGCCAATGAAGTTCTCGTTCTGTACGCTGCCGACGAACGAGTCATTGAAGGCCGTACCTTCGAAGGTCTCGATGCTGGTGTAGGTATCACCTGCGCCGATGCCGGTGATGGCAGGCTTGCTCAGGTCCAGCACGATGCCCGAGGTTTCACTGACGAACGACACCGCATCCACGCCATCACTGCCGTCGAAGATGTTGGCACCGGCATTGCCGATGAACAGGTCACCCTCGTAGGAACCAATGAACTTCTCAATGCTGTCGAAGCTGTCACCGACTGCCGAACCGCCATGCACGTTGGTCTGCAGGTTGATGACCACCGCCTTGCTGTCGGTGTACGACGCCGCGTCGGTACCCGCACCACCGAAGAACTGGTCGGCCCCGGCGCCGCCGAAGAAGGTGTCGTTGCCGGCGCCACCGGTGAGGATGTTGTCACCGCTGTTGCCGTAGCCGGTGAATGCCGCATTGCCCGTATAGGTCAGGCGCTCGACTTCGTTGGCCAGGCGGAAAGTCGACGCGCTGGTGCGCACTTCGTCATCACCGCCGCCTGCCAGCTCCATGACCTGGGTGGTCTGCCAGTTGAGGACGTACACGTCATTGCCCGCGCCGCCTTCAACGTAGGTGACGTTGGAGTGGGCCATGTTGAAGGTGTCGTTGAACGCCGTGCCGATGAAACGCTCGAACTGCACGAAGGTGTCACCTTCAGCATCGCCACCCGAACCAGTGCCCTTGGCTTCGAGCGAAACGTTCAGGGTCACGGCCTGTGCCGAACCCGAGTAGTCCAGGGTGTCGTTGGCTTGGCCACCGTCGAAGTTGTGGGCGGTGGCGTCGCTGACGAAAATGTCGTCACGGCCCGAACCGACGAACCGTTCGATGCTGTCGAAGGTGTCACCGGCCGCAATGCCGCCATGCACGCCGGTCTTGAAGTTCAGGGTGATCGGGGCAAAGCTGGCATCCCAATAGGACACCAGGTCATCGCCGGCACCACCGAAGAACTGATCGGCACCCGCACCGCCGGACAGCTGGTCGTTGCCACTGCCGCCGACAATGATGTTGTCCTGGCTGTTGCCATAGCCAACGAAGGTGCCGGTGCCGGTAAAGGTCATGCGCTCAACACCATCGGCCAGGCGCAGTTGCGCCAGCGATGTACGCACTTCGTCGATGCCACCGTCCTGCGCTTCCACCACCACCGAGCCGGCATGGGTGATCACGTAGACATCATCACCCGCGCCGCCTTCCAGACGATAGCTGGTGGAGGCCGAGGTGAAGGTGTCGTTGTAGGCCGTGCCGATGACCCGCTCGAATTGCGCGAAGCTGTCGCCCTGCGCCTCACCGGCACTGCCGGTACCTACACCTGCCGCGTCGATGGTCACGCTGATTGCCTGGGTGCCGCTGGAGTAGTCCATCGTATCCACCCCGCCGTTGCCGTACAGGGTGTGCGCGGTTGCATCGCTGACGAACACATCATCGAAGGCCGAGCCGACGAACAGCTCGATGCTGTCGAAGGTGTCGCCTGCCGCAATACCGGTATGGACGCCGGTCTTGAGGTTCAGGGTTACCCCGACATTGCCGGTGGCATCGAAGTAGGACACTGTGTCGATGCCATTGCCGCCCACCAAGCGGTCAGCACCCGCGCCGCCATACAGGGTGTCGTTGCTGTTGCCGCCGGTGATGATGTTGTCGCTGGCGTTGCCGTAGCCTTGGAAGCCGGTGGTACCGGTGAAGGTCAGGCGCTCGATGTTGTCAGTCAGACGGTAACCGCCAAGTGAGGTGCGCACTTCGTCGTTGCCACCGCCGGCGGCTTCCACCACCACCGATCCGGTGTTGTTGATCACGTAGACATCGTCACCCGCGCCGCCCTGCAGCTTGTAGCCGGTGGCGCTGGAGACGAAGGTGTCATTGCCGTCGGTACCGATGACCCGCTCGAACTGCGAGAAGCTGTCGCCTTCAGCGTCGCCACCCCGACCACTGCCGATACCTGCGCCATCAATGGTGATGCTGATGGCCTGCGCGGAGGTGGAGTAGTCCATGGTGTCGGAGCCGACAGCGCCAAAGAACTGCTGCGCGGTCGCGTCACTGACGAAGGTGTCGTCCAGGCCGGAACCGGTGAACTGCTCGATGCTCTCGAAGGTGTCGCCGGCAGCGATACCGCTGTGCACGCCGGTCTTGAAGTTCAGCGAGACGCCAGCGGCACCGGAGTCCACATAGGTGACCATGTCGATACCGGCGCCACCGATGAATTTGTCCGCACCAGCGCCACCCGACAGTATGTCGTTGCCGGCACCACCGTTAAGGATGTTGTCGGAACGGTTGCCGGCACCCTGGAAGTTGCCAGTCCCGGTGTAGGTCAAGCGCTCCACTTCATTGGCCAGGGCATAGCTGGACAACGCCGTGCGCACTTCGTCGTTGCCGCCGCCGGCAGCCTCGATCACTTGCGAAGTGGCGTTCTGGATCACGTAGACGTCATCGCCGTCGCCGCCTTGCAACTTGAAGCTGACTGCGTTGGAGGTCAGGGTGTCATTGAAGGCACTGCCAATCACCCGCTCGAACTGGGTGAAGGTGTCACCTTCAGCATCACCGCCAACGCCGACACCGGCACCCGTGTTGTCAATGGTCAGGCTGACTGCCTGGGCCGACGTCGAGTAGTCCATGCTGTCCTGCCCGCCGCCGCCGATGAAGACCTGGGCGCTGGCATCGCTGATGAACGTGTCGTCGTAGTTCGAACCGGCGAAGCGCTCGATGCTGTTGAAGGTATCGCCAGCGGCAATACCGGAGTGCACGCCGGTCTTGAAGTTCAGGGTAACGGCAACGCCGCTATCGGTGTAGGCCACCACGTCAGTGCCGGCGCCGCCGAAGAACTGGTCACCGCTGGCACCACCGAGCAGGGTGTCGTTGCCGTCGCCGCCGGTAATGATGTTGCTGCTGGCGTTGCCGTAGCCGACGAAGTTGCCGGTGCCGGTAAAGGTCAGGCGCTCCACTTCCGCCGTCATCGAGTAGCCGGCGAGGGAGGTGCGCACCTCGTCGTTGCCACCGCCCACGGCTTCCACGACCTGGGAGCCGGCATTGTTGACGATATAGACGTCATCACCGGCGCCCCCTTGCAGGCGATAGTTATTGGCAGAGGATACGAAGGTGTCATTCAACGCACTGCCGATCACCCGCTCGAACTGGCTGAAGGTGTCACCTTCGGCGTCGCCGCCTGCACCCGTGCCGTTGCCGGAAGAATCGATGGTCAGGCTGACCGCCTGGGCCGACGCCGAGTAGTCCAGCGTGTCGGTGCCAACGCCGCCAAAGAAGGCGTGGGCGCTGGCATCGCTGACGAAGGTGTCGTCATAGTTGGTGCCGACATAACGCTCAATGCTTTCGAAGGTGTCACCAGCGGCAATGCCCGTGTGCACGCCGGTCTTGAAGTTCAGGGTAATGGCGCCAGCACCGCTGTCGGTGTAGTTGGCAATGTCATTGCCGGCGCCGCCAATATGCTTGTCGGCCCCAGCACCCCCAGTCAGAACGTCATCGCCAGCGCCACCATCGAGGACATCATTGCCTCCCCTGCCATAAATCTGGTCGCCATCCGCAGTACCGACGAGGTTGTCGGCACCTTCCGTTCCTTGAATAATCGCCATTGCTACTCCTTCATTGCATCTTGGTTGAACAATCCTGTCCTGCACTCGACCGCCCTGGGCCGAGGTTCAGCGCACCTGCACAAGTCATCACTCGATGGAACTCCGTCGCGGGCAGCAATACGCCACGCCTTGCGTAAACAAAAACGCGGCGAGTCAATCCCCGCCGCGCTTCTGCTCAGTTCACGCTCGATCAACTGATAGTGAAGGTGTCGCCGTTGTTGGTCTGGAACGACTCGATGGTGTTCGCGCCGACATACCAGTTGCTCAGTATCACCGCTGATCCGAGGTTGCCGTTGTCATAGTCGGCCTTGGAGAAGATGAACGCGTTCGCACCATCATTGCGCACGACCACATCCTGGAAGGTCTGGATATTTTTCAGAACCACCACATCGATCCCCATGGTGCCGGTGTCCTGGATGGTGACGGTTGACCTTGAATAGACGTTGTAGACATCGCTGTCCTCACCGCCGAAAGCAAAGCCGGACGACATCAACTCCATACGATCGGCACCTGCACCGCCATACAGTTCGTAGGCGACACCGTTGCCCGCCAGGCGATCGTTACCCTCATCGCCATAGGCCTTGCCGTTTGCCGTTTGAATGAAGTCGTTGCCAGCATCACCATGAAGAATGGCACCGGTGTCATTGACCCCGCCCCCATAGATGTTGTCGTCACCGTTGCCGCCATTGATGATGTCAGCCTGGGCGAAAGCACGGCTTTCAGGGCGCATATAGGACCCGAAATCCGGGTAGTAGATACCATCGCCATAGAGGAAATCGTTGCCATCCCCACCGTTGATGATGTCGTTGCCTTCAGCACCAAAAATCGTGTTCGCGCCCGCATCACCCGTGAGCACGTCATCGTAGGCAGAACCCGCCAAGCCTTCGATATTGCTCAGCACGTCACCCTGGGCATCACCACCGGTTGCGGTGCGGGCGGCAAGGTCAACTTGCACCGCACTGGCGCTATTGACGTACCAGGCCGCATCCTTGCCCGCACCGCCGTTGATGGTGTCGGCGCCCGCGCCGCCAATGAAGTTCTCGTTGAGGCTACTACCGGTCAGCGAGTCGTCGAAAGCACTGCCCTCGAAGCTCTCGATGTTGGTATAGATATCGCCCGCCGCCACCCCCGAGGTCAGGGGCGCGCTCAGGTTCAGTACGATGCCCGCCGTCTCGCTGGCGAAACTGAGCAGGTCGACGCCGCCACCGCCATCGAACGTGTTCGAACCGGCATCCCCGACGAAGACATCAGCGGCATTGGAGCCGACAAACTTCTCGATGCTGTCGAAGGTGTCACCTGCAGCAAAGCCGCTGTGTATACCCGTCTTGAAGTTCAGGGTGACACCGACACTGTCAGCGTAAGACACCGTATCGATGCCAGCCCCGCCGAAGAACTGGTCAGCACCATCGCCGCCCAGCAAGGTGTCGTTGCCATTGCCCGCGACAATGATGTTGTCGATGGCGTTGCCGTAGCCGGTGAAGTTGCCGGTACCGGTGTAGCTCAAGCGCTCAACCTGGGCCGCCAACGAATGGGTAGACAGCGCAGTGCGCACCTCGTCATCACCGCCACCAGCAGCCTCGACCACAACGCTGCCGGGATGCGCAATGACGTAAACATCATTGCCAGCCCCGCCTTCAAGCTTGTAGCCGTTGGCAGAAGAGGTGAACCGGTCAGCGTAGGATGAGCCAACGACACGTTCGAACAGCGTGAACTTGTCACCTTCGGCATCGCCACCAACGCCGACACCCGCACCCGCCGCATCAATAGTGATGGTGACGGCCTGGGCGGAGGTCGAGTAGTCCAGGGTATCGGCACCACCACTGCCGATGAAGGTATGCGCCGTGGCATCACTGATGAAGGTGTCATCAGCATTCGAACCGCGGAACACTTCGATGCTCTCAAAGGTATCGCCTGCCGCCGTGCCGGTATGGACACCGGTCTTGAAGTTCAGGGTGACCGCAGCCCCGTCCTCATAGTTGACCGTGTCGTAGCCATCACCACCCAAGAGCTGGTCGGCACCGGCGCCGCCGTACAGCGTGTCATTGCCTGCACCGCCATTGAGGATGTCGTCACCCCCGGCACCACTGAGCATGTCGTTGCCGACACCACCCGTCAGGAGGTTGTCACTGGCATTGCCATAGCCGTTGAAGTTCACGGTGCCGGTGTAGGTCAGTTTCTCGACCTCGAACGCCAATGAGTGCGTCGTCAGCGATGTGCGTACTTCGTCGTAGCCACCGCCAGCGGCCTCGACCACCACGCTGCCAGCATGACCGATCACGTACACATCGTTACCGTTGCCCCCTTCAAGTTTGTAGCCGTTGGCCAACGAGGTGAACTGGTCGTCGTAGGATGAGCCAACGACACGTTCGAACAACGAGAACTTGTCGCCTTCGGCATCGCCGCCAACGCCGACACCCGCACCCGCTGCATCAATAGTGATGGTGACGGCCTGGGCGGACGTCGAGTAATCCAGGGTATCGGCACCACCGCTGCCAATGAAGGTGTGCGCAGTGGCATCACTGACGAAGGTGTCATCGCCGTTCGAGCCACGGAACACTTCGATGCTGTCAAAAATATCGCCTGCCGCCGTGCCAGTATGCACACCGGTCTTGAAGTTCAGGGCGACCGCAGCACCGTCTTCATAGTTGACCGTATCGTTGCCATCACCACCAAAGAACTGATCGGCACCGGCGCCACCGTACAGCGTGTCATTACCGGCACCGCCGTTGAGGATGTCGTCACCACCGGCACCGCTGAGCATGTCGTTGCCGACGCCACCCGTCAGGAGGTTGTCACTGGCATTGCCATAGCCGTTGAAGTTCACGGTGCCGGTGTAGGTCAGCTTTTCGACCTCGAAGGTCAATGAGTGCGTCGTCAACGATGTACGCACTTCGTCATAACCACCGCCAGCGGCTTCAACCACCACGCTGCCTGCGTGACCGATCACATACACATCGTTGCCGCTGCCACCTTCAAGCTTGTAACCATTGGCCAACGAGGTGAATTGGTCATCGTACGAAGAGCCGATGACGCGTTCGAACAGCGAGAACTTGTCCCCCTCAGCATCGCCGCCAACACCTACACCAGCGCCGGTCGCATCCAGGCTGATCGAAATCGCCTGGGCAGAAGTTGAGTAGTCCAGGGTGTCAGTGCCATTACTACCAATAAAGGTGTGCGCGGTGGCATCACTGACAAAGGTGTCATCAGCATTCGAGCCGCGGAACACTTCGATACTGTTGAAGGTATCGCCTGCCGCAGTGCCCACGTGCACACCGGTCTTGAGGTTCAGGGTGACAGCCGCACCGTCCTCATAGTTGACCGTGTCGATGCCATCACCACCAAAGAACTGGTCGGCACCCGCACCGCCGTACAGTGTGTCATTGCCGGCACCGCCGTTCAGAATGTCGTCGCCACCGGCAGCATTCAGCACATCGTTGCCGATGCCACCCGTTAGGATGTTGTCGCTGGCATTGCCGTAACCGTTGAAGTTCACGCTGCCGGTGTAAGTCAGCTTCTCGACCTCGAAGGTCAATGAGTGCGTCGTCAACGATGTACGCACTTCGTCATAACCACCGCCAGCCGCCTCAACCACCACACTGCCGGCATGACCGATCACATACACATCGTTGCCGTTGCCGCCTTCAAGCTTGTAACCATTGGCCAACGAGGTGAACTGGTCATCGTACGATGAACCTATGACGCGCTCGAACAACGAGAACTTGTCGCCTTCGGCATCGCCACCAACGCCGACACCAGCACCGGTCGCATCAATAGTGACGGTCACAGACTGGGCAGAAGTCGAGTAATCCAGGGTGTCGGTGCCATTACTACCAATAAAGGTATGCGCGGTGGCATCACTGACAAAGGTGTCATCAGCATTCGAGCCGCGGAACACTTCGATACTGTTGAAGGTGTCGCCTGCCGCAGTGCCTACGTGTACACCGGTCTTGAGGTTCAGGGTGACCGCACCACCGTCTTCATAGTTGACCGTGTCGATGCCATCACCACCAAAGAACTGGTCGGCACCCGCACCGCCATACAGCATGTCATTGCCTGCACCACCGTTGAGAATGTCGTCACCACCGGCAGCATTCAGCACATCGTTGCCGATGCCACCCGTCAGGACGTTGTCGCTGGCATTGCCGTAGCCGTTGAAATTCGCTGCACCGGTATAGGTCAGTTTCTCGACTTCAGTTGTCAACGAGTGCGTAGTCAGTGTCGTGCGCACCTCGTCGTAGCCACCGCCAGCGGCCTCGACCACAACACTACCGGCATGACCGATCACATAGACGTCGTTGCCGTTGCCGCCTTCAAGTTTGTAGCCGTTGGCCAACGAAGTGAACTGGTCGTCGTACGATGAACCGATGACGCGTTCGAACAACGAGAATTTGTCGCCTTCGGCATCGCCACCAACACCGACACCAGCGCCGGTCGCATCAATAGTGACGGTCACCGCCTGGGCAGAAGTCGAGTAATCCAGAGTGTCGGTGCCATTACTACCAATAAAGGTATGCGCGGTGGCATCACTGACAAAGGTGTCATCAGCATTCGAGCCGCGGAACACTTCGATGCTGTTGAAGGTGTCGCCTGCCGCAGTGCCTACGTGTACACCGGTCTTGAGGTTCAGGGTGACCGCACCACCGTCCTCATAGTTGACCGTGTCGGTACCATCACCACCAAAGAACTGGTCGGCACCCGCACCGCCGTACAGCATGTCATTGCCTGCACCACCGTTGAGAATGTCGTCACCACCGGCAGCATTCAGCACATCGTTGCCGATGCCACCCGTCAGGACGTTGTCGCTGGCATTACCGTAGCCGTTGAAGTTCGCCGCGCCGGAATAGGTCAGCTTTTCGACCTCGGCTGCCAATGAATGCGTCGTCAGCGTTGTGCGCACTTCGTCATAACCACCGCCAGCGGATTCAACCACTACGCTGCCAGCGTGACCGATCACGTACACATCGTTGCCGCTGCCGCCCTCAAGCTTGTAGCCGTTGGCCAACGAAGTGAACTGATCGTCGTACGACGAGCCAACAACCCGTTCGAACAACGAGAACTTGTCGCCTTCGGCATCGCCACCAACACCGACACCAGCGCCGGCCGCATCAATAGTGACGGTCACAGACTGGGCAGAAGTCGAGTAGTCCAGGGTGTCGGTGCCATTACTACCAATAAAGGTATGCGCGGTGGCATCACTGACAAAGGTGTCATCAGCATTCGAGCCGCGGAATACTTCAATGCTGTTGAAGGTGTCGCCTGCCGCAGTGCCTACGTGTACACCGGTCTTGAGGTTCAGGGTGACCGCACCACCGTCCTCGTAGTTGACCGTATCGATGCCATCACCACCAAAGAACTGATCGGCACCTGCACCGCCGTACAGCATGTCATTGCCGGCGCCGCCATTGAGGATGTCGTCACCACCGGCAGCATTCAGCACATCGTTGCCGATGCCACCCGTCAGGACGTTGTCGCTGGCATTGCCGTAGCCGTTGAAGTTCGCTGCACCGGTATAGGTCAGTTTCTCGACTTCAGTTGTCAACGAGTGCGTAGTCAGTGTCGTGCGCACCTCGTCGTAGCCACCGCCAGCGGCCTCGACCACAACACTACCGGCATGACCGATCACATAGACGTCGTTGCCGCTGCCGCCCTCAAGCTTGTAGCCGTTGGCCAACGAAGTGAACTGATCGTCGTACGACGAGCCAACAACCCGTTCGAACAACGAGAACTTGTCGCCTTCGGCATCGCCACCAACGCCGACACCAGCACCGGTCGCATCAATAGTGACGGTCACAGACTGGGCAGAAGTCGAGTAATCCAGGGTGTCGGTGCCATTACTACCAATAAAGGTATGCGCGGTGGCATCACTGACAAAGGTGTCATCAGCATTCGAGCCGCGGAACACTTCGATGCTGTTGAAGGTGTCGCCTGCCGCAGTGCCTACGTGTACACCGGTCTTGAGGTTCAGGGTGACCGCACCACCGTCCTCATAGTTGACCGTGTCGGTACCATCACCACCAAAGAACTGGTCGGCACCCGCACCGCCGTACAGCATGTCATTGCCTGCACCACCGTTGAGAATGTCGTCACCACCGGCAGCATTCAGCACATCGTTGCCGATGCCACCCGTCAGGACGTTGTCGCTGGCATTACCGTAGCCATTGAAGTTCGCCGCGCCGGAATAGGTCAGCTTTTCGACCTCGGCTGCCAATGAATGCGTTGTCAGCGTTGTGCGCACTTCGTCATAACCACCACCAGCAGCTTCAACCACCACGCTGCCAGCGTGACCAATTACGTACACATCGTTGCCACCGCCGCCTTCAAGCTTGTAGCCGTTGGCCAACGAGGTGAACTGATCGTCGTATGACGAGCCAACAACCCGCTCGAACAACGAGAATTTGTCGCCTTCGGCATCACCACCAACACCGACACCAGCGCCGGTCGCATCAATAGTGATGGTCACAGCCTGGGCAGAAGTCGAGTAATCCAGAGTGTCGGTGCCATTACTACCAATAAAGGTGTGCGCGGTGGCATCACTGACAAAGGTGTCATCAGCATTCGAGCCGCGGAACACTTCGATGCTGTTGAAGGTATCGCCTGCCGCAATGCCCACGTGTACACCGGTCTTGAGGTTCAGGGTGACCGCACCACCGTCCTCGTAGTTGACCGTATCGATGCCATCACCACCAAAGAACTGGTCGGCACCTGCACCGCCATACAGCATGTCATTGCCGGCACCACCGTTGAGAATGTCGTTGCCAGCACCAGCGTTCAGCAGGTCGTTGCCGATGCTGCCCGTCAAGACGTTGTCGCTGGCATTGCCCTGACCGTTGAAATTCGCCACACCGGTGTAGGTCAGTTTTTCGACCTCGGCTGCCAATGTGTGCGTCGTCAACGTTGTACGCACTTCATCAATGCCACCACCAGCCGCCTCGACAACCACACTGCCAGCATGACCGATCACGTACACATCGTTGCCACTGCCGCCCTCAAGTTTGTAGCCGTTGGCCAACGAGGTGAATTGGTCAGCATAAGACGAACCAACAACCCGCTCGAACAGCGAGAACTTGTCACCTTCGGCATCGCCGCCCGCCCCCACACCAGCGCCAGTCGCATCAATAGTGATGGTGACGGCCTGGGCGGACGTCGAGTAGTCCAGGGTGTCAACGCCGCCGCTGCCGATGAGGGTCTGTGCGGCAACGCTGCTGACGAACGTATCGTCGCCGTTCGAGCCACGGAACACCTCGATACTGTCAAAGGTATCGCCCGCCGCGATACCTACATGCACGCCGGTCTTGAGGTTCAGGGTGACTGCAGCGCCATCGTCATAACTGACCGTGTCGGTGCCATCACCACCGAAGAAGCGGTCGGCACCGGCACCGCCATACAGCGTGTCATTGCCGGCACCACCGCTTAGGGTATCGTCCCCGCCCTTCCCGTAAAGCTGATCATCCGCGCCGGTACCGACCAGATTGTCAGGACCTTCCGTTCCTTGAATAACTGCCATCGCACTTCTTCCTTGCTGGTTGGTTGAACAATCCTGTCCGGCACCACGACGCTCCGCGTCGGTGCCTAGCCTTCCCTGAAGGCGCGCTGCGCGTGATCCCCTAGCGGCTTGAGCAAATAGGAAAGAACCGTGCGCTGGCCCGTCTGGATCATCGACTCCACCGGCATGCCCGGCAGCACCGTCAATCCCGACAATCGACTCAGCTCGTCTTTGTTGATACGAATACCCGCACGGTAGGAACCGACTCCGGTTTGCGGGTCGACCACCAGGTCTGCCGACAGCCGGGAAAGGGTGCCATTGAGTTCCGGCGTGGTGCTGCGATTGAACGCACTCATGCGCAACCGCACGGCCTGGCCGAGCGCGACCTGGTCAATGTCTTGCGGATCAATGCGCGCCTCTACCAGCAGGTCTTCATCCAGCGGCACGATCTGCATCAACGGCTCTGCCGGCGAAATCACCCCACCCACCGTGTGCACCACCAACTGCTGGACGCGCCCCTTGCTCGGCGCAGTGATGTCGATGCGCTTGAGCTGGTCATTGGCGGCGATCTCACGCTCGACCAACTCGCCCTGCTGCACCAGCAAGTCGCGCAATTCCTGCGACACTTGCTCGCGGAATTTCTGGTCGACCTGCAACAGCTCAAGCTCGGTCTCGGCAATCCGCGCACGGGCCTCGGCAATCGAGGCCACCAACTGACCACGCTCACCCCGCAGCCGCGCGATGCCGCGGGCCAGGGCATTGACCCGGTCGATGGTCATCATGCCCTTCTCAAGCAGGGTCTTGACCGCGGTGTACTCCTGCTCGATCAGCACGATCTCTTCAGTCTTGGTGCGCTGCTGCAGGTCGTGACCACCAATGGTCTGCTTCAACTGCTCGATGCGCTCGCGCAGCTGCTTTTTCTGGCCTTCACGCGACTGCTGGCGATCGACAAACAACTGCCGCTCACTGACCATCGCCGCCTGCGCCTGCGGCTCACCCAGGCGAGTAACCAACAAGACCGGCGTAGCCACCACACGCAGGTTGTCGCGCTCGGCTTCAAGGCGCGCCTGGCGCGCCATGGACTGGTCGCGAGCCTTGCTGACGATGGACTGGCTGGCCTGCTGCAAAGTCGCATCAAGGCGCAGCAATACTTGCCCGGCCTCAACCTCTTGCCCTTCACGCACCAACAACTGCGCCACCACGCCACCGCTTGGGTGCTGCACCTTGCGCGTGCTGTTCTCCACGGCGACCACGCCTGGGGCAATGATGGCACTGGCCAGGTCCGTGCCAGCCGCCCACCACAAGCCGCCACCCAGCAGTATCACCATGGCCACGGCGCCCAGACGCAGATGCCCATTCAGCGAGCGGACCAGTGCTTCGGGATTGTCCTGACGCATCATTGGGCACCTCCGGCTACCGCCACGATGGGCGCGACCTTGGCCGCTGGTGACGGTCGTGCCAGCACCGTTTCCTTGGGTCCGAATGCCACCTGCATGCCATTTTCCAGGACCAGCACTTGATCGAGCACCGAGAGGATGCCGGTGCGATGAGCAATCACCACAGCCACCCCACCCCGTGCCTTGATGGCCAGGATGGCCTTGGCCAGCGCGCGCTCACCCTCGACATCCAGGTTGGAGTTCGGCTCATCGAGCACCACCAGGAACGGCTCGCCATACAACGCCCGCGCCAAGGCCACACGTTGCCGCTGCCCCGCCGAAAGGTTGACGCCGCCCTCGCCGACCGGCGTGTCGTAGCCTTGCGGCAACTGCAAGATCAACTCGTGTACACCCGCTTGCCGCGCAGCGGCAATAACTGCCGCATCATCGGCGTCAGGGTCCAGCCGGGCGATGTTCTGCGCCACCGAGGCATTGAACAGATCGACGCTCTGCGGCAAATAACCGATCAGCTCGCCGCGTGCCTGCTGCTCCCACAATTCCAATGGCGCACCGTCCAGGCAGACCTGCCCACGCGCCGGCTGCCAGGCCCCTACCAGCACCCGCGCCAACGTCGATTTGCCGGACGCACTCGGGCCGACAACGCCCAGGGCGCTGCCTGCGGCAAGAGCGAAATTGAGGTTCTGCAAGGTCAGGCGCTGCACACCCGGCGGTGAAGCAAACAGGCACTCAACCTGCACGCGCTGGTGCGCGGCCGGAAGGCGCGTCCTGGGCTGTTGCTCGGGGAACAGATCGAACACCTCGCGCAATTGCGTCCAGGCCAGACGCGCCGAAATCAGGCTGCGCCAGGTGCCGATGATCTGCTCCGCCGGCGCCAGGGTGCGCGCAACGATGATCGAGGCGGCAATGATGGCGCCGCCGCTCAAATCACCGCGAATCACCAGATAGGCGCCCAGGCCCAACGACGCCGACTGGATCAACTGGCGCAGCGCCTTGGTGATCCCGCCGTAGAAACTGCCGACATCCGCGGCCTGGCGCTGCAAGGTGGAGAAACGCACGTGCTGATCCTGCCACAGCGCTCGCGCCCGGCCTTCCATGCCCATGGCCGCCAGCGACTCGGCCCCCAGGTGCGTCTGCTGGCCCAATTGGTTACGTGCACTCAAGGCTTGTGCGCTGTCACGCATCAGTTGGCGGGTCTTGCGATCGGTGAGCAACGTCAGGCCGACCATCACCACGATCATGCCCAGGGCCAACCACCCCAGCAGCGGGTGGATGTAGAAACACACCGCCAGGTACACCGGCATCCATGGCAAATCGAAGAAGGCAATCAGGCCTGGGCCGCCGATGAAGTTGCGGATCTGATCAAGCTCGTGAGCAGGCTTGAGCGGGTCGCCCGTCACCGGCGTTTTCAGCGAAGCACCGGCGATGACCTGATAGACCTTCGCCGACAAGGCCGCATCGAGCGAGGCGGCGATGCGCGTCATGACCCGGGCACGGATGATGTCAAGGAAGCCGAAGACAGCGTAGACCCCGAGCACCAACAGGCTCAGCGCCACCAGCGTTGGCACGCTGCGGCTGGGGATGACCCGGTCATAGACTTCAAGCATGAACAGCGGACCGATCAGGGCCAGCAGATTGATCACCCCGGAGAACACCAGGGCACCGATCAAGCCCTTGCGCAGGGCCACAGCCAGCTGCGCCGCGAGCACCGGAGTGCGGGCGCTATTCGCCTGTCTCATCTGATTCCATCCTTAGAAAAACAACGACTTCCGTGTACCCGTAGCAACCAGGACGGCCACCACGAGGGAATGCGATTTAGGGGGTACTACTGCCGTGCGGGAGCAGGCATGAAAACCCGCGAATCATCGCTCAACGGCCTGGCCACATCAAGGGCGACAAGCGCCATTGTTGAACGGGCCCGCAAAACGCTTCCAACCATCACCCGGCGACCACTGCGCGCATACCAGGCGACCATCGGCCTGGCTTTCCCAGCTGTACCAGGACGCCATATCGGCCCAGGCCAGACTCGTCAGCACTGACAGCAAAAAAGCCACGACACTGAGTTTTTTCAACATGGCTACTACCTCGCAAACAACAAACCCCTTTCGAGAAAGGGGTTTGTGCATCACGACCGTTTCAGCGACCCATCAGGTCATCTGAATGATGGTCTGCATGATGGTGCTTTGCGTGGAGATGGTCTTGGCGTTCGCCTGGTAGTTGCTCTGCGCCTTGATCAGCTCGACCAGCTCCTGGGTCAGGTTGACGTTCGAAGCCTCCAGGGAGTTGGACGAGATCGAACCCAGGGTACCGGTCTTCGGTGCGTCGATGCCCGGGATACCCGAGGAGAAGGTTTCCTTCCAGCGCGTACCGCCCATCTGCTCCAGGCCCTGCTCGTTGGCGAAGCTGGCGATTGCCACCTGGCCGATTGCGCGCGACTGCTGGTTGCTGAAGCTGGCGAACATGACACCGGTGGAGTCGATGCTCAAGTTGGACAGGATGCCGGTGGCGTAGCCGTCTTGCGACTGCGACAAGCGGGTCGTATCCGTGTTGTAGGAGGTCGTCGAACCCATGCTCAGGCGCATGCCTGCAGCATTGCCTTCCGAGCCGTTCGGCCCCCAGGTCTTGGTGGTAGCGTTGTACACCGACGGCACCCAGCCCTTGAGGGTGAAGGTGTTGCTGGCGACTTCGAAGTCAGTGCTTGGCGGAGTCCAGGACTCACTACCGGTCATTTTCTTGACGCTGCCGTCAGCGTTGAAGGAAATGGTCCCGACAAACGGAGTGGCCTGGGTTGCATCTTTTGGATTGCGACCATCCACCAGAGTATACATGCTCCACTGGTTGTCGCCCGTCTTGCGGTAGTACTGCTGGACGACATGCTGGTTGCCCTGGCTATCGTAGATCGGCGTTTCGAATTTCTTGGTGTAGGTGGTATCTAGAGACGGGTCGAACGGCAAGTTCGGCACAGGCGCCGGCGGCGTGCCCTCGATTCTGGTGAGCGGAATCGACTTTTCAGAGGAGTTCAGGTTGATGCCCTGATCGATCAGCGAAGTGGCCTTTGGCGCCAGCGCCGAAGTGTCGATCTTCAGGTCGGTCAGCACACCCTTGATGATCTTGCCGTTCTCATCAGCGGCATAACCCTGCAGGCGAACGCCGTCAGAGGTCACGACGAAATTGTCCTTGTTGGTCTGGAACGCACCGGCACGGGTGTAGCTCAGCGAGCCGTTGTCGCTCAGGACGAAGAAGCCCTGGCCGTTGATGCCCAGGTCCAGCACGTTGCCGGTGTTGTTCACGTCACCCTGGCCGAACTGCTGGGAAACCGCCGCAAGACGCACACCGTTGCCGATGGTCTTGCTGCCGACGCCCAGTTTGCTGGCCGAGTACACGTCTTCGAATTCCGCACGGGACGATTTGAAGCCGGTGGTCGCGACGTTGGCGATGTTGTTGCCGGTCACGTCCAGTTGTTTGTTGGCTGCATAGAGACCGCTAAGGCCGATATTGAATGACATCTTTCACTCCTTGTGCCGCATTAGCCGGCTCTATATACCGATGGTTTGGACTTTGGACAGGGCAATGCTGCCCAGGCCGGCGAGGTTGAGCATCATCTCGCCGCCCGTCTTGCTCAGGGTCACGCTGCTGACGGTGGCCGGCAGCATGGTGTACATCTCCAGCGCCTTGCCATCGACCTTGGTCGTGGCCTTGAACGAGTACGCGCCCGGGTCGACTTTTTGCCCGGCATCGTTGGTGCCATCCCAGACGAAGGCAGCGTTGCCGGCCTTTTGCTCGCCCATCTGGATGGTCTTGACGGCCTTGCCATCCTTGTCGGTGATGGTGACCGTGCAGTTGCTGAGCGACTGCGGCACGGTGACCGAACCGTTGAAACTCTTGGTGGTGTCGACCACCGCCTTGTCGGTCTGGGCGATCACCGAGCGACCCACCAGCGACGAAGCCTGCAACGCCTGCGACGACTTGAAGTTGCCGGAAATGGCGGTCACCGACTCATTGAGGCTGGTGATGCCTTCCAGGCTGCTGAACTGCGCCAGCTGCGCCACGAACTCGCTGTTGTCCTGTGGATCAAGCGGGTTCTGGTGCTTCATCTGGGTTACCAGCAGCTGCAGGAACGCGTCCTTGCCCAGCGCCTGCTTGTTGGCGCCGGTCTTGCTGTTGGTTGCCGCAGCAATGGTGCTCTCATCGGAGCTCTTCTTGGCCCCGGACGACTTGATCACGTCGTTGAGGTTCACCCCGGAGGTCGGATCGTTAACACTGGCCATTGGCTTGGTTCCTTGTTACTGACCCAGGGTCAGAACCTTCTGCATCATGGTTTTGGCCGTATTCATCAGCTCGGCATTGGTCTGGAACGAGCGGCTGGCGGAAATCATGTCAGCCATTTCCTCGACCACATTGACGTTCGGGTAGAAGACGTAGCCGTCCTTGTTCGCTGCCGGGTGGCTTGGCTGGTAGCGTGCTTCAAGGTTGCCCTGGTCTTCGACCACACCCAGCACCTGGACGCCCTGACCGGCGGCGTCCTGGTCCTGGAACAGCGACTGGCCGATGCCGCCCTGGGCCTGCTGGAAAGTCGTGGCGAACACCGGGTGGCGGGCGCGGTAGGTCTGGTCGATGCTCGACGAGACCGTCTCGGCGTTGGCGATGTTCGAGGCAACGGTGTTCAGACGGGTAGTCTGCGCGCTCATGCCGCTACCGGCGATATTGAAAACACTGGCGAGGGACATGGATTACTCTCCGCGCAGGGCTGACACCAGCCCTTTGAATTTACTGTTGAGCAGCGTGAAGCTGGCCTGGAAGCCCACCGCGTTCTCGGCATAGCTCGATTGCTCAAGCTGGGCATCGACGGTGTTCTGGTCCATCGACGGCTGCATCGGCGTGCGGTACTGCAGGCTCTCGTCAGCCATGGCCAGGCTTTCAGCCTCGATGTGCCGGTTGTTGGTCCGGTCCAGCGCGAAGTGACCGTTGTTGGTCTTCTGGCTTTGCGCGGCAAGCACCGAAGAGAAGTCCACGTCCCGCGCCTTGTAGTTCGGCGTGTCGGCGTTGGCGATGTTGTTGGCCAGCACCTCGGCACGCTGGGCGCGGAAGCCCAGGGCTTTTTCGTGGATGCCGAGCGCTTTGTCGAAACTGATGCTCATGTCGGGGAAACCTTGAAGGTTGACCAGAGGGTTCGTTGACGGAGATAGAGCAATGTCCGTGCCAAAATACCAAACCCAATAAAACCGGGGACTTTAGCCGATTGCCGGCAGCGGCAATGCCAGAAAAGCGGCAAAAGGCTTCCGCCTGGCGCCGGCAAAGCGGCAAGCAACAGGCAAGGATCAGGCACAGCAATGCCAGCTGGCATCCGCCTTGACCGAGATCATCCTTGATAGATTCAGCAAAAAATTGGCGCCAACGATTGGTGTCAATTTGATGGCCACTGTTTTACCATCGCCGCGCTTTCTGCGTGGCACTCCGCCATCCAACGTCGCAGCAAGGTCCAGCCACGCATGGAAGCGACGAGCCCTCTCAAGCTGTTTAAGGATTGAACCGTGACCCCTGTGATGTTCCGCAAGACCCTGCTCGCCCTGGCCGTAACCGCCACCGCCCTGCCCGCTTTCGCTGAAACCGTCCAGCTGACCAATGCTGGCTACGTAAGTGAACACCAGACCCACACCGGCAATCTCGAAATCACTGGCTCCTACACCGGCGGTACCGCTGAAGACGCCATCGAGCTCAACGGCTCCAGCATCGAGAAAGACCTGATCCTCAATGCCACCATCAACAGCACCGGCAACTTTGCCGGCGGTGTCGACATGGATGTCTGGGAAGGTGGCAACCCATGGACGCCTAACAGCGTCGGCGGCAACGTCATCAACAAGGGCAACATTTCCGCCATCGGTGGCGGCGCCAATGCCCTGATGATCGACCCGGCGAAAATCGGCGGCAGCGTCATCAACGAAGGCCTGCTCTACGCCGAAGGTGCCCCGCTGATCGACGACGGCGGCCGTGATGTCGCACGCGCCCTGGACTTCTCGGGCTCCTCGGTAATTGGCGGCGACCTGGTCAACGCCAGCACCGGCAAGATCATCGCCAAAGGCGAAGATGCCAAGGGCATCAACCTCGAAGGCGGCACCATCGTCGGCAAGGTCATCAACCGCGGCCTGATCGAAGTCACCGGCAGTGGCGCCACCGCCATCGACGCCACCTCCAGCGGCTCTGGCCGCTTCACCGACATGGTCGACCTGGCCGGCATCGAGAACCACGGCACCATCATTGCCACCGGTGATGACGCCGAAGGCATCCGTATCGACGGTGCAAGCTTTACCGGCACCTCCGGCGCACTGCTCAATACCGGCACCATCCGCGCCACCGACGCTGCCATCGTCATTGGCGGCGTCGACTTCGACATGCCAGGCACGCAGCCTTGGTTCAAAGAGCACGGTGCCTTCAACATCTTCAACAGCGGCACGATCATCTCCGCAGACGAAGCCATTGACGCTTCGGAAAGCAACCGTCCGGTCGAGCTGATCCTGCGCAAGGGCAGCGTCATCGTCGGCAACCTGATCGACCTGCGCAATATCGAGCTTGAAGGTGACACCTCCTTCACCGGCACCGACAGCCGTGCCGATGGCTACAACATCCGCATGAAAGACAACGGCTGGGTCGATGTCGGCAGCGTCACCGACGACCTGAAAACCACGCTGACGTTTGAAGCGCCGCACACCAGCATCGACGGCAATATGTACGTCGCGGGCAATTCGGCAGTGGCCCTGAACCTGAGCAGCGCCACCAACGCCAACACACCAGTGCTGAAAATCACCGGCACTACCCAGTTCGGTTACGGCGCGCAGGTGCAACTGGCCGCCAAAGGTGCGGACTTCACCGCCAACGGCAGCACCTACAATCTGATCGAAGCCGGCGAGATCGAGATGCTCAGCGCCGTCGGCGATACCGTCGATCCGTCGATCAAGCTCAACCTGGTCAGCAGCTCGGCATTGCTCAAGATCGACAGCTACACCGTCGACGGCAACAAGGTCGTGGCAACGGTTACCGGCAAGGGCCAGGACGAAATTGACCAGATCATCGGCCAGCACGGCGGTTCGGCCAACAGCCAGAAAGCCCTGGGCAGCCTGGCCGGCGACTACGTGCTCGGCAAACTGGCCGACCACGATCCGCTCAAGCAAGCCTTCATGAATGCCGGCGAAGCCGACCTGGCCAAACTGGCCAGCGAACTGACCCCGGAAACCAACGGCGGCGCCACCCAGGCAGCCACCACCAGCCAGACCCTGGTCAGCAATGTCACTGGCAGCCGCACCAGCTCGCTGCGTGGCGCGTCCTCCGGTGAAGGCCTGGCGGAAACCGGCGTATGGGTACAGACGCTGTACAGCGACGCCTCCCAGGACCTGCGTGACGGTGTTGCCGGCTACAACGCCTACAGCCGCGGCATCGCGGTCGGCGCTGATGGCAAGCTCAACGACAACCTGACCCTGGGCCTGGCGTACAGCTTCATCAACACCGACGTCAACGGCAAAAGCGGCAACAACACTGAAGTCGACAGCCATGCGTTCACGCTGTACGGCGGGTTCGAGGAAGGCAACTACTTCGTCGATGCCAGCCTGACTTACGGCGTCAACGACAACGACAGCAAGCGCTCCATTGCCGGCACCCAGGCCAAGGCAAGCTATGACAGCGACCTGCTGGGCTTGAACCTGATCGGTGGCTACACCTACCAGATCAACCCTCAGGTACTGGTCGAACCGCGCGTGGCGGCACGCTACAGCCTGGTCAACATCGACGGCTACCGCGAGAAAGGTTCTTCGGCAGCGCTGAAAGTTGAAGACCAGCGTTATGAAGCAATCGAGCTGGGCGCCGGTGTACGTGTTGCAGGCAGCTTCCCGCTGGGCGCTGGCATCCTGGAACCACAAGCCAAGCTGATGGCCTTCCACGACTTCGCGGCTGATGAAGCGAAGAGCACCTCGACCTTCCTGCTCGGCAGCACGCCGTTCGTCACCAGCGGTGCCAAGGCCGCACGCAACAGCTACGAAGCCGGCGTGGGTGCCGACTACAAGCTGGGCGCAGTGACCCTGGGCGTCAACTACGACTACATTGGCAAGTCGGGCTTCGATGCCGACGTGTTCTCGGCCAAGGTCCGTTACGACTTCTGATCGAGCGTAGGTCGATCGCGGGACTAGCCCGCTCCCACAGGGATTGCTGTACCCCTGTGGGAGTACAGGCGCGATAGCTTGATTCCCCCGCGATGCAGTTGAAAGCGCAAATGAAAAGGCCGGTGTCCTTGGACACCGGCCTTTTTTTCATCCTGCCAGCCTACTTGGCCTGGTAGATGATGCCTGGGCTGCACTGGACCATCTGGTAGTGGTCCGGCAAACCGTTGAGCGCTTCCGAAGCGCCCAGGAACAGATAGCCACCGGGCTTGAGCGTGCTGTGAATGCGCAACAGGATGTCCTTCTTGACCTGGGCCGAGAAGTAGATCAGCACGTTGCGGCAGAACACGATGTCGAACTTGCCCAAGGCGGCGTAGCTGTCGAGCAGGTTGAACGAACGGAATTCAACCCGGCTACGGATCGGCATCTTGACCGCCCAGCGCCCCGGCCCTTTCGGGTCGAAGTAACGTTGCAGGCGCTCCGGCGACAGGCCACGGGCAATCGCCAGGCTGTCGTACTCGCCGGTCTTGCAGTTGGCCAGCATCGAACCCGAAAGATCAGTAGCAACGATCTGCGCGCCCATCTTCAACTGGCCGATGTTGCTGCGTTCGAACTCGTCGATGGCCATCGAAATCGAATACGGTTCCTGCCCCGACGAACAGGCCGCCGACCAGATGCGCAGACGCTGGCCTGGGTTGGCCTTGATCTGCTCGGGCAATACCTTGTTCTTCAGCACCTCAAACGGATAGGTGTCACGAAACCACAGGGTTTCGTTGGTAGTCATGGCATCCACGACCATCTCGCGCAGACCACTGCGCGGCTGACTCTGGATACGCTGCACCAACTCGCTCAACGACTTGATGCCTTGCTGCTCCATCAGCTTGTTGAGACGGCTGGAAACCAGGTACTGCTTATTTTCGCCCAGCAGGATGCCACAGGCTTTTTCCAGGAAGACCCGGAACTGTTCGAAATCCAAATTACCCGTAGACAAAGATGCCGCCTCTTAAATCATGTGTAACGCCAGGGGCAAAGCCCCGGGCCGTTAGTGTGTCGCCTTGATCCGGTCGACCACCCGCTGGGCCAGGTCATCCGGTTTGAACTTGGCGAGGAAGTCGTCTGCACCGACCTTTTTGACCATCGCCTGGTTGAATACCCCGGACAACGAAGTATGCAGGATGATGTGCAGCTTTTGCATGCGCGGGTCGCTGCGGATCTCTGCGGTCAAGGTGTAGCCGTCCATCTCCGGCATCTCGATGTCGGAAATCATCATGAGGAACTCTTCCTCCGGACGCTTGCCCTCATCCACCAGCTTGCGCAGGTATTCGAGCGCCTGGCGGCCATCGTTGAGCGCCACCACCTCGACCCCTACCGTTTGCAGGCAACGGCTGACCTGCTTGCGCGCCACCGAGGAGTCATCCACGGTCAGCACCCGCAGCAGCACGGCCTTGTCCTGCACCTCGGCATCGACCACACCGGCCGAGATCGACTCGGAGGTCGGCGCCACTTCGGCGAGGACTTTCTCCACGTCGATGATTTCAACCATCTTGTTGTCAACCCGGGTCACTGCCGTCAGGTAGTGATCACGCCCGGTGCCCCTGGGTGGCGGATGGATCTCCTCCCAGTTCATGTTGACGATGCGCTCCACCGAGTGCACCAGGAAACCCTGGGTCTTGGTGTTGTACTCGGTGATGATGACGAAACTCTTGCTGGAGTCTTCACTCAGACCGGGTAGCCCGGTCGCCATCGCCAGATCCAGGATCGGGATGGTTGCCCCGCGAATATTTGCAACACCGCGCACTACAGGGTTGGACTTGGGCATGATGGTCAGGTTCGGGCACTGCAGCACCTCCCGCACCTTGAACACGTTGATCCCGTAGAGCTGGTCGCCATTGAGGCGGAACAACAGCAGTTCGAGACGGTTTTGCCCTACCAGTTGCGTGCGCTGGTTCACTGAATCCATTACACCAGCCATGCCAGACTCCTTCACCAAAGCTTGGGCCTTCGTACCCAGTCGGCACGCGCCTTGCTTTTTTAACTGTATGAACACGAAAACGACATTTTTCCGACGCCTGACCTGCCTACCCGGCTTCCTTGCTGCGCTGTGCCTGCTGTTGGCCCCTGGCGTTCGAACACTGGCTGACGCTTTTACCTTGCCTGAACAGCTTATCGGTGTCACCCAGGGGTTTCTTGAATTCACCGTAGAGGACTATCTGGCAACCAGCCAGACCGAAGGCCGCTACGAGATCCAGGTCAACAGCCTCGATCCACGCTTGCGCATGCCGCTGTGCGACCAGCAATTGGGGGCCTCGCTGGAGAGTCCGGCACAACCTCTGGGCCGGGTTACCGTGCGGGTCCGTTGCGACGGCAGCTCTCCATGGACGGTGTTCGTGCCCGCCCAGGTACGTCTTTTTCGAAATATTGTCACGGTCACCCGCCCGCTCAAGCGTGAAAGCATCGTCGGCGAGCAGGACGTAGGCCTGCGCGAGCGCGATGTAGGCCTGCTCAACCAGGGCTATCTGACATCACTGGACCAGGCCATCGGGCAGAAAGTAATCCGACCAACGGTCATCGACCAAGTGCTGACACCCGCGCACCTCGAACAGGCCGAAGTCATCCGCAAAGGCGACCACGTGGTCATCACGGCCCGCAGCGGCACACTCAGCGTGCGCATGCCCGGCGAGGCCCTGAGCAAGGGCGGCCTGAGCGAGCAGATCCGCGTGCGCAACCTGAACTCCAAACGAGTGGTCAAGGCCAGGGTAACCGGGCCGGGGCAGGTAGAAGTTGCGATGTGACAATAGAAGGCAATGAAAACTAGCGATCAGGGGGCGCTTTTCCTAAACTGTGTCCCAGTTGGGGCCATTGGGCTTGCGGCGCATGCAACGGTGCATTTGCGCCTAAAGTTTCTTTCGGGTTGGCCGAAAACAAGGCAAGCGTCCAAACACCCAGAGGTTTTCTGATCATGGTCATCGACTTCAGTCGTTTGAATAATTCCCCGTCCGTGACGGGCGGTGTCCGCACCGGCAGCACCAAGGACGGCGCCAACAGCGTCGAGCCGGAGGCTGCCAGCACTACGACCGGCACCCGCCAGAGCGGCGAAACCGTACACCTGAGCCACGAGGCCCAGCAGTTGCAACAGGTCAGCGACAAGCTGCGCGACCAGCCAGTCGTCAACAGCGCCCGTGTGGCCGAGTTGAAGCAGGCTATCGCCGACGGCAGCTATCAGGTCGATAGCGCGCGCGTTGCCAGCAAACTGCTTAATTTCGAAGACCAGCGCTAGCCCACTGGCGCGCTGACTTCAGGACGCTAGAGACCAAGAGCCAGCCATGCACGACACTACTCTGCTGCAACTGATCGAACACGATATTGCGCCAGCGCAACAACTGCTGGAATTGCTTCGGGAAGAGTCCATCGCGCTCAACGGCCGGGACCTGCCTCTGCTGGAAAATATCCTGGCACACAAGCAATCGCTGATCGTCCTGCTCGATCAACAGGGTCGTCGTCGTAGCGAGCTGCTCGCCAGCCTTGGCTACAGCCCGGACCGCAGCGGTTTCGAGGCATTGGCCAGCGAATCACACCTGGGCCCGCAACTGCTGGAACAGCTTGAAGTCCTGGCCACCTTGATGGCCGACTGTCAGACCGTGAATGAACACAACGGTCGCCTGATCCAGCTGCAGCAGAGCTCCACGGCCAACCAGATCAAGATCCTGCAGGGTGGCGAAGCGCCCACTCTCTACGACAGCCGTGGCACCACCTCGCCGCTCGCCCAGAATCGCGCACTCAGCCAGGCGTGATCCTCTATCAAGACACGGAACATGCTGGCAGAATGCTGGCAATTGCGTGTGTCGTTTTTGCCTGGAGATTCATCAACCGTGTTCAATGACGTAGAAGCTCCGCAGCCTCCGAAGGTTTTTGAAACCCCTTTGGAAATTGCCGCCAACTTGCGGACGCTGCTAGAGAGCCATGATCCGCTGATCATCACCTTCCATGAACGTAGCCAGCGCTTCCAGAGCTACGTGGTTGAAGTGGACCGTGACAGCAACAGCTTTGCGCTCGATGAAATGATCCCCCGTGATGGTGAGAAGTACCTTGAGAACGGTGAGCCGTTCCGCATTGAAGGCTTCCACGACGGGGTGAGAATCGCCTGGGAGTACGACCAGCCGATGACCATCAGCACCAGTGCCGATGGCACTCGTTGCTACCGTGGCGTGCTGCCGCAATCCATCACCTACCACCAGCGCCGCAATGCCTTCCGTGCCGCGCTCAAGCTGACCCAACTGGTGGATGTGTTCTTTGATGGTGAAAAGCTCAAGGGCTCCGGCGCGCTCAGGGGCAAGCTGCTGGATATTTCCGCTACCGGCTGCAAGCTGCGCTTTGAAGGCGATGTAGAAGAACGCCTGCAACTGGGCCAGGTGTACGAGAAGTTCAAGGCCGGCGGACAGCTGGGCCTGGTCGATGTGATGGTGGAGTTACGTCACCTGCACTTCGAAGAGCGCTTGAACGCTACCTTTGCCGGGATACGCTTCCACAACCTGAACGGGCAAATGCAGCGCAAGATCGAGAGTTTTGTGTACCAGCTGCAACGTGAAGCGCGACGCTTCGACAAAGACGACTACTGAGTTCGGCTTCAGGGCCTCATCGCCGGCAAGGCCGGCTCCCACAGTGATGCCATGGCATCAATTGCCTTGCATGACACCTGTGGGAGCTGGCCTTGCCAGCGATGGGCCGCACAGCGGCCCCAGTTACATCTGATTCGGCTTCACCGGCTCTCTCCGCCTCGGTATCCTCGCCACCCACCGGCGCCTGCATCTGATCTTTCACCACCTGCTCGTCGACCCGAGGATCCAGCGCTGCCGCCAACGGCGAGTTGGCCGCCGGCATCGCCACGTGGTGCAACGGTGCATCGTCGACCTGATGCAGGCGGGTTACGGCTTTCGGGCGGATCCGCCACACCAGTACCAAGGCAAGAGAGTTTTGTGCACCAGCCGCAACGTGAAACGCGACGCTTCGACAAAGGCGACTACTGAGTTCGGCTTCAGGGCCTCATCGCCGGCAAGGCCGGCTCCCACAGTGATGCCATGGCATCAATTGCCTTGCATGACACCTGTGGGAGCTGGCCTTGCCAGCGATGGGCCGCACAGCGGCCCCAGTTACATCTGATTCGGCTTCACCGGCTCCTCCTGCGACGCCTCTTTCTCTTCCGCCTCGGTATCCTCGCCACCCACCGGCGCCTGCATCTGATCTTTCACCACCTGCTCGTCGACCCGAGGGTCCAGCGCTGCCGCCAACGGCGAGTTGGCCGCCGGCATCGCCACGTGGTGCAACGGTGCATCGTCGACCTGATGCAGGCCGGTTACGGCTTTCGGGCGGATCCGCCACACCAGTACCAGGGCAAAGAAGGTAAAGAAGGCATAGAGCATCTGGTCGCCGAGGGTCTTCATCAGCACACCGGCCACCAACGGCCCAATGCTCGCCCCCACGCCGTAGGTAACCAGCAACATCGCCGTCAGCGACACCCGCCGCTCGCCTTCCACGTGGTCGTTGGAAAACGCCACCGCCAGCGGATACAGGCAGAACTGCAACAACGACACCACAAAGCCTGCGGCAAACAACACCTCCAATGGCACGCTCGGCATCAGCGCCAGCGGCAACGCCGCCACCGCCAAGCCCACCGCCACACTGCGGATCAGCAAGGCCCGATCATAACGGTCAGACAGCCAGCCTAGCGGCCACTGCACCAGCAGCCCGGCAAAGATGCAGCAGCCCATGAAGATACCGACCTGCTCGGTACTCAGCCCCTGTTTGGTGGCATACAGCGGCGCCAGGCCGTAGAAGGAGCCGACGATCAGCCCCGCCCCCAGCACCGTACTCAAAGACTGCGGCACACGCTTGATGAAGAAGCGGGGCTCCATCGGCGCCGGGTGTAGCGGCGCCGGGTGAATGCGTCGGGTCAGCGCCACCGGCACCAGGCACAAGGCAAAGCACATGGCGACCAGCATCAGCAGCTCAAGCCCCAGTTGCGGGTGCACCACCAGAATCAGCTGCCCCAGCACCAGCCCGAGGTAGGAGGCGATCATGTAGCCGCTGAACACGGCCCCGCGCTGCTTGGCATCGGCCTGCTCGTTCAGCCAGCTCTCGATGACCATGTACTGGCACATCATCCCCAGGCCGACGATCATCCGCAGCACGATCCATGCCGGCAGCCAGGCGACCAGGCCGTGCCCTAGCACCGCCGCGCCGACGATACCGGCGCAGGTGGCATAGGCGCGGATATGCCCGACCCGGGCAATCAGCCGGTGGCCGATCTTGCCGCCCAGAGCCAGGCCGAAATAGTTCGCGGCCATCAACGCACCCACCCACAGGCTGTCGACCTGATCGGCAGCCAGGCGCAAGGCCAGGTAGGTACTCAACAAGCCGGAGCCGATCAACATCATCAGTGCGGCGAAATACAACGCGCGAAAAGACTTCCAGATATTGCGCATCAGCGTCCCTAACGGCCCCTTGAGCAGGTGGAAAATCTGCTTGAAAGCATATGTGAAAAAAACCTCGATGCTGTCCTTGCGGATAAAAAAACAGGTGGCAGACCTGACCTTGATCATTGTCTGCCACCTGCCCTGGAGCCTCCTGCCCTGCCGGGTTACGCCTGTGCGGCTAGCACACGGCGCTCCCATGGGGTGATTTCATCGAAGAAGCTGGTCAGCTCCATGGTCTTGGAAGCGATGTAGCCTTCGATGAATTCGGCGCCAAACAGTTCCTTGGCCAACTGGCTGCGTTTCAGACGTTCCAATGCCGCGTGCAAGGTACATGGCAAGGAAAGATTGTCCGGCACCTCGAACTCGCCCTGAATGGCCGGGGTCGGCTGCAACTGCTGTTCGATCCCGTAAAGGCCGGCAGCAAGGCTTGCGGCAATCGCCAGGTAAGGGTTTGCATCCGCACCCGGCAAACGGTTCTCGACCCGGCGCGCCACCGGCGCACTGGCGGGGATGCGCAGGCCGGCAGCGCGGTTGTCTTCAGACCAGCAGGCATTGTTCGGCGAGGCATAGGGGTGGCACAGGCGCTGGTAGGAATTGACGTTCGGCGCGAACAACGCGGTGAAATCGGCCATGCAGGCCTGCTGGCCACCGATGAAGTGATAGAAGGTTGGAGTCGGCTGGCCTTCGCTGTCGCTGAAGACATTGCGTCCGCTGTCGATGTCCACCACGCTCTGGTGAATATGCATCGAGCTGCCCGGGGTTTTCGCTAGTGGCTTGGCCATGCACACCACGGTCACGCCATGCTTGAGCGCGACCTCCTTGAGCAGGTGCTTGAACAGGAACGTCTGGTCGGCCAGCAGCAGTGGGTCGCCGTGCAGCAGGTTGATTTCGAACTGGCTGACGCCCATCTCGTGCATGAAGGTATCGCGCGGCAGGCCCAGGGCCTCCATGCAACGGTAGACCTCACTGAAGAAAGGGCGCAGACCGTTGTTGGAACTGACGCTGAAGGCCGAGCAGCCATCTTCGCGGCGACCATCGAGCCCCAGCGGTGGCTGGAACGGCTGGGTCGGGTCGGGATTGGGCGCAAAGACGAAGAATTCGAGCTCGGTGGCAACCACCGGCGCCAGGCCACGCGCTGCGTAGCGGGCGATGACCGCCTTGAGCAAGCCACGACTGGAGAGACCGGAACTTTCACCGTTCAACTCGACCGCATCGCACACGGCCAGGGCGCGGGGCTCGTTGCTCCAGGGCAGGCGGTGGATCTGCTGCGGTTCAGCGACCAGGGCCAGGTCACCATCGTCGCTGCCATAGAAGCGTGCCGCTGGATAACCGCCCATGATGCATTGCAGCAGCACGCCGCGCGCCATCTGCAGACGCCGCCCTTCGAGGAAACCCTCGGCGGTCATTACCTTGCCGCGTGGCACGCCGTTGAGGTCCGGTGTGACACATTCGATCTCATCAATGCCGGTCAATCGCTCGGCGAGTGAACCTTGGCCATTGGTCGTCATGACGCTTATCCTTTTTGTTTCGCATGCCGTTATCGGCGACATCCACAACATAGGCTGGGGGTGTTTAAAATTTCAAGCACTTGTACTGATGTTGCCCCCACTCCGGAAAACACCCAAGGAGCTGACAATGCAGATAGCTGTGATCGATGACTGGCAACGGGTGGCCGCAAAGGCTGTGGACTGGACGCCGCTACGTGCACTCGGCACGTTGCATTTTCTTCACGATTACCCGGCAGACGCGGCCACCCTCGCCCAGCGCCTGGCCCCGTTCGACGTCATCTGCGTGATGCGTGAGCGGACCGTATTCGACGATGCGCTGTTGCGCCGGTTGCCCAATCTCAAGCTGATCGCCACCGGCGGCATGCGCAATGCTGCCCTCGACCTGGCCGCCTGCGCGCGCCTGAACATCCACGTGGTCGGCACCGACAGCTACAAACACGCGGCGCCGGAGCTGACCTGGGCCTTGCTCATGGCCCTGAGCCGCAACCTGCTGGGCGAAGCCAACTCCCTGCGCAGCGGCGGTTGGCAGATCGGCATCGGCAGCGACCTGCACGGCAAGACCCTGGCCATCCTCGGCCTGGGCAGCATCGGCGAAAAGGTCGCACGTTTCGGCCAGGCGTTCGGCATGCGGGTGATCGCCTGGAGCGAAAATCTCACGGACGAACGTGCCGCTGCCGTCGGTGTAACCCGCGTAGATAAACAGACGTTGTTCAGCGAAGCCGACTACCTGACCATTCACCTGGTACTCAGCGAACGCAGCCTTGGCATGGTCGATGCCCAGGCGCTGGCCTGGATGAAACCGCAGGCGCGGCTGATCAATACGGCGCGCGGGCCGATCGTGGACGAAGCCGCGTTGATCGATGCGCTGGTCAACGGCCGCCTGGCCGGCGCCGCACTGGATGTCTTCGCGCAAGAACCGCTGGCGGCCGAGCACCCCTTGCGCAGCCTGCCCAACGTGCTTGCAACCCCGCATATTGGCTACGTCACTGAAAACAACTACGCCATGTTCTACACGCAGATGATTGAAAGCATCCTGGCCTGGCATGCCGGCCAACCGATCCGCCTGCTGGGCAGCTAGGCCTCAGCCGCGCAAGGTCAGCCCGTTGGCCGGCAGCGGCAACGCGGTCTTGTAGCGCACCTGCTTGAGGGCAAAGCTGGAACGGATGTTGGCCACCCCCGGCAGGCGCGTCAGGTAATCAAGGAAGCGCTCCAGCGCCTGGATGCTCGGCAGCAGCACCCGCAACAAATAGTCCGGATCGCCGGTCATCAGGTAGCACTCCATCACCTCCGGGCGCTCGGCAATCTCCTCCTCGAAGCGGTGCAGTGACTGCTCCACCTGCTTCTCCAGGCTCACATGAATGAACACGTTGACGTCCAGGCCAAGGACGTCCGGCGCCAGCAGGGTCACCTGCTGGCGGATCACCCCCGACTCTTCCAGCGCCTTGACCCGGTTGAAGCACGGGGTCGGCGACAAATTCACTGAACGGGCCAGCTCAGCGTTGGTGATACGGGCATTTTCCTGAAGGCTGTTGAGAATGCCGATATCGGTGCGATCGAGTTTGCGCATGAGACAAATTCACCTGATTCTTGTTCTTTTGCAGATTATTTATCCGCATGCGTCGACAAAGGCAATCAACATGAGAGAAATATTCTCCCAAGAGCGACATATCATGTAGGACAAGACTGACTTCCTGGTCACAAGCCGGGTCTCAGTAGCGACCGCTTCAAAGCTCAACAAAAACACAAGACAGAGCGAGCGTAAAAAAGCATGAACGAGTACGCCCCCCTGCGTTTGCATGTGCCCGAGCCTACCGGCCGGCCAGGCTGCCAGACTGATTTCTCCTACCTGCGGCTTACCGATGCCGGCCAGGTACGCAAACCACCTATCGATGTCGAAGCCGCTGACACTGCGGATATCTCCTCCAGCCTGATCCGTGTGCTCGATGACAAGGGCAATGCCGTTGGCCCATGGGCCGAAGACATCGGCCCGGACATCCTCCGTGAAGGCATGCGCACCATGCTCAAGACCCGGCTGTTCGACAGCCGCATGGTGGTCGCCCAGCGCCAGAAGAAGATGTCCTTCTATATGCAGAGCCTGGGCGAGGAAGCCATCGGCAGCGGCCAGGCCATGGCCTTGAACCGCACCGACATGTGCTTCCCGACCTACCGCCAGCAAAGCATCCTGATGGCGCGCAACGTGTCGCTGGTGGAGATGATCTGCCAGTTGCTGTCCAACGAGCGCGACCCGCTCAAGGGCCGTCAACTGCCCATCATGTACTCGGTACGTGAAGCCGGCTTCTTCACCATCAGCGGCAACCTGGCGACCCAGTTCGTCCAGGCCGTCGGCTGGGCCATGGCTTCAGCGATCAAGGGCGATACCAAGATTGCCTCGGCCTGGATCGGCGACGGCGCTACCGCCGAATCCGACTTCCACACCGCCCTCACCTTCGCCCACGTCTACCGCGCGCCGGTGATCCTCAACGTGGTCAACAACCAGTGGGCGATCTCCACCTTCCAGGCCATCGCCGGTGGTGAATCGACTACCTTTGCCGGCCGTGGCGTAGGTTGCGGCATCGCCTCGCTGCGGGTCGACGGCAACGACTTCATCGCCGTCTACGCTGCCTCGCGCTGGGCAGCCGAACGTGCGCGCCGTGGCCTGGGCCCAAGCCTGATCGAATGGGTAACCTACCGCGCCGGCCCGCACTCGACCTCGGACGACCCGTCCAAGTACCGCCCGGCCGATGACTGGAGCCACTTCCCGCTGGGTGACCCGATCGCCCGTCTCAAGCAGCACCTGATCGCCATCGGCCACTGGTCCGAGGAAGAGCACCAGGCGGTCACCGCCGAGCTGGAAGCCGAGATCATCGCCGCGCTGAAAGAGGCCGAGCAGTACGGCACCCTGGCCGGCGGACAGATGCCAAGCCCCGCCTCGATGTTCGAGGACGTGTACAAGGAAATGCCGGAGCACTTGCGTCGGCAGCGCCAGGAACTGGGGATCTGAGATGAACGATCACAACAACCAAATCCAGTTGGAAACCGCCATGGCCACTACCACCATGACCATGATCCAGGCCCTGCGCTCGGCCATGGACATCATGCTTGAGCGCGATGAGGACGTCGTGGTGTACGGCCAGGACGTGGGCTACTTCGGTGGCGTATTCCGCTGCACCGAAGGCCTGCAGACCAAATACGGCAAGTCCCGCGTGTTCGATGCGCCGATCTCCGAGAGCGGCATCGTCGGCACCGCCGTGGGCATGGGCGCCTACGGCCTGCGCCCGGTGGTGGAAATCCAGTTTGCCGACTACTTCTACCCGGCCTCCGACCAGATCGTCTCGGAAATGGCCCGCCTGCGTTATCGCTCGGCCGGTGAGTTCGTCTCCCCGCTGACCCTGCGCATGCCTTGCGGTGGCGGTATCTACGGCGGCCAGACGCACAGCCAGAGCCCAGAGGCGATGTTCACCCAGGTCTGCGGCCTGCGTACCGTCATGCCGTCCAACCCGTACGATGCCAAAGGCCTGCTGATCGCCTCGATCGAGAACGACGACCCGGTGATCTTCCTGGAGCCCAAGCGCCTGTACAACGGCCCGTTCGACGGCCATCACGACCGCCCGGTAACCCCGTGGTCGAAACACCCAGCCAGCGCCGTACCAGACGGCTACTACACCGTGCCACTGGACAAGGCGGCGATCACCCGCCCCGGCAAGGACGTCACCGTGCTGACCTATGGCACCACCGTGTATGTCTCCCAGGTGGCTGCCGAAGAAACCGGCGTCGATGCCGAAGTCATCGACCTGCGCAGCCTCTGGCCGCTGGACCTGGAAACCATCGTGGCCTCGGTCAAGAAGACCGGCCGCTGCGTGGTCGTGCATGAAGCCACCCGCACCTGCGGCTTTGGCGCCGAGCTGGTAGCGCTGATTCAGGAGCATTGCTTCCATCACCTCGAAGCCCCGATCGAGCGTGTGACCGGTTGGGACACCCCCTACCCGCACGCTCAGGAATGGGCGTATTTCCCCGGCCCCTCACGAGTGGGCGCGGCATTGAAACGGGTCATGGAGGTCTGAATGGGCACGCACGTCATCAAGATGCCGGACATTGGCGAAGGCATCGCACAGGTTGAATTGGTTGAATGGTTCGTCAAGGTTGGCGATATCGTCACCGAAGATCAGGTGGTGGCCGATGTCATGACCGACAAGGCCACCGTGGAAATCCCCACCCCGGTCAGCGGCAAGGTGCTGGCCCTGGGTGGCCAGCCCGGTGAAGTCATGGCCGTGGGCAGCGAGCTGATCCGCATTGAAGTGGAAGGTGCCGGCAACTATCAGGAAGGCGCCAGCAAAGCGGCTGCGCCAGCTGCCCCTGCAGTCGCCAGCGCGCCCGCGCCACAGCCCCAGGTTGAAGCCAAGCCAGTGGTTGCCGCGCCGGCAACGGCCAGCGAACACCGCGCTGCCGCCATCGTGCCGCGCGAGGCCAACGAGCGCCCACTGGCGTCCCCGGCCGTGCGCAAGCGTGCCTGGGACGCCGGTATCGAATTGCGTTACGTACATGGCAGCGGCCCGGCCGGGCGCATCCTGCATGAAGACCTCGATGTGTTCCTGGCCCAGCCAACGACACATACCCAGTCGGCGCCAGGCGGCTATGCCAAGCGTTCCGACGCCGAGCAGATCCCGGTCATCGGCCTGCGTCGCAAGATCGCCCAGCGCATGCAGGACGCCAAACGCCGCGTCGCGCATTTCAGCTATGTCGAGGAAATCGACATGACTGCGCTGGAAGAGCTGCGCGCTCACCTGAACAAGAAGCACGGCGATAGCCGCGGCAAGCTGACCCTGCTGCCGTTCCTGGTTCGCGCCATGGTTGTCGCCGCCCGCGACTTCCCGCAGATCAATGCCACCTACGACGATGAAGCGCAACTGATCACCCGCCACGGCGCGGTGCACGTCGGCATTGCCACCCAGGGCGACAACGGCCTGATGGTACCGGTGCTGCGTCACGCCGAAGCCGGCAGCCTGTGGGCCAACGCCAGCGAAATCTCGCGCCTGGCCAACGCCGCCCGCAACAACAAGGCCAGCCGTGATGAGCTTTCCGGCTCGACCATCACCCTGACCAGCCTCGGCGCGTTGGGCGGCATTGCCAGCACCCCGGTGGTCAACACCCCGGAAGTGGCCATCGTCGGCGTCAACCGCATGGTCGAGCGCCCGATGGTGATCAACGGCCAGATCGTCATCCGCAAGATGATGAACCTGTCCAGCTCGTTCGATCACCGTGTGGTCGATGGAATGGACGCCGCGCTCTTCATCCAGGCCATTCGCGGCCTGCTCGAACAACCTGCCAGCCTGTTTGTGGAGTGACCATGCAGAATTTGACTACCACCCTGCTGATCATTGGTGGCGGCCCCGGCGGTTATGTGGCCGCCATTCGCGCAGGCCAGCTGGGCATTCCGACCGTGCTGGTCGAAGGCCAGGCGCTGGGGGGCACGTGCCTGAACATCGGCTGCATTCCGTCCAAGGCGCTGATCCACGTTGCCGAGCAGTTCCACCAGACCCAACAGCACAGCCAGCAGTCGAACCTGGGCATCAAGGTGCAGCCACCGACCCTGGACATCAGCCAGAGCGTGGCCTGGAAAGACGGCATCGTCGACCGCCTGACCAGCGGCGTTGCGGCGCTGCTGAAAAAGCATGGCGTGCAGGTGATCCATGGCTGGGCGAAGATCGTCGACGGCAAGCACGTGGAGATCGACGGCCAGGACATCCGCATCGAGTGCGAGCACCTGCTGCTCGCCACCGGCTCCAGCAGCGTCGAATTGCCGATGCTGCCACTGGGCGGTGCGATCATCTCCTCTACCGAAGCCCTGGCACCGCGCAGCCTGCCCAAGCACCTGACGGTGGTCGGCGCAGGCTATATCGGCCTGGAGCTGGGCATTGCCTATCGCAAGCTGGGCGTTGAGGTGAGCGTGATCGAAGCGCGCGAGCGCATCTTGCCAACCTACGACAGTGAACTGACCCAGCCGGTCGCCGAGTCGCTGAAAAAACTCGGCATCCAGCTGTATCTGCAGCACAGCGTCGAAGGCTTCGATGCGGCCAGCAATACCTTGCAGGTGCGCACCGAGAATGGTGAGCAACTGCCCCTGGCTACCGACCAGGTGCTGGTCGCCGTGGGTCGCCGGCCGCGTACCTCGGGCTTCAACCTGGAAAGCCTGGAACTGAAGATGAACGGCTCGGCCATTGCCATCGACGCGCGCTGCCAGACCAGCATGCGCAACGTCTGGGCTATCGGTGACCTCAGTGGTGAGCCGATGCTCGCGCACCGGGCCATGGCCCAGGGCGAAATGGTTGCCGAGCTGATTGCCGGCAAACAGCGCGAGTTCAACCCGACCGCCATCGCGGCGGTGTGCTTCACCGACCCTGAGTTGGTGGTGGCCGGCAAGACTCCGGAGAGCGCGCAGCAGGACGGGCTGGACTGCATCGTTGCGCAGTTCCCGTTTGCCGCCAATGGCCGGGCCATGACCCTGGAATCGAAAAGTGGCTTCGTACGTGTGGTAGCGCGCCGCGACAACCACCTGATTGTTGGCTGGCAAGCGGTGGGTGTAGGGGTTTCCGAGTTGTCCACCGCCTTTGCCCAATCCCTGGAAATGGGCGCCAGGCTTGAAGACGTGGCCGGCACCATCCACGCGCATCCGACACTGGGTGAAGCCGTGCAGGAAGCCGCCTTGCGCGCACTGGGCCACGCCCTGCACCTTTGATGTGATACGCGCTTGAGCAAACAGGCCGCCTAATGGGCGGCCTGTTTGTTTGTACGAAGGACGTTGCCGCAGCCGGCAAACAAATTCCCCTTCAAGGCAATGGTCGACCCATCCGACAAATCGACCTGAGGCATCGTGCCCTGTGTTTACGGGTGCACAACCGCGTAGCAGGCGACTGGCACAGGATTTGCCCCTTACTCACGGCAAACACCGTGCATCCATCAAGGAGAACGATCAGGTGAGTATCATCAATGCCAACGGTTGGCCGCATTCGGCGATCACCCAGCCACGCCCTGCTCCGGCGACTAGCGCGACAGAACCCTCGGTAAACTACCTAGCGCAACCGATGACCGCCGTGGTTGCGGCATCGAAGGCCGAGTCGAGCAATGACGCCTCGCAGCAGTCCTCCCAAGATGCGCAGGACGAGGCGTTCGCCAAGCTCAAGGTAGCGCTGCAGAACCCGGAGACCATTGAGAAAGCAGAGTCGCAAGCGGCGCCCAAAACTGCAACTCAGGAGTTCCATGACTACATGGCCCTGTCACCGGCGGAAAAGATCCGCCTGAAATTGCTCAATGAACTGGGCATGACCGAAGAGGACTACAACAACCTGCCGCCAGAGAAGAAGGACGAGGTTGACCGCAAGATTGCCCAGCGCATGAAGGAGGAGATCCAGCAACAGTCGATGGCCAATCTTCAGCCGCACATGGAGGCGGTGATGGCATCGCAAGAGCTGACGGCATCGTTGACTTCGGTGGAGGAAAGCGAAGCCCTGCGCAAAGCGGGTGAATGGAAAGATCCACACAAGATCGAAGACCCGCTGAGTTGATGCAACAACGCCCGAGCCGCCTATTGAAACGCGACTCGGGCGCTGGCCTGAGGGATCAGGCGACGATCAGGGTCGCCGGGTCTGCAGCGGCCCAGGCCGCTGTACGGTCAGCTGCCGGCGGGTAGATCCAGACGCCGTTGATCTGCGACTTGAGCTGCTTGCCCTCTTCGCGCACCAGCTTGATCTGGCGATCCCAACCCTCGGTGTACACCGCGCCCCAGGCGCCAAGGTCCAGGCAGGTGACGTACTTGAGCTGGCGATAGGTCAGCAGCTCCAGCCCCAGCATCTGCGCGACCACGTTATGCCCGGCATAGCGACCCAGCGATAGTGCATGCTGGCAGGTCATCAGCGCATGGTTGCCCAGCTCATCCGTGGCGGCATAGGCAACATCGCCGGTGGCAAAGATGTCGTCCTGGCCAATGACTTTCAAACTGCCCTCTACATGCAGGCGCCCCAGCGCATCCCGCTCGGCCGGGATCTGCTCAGTCAGCGTGCTGGCACGTACACCCGTGGTCCAGATCACCGTGCTTGCTTCAATCCGCTGGCCATCGCCCAAGGTCACGCCACACGCATCGACCGATGCGACAGTGGCTTGCAGACGCCAGCTTACGCCCAGTTCATCACTGGCGGCGGCGATGGTCTCGCCCATCTCGCGGCCCATGGATGCGCCGACGTATTCTGCTCGGTCTACGATGATCACCTCGACCTGCGCGTCGTCGCCAAGTACTGCGCGCAGGCGGGCAGGCATCTCGGTCGCGGTTTCGATCCCGGTGAAGCCACCACCGGCGACCACGACGGTATTGCGCGCCTTGGAAGGCGGCAGATCAGCCAACGACTTGAGGTGCGCTTCCAAGCGTGCGGCCTCTTCAATCTGGTCAACATCGAACGCGTGCTCGACAACCCCTGCCATGCTCGGGCGGCTCAAGCGGCTGCCTGTGGCGAGCACGAGCTTGTCGTAGGTGCGTACGACGGTATTGCCCTGTGCGTCGGTGTACTCGACGCGCTTGCCGGCAACATCAATCTGCTGGGCCGCACCCTGGATGAATTCGACACCGACGGCATCGAACAACTCGCCCAGTTGCGCCTTCATCTGTTCAACGTCTGGCTCGTAGAAGCGCGGACGAATGCGCAGCTCAGCTTGCGGGGCAAGTACGGTCACCTGGATATCGCTGCGCCCGTGCATGTCGAGCAGACGCGTGGCGCTCAATGCACTCCAGAGGCCACCAAAACCTGCGCCGAGAATCAGAATCTGCTGTTTCATCTTGTTCGCTCCAAAGAAATAGCCTGCGGGAATCGACCTTGAGTCTTGGTAGGTCACGTCGACTCGATATCTACGACTATATTGATCGTAGTTTTTCATCGCAAGTGATTTTTGAATTCCAATACGGCCGAAATCGAAGCAACCGCTCTATCTCGCTATAAATCGGTGGATTATAAGAAATACTGCCGACAGAAGGTCCTAGCGAACACCAACACAACTTTGCTGATAGCTGCCATCCCTGCTAGTATTTGCGACTAATGTAGTCGGAGATATGTGATGTCACTTTATAGTGCAGGGGTCGAATACGGCATTCATTGCCTGATCTTCCTGGTTGGAGACGGCGGCGAAAGCCGTGAAGCCAGCGTGCGTGATCTCGCCGACCTGCAAGGGGTGCCACAGGACTACCTGGCGAAGATCTTCACCAAGCTGGCCAAGGCCAAGCTGGTTGCCGCCACTGAAGGTGTGCGCGGTGGCTTTCGCCTGGCACGGCCTTCAGATGAAATCAGCATCCTGGACATCGTCAATGCCATCGACGGGCAGAAGCTGATTTTTGACTGTCGGGAAATTCGCGGGCGCTGCGCGATTTTTGAAGGTGCCCCGCCCGCTTGGGCACTGGAAGGCGGTTGTGCTGTGCACGGTGCGATGCTCACCGCACAGAAACGCATGGAAGAGGCGCTTGCCCAGCAGACGATTCTTGACCTGGCGCGAAAGGTCAGCCGCAAGGCACCTGCTGAGTTCGGCACCCAGATCAATGACTGGATGAGTGAACGCCGGGACAAAAAGGCCGGCGCCTCGACCATTCCCGTGCAGGAAATCTGAGTAGGTGCGGGCGCGGGTTCGCTCAAGGACGATGCGTGACTACTTTCGACAAGCCCACACCCAGCGCCTGCAGCACCTTGAGAATGGTCGACAAGCGTGGGTCGCCATCAGCCGCCAGCGCTCGATAGAGGTTTGGCCTGGCCAGGCCGGTGGCCTGGGACAACGAGGTCATGCCCCCGCGTGCTTCGGCGACGCGTCTGACGGCCGTCAGAAACGCAGCTTCACCACCTTCCTGATCAATCTCTTCAAGCGCCACGCACAGGTACTCGAGGGCAAACGCCTCGTCGGCGCGGAGCATTTCAAGGACGCTGTCTTCATGAGGACGCGTAAGGGTTGTCATAGCTTCACCTTCTGATTGTTCCAGAGTGACTTGGCCTGCTCGATATCGATGCACTGCTTGTCTTTAGACCCGCCACCCAGCAGCAGAATCACCCTTCGCTGGTGAGTCGCGTGGTAGATGCGGTAGCCAGGACCGAAATCGAGCTTCATTTCAAAAACGCCGTCACCCACAGGTTCGGTCACCCCGAAATACCCCTGCTCGGCCCGGTCCACTCGGCTGGTGATCCGCGCCTTGGTGCGGTTGTCACGCAGGCTGTCGAGCCAGGATTGATAGATATCCACGCCATTGGCAGACAACACGTGAGTGACTTCATACATGCAGGACTGTACCCTAAAAGAGACAAACCATTGATTGAATCTTTCAATCGTCTCGGCATCCCGGCCAAAATCGCCTGAGTTGCGCTGCATGTATTACGTAAGGATCAAACGGAAGCGTCAATCGAGGGATCGTCAGGAAGTGTTGCCGAAGGAGGGAAGCTGGAGAGGAGAAAAGTGGTGTCCCAGGGCCGGTTCGAACGGCCAACCTTCCCCTTAGGAGGCATATGCTTTGGTGAGTCAGCTTGATTCCGATCGCGCCCTGAAACCCCACAAACCTCTGTTTTTAAAGGACCTATCTATTCTACTTGTGTCTTGAGGTTTCTCCTTGTAGCGTTCTGCATCATGAGAAGTGGGGACCGAAGTGGGGACTAGAATTGGCCACCAATACTGCTGACAAAAGCGTGAACGATCAAAAGCTCAAGGGCATGCCGCCAGCATCCAAGTTGACGGAAAGCTTGCCTGGCCGTTCCCGGGGTAGCCTTTTGTTCAAGCGCAGCCAAAGTGGTGCGATCAGCGCCTACTTCCGCTACCGGCTCAATACAAAGGACACAATGATCTCTCTGGGTCAATATCGCTTGAGCGCCAGAGCCCCGGGACTGGGGCTGTCTGAACTACGCGACAAAGCGGCAGAGATGGCATTGATTGCGTCCGAGCACGGCGACGTTAAGGCGTACTTGGCGGCCAGAGCAGCCGCAGAGAAAACACAACGCCAGGCCGTAGTACTCGCGCAGCAGCTTGCGACCCGACAAGGAAGCTTCGAAGAACTGCTAAATGCATACGTCAAAGATCTGACCGCTCGCGGCAAGGTCAAGGCGAAAGAAGTCGAGCGCCTATTTCAGACACACGTAATCCAGCACCACCCAGATCTGATGACGCGTCCAGCAAAGTCCGTCACCGGCGAAGACATTCATTTAGTAATGAGCGCGCTACTCGCACGCAAGCCTAAAGGTCGTGGTATCGGTAACAAAGCGAAAACGGCCAATACTGACATGCGATCAACAGCTGCCAGCGTCCACAGATATCTAAAGGCTGCATTCAGCTATGGCAGCAAGGCACATCTCTCCTTGGATCGAGATGTAAGCGATTCGAAAATTTTCGACATCGGGGTCAATCCGGCTACCAAGGTCCCTACCCTAGCTAACACCCGCGGTGGCCAGACAGAATCCTTGAATCCAGAGGAACTGGGTGAGCTTTTGCGCTACCTGGATACCTTGCCTGTGCGGGAAATGGCGATCTGTAAGGGCCTAATTTATCTAGGTGGTCAACGAATGGAACAGTTGCTCCGCGTGACCTGGGAGGATACATCCGATGACCTTTTGCACCTTACCGACGGTAAAGGAAAAAAGTCTCAGGCTTGGGATCACCTGCTGCCCCTCACCGACCGGGTTAAAGAAATCCTGAAGCCTTTGTTTGAAAGCAAAATCGGACCAGGTCCGTTCTGTATTGGCCGACGCTGCATCCGCCCTGACACTGCAGGTAAGCGCTTCAGTAATGCCGGAAAAGCTCTGAGTGGAGCTGGTAAGACGCAGTACTTCAGCTACGCGAATGTTCGGGTCAGCACCGAAACATTGATGGCCTCACTCGGGATTACTAAAGAAATCCGCAGCTGGCTTTTGTCTCACGGACGCAGCGATGTGCAATCGGTTCACTACGACCGATACAGCTATCTGCCAGAGAAAAGGGCTGCACTGGAATTATGGGGCAGGTATCTAGACTGCTTGTATGCAGAGAAGGAGTGGGACCAAGGTAAGATTATTTTGCTAAGTCGAAAGCGGCCTCAGGAGGTCACAAAAAGCTGAGCTTGGTTGCACAAAGGAGGTAGGCGGTCGGTCGTCTCCCTAACGGCCATTCTCATGGACGTGACAATAAAGGCCTTGCAGAGCTACCCACTTATAAGGTGAATCGACGAGCGATCCACCGGTTACAATCGCCTTGCAGGGTTCACCACGAACCGTATAACCAGAACAAACTACTGCATATTTGCTGTCATGCCAGAGCCGGTACTGGCGCGGGGTCACTCCATAGCGCGCCCCCCAAAATGCGTCGGGATCTGCGCAGTAGCGCACTACATCCGCAGCCTCAATTTCAGCCATCACCTCACCGCTTGGGCTGACATGTTTCACCGTGAAACCTACACCTGCGTCGGCGAGCTGACGAATGCATGTCTCAAGATCCATAAAACCTCTCCATAGCTAGTCAATGCTAACCAATTTCATGGCATTTCTGCGATCGATAACGCTTCTCTCACCAGCCTCCTCGCGCAGCAACCTTGCATTCAGGGCTGACTGAATCGCTCCATGAGCATCACCATTAGCACTTTGCTTAACAGCCTGCCATTCGAGAGCCTCAATTGCCACCTTTAGCACCTCCGCTTTTGAAGGTTTACTACGCTTCGTCGACTCGCGGGCTGCAATGACAGCGCGGTGACGCTCGACTACGACGCGAGCTTCATTCGATGAAGCACGGAGTACTGCGCGGGCGGCGGTTAAACGGCCATCCTCGTATGCAGCCTCATGCTCTTCGAGACAGTCATGTAACGATTCGACCGCAGCTAACAGACTGATCAGAGCATTCATTGGGTCGGATATTTTACCCATACCTTCGTTCCCTCGATTTCGCGGACGCGAAAATGCACGTCCCTTTACTAGGTCCGCCCCGACATGTCGGGGCTGCTCTCGTCATTTAAAATACCGCAACGTCGGTTGTATCCCTCACTTTCAACCGCCCTTCGCATGACCTGGTATCCATGTTCGACACGCCTGGCGGAGAGACACATAACGTAAAGTTCACTCCATAAGGGAGTTCGATGTGCCGAACTTCGCCATAGGGAACCTCCGCAGTACGCGAAACCGCGCCCTTATCGTTGATGATCTCAGGCACGGAAAGCTTTTCAATATAGGTGTTTCCTGGCCACTGTCGGCGCCCCTCAGCACCAACCTGGTAGCTAAGGTCGACTCGAAGCTTCGCAACTGTATCGCCGACCGAAAGTATCTGGATCTGGCTGACCAGGTTCACAATACCCAACGCACATGCCGATTTCTGGGCATTGCATTGCCGTACTTCAAGAGGCTGGTATCGATAACCGTCTGCGGCGCCAGCAATGCCGTAAAGCACATTGCCTGCCCCAGTCCCCATACCGGGATAGCCGGAAAGATCGGTCGTTCCAGCATAATAGTCGACGACAACAGGCCCTTTATCGGCGCCTCCCCAGTTAGTGCAACCAGTGAGCGTGGCCATAGCCAGCACCACACTACAACCAACAAACGAACGCATGCAGTTCTCTTATAAAAATGGGATCAACAACACTCGAAACGCTCAAGCGTCAACCTGAACGCATACTACCAGCGAGGTTGACGCCCGTGCGTGCGCTATCGAAAGCGATGTCGTCCGAGTGCGGGCAGCGCGACGTCACTATTGACCCGCAGAACCCATTTCAAGCAGGTATTCAGCGTATTCGACGAGCGATCGCTGTTTCACCTCATGATTGACGTAGTCGACCAGAAAAAACACCGGAAACGGCAGGTGAGGCGCTGGCGCATCCAACGCCAAGGATATGCTTTGAGCAGCACCGTACAGCTTCGCTACCATGATGATTGCTGCTCGTCCTCCGGGCTGGTTGACTTTACTGAGAAAGAACACGTGATGATTGTCAGGAGCAGCGTTGAGTATCGCCGTTATCGTAGCGTCCTCCACGATGTGGCCACCCAAGCGAGGACTCCCCGTAAGTATGCTGCCCTTGACCTGCCGAAAACCAGGATCAGTCACATAATCTCGTCCCAAGTAATAGGCCAGCAGATTTATGCCAATCTTCGCGATCACTCGCTCGACCACACCGATGGTCACGGTCATCCCCACCGATACGATGGGGTTTTCGATGTCCTTCGTGACCTGGACATCGAAGGAAAATTGCTCGACGGCGCAAGCAAAGAAATTGAGGGCGTCCTCGATCCTTGTACTTGAAGTCTTGAGCACGATCTCCCCATTTAGGTTCTTGAAGATCGTCGCAGCTGGGGTCACGTCTCCTGTGCGAGCCTCATCGGAACGCTCCAGCCAAAGGCCGCCACGCGGAGGCTTGGCTTGAAAGCTTGACCCATCCGCCAGAGTGAAGGTCTTGCTGGAGCGAAGCATGGTGATGGCTTCATACCTCAGTTCATGCTCTAGCCCCCACTTCCGAATGCAAATAACTTGTGTGCCCTGGAGCAAGCTCGACAGAGACTTAACGAAACTGCGCAGCTCGTCCAAGCTTGCAGCGCTGGACTCAAATTCCTTCTCGCCAATCATTTTTATTTGCGGCAGGACAATCGGTTTAGCGTGCGGCCCAAAGTCGACTTCATCCGGGTACCCCGATGCATTAGCCATCTGTTTGTGCTGGGCCTGGATACCTGGCACCGAGGTGTGCTTTCCCCGCTTACGGCCATGCGGCTGCAAAAAAGCGCGACCGACGGCAATCGGTGAGCTCCGCAGCACCTCTCGCTCCAAACAACCAAAGACGTCTGTATTGCAGCGCCGGCACACCATATCACCCAGCAGGAAGCGATCGTCATCCGCTCCCAGCCCCGCACTAATGACATGCTCGTCAGAGAAAGGGCCTGGGCCATCACAGTAGATGCACAACGATGTCGGGGTTGTCGACTGGCTGGTCAAGGGAGTGATTCCTGCAATGCAGCGTATGGGAGGGACGCTTTGCGTATACACACGGAAAGACTCAACTCTAAACCGGTGGAGTGACTGAGGAGAACATCGGCCCGGTGTAGTTAATTGGCTCGCCGTTGATTTCATCAACCATTCGGTTTTTGGCATCCATCCAGTCTTGGAATACATAGACGCGCTCATTGATTAGAGGATGATTTTCGGCAGATGCGGCAGCGAGAAATGCAATCGCCTGACCCACTTCAACACAGACCAACAACCCTAGGTTGACGTGCCAGCTGTTCCGCCCATAAACCCCCGTCAACGAAAAGCCATGCATCTCTTCCCCGATCGGTCCGGTGTCCTCCAGGTGATCTACTACGGATTTCCGATTGGGGTGTGCGCCGAAGTCTATCGAAGCGTCATAATGCGCCTGAACGTACTCCGCCATCACAGGATCAAGCGCTTTGAGCCCTTTAACTGACTTCGCGACCGTGAAAGTGTCCCGGCAAGCCTTATGAGCTTTTTCAGAATCATGTCGATGAAACCAAATATCGGCCTTGCCCCCATCACAGGCTATGAGGAATGCATAGCAGGCTGACTCTAAAGCTGTGCGGGCAATCGGAAAGGTCGACACAACATGCCCCGACATCGCCTGCCGGACCGCGCTTAGCAACATCGTATAGGCATTCATCACCAGCAGGCCCGCCGTAGGGTTGGCCTCAAAGTCGTGAGCAAAGATCTCCTGCTGAAAGATCTCGTCCATCTGCTCGACCAAGAACATCAGTTGAGGCGGCTCGGTTGCGTGATCCTGAGCGTTCTCGAAGGTCGCTATCAGGTAGTCCTGCAGGGTTCCAGCGTTGATTTTCACCGTGCTCAGTCCATGTACGTTTAATCGGAGAGATGTGAATAAACGTACACGAAGTATCGTCATACGGGGTTGGTTTTCTCGGCGAGCGTGACGAGCAGTCGGGCATCATGGAGATGCGTGGTGGGTAGTGCTGCACCGGCGGGGACAGCATTGAGGTCGATGCTCAGTTGTCCGGGGCTCGATCATACTTTATTCGGTATCCCCTCCGGCCAGGCACTGGAGCAGAGCCGGTCATGATCTGCGTCGGTAAACCATGGCCGCCCCTAAGGTAAGGCGACCATGCCGTAAATCCAACGCCTAACGGCTTACTTTTTTCAGAAGGTCTGCGGCAGCGGATTCAATCTTAACCAGCATCTGAGCCCTTGGCTTGCACTCCTCATAGCCTTTAAGGAGCAAGTCTCGGACAGTCTCGATGGCCTTTAGAGTGTCCTGCTGGTTGGGATATCCCTCAACTGCAGGACCGTAATAGAGCTTGGCGTCGACCTCTCTCGTAATACCGCCGGGATGCTCCATGAAAGCCCAGTCTTCAAGGCGCGATCGCACCTGGTTCAATCTCTCGTAAACTCTGGCAGTTACACCGGCAGCACTCGCAGAACTATTGCAGAGCTTATGCAGGATGGGCCCAATCGTTGTGTGCATCTCCAATGACATGCCACGTGCCGGGCGCCACTTAGAACGAACCCCTGGCGCCCCGCCGTACGCTATCGCTCCATTTCTGACACCAACGAATGGCATTGTCCGCGATCTGTACGGCTTTCCGGAGGCGGTACGGGCTGGGCTAACAAACTTGGAGTCGTATGCCATTTGTTCAGGCATACCTTTCGGATAAGAACTTTCCGGAATTCCCTCCACCTGGGCCTGTACCTTCGCGAGTAGTTCCTGACTAGGTGAAATTAAGTATGGGACGGCTTGACCCGGGTAGTAGAGCCCCGGCCACTCTGGTGCCACCTGATATAGCCCATTCGACTGCAACCATTCCTTCCGGAACCCCGGAGTAGGCGAAATGTAGGGCTCATCTAGCAGTAACCAATTGCCGGTTTGTGGATCCTCCCAGCCGGTCATGTGGTCGGCTTTGGGCACCCTACCCAAGCCATTCATGATCTCAATAATCCCCTTCCGGAAAACTCTCACCAACCCGGTCGAGTTCATAAAGAGAAGAGTAAAACTGGCTTGATCCAGATATTGCATCGCACTGATCTGGCTGGCAGCATCCGTGCGCATTTCAAGGTGATCTGAGGCTTCAAGCTTGAACTTGCTCAGATACGCGCCACCAAACTTTAGACCATCAGCAAGCAACTCAGACAGGGGGCGCTTGAGATGGACCCCTACAGTGTAGCGACCAGAGGATGGAACCTCAGACCTGAGATCATTCCAGTACACAGTCACATAGGCGGTATAGATTTGAGCCGCGGCCTTGGCAATCGCACGCTTGGCATGCAGGAAGTTCTGGAATCCTGCCTTGCGAGCAGCCTCTTCGAGGGCTTCGTAATGAGTGATACCAAATTCGCGCTTGATTGCCTTTGCCAGGCGCTTGATGCCGTCGACGGTAGACGGAGGAGTAGCGAGGGTAACCATGAATGTCTCCCGGCCTATCACGCAGCGTCACCCGTCTCCGCTACAACAGACCGATTGATTTCACAGTCGGTCGCTTAGCAAGGCAGTGCCGTTACCAGCTTTAAAGACGGGTGTCATACGCCTGCCGGGGCGCGATCGCATGGTAGCAACGGTTTTACATTCAGTTCAAGTAGCAACGCCCACCTCTACGGGTGCTTGTTATGCTGCCTTTTCTACCGAGGGAGGGTGGGGACCGCTACGCTTGGTTGACCAGCATCTCGCAGCGCTTGCAATTGCTCCGTACTTGGGTTGTGGTGTTCAGTCATTGGTCTTGCGACCTTCATTATTCCAGAGGCTGCGCTTTAGTCTTAATGGTTAGGGAGAGAACCAGGCATCATGGCAAACCGACCTCCACTTACGGACGCTATCGCCGTAGCGATTTCTCGTCTCGTTGATGACTCACAAACTGAAAAGCGTGAGCCCACCCACTCTGACATCGAATTCCAGATCGACCAGGCCAAGCTCACTCCCGCTGATCCAGGAAGGTCAAATAGCAAGCCCATCGGAAAATCAAAACGAGTACGCGGCACACTGAGCTGGGCGCTATCTAATGATCTGTCCGCCGGCGAGGCCCTGGTTTCCGGACTCATATCTACTGTCCAAGGTTACGGTGGATTTCGCCCAACCTCCCGCAACTACTGCGGTGCAGAGGCAATCACAAATCTCATCGCGGTCTTTGCTGCACAAGGCTGGGATCTTTCATTGGATGGCTCGCTTCAGCCGCGAGTTTTGGACTCACTGACGAGCAAGGCGCTTACGTCGGCGCTGCAGGCTTATGCTGACCGCGCACGGCGCGGCGCGTTGGACAGCCCGCTGTTAGCTGGCACGGCCAAAGACCTATTGGAAGCAACAGCTGCTCATGTGCTGGTTGAAAAATGGGGCTCGTACCCAAGCACCTCCAATTTTCCAACATTATTAGGGCAAGCATTTACGGCCCTTGGTCTCGCCACGCCTAGCGATCCTGTAGTTGCTGGTGAGCCTGCCCATAGGCGAATGGAGCGCGCCACATATGACCTGGGCTGCGCCTTGAACGCTTTGCGTAACAAAGAGGGTACTGGTCACGGCCGGCCTTGGATTAGCGGTATCACTCCCATGCAGGCTCGTTTTTCCATTGAGTCCATGGGCAACATTGCGTCAATGCTGCTGGACGCACTGACATGAGATGTCCGCTTCGGTAGGAACGACGGGGCTTCCGAGGTTGTCTACTCAAGACCTATGCACCGTGCATAGGTCTTGAGTAATTCATAATGATTACAAGACGTAGGACGCTACGCCCCTGATTTTTGATAACACAAGCAGCCCTCTCCCTGCCGTAGTCTTCAATCAGGTAACTGCGCTCTGATTTCGGCAAGCACATCTATGATGCGAGCCTGCTCACGCGGATCGTGTGGGGCTGCAGCTTTGGCGGCCGTCTCAGCACGTTCGAGGAGCGTTCGCAGCGCATCTCGATCGTTCTCATTTAAGTCGAGGGCAAAAGTAATTCGAATAGTCATTTCCATTGCCCGTGCAATGTAACCTGGATGTCGGCTGCCCGACACTTGGCCACCAGGGTCGAACTGTCGTAACACAACAGTTCGACTCGACTCCCCACACTGCTTGACGCGTCGTCGAACAGGGAGGCGGCACTGACCGGCGCAAACAGGTTGGCATTCTGGTAATCGCTCAGCCGCCCAGTTAATTGCCAGATTTCATGCATGGAAGTTTCAGACATGGTTTCTTCCTTTCATGGTTAAGAGATTTGGCACTCACTGCGGGAGTTACATGTGTCGAGTCTGTGACCGAATCTCGGCGTCATGCTCCGTGGTTTGATCAGGTTCAGTGAATTGAACCAGAGTAGCCGTTGCAGGAAGCTGTTCAGCCCCAGTTGGAGTGGCTGTTATCTCGATGGACTCGCCCATTTTGCCCAGAAGACGCCGCACAGCCTGGTTCGGGTCCTCGCCAAGCTGCAGGCCTATGCGATCGCGCACGTCTTCAATCAAGGCATCAGGGAAGTGCTCGGCCAGGTGTGCTGTACGCTTTGCGGTGTGATGATCGCCGCCGTTATCACGGTCGTACACCATGGAGAAAAAGCGGATGTTGTAGCGCTTGGCCAGGGCGATAATGGCTTTCTGAGTATTTTCACCCGGTTCGCCAGTCGTGCCCACGAACAGAACTCGCTGTCGCTCCTCGGGTGAGGCGAGCTGGTAGGTGCTCAGGGTGTCAACACCGCCCTCACTGAAACGAATTTCGGTGGGGTTTGCGCATTTCGGGTTGGCGAGGTAGATACCTTTTTCAGTTTCTGTCGTAAAGCCCTTGAACTCACGTCGTTCGCCATTGATCACCTGAGCACCGCGGTACTCATAGCCGCAGAACTTAGAATCAGCATCAATGTGAGGAAAAACAGCGGATCCATGCCGGCTCGTACGCCAACGCGTTTCGGCCAACACTTCGGACGAGATCCCTCGCTCTTGGCTCAGGTAGCTATCACGACGAGACATGAAGCCAAACGTGCGGTAGTGGTTTTCCGTGCTGGTTGCGATTGTCTCTAGGCGCTCGCGTTCCTTCCTCTGTCGCGACTCTTCACGTGCGCGATCAATACGGGCCTGCTCTTCCGCTGAGTTACCCAGCGAAGGTAGAACGCCCCCCTGAAACGCACGAACATCGTCCTTGGCCTGGATGAAGGTGCCGCCCCTGGCTTCCTGATAGAACTTGAAGATGTCACCGCTCTTCCCCGAATGGCGGTCATGCCAGACCCAATTGTCATCAGCGGCCTGGTAAATGTCGTATTTCCCTGAGCCGTGGCGGAAAACAGCATGTCCTTTGTACGAGGCCTTCTTGTCGTACTCCATGCCCAGGTGAACAGCGTAGTCGGTCAGGTCAACGTCGCGCTTCATCGCGGCGACTTCGCGGGCGTCTGATGCTTTGTCATATTTCATTGAGCGTGCTACAGCAGTACCAGGAACCTGCCGTCGCACTCGACCAAGAGGCTGTCGATCAGCGAGTGTGTTATCGGGCAATAGACCCTCACGTCCCCTTCCGGGACCTGCTGCCAGATCGCATGTGGACAACGCACGCAGGCCGTCTGAGGAAGCTCGCCCTGCAGGGCGTTTAATGTTGCCGAGCGGACGGGAGAAGGCTTCTTCGTTTGCGGCGTCACCGGCGCTGGTGGCGCGCTCAAATTGGCCGAGGCTGCCGACGACTCGATGGCCTGCGGCGCCGGCTCGGGATTCGGGTCGGGAAACTCCATCGGCGGCGACAGGTCGTCCATCAACGCAGGGGTATCGGCCGAGGCCGGTAAGGGTGGCAGGTCGGACAGGATCAATTCGGACATAGCGGGCCTCCTGAGGCTCAGGCTTCATCAGTTTCAGCTTCGTGGTGAATAAGGCGGTCTTCATTACCTGGAGGGTTTCGCAAAGGTCGCGGCGCTGCTCTGGGGGAACGCATGAGCCGGGGTTTGTCCATCGCGCAACTTCTGCACCTGGAGCGGGGTTTTCTGCAGCTACAACGGCAACGCGTCGGGCATCAGCCGGCCAGGTCTGTTCGTCGATGCGAAGGTCGACGATTTCGGCGCCGAAGGCCTTGGCGTGCTCGATCTCAACCTCTACGGGCGGCAGGACAGCGACGGACCGGAGGGGTTGTTCTTGGGGCTGCTCCTTCGCCTGGCCGGGGAACTGGAAAAGTGGAGAGCCCCCCTGGAGACGATCGAGGACGGAAAGTTTCTGAGGGGTCAGCCTGAACGGCTGACCTGTATGGACGGATGCGCGAATAGCTTCGCGAGCCTGAGGCATCAGGTCGAGAGCGTTCTCTTTGTAGACGAATTCCGCCGTCGACCTCTTGAATGGGAGCCAGTTGGCTTGACTCAGGTACGTTTTGCACCCGTGGATTCCGCGGGTATAGGCGACATACCAAGCCTGCAGGGAAGCGTAGGATGACGGCAGGTAGTAAGACTGCATAACAGTCATGCCCTGCGCTTTGTGGCCGGTCATCGCATAGCCGTGCTGCAGCGACTCGTATTCACTGGCATTGATCTTGACCGTCCTCCCATCGTCCCGGGTGATCGTGAACAGAATGTCCTCGATCCGCTCACCGTCGACTTCGCGGGTGATTCGCTCGATACCCAGCACGGTGCCAAGGTCCCCGTTGTAGATCGGTTCGTTCTGAGAGTCCTTGGCCGTTTTGCGCAAAAGCAGGCGGTCACCAATCGCAACCTGGATCGTGAATCGCTCGCCGGGCAGTACCTCGGTTTCGATGCTTACGCTACCTACAGCACTCAATTCACCACGAGCGAATCGGGCATCACGAATTTTGTGGTTGAGCGCCCGTACCTGTTCGTTCGTATCAGTGAGGACAAGAATCTGGGACCAGTCCAACTCACGGACAACGCTATCCCTCCCTGGCAGACCAGCTTTCATATCAGAGAAAACATCGCCAACCAACTCGTCAGCTTCGTTCACGCCGTCAGCGAAAACCTTGAGCTGATCATCGCGCTGCATGTGGCGGATCGCATCGCTCACCTTGCCTTCATAAAGGGCCTGAGCAGTAGGCCTGAACTGGTCGACTTGGCGAGCGATCGTTTCGATCTTGGCGCAGCGATCCCCAACAGCGTCGTGCAGAAGGCCGAACAATGCGGCTGTCTCCACTGCGTCATGCTGGTTTCTATCACCAACGCAGATCAGGCGGGCGCCTGCCTGGTGACAAGCCACCACCAGGTTATGCATTTGGTAGGTGTCCAGCATGCCGGCTTCGTCGCACACGACGATATCGCCGCGTCCGATGAGATCCTGCTGTTTGAAACGCTGCCCAGCCTGCTGCGCGGCAAGCGTGTTCTGGTGCTTGATCAGTAGTGAATGGACAGTCTGGGCCTGAATACCGGTCGACTTACCCAGCTCCGTTGCCTGCTTGTTTGCAGGCGCAACGCCAATTACACGGCGCCCCTGCGCCTTGAAAACTTCGGCGTATACGCGGAAGGTCGGCGCCAGAGTGGAAGACTTACCAACGCCAGCCGCCCCCTTAAAGAATGTGTACTGACCTGGCCCAGTCAGATTGTAGGCAGCCTGGCGCTGCTCCTGAGTGAGCCGAAAAGGCTTTTCGCCTGGCTTCTGGGTCGCCTGTTTTTCCTTCTCATAGTCGTCAATCACCTGGTCAACAAAAGCACGGCCAACATTCCAACTCGGATCATCGAGACCAGCATGCACCGCCTTTACGCAGTCAGCTTCAAGGGTGAAGAGCTCCTTCGTCGTGTAACGCTTCGGCGGCATGCGGCCGTTTTCGTCCGGCTGCTGGGGAATTTCGATGAGGCCGAGTTGTTTGTAAATCTCCGACTTGGTTGCTTCGATTTCTTCAAGGCCACCTTTGCCAATGGTCAGGTGCGCGGCCGCAGAATCGATCGCGAATTCATCGATCACGGTGGATCCGCGGAACACCATGCGCTGCAGCTCAGTGAGACTCGGTGCCTGGAGATCTTTGGCGGTTGATGCCTTCAGCTCGACAGTGGGAATCGCTTCGCGCCAATGACCATCCAGGCTGTCGCCTAGCTCGATGTCCTTCGCATCGCGGCTTCGGACGGCGATAGCCTGAGCTGCAGCTTGGCCAGAGGTGGCCATAGTCTTCTTCTCTGCCTGGATCTGCTCGCTGCGCTTGGAAAACTCGGCGACGAGTTCCTTCGAAACTGAAGCATCGTTGAGACGCAGGCCATGCCCGCTCCAATCAACGACCATCGCAGAAGCCAACTCGGGGAGGCGTGCCTGGAGACGCTGATAAAAGGCCACGTCGACGACTGCACCAAACTCCTTCTGGCTCTTGTACAGCCATCCCGCATCGAGGGTCAGGAACTTGCCGTCGACGGTGCGAACGAAATTCGGCCGTTCCAGGTGTACGTGAAGCTGAGGATCAGGGAAGTCCTGGCCGGGGGCGCGACGTGCTGTGCAATGGGCATATGTCAGAGTGACGCACTCGCCGGTTACAGACTCTGCGCCCTGAGCGCCTTCACGTCCGCGAATCCGGCCAGTACGGTGCTCGCGCTCGATCGCATCGTTCACAGCCCCCATCATGCATTCCTGGATCACGCGACGGGTTTGGTCGTCGGCCTGTGCCCAGTAGATGCTGATGGACTTCTGCAGGCTCACACACGAGCTGAAGCCGAGAACAGGATCCTTTGCCGATTTTTCTTTCCCGTCCTTCTCCAGTCGCTCTAGGTCGCCGACGTCGAGCTGCTTTTTCGAGGACGGGTTTGCCTTCTTCGACTCAGCTTCCTGAATAGCCTTGTCGATGGCATTTTGACGCTTCTCATCAAGGAACGCCTCTCCGGTGCGTGGGTTGATTCCACGGAAAAGAGCTAGGTAATCACCGTCCTGCGGATGCTCACCGAGGCCCAGCTTGTTGGACAACGGGCCTGCAATACCCGATGCCAAAGTGTCGTTGCCGGACTTGTGGTAGTAGTCCTCTCGCCCTGTGCCTTGGTCGCCCTCCACCTGACTGACGATAGCGGCGATCTCGGTGTCGACTTTCGCCAGTTCGGCAGCCATGACCTCATCTGTCACGCCACGCTCTGCGCCGAGATCAATGCGCTTCTCACGTAAGGCCTGGAGCTCCTTCAGCTTCTTTTCAAAGTAGGAAGCCTTGGCAGCAAAATTACTGGCCGTGGTCTTCTGGTTGCTCATCCCGTAGTGACTCATCGCTCAATCTCCATGCCTGTCTGCTCGGCAATGAGGCGATCCATAACCATCGGCACGAGCCGATTGAGCATCGGCTCGATGGTGCCGGCGAGCAGTTCAGGCCGGCGTTCAGCTTGGCTGGCGAGAACCTGCAACAGCAGATCAGGAAGAGCAGAGCCCAGAAGGGAAGAAACGGACTGGGTGATTGCGCCTGCCATCGAAGCCACAACCGGACCATCGAGGAGAACGGGAACAGGTCGGGAAGGATCGGCGCTGAAACGCTGCGCAGCCATGAAACCGGCGATTTCTTCGTCTGTGCGCATAGACATGAGGGCATCGAGCACGCGGCCTTGAGCGACGCCCAGACGAGCCGAAAGGCGTTCCAGACGCACTGCCGCAACCGCATCCAGGTACTGGGTCGAGGTCTTCGCCCCGGCCTTCTTCCGCGCCATTTTCCTTTTCCCTTCTGAGAGCGTTTCTCAGGTAGACGGCTTTAGCCGGCGTACCTTGCTTTGCTTTGTTGCTATTCCGACTTGGAGGCCGCGCATGGCGTGGGCTCCGGGCCGACGCGAAGCACCCGAAGGGTGCAGATGTGTTAAGAAAACCTCATCGCAAAACCACAATAATCCAGAAAAACCATCATAGCAAGACCAGTAAAACCATAAAAACCATCAAGAAAAACCAGTAATAACCATTGACGACCAGATAAAACCAGCTTTAAATCTATTCCAAGGGGTGTGTAAAACCAGAAAGACCCACTAAAATCCAGTTTCAACCATTAACATCACACTGGAGGAGGTCGGGATGTTCAAACGCCCTGAGGACCTGATCGCGGAACAACAGGAAGCCGAAGAGATGGCTGCAGAACTGGAGGCATGGCTCGCAAAAGAGGAAGCCACCGAGCAGAAAAACCGGCGTGGGGCTGGTTATCGCCTACTGAATCCGGTGCGAGTACAGATCGCCCTACTGATGCAGCGCGGGAAAACCGTAAAGGACATCCATCGGGCACTTGATGAAGCACTTGGCATCAAGGTCGATCTCAAGACCGTACGCAAATTCATGGTCGAGAACATGCCAGAGGAATACGCCTCGTATCTGGGTGCAAACAAGCGAGGCAAGAAGGAAAACCGGGTCTATCAGGACGGTTCAAAGCCAGCTCACGAAGAGTTGACAGCCTCACCGACCCCGGCAGAGCAGGAGCAGATTGACCGTCACCTAAAGGTTAAGACCTCTCCGGTGCAACGAGTGAAAACCGCTGAGATATCAGCAAAAAAACCGCCACTTACCGCTGGTGATCTCCGAGCGATGACTGGTCAGCTTGATCCAGAGAAGTACCGAACCGACGACTAGTCGGAACCTCTACGAAAGGAAGAGAAAAATGCGCGTAGCACTCGTCAACCTTGGCGGCAACCAAGGCAAGACCACCCTCTCAGTAAACCTGTTCGCGCCACGTATGCCGGAAGCGAAGATCTTGGCAGTAGAAACGATCAACGCCGCGGGTGGTGACCTTGGCGCTGCCGTTGAGCAACTGAAGGGCGAGCAGTTCGCCCGGATCTATGCGGAACTTGCCTCCACCGACGATTTGATCCTGGATGTTGGCGCATCGAATATCGAAGACTTCCTGGTCGGCCTTTCCCGTTTCGAGGATGGCCACGATGAAATCGATCTGTTCGTCATCCCCTGTACTTCTGACACCAAGGAACGCACTGAGGCCATGAAAACGGCCCACATGCTCAGCACTCTCGGTGTTCCTCCAAAAAAAATTCAGTTCGTGTTCAACCGAGTCGTTGATGGCGTCGAGGCTGAGTTTGCGGACGTGCTGAACTTCGCGAAAAAAAGCGGTGTGGCGTTTGCCAATCCGGCATGCGTTGTCCCTGAGTCGGAGCTTTTCGCCCTGCTCTCGGATAAGAAAATGAACATCGTCCAAGCACTGAGTGATATCACCGATTACAAGGCCGAGTTGAAAGAAGCAACTCGCTCCGACGACAAGAAGGCTTGGCGTCGTGCCATGGACATGCTGGCTATCACCAAGCAGTCCAAATCGATGGATCGACAGTTGCAGCAGGTTTTCGAACTGCTGACTTCGACGGTTGGGGCCTGACGATGAGCGCGCTCCCGATGAATGTCAGCGAAGCTGCTCTCACACGGGAGCAACTGATGCTGCGCGAGCTCTTCCGCGATCACTTCGAGCTGGCTGATCGTTTCGAGGCGACAGCAAATCAGATGGTCGCCGTCGATCGATCTCTACATGGCTCTGGCGAGCAGCAGGGAATTGCAGAGTTACTGCTCGATGCTGCAGAAAATATCCGTGGCGCAGCATCATCAATCGACACCATGAACTTGGATGGCTTCTCGCGAACGCTCGATTCCCTCAGCCGGCAGATCGCCGGTCTACCAGGTCGTTTGCTCAGGCCGGCCGATGAGATCGACTTCCGAGCCTCACTGCGGGAGGGGATTGCTCAGGTGCTGGCTGATTCGATCATCGATGCCAAGCTTCAAGTTGAGCGAGAAGCGGTTGAGGTCGCCATCAATGACCTAGCTGGGCGCGTTAAAGCGGCGATGGCACAGCTAGGCGAGAGTTCAGCTAACTACTTCGCAGAGCGCAACCAACTGCGAGGCCAACTCGACGCAGAGAAAGTTAAGTCGGCTGCGGTGATGGAGCGACTGACGTACTTCGAACAGGACAAAGACAACGCCTTGCGCCAGATGACCACCAACTTTGCGGCCACGGCTCAGCGCACAGGTACAGCTCGCTTGATCGACCTTTGCGCGGGTCTGGCAATCGGCATCGTCGTGTCGCTCAGCGTCCTGGTGCCGATGGCCAGCCAATACCTAAACCAACAAATCCACGCCAAACAACAGCGCTAACGCGCAACCACTACTGAAGGAGAAATCGCATGGTCAACCAAGGCGATGATGGGGATTTTCGTGCGCGAAAAAAGAAGGTGAGCCTACTTGGCAGTGACGCAGAGGCTTTTATCCGCGCCCGACATGAGGAGCGCGAAGAGTTCAAACGCCTTGAAGGGCGGGACCTCGATGGCCTGGACACACTGGCCAAGGATCCGCGCATGGAAGAGCTGCATAAGCAACATCAGCAGCGGGACGACGCTCCAGCATCCTACGCTGAGCAGCGCAAAGATGCCCAGGAGGCGGTCCAGGAGGAGCAAAAAAAGCTGACTGATCATCGGGTCAGCCACGACAAACAGGGCGAACAAGCCGGGAGATCAATGTGATGGATAACAGAACCCTAATTGCAGCATCGGCACTGGTCGCAGTCTTCACGGGTCAAGTGGGTGCTTGTCCTCTTGTGGATTGCCTGCCGGGATTGAGCGAACCTCAGTTTCAGTCTCGTGAAGACATGCTCGGTTTGTATGACCTGAAGCAGCCTGGGCAAGCGGCAATGCACGTTGGGTTAATCGCCGCCGACCTAAGAATCGCGCGCCTCGAAACGGAGAACCGTGCTCTTCGTATCGCTCTGGCAACTGGTACTCCACCGGACGACAGCAGCCTCAGGTTTTATCCAAGCCTGAACAGCTTCCTGGACGCAATGAAATCGGACCTGATTCAGACAGAAACAACTGGCCGGATGCCTCAATTGCGTCATTTTGAGCAACGGGTCCGCAATGCGGACACTCGAGCAAAAATAGCTGATGCATCGCGGGCGCTGGTAATCGAGAGCGCTCAAATTGCTGCGGCGGCGAACGCAAATAAGCAAGCAAATTGAAAGGGTGGCTCACCTGAGCGGCAACTCAGGTGAGCCGGTTTCGCGGCAGGAAAAACCCACGAAAGGAAGAAATTGTATGGTAACGCAATTCCGTAATTACATGGAAAATCTGCTTCTTTGGGCCACAGATCCTGAAGCAGCAAAACGCGCATGGCGCGAGCGCCGAACACAGGCCATTCGCATAGCGCTTGGCCCACAACTGAGCGCGGATACTCGCGGTTGGCCGGCCAATCAGATCCTCCACGATGATGTGGTCGAGGCCCTCCCATCGGATCGTGCATCGCTCACGCGCCGCGCCTTCTATGGCCGCGCTGCATTCCATGCGGGCGCTCGACTCCAGAAGCGCCTACGCGCCCGGAATTTCGCGCTGAGCGTCGGTTCGCTCCTCCTAGTATCAGCTACGGCCTACCTCATGGGTCGCAACGGTTCCAGCCTCGCCTGGCAATGGGGTTCGATCGCTGCCGGTCTCTGCATCGCTGTGGTAGGGGGGTACGTTCTCCTTTGCTCGCTTGGTCTTACTCCTAGGGCTTGGCGACTGATGGTCCCTGCTGGCCCGCTGCTAACTGAGGATGAAATTCAGGATGTGAAAAAGTTCGGCGCTCGCGTGTTGCTGCGCGTAACTCCGCCTCGGACTCCTGCCGATCTGGTTGGCTCGTATCGATCATGGACGTACGATCGCGATGGCAACCCTGTTGATGGTCAGATCGTGCCCGATGACCTATCGGTGTCCTATTTGCGCAAAGCACTGGTCGATGAGTCGATGCCAATGGCTGTCGCCGGAATCGCCATTCTGCTGGCCGGTCTATTCGTCGCTTCCGATTCCCTGAGCTGGTTCATCGCGCCGGTCGCCGCTGGCGGCGCTGCAGTTTGGTCGTTCCTAGCGATCTTCGACCTATCCTCGATCGCTAAGACCCGAGCTGCGGCGGCCCGCGAGGCCCTGGCGGTCTCTGCCTATCCCAAACTCATTGAGCAGGAAGGTAAGAGCAAATTCGCGGACTTCGATCGCGCATTGAATGAACAGATCGAACGAGCAATGAACGAAAAGTCTTCGTTCATCAACCTGGGCACTGCAACTGACCTATTTGCTGAACGACGTGATCCGTATAGCCCCGCCCAAGCGGGCATGCCTTTCGGCCTGTCCGTGGGGGACCTTTCGACGCACATGCTTGTGCTAGGCCAAACCGGGACCGGTAAAACGGCAGCGGTGATTCGGCCAGTGGTCTGGCAATGGCAAGAGGCAAAAGCAGGCGGCCTGCTGGTACTGGACGGCAAGGGTCAACTTCCGAAAGAGCTCGCAGGCCTGCCTGGTTACCAGGTTATCAGCCCCGAATCGTCGAACTTCAACGCCATCCAGAATCTCCAGCCGGATGAAGTCGCCGATACTCTTTTCCAGCTATTCAGCTCCGATAAAGGTAATGCGGGCGACGTTTCGGGCAGCGAGTGGGAGCAATTCGCCCGTGAGCTGCTGCGCAGCACGGCGAAAGTCCTTGCCCTCATGAATGCCTTGGAGCCGGTCGAGTGGCCATGGAATCTCAGCTCAATCTACAAACTCGCATTTGAGCCAAGTAGCCGTGATCGCGCAAAAGAACTGATCGAAGGCGATTGCATGCATCTTCTCCCTGGACACCTGCATCGTGCTTATAACTCGTTCATGGTGCGCCACCTGCAGAAAGCCACCGAAACCCGTTCGTCCATCGAACTCAATTTGGAAACCTGGCTCGGTACTCTCATCAATGATCAAGAGCTTGGTGCGTGGGCTGACTGCGTTGAGGGTGTCGAGATCGAGGACTGCCTCTACGGCGCAATGATTGGGCTGGCTCTACCTGATACCCAGAGTGGCGTTGCCATTTCGGCGCTGGCTAAGCGTCGCTTCTATAGCGCGATCAAGCGCCGTGGCGACAACTGGAAAACCGAAGGCCAGGAGCCTGTGCTCCTGGTAGTCGACGAGGCACAGGATCTGGTTTCGCATGAAGAGCTGGCGATCCTGCCTAAAGCGCGCTCGCTCGGTTTGTGCGCGTTGTACTCGACTCAGGGCCTCGATGGTCTGCAGGTTGCACTGCAGGACGAGCAGGCCACGATCATGCTCCTAGATCAATATCGTTCTGTGGTGAGCATGCAAGTCGGCTCTGAGATGACCCTCGACTACGTTTCCCAGCGCTTGGGGGCTGCACCTCGCGTGGTGTTTTCTGAGGTCGCTGCGAACACAACTGATCCGGTGGCCACCGCGAACCTTTACGGCGCCAATGCTGGCGGTTACTCCACTGGAACCTTAGCTGCCAAAGCGCAGACATCCGACGAGATGATCAAAGTTGGCCGCTCGTATAGCCATGTCGGCCAGGCTATCAGCACTGTCTCTGAATTAGCGAAGAAACTGGGCGCTGAACAGGCATGGCAGCAGCTGCCTGCCGCAATTCGTCGGGAGCGGCCGGCTGGCAGCGTAAAAATTGGCGAGATCCCGCTCGTGTCGCCGGAGGAGATTCGGTCCCTGACGATGAAAAAATTCACGGCCCTGGCTGCGGTAAATCGTTGCGGCACCGTCCGCCGCGCCCAGATCCGTCTCAATCCGATGTTCACATTCCCGACCGAGCAGCAAATTGAACAAGCCGCTGAGGAGGTAGCAGCATGAAAAACTCTTCCGCACATCTCCTAGCCCAGCATGGCGACCTGCTCCAGGTCGGTTCGGTTATCGTCGGCGAGCCGCTACAACTCAAGTCTGGCCGGTTAATGAAAGCGATCGGTGTCGCGGCGCTCTCCATCGCAGTTGCCGCCGGCGCGGGGCACTTCACCCAAGGTGTTCGGGAAGAGTCTGCTCGTATCGCTGCTGCCGAGAAGGCAAAGGCTGCACGGGTGGCCGAGGAAAAGCGCATTGCGGCCATCCAGGTGGTGGGCCTAAAACAACGTCTGACGGCATTGCAATCTCGGATCAGTTCTAAGCGTGATGCCTTACTGGAACGCTTCGGGCCGCTACTAGCCAATCGAGAAACAGATCCTGACGTGGATTATCTGCTTCAGCGCTATCCAGTACCAATCAAGCCCCTTCAGGGCATTGATCCAGTTGCATTCGAGGTCTTCATCGAACTCGACCGCGACAGCTGGGTTGCGAATGGAACCAGTCCGAAACTGGATGAGCATTATCAAACTGAAAACGCAAAGATCCAGGAAGGCATGAACTACCTGGACAAAATCAACCGCGAGCTACTGCAGATTGCGCAAGGCAAAACGGCCACAGGCCCAAAAACTGAGACGCGGGAGCTGAAAGATCCCGCGTCCCCAGCGAAGCCGGCAGCCTCTCGCTCTATGCCGGCCGCGCAGGCAGCACCCGAGCCGCTCATGCCGCTGGAAACTTCAGCACCCGCACCGGCGGCAAAGCCTCACGCGGCGTCCACGGGCGTGCCAGGCAAGGTCCAGGTCCTGGACTGGTAGTCTTGTCGGCTCGCGCCTTAAAGGATCCCAGCCTCGGCCGGGATCTTTATGCCCGCTGCGCGGGCCGAGCCCAGAAGGGAAAATGTTGAGCGCCGGGGCGGGACATGTCCCTGCGCACCAGGGGGAGGCTTTGAAGGATTACTGGTAAATTCGGCGCCAGAACGAAAAAACCACCGTGAGGTGGTTTCTTCGTTAAGCACTTTCATATGTCCGCGGGTGGAGGCTTTCGCCCTCGTTTCTCTCGGCAAGTGAATTCAATCTAAGGATATTCGCGGTTGTCGTCAATGCTTGCTCAACCTATCGCGCCTCGATTGCGAATCTGCTCAGTAGCTGGGCCATTTGCTCCTGGTACTCGCTGTACTCGTCCAGGAGCACTGGGTCGCCGGCTAACCCTGGTAAATAATCAGGCCCGTACTCAGCCACAAGAGCGCCTTTAAGCATCCAGTCCAGATACAAGGGGCGCAGCACCCTCTCAGCCAGCCCAGGTTTGCCGTGCGCCCAATAGAGTCGATGCTCGGGGGTAGAGACGAAAGCGCAGCCTTTCGCCCATGCAATATAGTCAACTTCCCAGTAAATTCCGATCGCATCAAGGTGGATCGCGAACCAAAGTGAACCACTGGGTTCTTTCGATGCCCATGCTCTCCAGGATTGCGGATAGGCGTTGCTGGCCAGGCCGGCGAACGCAGAGCCTGGATAGTAGGCCATACGATCACGCCCGATCTGCAGGACGGGAACGGAGTTAATGATGTGATCGAGGAGCAGATCATTCAGGTGAGGTTTCATGGCTTGGATGCTACCGACCTACCCTCCTCGCCTCAATTCCAAGCAGGTTTGAAAATTACCGATAAAATACGCGAACTTTTTAGACGGGGAGGCCGTATGTCGCTTTTTGACCCCATGCGCGATTTTTTCCAGCGGCGCGCTTCAAACCGCCTGACAACCAGTCTGTCATCACTGGCGATCCATATCGACCATTCTAACGACACCCAGCGGCTCCAGTTCCCGTTTCCAGGGGCGGGATCGTTTATCGTCGCTGAGCGGGACGGTGTACGCATCGGCCATGTTGACTACAGCCTCAACGTGCTCAAGGACCGGGTGTATATCAACAAGATCGAGATAGCGCCCGAGCATCATCGTCAGGGCAACGGACTGGCACTGCTATGGCACCTCTGGCAAACGCACCAGGTGCCAATCATTCCCCTCTACGAGTACGAGCTATCGCACGGGTTCTGGGACAAAGCTCGGGCCAGGTTCAAAGCTGCAGGTGCTGAAATTGGCCCTCAGTTGGGATCTCAGACTCAGATGGACGAAGAATCCGAGCGCTGGCAACACCTGATACCGGAGTCTGAGGTAGACCGTTCAATCCGTAAATATTGGGAATGGGTTGCGAGTGAGCACGCTGCAGGTCAGCCTGCAGGGCCCGGCATAAAATGAAGGACGTCAACTCATCCGGCTCTGGTGAGCTAATTGGAGCCCCAGCAGACCGTCGTCTGACGGCAGCGCAGTTTCAGGTCCTGGCTAAGGTGCCGGCCGCAGTCGAATGGTTCGCCAATATCGACAACCCACGCAACCGCCGCGACCAATGCTTTGGAGCATGAGGCCGATATCGCCAGGGTCCAGCAGTGGCTGGGGCATGCCAATATCAGCACCACGCGCATAGATGGTAGCCCGCAGAATGCGGACAAAATCGTACGCTAAGCCAATGTGGGACCCCGGCGCAGCCGGAACCCCCTGCAAAATGCCCCCGTCAGCAGGCCATACACTGGGGGCTTACTGACAACGAGGTACTGACGATACGGGATTTTCGGAGAAAGCGGCAAACCGCCGAACAGCAGCGCCGGGTAGAGCATGTCCTTGACGCCCAAAAGCAGTTTTTGGCCCTGTATGAGCAGCCTGAGAGGCCTGCCAGCTTGGCCGATGAATTGGACGCTGTCAGGGCCAGCTCTGAACGGGGGCTGAGGGATGATCGGGGGGGAATCTAGGTGATCCAGGAGGTGACAGCATGATTGACATAGTGATTATGGATTCACTATTATTCATCTGCGCCTAGGCGTGAACCACAGGGTGGTTACAGGGATCTTCGGATCGCACCCCGCTTCTGATGAAAGTCAGATGGCCCAGTGCCAGGTAACAGCGTCCTGCCCCGTCGAACGCATGCAATCGACGGCTGAGAATCCCGCCTAGAGCGGGATTCGCCGTTTCTTGCCCTTCACTTTTGCGGCTTCGGCCGATTCCGTACTTCCTTGGGGCATTGGCCCTTGGGCTTTCTTTGCGTATCCATCGCGACCTTGAAGACACTAAACCCCTTTTTGTTGATCGGGGTATCCGGTGAGCCTTCGCCAGTGCGTGCGAAATACGCGCTGGTGACGTGAATCCGCAGCAAGCGGTGTTCGCGATAGAACGCTAGGCACACTTTGTACGGTTCCAGCAGGCCGGTAGCGCTGTTAAACACGCTCATGGTGAAAAACCGCTCCCCTTCCGTGTGGTAGATCGTAGCGGCGTCCAGCTTCTCTATGATGCCCTTGAGCTGCTTGGAGGCTTCGAAGCGTTCTAGGCAGACCATTTGCCCATGCCGACCGTCTTCGTACCGGTACGGAATGTTGGTGCCGCTATCGTCTTTCGTGAAGCAGTGGAGGCCGTAAGTCACAACGAATTCGTAGTCTTGTCTATCGGCCTTGAAGACCACCAGGTGCGACGACAGGTGGCCGAGATCGTACTCAACGCCGTCGTGCTCGAACGACTGCCACTCTTGGATAGAATCGACGTGAAATTTAGCCAAGCTCAGTCCCCGAGCACGTAAGGTAAGAGCCCGATTTTACACGAAAAAAACCGTTCGTCTGGCGAGCTGACGCGCAAGCGAAATCGTCGTGTCATTCTCAACGAATGTGGGCCGAGGCGGATGTTATCGAGCCGCATTCCGGGCTTTGGGGAACAATGGAACAGGAAGTGCACATAGGCGCCGCAGGCTTAGCGTACGATTTTTCCCGAATTCTGCGGGCTCCCCATATATGATCAGCGAGTCTCCAGACCAGGAGACTCGCCGACACATTAAGTGCGGTATTAGGCACCGCCGCCCTGCGGGGGCTGTGGCGGTCGGAACGGGGTGATCGCCCGGCTTATAGATCCCGTCAGAATCTGCCGGGTGCTCATAGACAGCCCACCCATAATCCCCTGCATCGAGTTCTCGTAAGGATTGAGGCCCGGTTCGCTAAGCGAAATCATATTGAGCACACTACGGGGAAATGAGGTGATCAGTTGAGCACTGGTGACAACTACGTTCCAGGACAACAGGATAATCACTACAACCATCAGCAATCCGCCGATCAGAATCCCTCCGAGGCTTTCCAGCGGACGGCCGACATCAGCGACACCAGGATCAAACATCCCCCAAAGTCCCATAGCCATCGCCTGGACCATTGCCAGGCCGATAGCGCTAATCACAATCGCAGCTGCCAGGCCACCCACGGCCAAAGCAGGATAGAGGAAGATGAAGGCGTTCCACCCTTTCGCCGACAATTGAGAGGTGTGCTCTTCGCCTTTCGGTGCGGCCATACCAGCCGACCAGAGCGTCACTCCGAAAAAGGTCGTAGCAACGGCTACGAGCCAGCTGATTGCCCCCATCAGTCCATAGATAGCAAACAATAGAGGCATAACGTAGCCAAGTAACCCGCCGGAGACAATCATTACTCCTCCGATTGCTTTTGGCAGCGTCCCATCAGTGATTGAGTTAAGACCGGGGATGTATTTCGCGATCGTCCCGCCCGCAAAAAATCCAATGCCAGTGCCAACGAGCGAGCGTCCCCAGGACGCAATGTTGTGAATATTCTGGTTCGAGGGCCCGGTCGTGGACTTGAGGATGTCGAGCGAAAAAACTCTAGCCAGCAGCGACTTTTCAGCACCAACATTTCCAGGTTGAATCTGTGCCAGGGCTTCGCTTTCGACCAGTTTTGAGAGCGCGTCGCCCGGAGTCATCGCCGAAAGCGTGGATTTTGGCATCATCTGTGCCGTCGCGCCCTCTGCGTAGCTAGCAGCACGTGAGAAGTCGCTCGCTGCGCGCAACACGAAAGTGCCGCCGAGCATCCAACCCCAGTTCTTCACTTCGTCAAAATACGCTTCACTACGAGCAGCCTGGTCAGTTGCAATCGTGGTGCTGATGGTTTGCTCAACCATGGTTTTGTACCAGTCTGCGGACTGACTAGCCCATGTGATACTTTCCTCAAAAAACGTCTTCGCGTCCCCTGCCCCCACGGTCCCGTCCCGAGCCAAAATCGCCTGCTGGACGGCATGCTCGACCAGACCGATCCAGATCTGACGCTGAGCCGAGGCTATACCAACCTCGATAGAGGCGGCATTGTTTTTCTTGACCTGTTCATACTCATCACTGCATGTCATTGACGACAACCAACCGGATTGGCAAAACCACCCCTCGGTTTCCATCTCCCCCTCGACCGTGCCAGTAACCGCGTCGGGATCGATCAATCGTTGGACACCCATGCTGACAGCACGGGCCAATTCGTCGTTCGGAGGAATTAACGGTATCTGTAAAGATCGGCCCGCGTTTGCGATATACACGCCTGCAGCAGCGGCTTTAGTCGAGCCCGCAGCTGGATACTTACCGCCGTAAACCTGATTCCATTTTATTTTTAAAGCCTCATTCGCAAGGTCACGACTCGATAGCGAACTTAATTGATCGTTCGGATCTCGGAATATTTTCAGACCAGCGAGTTGGACCGCTGAGATTTTCCAACTGTTTAGCATGTCCAAAGCGACTTTCGCGTCGACCTCAACTCGGAATTTCGGATCACTAAACAGGTTATGGCGATGCATCAGTTCAAATGCATTGTGTTGCATCGTGTCGCCGAATTCGGCCGCAGATTTGGAGACACCGGCGACAAGAGCGTGTCCTGGCGTCAAAGTGATCTGAATCCCGCCGGCACTAGAGACAGGAATAACCGGTGCAATTAGAGTCAGGGCGAAGATCACCCGCAGCGGGTAGAAAAAAGCCTCGTTCCCATCTTTTGCACCGAAAAAATTCCCGTTGTTTTTGAGTCGGAAAATTCCGAGAAATATAGCCCAGGCCGCGAGGGCACCGAACATGGCTAGGCCGAGAGTTGAAAAAGCGGATGCAAATATCGTCAGTGGTGTTACGTCCTGAGCACCTATTCCAGGGAGTTCTGCCGCATCAAATATCCAACGACCAAAAAGCCATGTCAGTACAAGTGCGGAGAAACTATTCATTCGATAGCCCTCACCCGCACACAGTAATCATTAGGCAGCACTCGCCCTATCAACAACGACGGTCGTTTAAAAATCTCTCGCAAAAATCGCAACGGGTGTGGTGCGCTTTGCGTATAAGCCATATGAATGCGGTAGGCATTCTGAAAAAGCAACATCAGCACCATATTCAGAAAAACACCATTAGCGAAAAGAAGCATTTTGCCCTGCCCCCAGCTTGCAACAAAATAAGCAAGCACAGCCGCCACACTAAGAACTAATACAAAATTGACAAAAATAAGCGACTTATAAGCCCGCCGCAGTGACTCATTCGTAACTTGACTCTTCAAACAAATGTCATCCCACAAAAGCTCATCATCAAGCTCTGCGAGATGGCGACCAGCTTTCGCCTGTATCCGTATTTCACTGACCCAATGGTAAATATTTTTAATAAAATAAATCGGAAGAGTAGCGGCATTTTTAAGCTCACGACCAGCATTGACAGTCTGACGGTAACCACTCAGGTAACCAAACGCCGCTTTAAACTTACTCATGATTACTACTCCCCATATAAACAGGAGGAATTGGAGTTTCTGGAGCCTTGATTTGCATCGTGCTTTCGCTTCTATCAAACTGCGGCAGTTCACGAGCCGGCAAGACCAAGCCGAAATAAATAATTAGAAAAACGCCGATAGCCCTTGGAATCTTTACGCTTGCCTCTTTGAACATAGTTTCCGTCCTCCTTCGAAAGAATTTCCTCTACAGTTCCAGCCAGGGCTGAAATTATATAGCCGTCATGCATGCATGATTCTGGCAACTCACATGCTTTAACCTGTATCTCTCGCAGTATTGCGAGAACCTTTTTTAGCTGCTCATACGACACAACCAAAGCCTCTTCATGTTCACACACATAATTCTATGACCCTAAAGCTCAGCCATCTAATTGATTATTCACAAACATGAAAATGCTTTTGCAATTACATAAGAATAAATTGGATGGCTATTAGCTTGATTTTCAGAGCATAAAGAAAACCCATCATAGAGCCAACCTATATGCCAGCAAAAAGCCCCAACGAAGGGGCTTCTGAACAAGCAACTAAATCAATAACGTCGAAGTATTTGCGCAATACCCGCAAAAAACTCATCAGGATGGTTGGAATGCGTCTCTATATCATTTTCCGAAACATACGCTGACCACTTGCCATTTTCATATACAAATTTAAAAGCGTCTGTACCAGCAGTTTGGCGGCTGTAACCGCCGATATTGTCTATCGGACGCACCTTCTGAACGCCATTTATCAGGAGTGACATATATCCGGTGTCGCGATTGCCTGGCTCATTCCAGAAAGTGAGTTGAATACTTTCTGCCTTCGGTCGCCCTACAGCTTTATCCAAGTATCGAGAGGTCTTTTCGCTGTACACAGCATCAGCCGTCGCAGTTGCCGGCATGACCTTATTCATTTTGGGTTCGCCACAGCCGACAAGTGCAGCCAAAACCATGGTGACAACGATGATGCTCAGCTTTTTCATAATCAGATTCCCTCAATTTAATGTCCCAGGATCTCGTCCTGCTGTAACAGCGGGGGCGGTATCGAGACCTGGCAAAGGAGCCAGACGTAGATTCGTTACTGCGTCCGCTCCATAGCCACTGGCTGCAGCGGCGCCTTCAGCTTGATCTCCACACGACGGTTCTGCGCCCTCCCCTGCTCCGAGCTGTTGCTTGCGATCGGCTGCGACGGACCGGCACCGAACACCTGAATGCGATTCTTATCAATGCCCTGGCTCATCAGGTGCTTCCCGACGCTAATAGCGCGCCTCTGGCTCAGCTCGATGTTGCTAGAGTTGCTACCGACACTATCGGTGTGGCCAGTGACCTCAATGTTGTTTTCTCCGTACTGCTTGAAGGAACCAGACAGCTTGTCCAGGTTAAATTGGGCAGCAGGAGACAGTTCGGTCGAGCCATTAGCGAACGTGATCGCACCAGGCATCACCAGCTTGATGTCATCGCCTTGGCGCTGTACGTCGATGCCAGTGCCAGCAGTCGCTTTGCGGAGTTCAGCCTCTTGACGGTCGGCGTACACGCCGTAACCTGCGCCGGCCAAGCCACCGATACCAGCGCCAATAAGTGCGCCTTTACCACGGTTGTCCTTGTTGATCAGCGCCCCTGCTGCGGCTCCTGCGATAGTGCCGATGGAGCCCCAGGTTAGGGTCTGGTTGCGGGAACCATCCTGATCCTGCAACCCAGTACCAGCGCAGCCAGTGAGAGAGAAGAGAATGCTGGTAACCAGCACGGAGGTAATAGCTTTTTGCATGTCGAGGCCTCTAATTGTTAGTCGTAGAATGGAGAAAGTGCGTCCGAACCAGTTGATAGAGTCAGCCGGATATATACGAATAACAGCGAGCACCCGACCGGGCTATTTTAGTTATTGCCTCCCTACCCCTATCGCTGCTCGGGGGCAGTTTGGTACGCAGCCATTAACTGCTACTTACTTCCTAGGCATAATTATCCACCAACACTACCGCACACACAAGTAACAAACCGCCAACCTCCTCATGATAAATACATATCACAAGACCAAAAGCCATATATAATTAACGACAACAAATAGCCGCTGCAGACCAACGATGAAAACTTTCGAAAGAGACAGCTCGCTCGATCTAATTAAGTGGATCGCACTATTTACGATGATCATCGATCACACCTGGTTCGTGCTACCAAATGAAATCCAGGAAAATCTGTCCTCGATGCGGATTATCGGTCGACTTGCATACCCCTTATTCTGCCTCGCAATTGCGGCAAATGTTGTCCGGCAGCCAATCAGTTGTCCAGTCGAATTTAAATACCTGAGTGGGATATTACTATTCGCCATCCTTAGCCAATGGCCGTATTCGAGATATTTCGATAACGGGAATTTAAACATTCTGTTCGTTATAGCACTTGGGCTAGTTATCGCTCAGGCGATGCATCATCGGACTCCCGGACTGATCTTATGCGGGATCCTAGCCCTGTTGATCACAATCGCGCTCCGTACGGTACTGAGCTATGGCGTAGCTGGAGTATTGTTACCTACTGTACTGCTAATCGCGATTCAGGCACGGACGCTAGAGTTTAAAATCGTAATTTGGTCCTTATCTGCTCTCCTCGCCGCTCTCGCAAATGTTGGCAGTTCGATTTTGCTGCTGCATGATCTGCCACCAATGGATCATGCGGTCATCACCGCAGCCGCATTGGCTCCAGTGCTCGGACTGACTCTATTGCAGATCCAGGTACGGCCGTTACGCTCCGTCAAAGGCTGGCTCTACCCGGTTTATCCGATCCACTTGCTACTGCTCAGCTCTCTGTCAGTAGCATTCTGATGCGCCCAGTTACAGGGGTCTTTTTTGACCACACCCGGCTGACTAGCAAGGAATTAATGAGCTGCATAGCTTCTTAACGAGTTACTAGTTCGTCGATGACGAGTTGACAGCGACCTGCCCCATCGCACGCAATTGCGATGGCTGAGGCCCTCCCCCGGTTTAGGAGAGAGGCCGTCACACTTTCGAGCTTCTTGGGAACAACCCATTAAGGCTCGCTACGTCGACTCTTGTTGGCCCTGCCCACGCCGTCGCGCAGCCTTCAAACGAAAACCGATGCTTTAACTCACTTCCTTCCCTTCCGGGGCTGCTCAAGCGCCTAAGGCGCTTGAGCATAGAGCGGGTATGCCATCTGGCCCGCGCAGATACCCCGACGATAGCCACTCCTGAGGTTCGGTAGCGCATGCCGTCCAGTCAAAAGGGCATCACCCACGACCATCTTGCATTTCGAATCCCTCTACCTTACTCAGAACGCCCCTAGGGCCAGATGTTAAAATCATATTAAAAGCATGTTAAGCAGCCCGAGAGTGCCTGGAGGCCGCGCTTCACGAGCTCTCCAGCAATTGACCCGCGCAGATACCCCGATAATTGACGCAGATACCCCGAAGTGGCGCGCAGATACCCCGAAGCACGCTGCGCAGATACCCCGACGCCTGTGGATAACTCATGGCCTCCTGCTTTTGGTGTGAGGAATCCGTGTCCATCGAACGGTGTCCTCTCCAATTGACCAATCTCTGATAACTCCCTCATCTTCCAGTTCGCCCAGTGCGTTCGGTAATGCTCGGCAGTTGAAGTCCCGTGGACGCCCTCGCGACCCGCTCCATACTCTGAGCTTGTCACAACCTATTCCATGCCCCCCAACCTGATGACCAGCTATATAGTTTTGAAGATATTTTGCCAAAGGACTTTTTAATCTCACCCTAACATCCATATCAATGAATGCAAGAAACTCATTAGCAAATATTGAGACAATCTCAGCGTCCATTTCTATGGAATATTTCCCACTTACCCCCCACCTCAACTTATCTATTAACCTAAAGCTTTCACCCCCCAGCTGGCCTTGCACAAATATTGTAGCACTTGTAAGTCGTTCCATAGAATCATGGAGCCGTCGATAACTTTCTGATGAAAGATCGCTTCCACGGCCAATTGCACGTAAAAATGATGAACGCTCGAAAAAAATCCTTTCACCTGGAAACGCACCTTGGGACAACTGAATCGTATGCAAGAAAACATCATTGTCATACATATCTAACTCCTCGCCTGACATTCTTACCAAACAATCAGAGCGCCCCTCAAGAATTTGATTCTTTAACGTTCTCCGCTCTCCTTTTTTAAGATTTGAAAACAAGCCAGTTCTGGTCCACTGCGTAGGCATCGCTGAAGCCATGACAGGCAGAAAAGGAAATTGATACTGAGAAGGCGTGACCTCGTTGCTTGGACGTCCAACTTCAGCTTGAATGGCATTTCTATGATTTTCGCGTTCCGCTGCCTCTTGCGAACGTCTTTGCAAAATTGCATGAGCTCTTGAAGGAATGCCGCACGCAGCCTCTCGCTCCGGCCAAAGCTCATGCATGCTGACCCACCTGCTCCGCTAGCCTTAAGCGAGAAATGCGCCCGAATAAATGAAAAATAGCCGTACGGTGATCCGAAGTAGGGAGCCTCAGCACAATCCCCAAAATTTCAACCAACGTTGCTCGGCGGGTGAGGCACGCGAAATTAATGCTTGCAAATCTGCAAAACAAACACATATCTTATCCACCTATTGCGCTCTGCAGGTTTCCGCCAAGAATTAGCTGCCGAACGTAATTACTTAAAAGCCCGTCACATACGGGCTTTTTTATGCCCGTTTCTTTGAGGTATGTCGCTGCTGCGCGTAAAACTCACAAATTTCTGCGAGGTTCCAGCGAATTGCGCGGCCGAAATGCAACGGCTGTGGAAAGGTGGGATCATTCTTCGATAGCCGATAAAGCGTTGAACGTGAAATCTTAAAGATCTCGCAAACCTGCTCAGTAGTCTGAATTTGCATCACATATATCTCGTTGTCGAAGCCTGTGACGCTGATCATTCGCGACACGAGCTGACACGTCAATCCGCCTACAACTAGCTCTAAACTGCTGATTTTAGGATTATTTTACTATGTGAATTGCATTCGCATATCTTTATGCAGATCTACAGAGATCACTTACTTAAAAATCCGAATAAAGAATTTAAAACCTATATTGAAATAACTATTTCATCTAAAAAAACATCTTCATTTTGGAGTGAACGAGGAATTAGGTTTGAAAAATGCTTTGGGCAGCGCAAGCACCAATCGGGCGCGGTTGACGCTGAAAGGCCGGGGCATTTCGTGTCGAGTCACGGCGGACCTTTTCTAATAGTTGTTAGTGACAACAAAGACAGTCAACCCCATGCGCACGGTTCAATCTGCTGGTCGGTGTGTTGACGACCACGCTCTTCAACCATAGCGTTACGAGTGACAACCAGTAGGAAATGACATGTCGGATAAGCACAGCGACGATCTCAGCTGGGATGCTGAAGACCTCCACGAGGCACTGACCCAGCTGGTGCGCGTCTACCAATTCAGGGATCGCGACCGCATTTGCAGCTACGACGTATCGGTCACTCAGTGCTACGCGGTTGAAGCTTGGTGAAGGAGGGACCACTGCGTCTCCAGGCCCTGGCCGAGCAGATGTTCCTGGACAAGAGCACAGCCAGTCGTGTCGTCGCTACTCTGGAGCGAAAGGGGTATGTCTCCCGGGTAGAGGATCCAGAAGCTCGCCGGGCCGTCCAGGTGCAGGCTACCGAAGCCGGCGTCGACCTGTACGAGCGCATTCGTGCCTGCCTGATCGCCGAAGAGAAGGCGATGATCAGCTGCCTGCCGCCGGAAGTACGCCAAGGGGCCCTGACGTTGCTACGCCAATTGACTCGTGCTGCCCAAGTACGTTGTGGCTTGGCGACCGAGTGCTGCCCAGCCCAGCCGCAAGAAAAGTGAAAACCCTTTAACCACATTGTTCCACCTCCCCAAAGGAAGCCAGATGCACATTCGCCTCGCTCAACTCGGTGATGTCCAGGGCATTGCCGAGATCTTCAACCAGGGGATCGAAGACCGCAGCTCTACGTTCGAGACCCAGCCGCGCACCGCCACGGATGTACAGCCCTGGGTTGCCGATATGTCCCGCTATCCGGTACTGGTCGTCGAGGTCGACGGCGCGGTAGTGGCGTGGGCAAACCTGAGCAGCTACCGCGCGCGTTCGTGCTACGCCGGCATCGCCGACTTCTCGATCTATCTGCACCGTGACGTCCGCGGACGTGGCATTGGCAAGGCGCTGCTCAAGGCATTGCTCAGCGAGGCTGAGGCACGTGGTTTCTGGAAAGTCCTCTCCCGCATTTTCACGTTCAACGAGGCAAGCCTCGCACTCTGCCAGTCCTGCGGCTTCAGGACGGTTGGCGTCTATGAGAAGCACGCTTGCCTTGAAGGCCGATGGCTGGATTGCGCGATCGTTGAGCGGGTGTTTCCGTCGAACCAACCCGTTCCAGATGACGAAGCAGCTGCGGCATGAGATAACCCGCGTCAGCCCCTACACCCCTGAGGGTTGCTGAGGCGAAGTTCCTTTGTTTGGGCAGCCCGACGAAGTACAGGCCTGGCACCTGATCTGCCTCTCCGTTTCGCTGCCGGACACGCCCTTGCCGGTCGGCGACTGGGAGCTGTGCGAGAAACTCCAGGCTCGGCCGGAAACCAGTGGCGAAGATCAACGCGTCGGCCTGGTGGGTGGTTCCATCCGGCCAGACAACGCCCTCGGGCAACACCTGCTGGAACATCGCTCTACGCTGGAGTCGTCCGGTACCCAGAGCCTTCCGGTATTTGCCGGTATCCAGCACAGGCGTGCTCTGGTCACTCAGCCACCGTGTGTACTCCAACCGGGTGAGTCTCAACCAGGTGTGAAAATCGAGCCCCAGGATCCGCTGGGGGAAGAAGCGGATCTTCTCGCGGGTCGCCAGCACCACCTGCGCAACGCTGGCAAGCTCATAGGCAATTTGAACAGCCGAGTTCGCCGCGCCGACCACGACGACGCGCTGGCCGGCAAAGACCTCAGGCGTCCGATACGCGGAGCTGTGCAGACAGGTACCTGAAAAGCTTTCCAGGCCAGGAATGTCAGGCGTGTACGGAAAGCTGAAGCCCCCCGATGCCACGACCACCGCACGCGCCGTGAAGGTCAATCCGTTGGCCGCGCGAACCTCGAATGTCTTTTCCTTCTGCACGACTTCCACCACTCGGGCGCCGCCCTCAAAAGGCAGCTGAAACTCGGCGGCGTATGCCTCCAGGTACTGCACCACTTCGTCTCGCAGTGGGTAGCCCTGGGGATTGCCGGGAAACACCATCCCCGGTAGCGCTGAATACTCTGCCGGGGAGAACAGTTGCAGGCTGTCGTAGTAGTTGCGCCAGTTCCCACCAGGGTGTGTCTGCTCATCCAGGATCAGAAAGTCCAAGCCGTGTTGCTGCAAATGCCAGCCAAGCGCCAAACCCGCCTGCCCACCACCGATGACGACCACATCCACCGTACGAGTCGATTTATTCATATGTGCGCACTCATGCATATATTTGAGCAAATAAAGGGCTAGAGCTACGGGCAGCACAGCGAAACCAGACCCTTGGTTCGCTGGAGCAAGCCCTCAAGGCGCTCGACGATCGCCCCACCATTCACTTCGTAGAACATTTGCCTGCCCACCTTGGTGGCCTTCACGATCTGGGCATCGTGCAGCACCTGTAGGTGCCTGGAGATCACCGAGCGCTCCTGCGGCAGCTCTTTGGCGATTTCACCGACATCCGCCCGGCCCAGCAGGAGCACGCGCTTGAACACCGCGACCCTGGAGGGCTCGCAGAGCGCTTTGAAGAAGGCTTCGTCCAGCGACTCGATGGCAGCGTCGATTGCTTGGGTGCGGAGGTTCTGGTTGGTCGTCATGTCGCCAATATATGTGCGCGAACATGCACATGTAAAGCCACCTATCACAGAAGGGGTTGCGATACATTCGGAAAAGCGTATATTCGAAAAACCATATACAGGCAGAGTACCTCGTGATGACTGGCAAGATCCGCGTCCTGTTTGTTTGCACCGCAAACGCTGCTCGCTCCCAGCTCGCCGAAGCATTGCTCCGACACACAGACCCTCTGCGCTTTAAAGCATTCAGCGCCGGCACTCAGCCTGGCGAAGTCGATCCGCGTACCTTCGCGGCGCTTGAGCACCTTGGTATCGATGCCAGCGGCCTGCGCAGCAAGTCCATCGATGAGTTCGCCGACGAATACTTCGACTACGTCATCACCCTTTGCGACAAGGCGGCGCTGGAATGCCAGGTACTGCCAGCATTGGGCGAGCGCCTGGCGTGGCACTTCGAAGATCCGGTCACCAGCGAAAAACACGATGCCTTCCGCCATACGCTTCACGAGATCCATGAGCGCATCAAGATGTTCGTCCTCGTGAAAACCAAACACTGAGAACCGCTATGACTGATCCACTGACCCCTACCAAGGTTTTCAAATGCCTCGCCGACGAGAACCGCATTCGGATGATGCTGCTGATCGCCCGCGAGGAAGAGCTCTGCGTCTGTGAGCTGACCTGTGCGCTGGAGGAAAGCCAGCCCAAGATTTCCCGCCACCTGGCGCAGCTGCGTACGTGTGACCTGCTGGCAGACCGCCGCCAGGGCCAATGGGTTTACTACCGGCTGCATCCAGAGCTGCCCGCCTGGGTACGCGAGATCCTGAAAACGACGCTGGAAGCCAATAGCGAGTGGCTGAACAGCAGTTCCACTCGACTGGACGCCATGGGTGACCGCCCACAGCGCATCGCCACCTGCTGCTGATCACTGCCGAGCAAAAACCGATGAAAGTTCTGTTCCTCTGCACCGCCAATAGCTGCCGCAGCATCCTGTCAGAAGCCGTGTTCAACCACCTGGCCCCGGCCGGCATGAAGGCCTACAGCGCCGGCAGCCAGCCCAAGGGCGAGGTGCATCCGTTGTCCATCTCCGCGCTTCAGGGCGCCGGTATCTCCACCGAAGGCCTCAGCAGCAAGTCCAGTGATGCGCACGCCGAGCTCGCCCCGGATTTTGTCATCACCGTCTGCGACAAGGCTGCCGGCGAAGCCTGCCCCGTGTTTTTTGGGCCGGCAGTAAAAGCCCACTGGGGGCTTTCCGACCCATCGGATCTGCAGGCAAGCGTCGCCGAATTGGATGTGGCGTTCGACATCACGCTTGAGCAGATCAAACGACGAATCACGGCATTCCTCGCACTGCCTTTTGAACAACTGGATGCCGCCCAGCTCAAGGTCGAGCTGGCCCGCATCGGAACGCTCTGACGTTTAGGGAGACCCACCATGAGCAAGAGCCGACTTTCCTTCCTCGACCGTTACCTGACGGTCTGGATCTTCCTGGCCATGGGCCTAGGTATTGCTCTGGGCAGTCTGTTCCAGGGCTTGCCCGCGTGGCTGAACAGCCTGTCGGTAGGCTCGACAAACATCCCCATCGCGATTGGCCTCATCGTCATGATGTACCCGCCGCTGGCGAAGGTGAAATACGAGGAACTGCCTCAGGTTTTCAAGGACAAGCGCATCCTCGTGCTGTCGCTGGTCCAGAACTGGGTAATCGGCCCGGTGCTGATGTTCGGGCTGGCAGTAGTGTTCCTTTCCGACAAGCCTGAGTACGTGACCGGCCTGATCCTCATCGGCTTGGCGCGCTGCATCGCCATGGTGCTGGTCTGGAACCAGATCGCCGGTGGCAACAACCAGTACGTGGCGGGCCTGGTCGCCTTCAACAGCATTTTCCAGATCATGTTCTTCAGCGTGTACGCCTGGATCTTCCTGGGCCTGCTGCCGCCGCTGTTTGGACTTGAAGGCAGCGTCATCGAGACCAGCTTCCTCGAAATCGCCCAATCGGTGCTGATCTACCTGGGCATACCGTTCCTGGCCGGTTTCCTGACCCGCAAGATCCTGATCAGCAGCAAGGGCGAGAGCTGGTACCAGGAACGCTTCATTCCGAAGATCAGCCCGCTGACGCTCGTGGCGTTGCTGCTGACCATCGTGGCCATGTTCAGCCTGAAGGGCGACATGGTGCTGCAGCTGCCGCTGGATGTGCTGCGCATCGCCATCCCGCTGACCATCTACTTCGTGGTGATGTTCTTCATCAGCTTCTGGATGGGCAAGCTGCTGGAGGCCGACTACCCACGCACCACCGCGCTGGCGTTCACCGCAGCGAGCAACAACTTTGAACTGGCCATTGCCGTGGCCATCGCTACTTTCGGCCTCGCCTCGCCGGTCGCCTTTGCCACCGTCATCGGGCCCTTGGTGGAAGTGCCGGTACTGATCTCTCTGGTGGGCGTGGCCTTGTGGCTCAAACGCCGCTGGTTCGATCAGCCATCTGGTGCCTTGTCTCAGGAGTAAATCATGACCGAACACCACATCCCCAATATCGACAACGATCTGGTCGACCTGCCGACAGCAGACAAGCTGGCAGTCGAGCAAAAGTCCACCCACAAGCCTCGCATTCTGCTGCTGTATGGATCGACCCGCGAACGCTCGTTCAGCCGCCTGCTGACGGAAGAAGCGGCACGCCTGCTGGAGCACTTCGGTGCGGAGACGCGGATCTTCAATCCCGCTGGCCTGCCACTGGCGGATGACGTGCCCGATGACCACCCCATGGTCAAGGAGCTGCGCTATCTGGTGCTGTGGTCGGAAGGCATGGTCTGGTGCTCACCAGAACGCCACGGCGCGATGACCGGCGTGTTCAAGTCGCAGATCGACTGGATTCCATTGAGCATGGGCGCCGTGCGCCCGACGCAGGGTAAGACCCTCGCGGTGATGCAGGTCTGTGGCGGCTCGCAGTCGTTCAACGTGGTCAACCAGCTGCGCGTCCTCGGCCGCTGGATGCGCATGTTCACCATCCCCAACCAGTCGTCCGTGCCCAAGGCCTACCTGGAGTTCGACGAGGCGGGCCGCATGAAACCCTCGGCGTACTACGACCGTGTCGTCGACGTGATGGAGGAGCTGGTGAAGTTCACCCTGCTGCTTCGTGACCGCGCCGACTACTTGGTCGATCGCTACTCCGAGCGAAAAGAGTCGGCTGAAGAGCTTTCCAAACGCGTTAATCAACGATCCGTCTGAGGCTTTCTGAGCATGCAACTGCACCCGTATTCCGTGCTGGTTACTCCCGAGCTGATCGGCCAGCTGATCTTCACCCCGTGCCCTGGTACCAAGGACACCTCGGTATCCCAAGCATTGGCAACACTGCGCGAAGCCGGTGCTAGTGCACTGGTCACCCTGATGCCGAGTGACGAACTGCTGCAGAACGAGATCGATCTGTTGCCCGAGGAGTGCCAACTGCTGGGCCTCGAATGGTTCCACCTGCCGGTGGAAGACGACCAAGCTCCCGGTGAGCCCTTTGCTGCCGCCTGGGACACTCACCGGGACCGCCTGAAAGAGCTGGTGATGACCGGCAAGACGATCGCCATTCACTGCAAGGGCGGCTCCGGCCGTACCGGCCTGTTTGCAGCCCGCCTGATGATCGAGTGCGGCATTCCCGTGCAGGACGCTGTTGCCCAGGTCCAGGCCCTGCGCCCACGTGCGATTCAGAACCCTGCGCACGTCGACTACATCAACCAGTTCGCCAATACCCTCTGACCGTCCCCTGACGGCTACGCGAGAACGACAACATGGCAATCAAAGTAGGCATCAATGGGTTTGGCCGCATCGGTCGCTTGGCGCTGCGCGCGTCTTGGGACTGGCCAGAGTTCGAGTTTGTGCAGATCAATGACCCGGCCGGCGACGCCGAGACCCATGCCCACCTGATCAACTTCGACTCGGTCCACGGCCGCTGGCACCGTGAAGCCCGTGCTGAGGGCAGTATGATGGTGATCGACGGCAAGCGCATTCAGGTCACCGCGAACAAGACCATCGCAGACACCGACTGGTCGGGCTGCGACCTGGTCATCGAGGCCAGCGGCAAGATGAAGTCGGTAGCCGTGCTCCAGGCCTACCTGGATCAGGGCGTGAAACGTGTGGTGGTCTGCGCTCCAGTGAAGGAGAAAGGCGCACTGAACGTGGTGATGGGCGTCAACCAGCACCTGTTCGACCCGGCGCAGCACCGGATCGTTACCGCCGCCTCCTGCACTACCAACTGCCTGGCCCCGGTGGTCAAGGTGATTCACGAGAACCTGGGCATCCGCCACGGATCAATCACCACCATCCACGACCTCACCAACACACAGAGCATCCTCGATACGCCGCACAAGGACCTGCGCCGCGCCCGTGCCTCGGGCATGAGCCTGATCCCGACCACCACGGGCTCGGCCACCGCAATCGCCGAGATCTTCCCCGAGCTGCGCGGCAAGCTGAATGGTCACGCCGTGCGTGTACCTCTGGCCAACGCCTCGCTGACCGACTGCGTATTCGAAGTGGAACGCGAGACCACAGCTGAAGAGGTCAACACGCTGCTGAAGGCTGCGGCCGAAGGCCCGTTGAAAGACATCCTGGGCTACGAAGAGCGTCCACTGGTGTCCATCGACTACCGCACCGATCCGCGCTCCTCGATCATCGACGCGCTGTCGACCTTGGTGGTCAATGGTACCCAGGTGAAGCTCTACGCCTGGTACGACAACGAGTGGGGCTATGCCAACCGTGCGGCAGAACTGGCCCGGCTGGTCGGCGCGGCGGAGTAAACGGCGATCATGAAGGCGTTGTCAGCCCTGTCTGCGGAAGTGCGTCAGTACCTGCTGGTTACCGGCAACTACTGGGCCTTCACCCTCACCGACGGCGCATTGCGCATGTTGGTGGTACTGCACTTCCATTCGCTGGGCTACACGCCGCTGCAGATCGCGGCGCTGTTCCTATTCTACGAAGTGTTTGGCGTCATCACCAACCTGGTGGGCGGCTACCTCGGCGCCCGCCTGGGACTCAACCGCACCATGAACATCGGCCTGGGCATGCAGGTCGTGGCCTTGCTGATGCTCACGGTACCGGCAGCCTGGCTGACGGTGCCGTGGGTGATGGCCGCCCAGGCGCTGTCCGGCATCGCCAAGGACCTGAACAAGATGAGCGCCAAGAGCTCCATCAAGCTCCTGGTACCGGACAGCCAGCAAGGCACCCTCTACAAATGGGTGGCCATCCTGACGGGCTCGAAAAACGCGCTCAAAGGCGTGGGCTTTTTCCTCGGCGGAGCACTGCTCGCGTTGCTCGGCTTTACCCTGGCGGTGCTGGCCATGGCGGCAGTACTGGCCCTGATCTGGATCGGCAGTCTGGTACTGCTGAAAAAGGACTTGGGCAAAGCCAAGGCCAAACCCAAGTTCCGCGACATGCTGTCCAAGAGCCGGGCCATCAACATCCTCTCGGCCGCAAGGCTGTTTCTCTTCGGTGCCCGGGACGTCTGGTTCGTCGTGGCGCTGCCGGTGTACCTGAGCACTGCGTTTGGCTGGGACTTCTGGCTGGTCGGTGGCTTTCTGGCCGCGTGGATCATTGGCTACGGCATCGTCCAGTCGTTTGCTCCTCACATCACCGGCAAGAAGCGCGGTCACGTGCCGGACGGCCGAGCGGCCTTCATTTGGGCGATCGCCCTCGCCGGGCTGCCCGCGCTCATTGCCGTGGGCTTATCGGCGGGCTGGTCGGCGCAGGTGGTGCTGCTCGGTGGGCTGATGCTGTTCGGCGTGCTATTCGCGGTGAACTCATCGCTGCACAGCTACCTGATCGTCAGCTACGCCAAGGAAGACGGCGTCTCCCTGGATGTGGGGTTCTACTACATGTCCAACGCCCTGGGTCGGCTGGTCGGCACGCTGCTGTCGGGCTGGGTGTTCCAAGCCTATGGTTTGCAGGCCTGCCTGTGGGTTTCCAGCATTTTCGTATTGGCCGCCGCGCTCATCTCGATCGGGTTGCCCAGACACAGCGAAATGGCGCAGCAGACCCACTGATCACGGAGGGAGAGCGGAGGCACTCACGCCTCCGCTTTCACCAGAAACTGCTCGATCTCTGCAACAGTGCTCCTGGCGGTGCGCGTCACCCCGATCAAGGTGGCGGATGCAGAGCCTGTCCACTCACCATAACCGACCAGCCAAAGGCCAGGCTCATTCACTGCACGTGTACCTGTAACTTCGACGCGACCGTCCCCAGTGAGTACCCCGAGGCTCGCCAAGTGCCCCAGCGACGGCTTGAATCCGGTGCACCAAATCACCGCATCGACTGCGGTCTCCGAGCCATCCGCCCAGACCACACCGTCGGGGATGAAACGGACGAAGGGCCGCACAGCATGCAGAACATCTCGCTCACGTGCCTCGACAACAGGCGGGACCATCACGATATCGCCTAGCCCACCGACTGGCTGCTCAATAACACGCCCCTCCATCTGCGCTTTCCAGCGCTCTGTCGCCCGTTCGAACAGCTCTCGACCATCCACATCATCAGGTAGGAAAAGTGGGGCGGTGGGCATTACCCAAGTCGCATCCGCGACTTGGCTAACCTCCGCGAGAATCGGTGCCCCGGAATTGCCGCCACCGACGACCAGTACCCGCTGGCCCGAGAAGGCCAGCGGCTCAACATAGTGAGCTGAATGCAGCTGCAGTCCACGGAACAGCTCGGTACCGCGGTCAGCTGGGATGTTCGGATGCTCCAGGTGCCCGTGGCACTGACCACTGCTTTGGCATCCCAGTATCCGCGCTCGGAATGGACACGCACTGGCCGCTCAACAGGGAACTGATAGCGAGCCTCATACTGGGTGAAGTAGTCGATGACATGCTCGCGAGAGGGATAGCCATCCTGAACTGGCGGCATCATCCAGCCGGGAATGGAGCTCCAGGTGGCCGGCGAGAAGATCTTCAGAACGCAGAGAGAAGTGGGGACTAAAGTGGGGACTAAGTAGATAGCCCTGTCGAGAAAGCTAGCGCAGAATTGCGCTAACCGCCTGATTATATTGGTGTCCCAGGGCAGGCTCGAACTGCCAACCTTCCCCTTAGGAGGGGGATGCTCTATCCAATTGAGCTACTGAGACACAAGACCGGCAGCAGGCGCCACACGGTATGAAGTGGCGTGCATGTTACCGAGCACACCCGGGTTTGTCATGTCGTCAATCGGGCTTTTTGCCTGCCGTGAATTCGTCAAGCATCGGTGGATTCCTGCAACCCTGCAAATGGCCTGCACAAAACCACAGCGAACGCACCATTCAGCTACCCAGCAACACGCCTTCACGCTCCAGCACTTGCACAAAGCGCAGCAGCGCATCCTGCAGCCGTGCGGAGTTGTCCAGGGTGACCACACCACCCCCGACAACCTCGGCAATCTGTGCGTTGCGCTTCAGGCGCTGCTCGATCTCAGCAGCACTTTCCCGACCTCGCGCCACCAGGCGCTGACGCAACACTTGTGAGTCGACCGTCAGAAGAATCGGCAACAGGTTCGGGTATCTTTCCTGCGCCTGTTCAAGATGCGCCCGCGAACCATTGACCAGCACATTGCGGCCTTGCGCCAGCCAGCTGTCGATTTCGCTCGGAATGCCGTAGGACAAACCATTTGCTCGCCAATAGAGGGCAAACGCGGCGTTTAGCAATAGCGTCTCGAACTGCTGCGGCGATACACTGTTCGCCTCCTCACCCACCGCTTCGGCGGAACGGGTAATCACCCGGCGCACGATCCACACGCCGCGTGACTCCAGCACAGGACGTGCAGCCTCGATCAGGCTGTCTTTGCCAGCCCCCGAGGGACCCATGAGGTAAATCAGCCTGCCAGGTGAGGCTGTCTGGGTACTGGCGCTTGCGTCATACTGCATAGCCACTATGCTCATAGATAGGAAAGCACGCGCATTCTAGGCGCTTTCCAAGGCCTTTTCCGCCTGTTCCTATGTGTAGGCGTTGAAGGCAGGCTGAATCGGGTCAGCAAAAGAAATGAAAACTTTTCAAACCAGTACTCATTTCTGATAATTGGTACTGGCAATAAGCCTTCACCCGGTTCAATATTTGTCACAGAATTGACGCCAAGGAACCGGCGACAATGAGGCATCATGGTGACCTCATTCACAATTCAGGTTGAACATTTTGTCGTTGCGATGGTCGTAACACTCATCGTGCGGCCGATTTCGAGAACCGCTTCCCCCTGAACTAATCCGGTCAATTATATGCGCCCAATGAAACAGGCTATCTACTCAAGCCGCACCGCTGACAAATTCGTCGTCCGCCTACCCGACGGAATGCGTGAGCGCATTGCCGAGGTTGCGCGTAACCACCACCGCAGCATGAACTCGGAAATCATCGCACGCCTGGAACAGAGCCTTATCCAGGAAGGCGCACTGGGTGACGACCTGAGCATGCGTCTGGACAGCCCGGAACTGTCCCTGCATGAGCGTGAATTGCTGCAACGCTTCCGCCAGCTGTCCCACCGCCAGCAAAACGCGCTGGTCGCCTTGATCGCCCACGACGTCGAGATGGCCGCGGACGCTTCCTGATCCCCGCCCAGCCGCATAAAAAAAGCCAGCGAAAGCTGGCTTTTTTGTGTCCGGAGCATCAGGCCTAGAGCAGGAAGATGGTTGCCAGCCCGAGGAAGATGAAGAAGCCACCGCTGTCGGTCATGGCCGTGATCATCACGCTGGCGCCCATTGCCGGATCACGCCCCAGGCGTGCCAGGGTCATCGGGATCAATACCCCCATCAGCGCCGCCAACAACAGGTTGAGGGTCATTGCCGCGGTCATCACCACACCCAGCGACCAGCTGCCGTACAGCAGGTAGGCCACCACGCCGATCACCCCGCCCCATACCACGCCGTTGATCAAGGCCACCGCAAGCTCCTTGCGCATCAGACGCGAGGTATTGCCGGGGCTGACCTGGTCGAGCGCCATGGCCCGCACGATCATGGTGATGGTCTGGTTGCCGGAGTTGCCACCAATACCGGCCACAATTGGCATCAGCGCTGCCAGCGCCACCAGTTTCTCGATCGAACCCTCGAACAGGCCGATCACCCGGGATGCCACGAAGGCGGTGATCAAGTTGATCGCCAGCCACGCCCAACGGTTGCGCAGCGAACGCCAGACCGAGGCGAAGATATCTTCTTCTTCGCGCAGACCGGCCATGTTCAGCACTTCGGTTTCGCTTTCTTCACGAATCAGGTCGACCATCTCGTCGATGGTCAGACGGCCGATCAGACGGCCGTTCTTGTCAACCACCGGGGCTGATACCAGATCGTAACGCTCGAACGCCTGAGCCGCATCATAGGCGTCCTCCTCCGGGTGGAACACCACCGGGTCGTCCGCCATGACATCGGCAACCTGCTTGTCGGGGTCATTGACCAGCAAGCGCTTGATTGGCAGCACGCCCTTGAGGATGCCGTCATAGTCGACCACAAACAGCTTGTCGGTATGGCCCGGCAGCTCCTTGAGTCGACGCAGGTAGCGCAATACGACTTCAAGGCTGACGTCTTCGCGGATGGTGACCATCTCGAAGTCCATCAACGCACCGACTTGCTCCTCGTCGTAGCTCAGTGCGGAACGAACACGCTCACGCTGCTGGCCATCGAGGGTTTCCATCAGTTCATGGACAACGTCACGCGGCAACTCAGGCGCCAGGTCGGCGAGTTCGTCGGCGTCCATCTCCTTGGCAGCCGCAAGCAACTCGTGATCGTCCATGTCGGCGATCAGGGTTTCCCGAACCGAGTCGGACACTTCAAGCAGGATGTCGCCATCGCGTTCAGCCTTGACCAGTTGCCAGACGGTCAGACGATCGTCCAGCGGCAAAGCTTCAAGGATGTAGGCAACGTCGGCGGAGTGCAGGTCATCGAGCTTGCGTTGCAGCTCGACGAGGTTCTGCCGGTGAACAAGGTTTTCAACCAGGTCGTGATGATGGCCTTCCTGACGGTGCGTCAGGTCTTCGACCACGCGCTGGCGCTGCAGCAGTTCGACCACCTGAGCCAGGCGATCCTGCAAGCTTTCCTGCGTCTTTTTTACTTCATTTTCAGTCATAGGCGAACTCCACCCCCAGCAGCGGAGCACGCCGGGAGATTCAATCAGTCAAATCTTGATTGGTGAAACGAGCTATTGAGTAACTACTGGGTAAGTCCATGGTGGGATTCCACAAGCCCCGGCGGGGCTGACGGGCGCAATCATACACTGCCTGACCTGTCAGGGTGCTGAAAATCTTGGCTAGAACAATCGTTTGCGAGACATAGCTGTGACAACGCTCATGTACTTCTGTGCGACGGCAGACGCAATTGAAAGAACACATTGATCGGCGGGAAATTAACATGCTGCCCGTTGCACCCCGATGACATTTGACTCATCGACAACGCCGGGAGAATAAAAACGCGGAAAGCAAAAAGCCCGCCTAAAAGGCGGGCTTTTCGTTGTATGGTGCACTCGACAGGATTCGAACCTGTGACCGCTCGGTTCGTAGCCGAGTACTCTATCCAGCTGAGCTACGAGTGCAGGGTTGGCGCTTGGTAGACCAGCTCACCTCTGGTTGAAACAGAGGTTACTTCCAGAAACTGAAAACAACCTCTTAAATGGTGCACTCGACAGGATTCGAACCTGTGACCGCTCGGTTCGTAGCCGAGTACTCTATCCAGCTGAGCTACGAGTGCAGGGTTGGCGCTTGATAGACCAGATCACCTCTGGTTGAAGCAGAAGTTACTTTCAGTTAACTGAAAACATCTTCTTAAATGGCGCACTCGACAGGATTCGAACCTGTGACCGCTCGGTTCGTAGCCGAGTACTCTATCCAGCTGAGCTACGAGTGCATTTGATGTCGCGCATTATAGCCCGCTCAATCTCTATATCAAGCACTTTTTCGTTTAGTTTCAATAACTTAGCGAAGAAGCCAGATTGCAGCGTGCTATTTGAATAATGGCGGAGAAGGGGGGATTCGAACCCCCGATACCCTTGTGAGGTATACTCCCTTAGCAGGGGAGCGCCTTCGGCCACTCGGCCACCTCTCCGCAACACGGGGCGTATAATAACCAGAGGCTTCCCCGTTTGCAAACTCTTTTTTGAAAAAAACTCGATAAAAATTAACGGCTTGCTTCTTCGTCCTTCTCCTGCTTGATCCGCAGGTAGATTTCCTCACGGTGTACGGCCACTTCCTTGGGCGCATTTACACCAATCCGCACCTGGTTTCCTTTGACGCCGAGCACGGTCACGGTGATTTCGCCATCGCCTATTATCAGGCTCTCTGCGCACCGACGAGTCAGAATCAACATACCTTTCTCCTCACGCAATTCAGTTCAGGGACAACAGTCTGCAAAAAAAAGGGCTTCAACCTACAACCATGACGGCTGTCGACCTAAGCCTAAGTATTGACCAGCGCGGGTAAAAGAACAGACCACCCACAATAGCCAGAAACACGAAGGGCGCGGCCAGGCCGCGCCCTTGGGGCAAAAACGCTTACTCGCCCTGACGGGACGGTGCGTCGAGCTCGAAGGCGGTGTGCAACGCGCGCACAGCCAGCTCCAGGTACTTCTCTTCAATTACCACAGAGACTTTGATCTCGGACGTGGAGATCATCTGGATGTTGATGCTCTCCAGCGCCAGGGCTTCGAACATGCGGCTGGCAACACCTGCGTGTGAACGCATGCCAACACCCACGATCGACACCTTGGCAATCTTGGTGTCGCCAATCACTTCACGTGCACCGATTTCGCTGGCCGTGTTCTGCAGAACCTTCTGCGCCTTTTCATAATCGTTGCGGTGCACAGTGAAGGTGAAGTCGGTGGTGTTATCGTGCGAAACGTTCTGCACGATCATGTCGACTTCAATGTTCGCCGCGCTGATCGGGCCGAGGATCTTGAAAGCAACGCCCGGGGTATCCGGTACGCCGCGAATGGTCAGCTTGGCTTCATCGCGGTTGAAGGCGATGCCGGAAATGATCGGCTGTTCCATGGATTCCTCTTCATCAATAGTAATGAGGGTACCCGGACCCTCCTGGAAACTGTGCAGCACGCGCAGCGGAACGTTGTACTTGCCGGCGAACTCGACGGCACGGATCTGCAACACCTTGGAACCGAGGCTGGCCATTTCCAGCATCTCTTCGAAGGTAATCTTGTCCAGCCGCTGCGCCTGGGACACTACGCGCGGGTCGGTGGTGTAGACACCATCGACGTCGGTGTAGATCTGGCACTCGTCAGCCTTCAGCGCAGCCGCCAGGGCCACACCGGTGGTATCGGAACCACCACGCCCGAGGGTGGTGATGCTGCCGTTCTCGTCAACGCCCTGGAAACCGGCAACCACCACCACGCGACCTGCCTTGAGGTCTTCGCGGATCTTCTGGTCATCAATCTGCAGGATGCGCGCCTTGTTGTGCGCACTGTCGGTGAGGATCCGCACCTGGTTGCCGGTATAGGACACCGCCGGCACACCCAGGTCATTCAACGCCATGGCCAGCAAGGCGATGGTGACCTGCTCGCCCGTGGACACGATCACGTCCAGCTCACGTGGAACCGGCTGCTCACTGATCTGCTTGGCCAGGTCGATCAGGCGATTGGTTTCACCGCTCATGGCCGACAGGACAACCACCAGGTCATCGCCAGCTTCGCGGAATTTCTTGACCTTCTCGGCAACCTGCTTGATTCGCTCGACTGTGCCGACCGAAGTACCGCCAAATTTCTGTACGATCAACGCCATTTCAAAGCCGCCTCAGCCCGTGAAGGGCACCCAATAAACAATCAATCAACGCTGTGGCCCGCCACTAGACGACGGGCCGCAAGCGTCTCAGACACCCTGCTCTACGAATGGCACGGTCAAGGCCAGCGCGCTGTCCAGCGCCGCGGCATCCACGCCACCGCCTTGCGCCATGTCCGGACGACCGCCACCCTTGCCACCCACCGCCGCAGCGGCTTGCTTCATCAAATCACCGGCTTTGAGTTGGCCAGTCAGGTCCTTGGTTACACCTGCAACCAGTACGACCTTCTCTTCGTGGACACTGCCGAGCAGGATCACTGCGCGGCCGAGCTTGTTCTTCAACTGATCGACCAGCGCCAGCAGCGCCTTGCCATCCTGGCCATCCAGACGCGCCGCAAGCACCTTGACGCCCTTGACGTCGACCGCGCTGCTGGACAGGTCATCGCCCGCCGCACTGGCGGCCTTGGCTTGCAGTTGCTCCAGTTGTTTTTCCAGCAAGCGGTTGCGCTCAAGCACAGCCGAAAGCTTGTCGATAAGGTTCTCGCGGCTGCCCTTGACCAGTTGCGCAGCTTCTTTCAACTGCTCTTCGGCGGCGTTCAGGTAGGCCAGTGCCGCAGCACCGGTGACCGCCTCGATACGACGCACGCCGGAGGCTACACCGCCTTCGCTGATGATCTTGAACAGGCCGATATCACCGGTGCGCTTGGCGTGAATACCACCACATAGCTCGACGGAGAAGTCACCGCCCATGCTCAGCACGCGAACGCTGTCGCCGTACTTCTCGCCGAACAGCGCCATGGCGCCCTTCTGCTTGGCGGTTTCGATATCGGTTTCTTCGGTTTGCACCGCAGTGTTGTTGCGCACTTCGCGGTTGACGATGTCTTCCAGCGCCTTGATCTGCTCTGGCTTGACCGCCTCGAAGTGGCTGAAGTCAAAGCGCAGGCGCTGACTGTCGACCAACGAGCCCTTCTGCTGAACGTGATCGCCCAGCACCTGACGCAATGCAGCGTGCAGCAGGTGCGTCGCGGAGTGGTTCAGCGAGGTCGCGTGCTGGACGTCGGCATCAACTTGCGCATCGACCTTGGCACCAATGATCAGGCTACCGCTGGCAACCACGCCGTGGTGCAGGAAGGCACCGCCAGTCTTGGTGGTGTCGCGCACATCGAAACGTGCTGCGCCAGCCTGCAGGTAACCGGTGTCGCCGACCTGGCCGCCGGACTCGGCGTAGAACGGGGTACGGTCGAGGATGACCACGCCCTGCTCGCCTTCGCTCAGCGCGTCGACGGACTGGCCGTCCTTATAAAGAGCAACAATCGAGGCAGCGCCTTCGGTGGCGCTGTAGCCGGTGAACTCGGTGGCCACGTCAACCTTGACCAGGCTGTTGTAGTCCAGGCCGAAGGCGCTGGCGGAACGTGCGCGCTCACGCTGCGCGTCCATCTCGCGTTCGAAGCCGGCTTCATCCAGGGTCAGGTTGCGCTCGCGGGCGATGTCGCCCGTCAGGTCCATCGGGAAGCCGTAGGTATCGTAGAGTTTGAACACCACGTCGCCCGGCACGATGTTGCCCTTCAGCTCAGCCAGGTCCTGTTCGAGGATCTTCAGGCCCTGCTCCAGGGTCTTGGCGAACTGCTCTTCCTCGGCCTTCAGTACGCGCTCGATGTGCGCTTGCTGCGAGGTCAACTCAGGGAAGGCTTCACCCATCTCGGCAACCAGTGCGCCGACGATCTGGTAGAAGAAGCTGCCCTTGGCGCCGAGTTTGTTGCCATGCCGGCAAGCGCGACGAATGATGCGGCGCAGCACATAGCCACGGCCTTCGTTGGATGGCAGCACGCCATCGGCAATCAGGAAGCCGCAGGAACGAATGTGGTCAGCCACGACTTTCAGCGAAGGCTGCGCGTCGTTGCTGCAACCGATGGCCTTGGCCGCTGCGACCAACAGGCTCTGGAACAGGTCGATCTCGTAGTTCGAATGCACGTGCTGCAGCACTGCGCTGATCCGCTCCAGGCCCATGCCGGTGTCGACCGACGGCGCTGGCAGTGGGTGCAGCACGCCATCGGCGGTGCGGTTGAACTGCATGAAGACGTTGTTCCAGATCTCGATGTAGCGATCACCGTCTTCTTCTGGCGAGCCTGGCGGGCCACCCCAGATGTCGGCGCCGTGATCGTAGAAAATCTCGGTGCAAGGACCGCACGGGCCGGTATCGCCCATGGCCCAGAAGTTGTCGGAGGCGTATGGCGCGCCCTTGTTGTCGCCGATACGAACCATGCGCTCGGCCGGCACGCCGATTTCTTTGGTCCAGATATCGTAGGCTTCATCGTCGCTGGCGTAGACGGTAACCCAGAGCTTTTCCTTCGGCAGGTTCAACCACTGCTCGGAGGTCAGGAAGTTCCAGGCGTAGGTGATCGCATCACGCTTGAAGTAGTCACCGAAGCTGAAGTTGCCCAGCATCTCGAAGAAGGTGTGGTGACGCGCGGTGTAACCGACGTTTTCCAGGTCGTTATGCTTGCCGCCGGCACGCACGCACTTCTGGCTGCTGACCGCACGGGTGTAGGCACGTTTTTCCTGGCCAAGGAAGCAGTCCTTGAACTGGTTCATCCCCGCGTTGGTGAACAGCAGGGTCGGGTCGTTGCCCGGAATCAAGGAGCTGGAGGCAACTCGGGTGTGTCCTTGCTCTTCGAAGAAGCGAAGGAAGGCTTCACGGATTTCTGCGCTTTTCATAGGTTCTTCCACGGAAACGGCGGCCTGAGGCAAATGCGTGCGTCAAATAGACGAAACGACGGCAAAGGGCCGCATTATATCGGTCCTGCAATCTCGGTGCAGTGTGTTTATGCGATAGAAAACGTCATTTGGACGCATTAGGGCGGGCGGCACAAGCAATTGGCAAGCCTGATCGGATGAAAAGGCATTCATCTACGACCAATTAGTTAGCAGCCTATACACCTGAGCGACGTCTGTGCTAAAACGTCTGCGCCGCCAACGTCTGGCGGCAACGTTCTCAGGGCGGGGTGCAATTCCCCACCGGCGGTAATTGCGCGCAATGCGCATAGCCCGCGAGCGCTTGCAGGCCACCCTGCAAGGTCAGCAGACCCGGTGTGATTCCGGGGCCGACGGTCATAGTCCGGATAAAGAGAGAGCGGGACGGCGCGCGAGCGTCTGCGGCTGCACATCTGCGTGACAGCAATCCCCTTCGATCCAACTGCCCTGTTTCTCATACAAACAGGAGTCCGTTTCAATGCAACCTACCCCGATTGACAGCAAAGGCCATGGCACTGAGCGCATCGCTTTCATCCAGGCATGCTGGCACAAAGAAATTGTCGACCAGAGCAAGCAAGGCTTTGTCGAGGAGATGGCCCGCCAGGGTTATCAACTGGGCGACATCGACTTCTATGAAGTCGGCGGCGCATTCGAGATCCCCCTGCACGCCAAGTTGCTGGCCCGCAGCGGCCGTTATGCCGGTATTGTCGCGGCAGGCCTGGTGGTCGATGGCGGCATCTACCGCCACGAGTTTGTCGCCCAGTCGGTGATCAGCGGCCTGATGCAGGTTCAGCTGGAAACCGAAGTACCGGTGTTCTCGGTTGTACTCACCCCGCACCACTTCCATGCCGGTGAAGAGCACCAGAAGTTCTTCTTCGAGCACTTCGTGCACAAGGGTGAAGAAGCCGCGAAAACCTGCGCCGACACGCTGCTGAAGCTGCGCGCGCTGCGTCGCAACGAGATGCCGCAGAAGATGGCGGGCTAACTCGCTAGATCCTTTTCCTGTGGGAGCCGGCCTTGCCGGCGATGCAAGGTGAAACCTTGCCAATGGGGGCCGCTTGGCGGCCCATCGCCGGCAAGACCGGCTCCCACGGAAATCGGCAGTTGATCAACCCAGCTGTTCAGCCGTGGTTGGCACAATCAAGATCCCCGCGCGCAAGCCGTTCTTGACCTTGGGGTTGGGGAAAATGATCCGCGCCCCCTCTTCCTCGACGATCCAGCGCGTCTGCGCCAGGTCCTCGGCCAGCAGATACCCCTTGGAAAGCTCCGAGAAATTCTCGATGTCCGCCGGCAGGTGCAGGTGGAAGCTGTCACTGTGCTTGATGATCTCGCGCGCTACGCTGAACAGCTGCATGCCGTCGAGCTGATCACCTTCAGGCTCATTGCCCTCGATGATCTGCCTCAGGCGCATCTCGAGCTTGTCCAGCTTGATCTGCTCGTTCTGCCCGAACGGCCGCGCCTTGCCCAGCTCCAGGGTGAAAGCTTCGGCATCCAGGGTTTCATAGGTGAAGGCGGTAAAGGTGATCGACGGCTTGCTCTGCAACAACACCGCCTCCATCCCCGCCGCACTCAACCGTTCCAGCTCGCGGCGCGAGTGCTGACGCCCTTCCTTGTACGGATATAGCGCAAACTGTTCGATCTTCGACCCGCGAATCGCGGTATGCAGGTCGTAATGCAGCCGGGTTCGCTCCGGCACGCTGAAAAAGGTGGTGGCCAGGCGTTCCAGCTCGCAGGCACGCAATGCCTCCGAACCACTGGACAGCTCATGCCGACCATTGAACAGGCGATTGACGTCCTGGTCCAGGTATCGCTCACCCTTGCGGATGGCTTCAGGGTTGCCAAACAGGAACAGAATCCGCGCCCGGGGCTTGATCTCGCCCCGCGCAATGCCATGCAGCAGCTCATCAAGCAGCTCGATGGGCGCGGTCTCGTTGCCATGGATACCGGCAGACAACAGCAAATCCATGCCATTGTCACGGGCCTCGGGCGGGCGCACTTCAAGTGCCCCCTCCCCCATCCAGCGCATGCGCACGCCTTCGACAGTCAGCTGGGTCTTCTCCGCCGGTTCACGACCGGCGAGGGTCAGTTCAAGCAGTTTGCCGAGGGCGAGCATGGGCCTTGTTCCTTAGTGTTTGTGTCCGCAATCCGGACCATGGACGTGATCGTCGTCTTCACCGGCATCGGCCGGTTCCATTTCCAGCTGCAGGCTCACCAGGTTGGTGGCCAGTGGGCGCAGCAGCAGGTTGGCATACTCGGCATCGTCTTCTTCAACGTCGACACCAATCAGCAACTGACCGCGGCCATCCTGCTGAATCCACACTTCCTTACCTTGCCAGATCACTGCAAAACGGGTGCAGGAGGTTTCCAGCTGGGTGCCGTCGGTATCTTCAAGGATCAGCTGCAGGGCGTCGGACATAATCAATTACTCTCTCAAGGTTGGAGTTGGAACGGATAAACCGAACCCAATTTCAGGATCTGGGTCAGCTCATCCAGTGCCGCACGACACTCCAGCAACAATTGCGGGTCGGCCAGGTCGCTTTCGCTCAGGCGATCGCGATAGTGCTTGTCGACCCACTGGATCAAGGTGTCGTACAGCGGGGCCGTCATGATAACCCCTGGATTGACCGCCGCCAGTTCCGTTTCATTCAATGCCACGCGCAAACGCAGGCATGCCGGGCCGCCGCCGTTCTGCATGCTCTGCTTGAGGTCGAACACCTTGACCTCGCTGATCGCGCCGCCCTGGCTGGTGAGTGCCGTCAGATAGGCCCAGACCCGCTCGTTGTTGCGGCATTCTTCCGGCACGATCAACAGCATCGAGCCGTCGGCACGGGACAACAGCTGGCTGTTGAACAGGTAGGAACGTACTGCGTCCTCGACCGTGACCTGGGCCCGCGGTACGCAGACCGCCTTGAAGTTGCCGCCTCGCTTAGCCAGTTTAGCTTGCAGTTCGGCCAGCATTGCCTCGGTCTCGAGGAAGGCATCTTCGTGGTAGAACAGTACTTCGCCGTTGCCGACCGCGATCACGTCGTTGTGGAACACGCCCTGATCGATCACTGCCGGGTTCTGCTGAGCATAGACCACGCCGTCATCGCTCAGGCCGTGCAACCGGACAACCGCCTGGGACGCTTCGAGGGTCTGGCGCGCCGGGTATTTTTGCGGCGATGGGTAGCGCGTATCGAAAGCGCTGCGACCGAACACGAAGAACTCGACGCCAGCGTCACCATAGGCTTTGCAGAAGCGGGTATGGTTGGCCGCCCCCTCGTCACCGAACTGCGCCACGGCAGGCAAGGCCGCGTGGTGGGCGAAGTGCTGCTGGTTGGCGAACATTGCCCCGAGCACGCGACTGGTCGTCGGGTGCTCGATGCTGCGGTGGTATTTGCAGTTGAGGTTGGCGGCCGTGAAGTGCACACGACCGTCGGCGGTGTCGGCACTCGGGCTGACCGTGGCGGCGTTGGCCACCCACATGCTCGACGCCGAGCAGCTAGCCACCAGCAACGGCATGGCTTCCTTGGCTGCACGCTGGATCACCTGCGCGTCAGTGCCGCCGAAGCCCAGGCGACGCAGTGCAGCCACGTCCGGGCGCTCCTGCGGGGCCAGCACACCTTGCTGGAAGCCCATTTCCATCAGCGCCTTCATCTTCGCCAGGCCCTGACGCGCCGCTTCACGCGGGTTGGACGCCTGCTGGCTGTTGCTCTGCGAGGCAACGTTACCGTAGGACAGGCCACCGTAGTTGTGCGTCGGTCCTACCAGACCATCAAAATTCACTTCAAACGATTTCATCGGCAAGGCTCCGTGAAGCTGTTGTTATAGGGAGACGCCGGGCGTCAGCGTGGCAGGCAGGACAAGGCTGGCAGTCTCCAGCGAAGCTACCGGGTAGGCGCAATAGTCGGCCGCGTAATAGGCACTGGCACGGTGGTTGCCACTGGCCCCCACACCGCCGAATGGCGCGCTGCTGGCGGCGCCGGTCAACTGCTTGTTCCAGTTGACGATGCCCGCGCGGCTTTCCAGCCAGAAGCGCTGGTAGCGCGCATTGGAGTCCGACAGCAGACCGGCAGCAAGGCCGTACTGGGTGTTGTTGGCCTCGGCAATGGCTGCGTCGAAATCGGCGTAGCGGATAACCTGCAACAGCGGACCGAAGAATTCTTCATCCGGACGCCCGGCCACAGCCGTGACATCGACAATGCCAGGGGTGAGCAGCGCAGCAGTTTTGCTTGGCTGAGTCATTTCCAACAGCCCGGTGGCGCCATTGGCCAGCAGGTGCGCCTGTGCATCCAGCAGTGCCTGCGCCGCCGCCAGGGAGATCACCGAGCCCATGAAGGGCGCAGGCTGCTGGTCGAAGGCCCCGACGGTAATGTTCCTGCAGACCTCGACCAGGCGCGCCAGCAACGCATCACCCCAGGCGCCTTGCGGCACCAGCAGGCGGCGAGCACAGGTGCAACGCTGCCCGGCAGAAATGAACGCCGACTGGATAATGGTGTAGACGGCAGCGTCCAGGTCCTTGACCTGATCGACCACCAGCGGGTTGTTGCCACCCATCTCCAGGGCCAGGATCTTGTCCGGGCGGCCGGCGAACTGCTGGTGCAGCAGGTTGCCGGTACGGCTGGAGCCGGTGAAGAACAGGCCGTCGATGCCCGGGTTGGCAGCCAGCGCCACGCCGGTTTCACGCGCGCCTTGCACCAGGTTCAATACGCCGGCTGGCAAGCCGGCATCGATCCAGCACTTGACCGTCAGCTCGGCGACTTTCGGGGTCAGCTCGCTGGGTTTGAAGATGACGCTGTTACCGGCCAGCAGGGCCGGCACGATGTGCCCGTTTGGCAGGTGGCCCGGGAAGTTGTAGGGCCCGAACACCGCGACCACGCCATGCGGCTTGTGGCGCAGTACGGCAGTGGCATCCGCCAGCGGGCCGCTCTTTTCACCGGTGCGTTCACGGTAGCTCTGCACCGAGATCGCCACCTTGTTGACCATGCTGGTCACTTCGGTGCTGGCTTCCCAGAGCGGCTTGCCGGTTTCTTCACCAATGCAGCGGGCCAGTTCGTCGGCGTTGGCCTTGAGCTGCGCCGCAAAGGCTTCCAGCACGGCAATACGGCTATCCAGCGACTGCCGAGCCCAACCCGGGAATGCCTGACGCGCGGCATCGACAGCCTGGCCGACCTGCGCCGGGTTGGCGCCCTGCCCTTTCCAGACAACCGCCTGGCTTACCGGATTGAGCGATTCGAAGGCTTCGCCCGCGCCCACCTGCCATTGGCCTGCAATGTAGTGAGTGGTCATTACTTGGTCTCCCGGGCAGCGGACAACGGCACGGCGCGCACCTGGTCGCCAGCGCTCAAGCGCAGGCGCTTGGCGGTCAACGGATCAACCACCAGGGTACCGGCCGCCAGGCGCGCAGGTGCTGCGGCGATGCGGCAGTCCTCGCGCTTGCGGTTATGGATGATGAATGGCGTGGCGTCGTCGCCCGGCGTGCCGATGGCCAGGACCAGCGCCTGGCTGTCATGCACGGCGCGGATCTTCGCGGTTTCGCACTCCACGGCCGGGCCGGCGTCGAAGATGTCGACATAGCCCTGATAGCTGAAGCCTTCGCTCTTGAGCATGGCCAGCGCCGGCTCGGTGTCGGTGTGCACGCGACCGATGACCTCGCGCGCCGCCGGCGACAGGAAGCAGGTGTACAGCGGGAACTTGGGCATCAGCTCGGCAATGAAAGCCTTGTTGCCCACCCCGGTTAGGTAGTCGGCCTGGCTGAACTCCATCTTGAAGAAGTGTCGACCCAGGCTCTCCCAGAACGGCGAGCGCCCCTGCTCATCGGACATGCCGCGCATTTCGGCGATGATCTTCGGCCCGAACAACTCCGGGAACTCGGCGATGAACAGCATCCGCGCCTTGGCCAGCAGGCGACCGTTCAGGCCGCTGCGATGGTCACTGCGCAGGAACAGCGAGCACAGCTCAGAGTTGCCGGTCAGGTCATTGGCCAGGAACAGGGTGGGGATTTCCCGGTAGATATCCAGTTCCTGGGACGCGCTGACCGTCAGCCCGACGCGGTAGTTGTACCAGGGCTCGCGCAGGCCCACGGCGCCGGCAATGGCGGAGATGCCGACCACTTCACCGTCGTCGTTTTCCAGCACGAACAAGTAGTCCGCATCGCCCCGCCCGGCTTCGCCACGGAAGGTTTTCTCAGCCCAGCCTACCCGGTGGGCCAGGCGCTCTTCGTTGGCCGGCAAGGTGGTCAGGCCGGTGGTGCCAGTGCTGCGCGCCAGCGCGATCAGCGCAGGTAAATCGCTGCTGCATACGGGACGAACGATCATGCTATCTCCTCGGGCAGGCGCCTGTGGCACCTGCGAAACTCGACCTGTGGTTCTCAGGTATCAAACCGCGACCAGGCGCACGCTGGCACCTTCGCCGACGCCCAGGGCTTCGGCAGCTTCAAGGCTCAGGTGCACCGGCTTGCCCGGCACCCAATCCAGTTCCAGCAAAATCGCCCGGTAGTCTTGCAACTGGCCGTTGGAGACCAGATACGGACGCCCGCCCTTGACCGGCTGCTCCTGCAACTTGACCGGCACCACGCGGCTATGGGCAATCGAGCGAATACCCGACACGCGTGCGTGCAGGGTCGGGCCACCGTCGAAGATGTCGATGTAGTGGTCCGTCTCGAAACCTTCGCGCATCAGGATGTCGAAGGTGATCTGCGCACGCGGGTGCACCTGGCCCATGGCCTCTTGCGCGGCATCCGGCAGCAGCGGCACATAGATTGGATAGTGCGGCATCAGCTCGGCCAGGAAGGTCCGGCTCTTGAGCCCGCACAGGCGTTCGGCTGCGGCGTAGTTGAGGTCGAAGAAGTTGCGGCCAATCGCGTCCCAGAACGGCGAATCGCCGTTCTCGTCGCTGTAGCCGACGATCTCGGTGACCACCGAATCGGCGAAACGCTCCGGGTGAGCGGCCACGAACAACAGACGGCCACGGGAGTTGAGCTCGGACCAGGCGGTGCCGACCAACTCCGGCAGCACATAGAAGCTGGTCAGCAGGCTGTTGCCGGTCAGGTCGTGGCACTGCGAAAGCACGTGGATCTTGTTGTGGATCTTCAGCTCGCGCGAAGCGTGCACGAAGGTCTCGTTACGGAAGCTGTAGAACGGCTCCGAGTAACCGGCGGAGGCAACAATCGCGGAACAGCCGACCAGCTTGCCGGTGGCGCTGTCTTCAAGCACGAAGAAGTAGCTCTCTTCGCCGTTGAAGCTGACTTCGGCAGCGAAGGACGTCTCGGAAGCGGCGATCTTGTCGGCCAGGCGGCCGGCATCGTCCGGCAGGGACGTGACACCAATGGGACTGTCCGCAGCCAGACGCTGTACTTCACCCAGGTCAGCCATTTGCGCGGGGCGCATCACCAGCATGGTGTCACTCCTTTCGGGAAATCTGGCCGACGGCTGTCGGCTCGGAAAAAGCGGCGCGTGCATTCAGGCACGCGCTACGAAAATCAGGTTCGCTGGCCGGTCAAGGCCAGCGAAGGACCGCAGGCGACAATCAGGCCTTGGTCAGTGTGGCAGCAGCACGTTCGAAGCGGTCCAGACCTTCATCGATATCGGCATCTTCAACCACCAGGCTCGGCGCGAAACGCACTACGTCCGGGCCGGCTTGCAGGACCATCAAGCCCTCTTTCTCGGCAGCGTTGAACACTTCCTTGGCCTTGCCCTTCCAGGCCTCAGTCAGCACGCAGCCGATCAGCAGGCCGACACCACGAACCTGGCTGAACAGGCCGTATTGCTGGCCGATTTTTTCCAGGCGCGCCTTGAAGCGCTCGTGCTTGGCCTTGACGCCTGCCAGCACTTCAGGGGTGTTGACCACGTCCAGCACTGCACTGGCTACCGCGCACGCCAGCGGGTTGCCGCCGTAGGTGGTGCCGTGGGTGCCGACCGCCAGGTGCTTGGCCAGGTCTTCGGTGGTCAGCATGGCGCCGATCGGGAAACCGCCGCCCAGGCTCTTGGCGCTGGAGAGGATGTCCGGGGTCACGCCGTAATGCTGGTAGGCGAACAGCGAACCGGTACGGCCCACGCCCGTCTGCACTTCGTCGAAGATCAGCAGTGCATTGTGCTTGTCGCACAGCTCGCGGGCGCCCTTGAGGTAGGCAAGGTCAGCCGGGACCACACCGCTTTCGCCCTGGATCGGCTCGATCACTACCGCGCAGGTCTTGTCGGAGATCTGTGCTTTCAGCGCTTCCAGGTCGTTGTACGGCACGTGGCTGATGCCGGTGATTTTCGGGCCGAAACCGTCGGAGTATTTCGGCTGGCCGCCGACGCTGACGGTGAACAAGGTGCGCCCGTGGAAGCTGTTTACGGTGGCGATGATCTCGTGCTTTTCAGGGCCGAAACGGTCGTGAGCGACGCGACGGGCCAGCTTGAAGGCGGCCTCGTTGGCTTCGGCGCCGGAGTTGCAGAAGAACGCACGCTCGGCAAAGGTGGCGTCTACCAGTTTTTTCGCCAGGCGCAGGGCCGGCTCATTGGTGAAGACGTTGGACACATGCCACAGCTTGTTGGCTTGTTCGGTCAGTGCACCGACCAATGCCGGGTGGGCATGCCCCAGGACGTTAACGGCGATGCCGCCGGCGAAATCGATCAGCTCGCGCCCCGACTGGTCCCACACGCGGGAACCGGCACCACGCACGGGGATGAAAGCCGCCGGTGCGTAATTGGGGACCATTACCTGGTCGAAATCGGCGCGTTGCACCGGAGCTTGCTCAACGGACATCGGAGTCTCCTGAAGAGGAACGCCTGCCTGGAACTGGCGAGCGATGGGGGGATTGTAAGGACAGAATGGCGCCCGACCTTGCCGCCAAGCGACAACTTCTTATAGCGCCAAACCCTGTTTTACCAAGGCTTTCGGCAATGCGACAAATAGGGTCGCAAAGGCGCAGTTTAAACGGTGCGGGGATGGGCCGGGGAGATTGTGTTTCAGGCGCGGGTTGCGCGGCATTCATCGCGGGACGAGCCCGCGCCCACGGGTATCAGTTCGCTGAGGGTGGGCTCATCCGGCGATGAGGCCCGACCAGGCTACAAATAGCGAAACTCAGCCGCGCTCGGCAGGCGCCGAGGACAGCTCGAACGGGCTGCTGTTACGGCGCTGATTGCGGTCTTCCCGCGGCGTTGCGCCGAAGAAATTGCGATAAGCACTGGAAAAATGCGGCCCCGAAGAGAACCCGCACGACAGGCCGATCTGGATGATCGACTTGCTGGTCTGCATCAACATCTGCCGCGCCTTGTTCAAGCGCAGCTCCAGGTAATACTGGCTCGGCACGCGATTGAGGTACTGCTTGAAGATCCGCTCCAACTGCCGGCGCGACACGCACACGTGCTGGGCAATCTCGTCAGTGGTCAGCGGCTCCTCGATATTGGCCTCCATCAGCAGCACAGCCTGGGTCAGCTTTGGATGGCTGGAGCCCAAACGGTTCTGCAGCGGGATACGCTGGCGCTCGCCACCTTCGCGAATGCGCTCTACCACCAGCTCTTCCGACACTGCGCCAGCCAGTTCGGCGCCATGATCCCGCGCCAGCACGGCCAGCAGCAGATCCAGCACCGACAGGCCACCGCACGCAGTCAGACGGTCGCGATCCCAGTCAAACAGATGACTGGTGGCAATCACCTTGGGGAAGCGCTCGGCAAAGTCATCCTGCCAGCGCCAGTGCACCGCCGCACGATAGCCGTCGAGCAGGCCCAGTTGCGCCAACGGATACACGCCCGCCGACAGACCACCCACCACACACCCGGAACGCACCAGTTGCTTGAGCGCACTACCCAATGCCGCACCTACCGACTGCGGTGGCTCATCCGCCATCAGGAACAACTTCTGGCAACCTTCCAGCTTGCCGTTCCACGCTTCACCCGGTAGACGCCAGGCGCCTTCCGCCACGGGCTCGGCTTGCAGGAAACGCAGTTCATAGACCACATCCGGATGAACCTTCTGGGCCACCTGCAAGACCTCTTCAGCCAGCGCCAGGGTCAGGGCTTTGGTGCTGGGCCAGATGAGAAAACCGATTCGCTGGGTGGTCATGACGTAAGGTCCAGAGCCTGAGGTGAGTCTGTGCCCGCGCAGGCTGGCGGGCGGAGAGGCGCCTGGAAGTCAGGCGTCGATCGAGGCGCAGCATGACCTATTCTGGTGCAAAGCGGCAGCCTCGAACGATTTCAAGGAATGTTATTTCAGGCTGCCCGAGAGGAACTGCTGCAAACGCTCGGACTGCGGATTGACCAGCACCTCGCGCGGGTTGCCGCTCTCCTCCACCACCCCTTTGTGCAGGAACACCAGCTGGTTGGAGACTTCACGGGCAAAGCCCATTTCGTGGGTCACCACCACCATGGTCCGGCCTTCCTGGGCCAGCGCCTGCATCACCTTCAGCACATCGCCCACCAGCTCCGGGTCCAGCGCCGAGGTCGGCTCGTCAAACAGCATGACCTCAGGCTCCATCGCCAGTGCACGGGCAATCGCCACGCGCTGCTGCTCGCCGCCGGACATATGCCCAGGGTAGGCGTCCTTGCGATGCGAGACGCCGACCTTGGCCAGGTAGTGCTCGGCCTTTTCCAGGGCGTCCTTCTTGCTCATGCCGAGCACGTGCACCGGTGCTTCGATGATGTTTTCCAGCGCGGTCATGTGCGACCACAGGTTGAAATGCTGGAACACCATCGACAGGCGCGAACGCATGCGCTGCAGCTGTTTCGGGTCGGCCGCCTTGAGCGCGCCGTCCTTGTTCGCCACCAGCTTGAGCTCTTCGTTGTTCAGCAGGATCTTGCCGGCGTGCGGCTGCTCCAGCAGGTTGATGCAACGCAGGAAGGTACTTTTGCCGGAACCACTGGAACCGATGATGCTGATCACGTCGCCAGCCTTGGCCGCCAGGGACACACCCTTGAGCACTTCGTGACTGCCATAGCGTTTATGCAGGTCTTGGACTTCGAGTTTGTACATGCTGTCGGTTCTCACAAAGCGTTCAGTCTTGAGCTCGCGCCCAGGGCCTAAAAATTTGCCGCAGGCCTCAGCCCTTGCGCGGCGCCAGGTAGCCGAGCCAGCGGCGTTCGGCAAGCTTGAACAGGCGGACCAGGATGAAGGTCAGGCACAGGTAGAACACGCCGGCGGTGATGTAGGCTTCGAACGGCAGGTAGAACTGGGCATTGACGGTTCGCGCAGCACCGGTGATGTCGATCAGGGTAACGATCGACGCCAGGCTGGTGGTCTGCAGCATCATGATCACTTCGTTGCTGTATTGCGGCAGCGCGCGGCGCAGGGCCGACGGCAGCAGGATACGGCGGTACATCTGGATGCGTGACATACCCACGGCCTTGGCCGCTTCGATCTCGCCATGCGGCGTGGCCTTCAGGCTGCCGGCAATGATTTCGGCGGTGTAGGCACTGGTGTTGACCGCGAAGGCCAGGCAGGCGCAGAAGGTCGCGCTGGACAGCCAAGGCCACAGGAAGCTTTCGCGCACCGCCTCGAACTGGGCCAGGCCGTAGTAGATCAGGAACAGCTGCACCAGCATCGGCGTGCCACGGATGACATAGGTGTAGAGCCAGGCGATGCCGTTCACCAGCGGCTGCTTGGAGCAGCGCATCAGGCCCAGTGGAATCGCCGCCAGCAAGCCGAAGATCAACGACAACGCGAGCAGCTTCAAGGTGGTGAGCAGGCCACCCAGGTACAGCGGCATGGCGTCCCAGATGACGTTGTAGTCAAAGATCATAGTTCAGCCGCCTTTACGCCAACCGAATAGCGCTTCTCGAGGTACCGCAGGGCCAGCAGCGAGACACTGGTGATCACCAGGTACAGCGCCGCCACTGCCAGGAAGAAGGTGAAAGGCTCGCGGGTGGCATCGGCCGCCTGCTTGGCCTTGAACATCATGTCCTGCAGGCCGACCACCGAGATCAGTGCCGTCGCCTTGGTCAGGACCAGCCAGTTGTTGGTGAAGCCGGGAATCGCCAGGCGAATCATCTGCGGCACCATCACCCGGAAGAAGATTTGCACGCCGCTCATGCCATAGGCCATGCCGGCTTCGGCCTGCCCCTTGGGAATGGCCATGAACGCGCCGCGGAAGGTTTCCGACAGGTAGGCACCGAAAATGAAGCCCAGGGTGCCGATACCCGCTACCAGCGGATTGAGGTCAATGTAGTCGTCGTAGCCGACCAGCGGCGCGACACGGTTGAGCAGGTCCTGGCCGCCGTAGAAGATCAGCAGGATCAATACCAGATCGGGGATCCCGCGGATCACCGTGGAATACAGGTCACCCAGCCAGGCTAGCCAGCGTACCGGCGACAGACGCAGGGCCACACCGATAAGGCCGAGCACGATGGCCAGTGCCATGGACGACAAGGCGAGCTGTAGCGTCAGCCACGCTCCATCGAGGATGACTGCCCCGTAGCCTTTCAACATGATGAGGTCCTCGACCTTAGGGATGAAAAAATGGTGCAAACCTCAGAGTCTCTGCTGCTTGCACCATTACACAGGTGAAACGACGACGATTTACTTGGCTTCTGGGCCGTAGATGTCGAAGTTGAAGTACTTGTCCTGGATCTCTTTGTATTTGCCGTTGGCGCGGATGGCCAGGATGGCGGCATTCAGACGGTCCAGGTTGGCTTTGTCGCCTTTGCGCACGGCAATACCGATGCCGTCACCGAAGTACTTCGGATCGATGAACGATGGGCCAACGAACGCATAGCCTTTGCCAGCGTCAGTCTTCAGGAAACCATCTTCCAACAGCGTAGCATCGGCCACGGTGCCATCCAGACGGCCAGCGGCGACGTCCAGGTAGATTTCGTTCTGGGTGCCGTAAGGAACGATGGTGGCGCCCTGAGCACCCAGGACTTCCTTGGCGAAGCGGTCATGGATCGAACCGCGCTGTACGCCGATCTTCTTGCCCTTGAGCTCAACCAGGCTGTCGCTGACCGTGTTGCCGGCCTTCATCACCAGGCGAGCCGGGGTCAGGTAGTACTTGCCGGTGAAGTCGACAGACTTCTTGCGATCGTCAGTGATCGACATGGACGACAGGATGGCGTCGATCTTGCGCACTTTGAGTGCCGGGATCAGGCCGTCGAACTCCTGCTCGACCCAAGTGCACTTGACCTTCATCTCTTCGCACAGGGCGTTGCCGATGTCGTAGTCGAAGCCGACGATGCTGCCGTCCGGCGCCTTGGAGGCGAACGGTGGGTAGGCGGCCTCGATCCCGATCTTCAGCGGTTTCTCGTCAGCCAGCGACACCAGGGAAAACACGGACAGCGCCAGGGCGCCAAGCAGTGCGAGTTTCTTCATCTGGGAACTCCATCGGTAAAGGGCAATACGAGGCAGTACGACTGCCCGATATGCGAATGGGTACAACGCGAGCTGCATGGGTGCGAAGAGGTCGACACGCCACGAGCGAGTGATCGGCATTTTAGCGACAGCTCCGAAGCCGATATTTCTTCAATGCGACAACTAGTTACAGAAGCGCAGGAAGTACAACCCGGAGATATTGACAGCTTTCGCAAGATATGCAAAAGCGACAGACAAATAACCTATCAATGAAGCAATAACTGGGCCTATTATTCGCAAAGCCTTCTAATCCGGCAAGCGTAGCGTTTAAGCCTGATGAAATCGAGGCGGGATTTGCCCTGAAATCGAGCCGGAACGTTTCCCTTTGCCCCGTTTGTGGGCGATTGCGGTGACAGAAAGGTTACCGATGAATGTCGGAGTAACAGAACGCACAAGGCCCCGCCTGGATGCGCCAGGCGGGGCCTTGTGGTGAACCCATCGCGGGACCAGCCCGCTCCAACAGGCACCTTGGCCACTGTGGGAGCGGGCTGGCCCCGCGATGCTTTACGACTTACGCAACGTTCATGGTCTTGTGCGTATCGATCAGGTGCTGCACCACACCCGGGTCTGCCAGCGTCGAGATGTCACCCAAGCCGTCGTACTCGGCCGTGGCGATCTTGCGCAGGATACGGCGCATGATCTTGCCCGAACGGGTCTTCGGCAGCCCTGGCGCCCACTGGATCACGTCCGGCGAAGCAATCGGGCCGATCTCCTTGCGCACCCAGTTCTTCAGCTCCAGGCGCAGCGCCTCGTTCGGCTCCTCACCGCCATTGAGCGTGACGTACACATAGATGCCCTGCCCCTTGATGTCGTGCGGCACACCGACGACCGCCGCCTCCGCGACTTTCGGGTGGGCAACCATGGCGCTCTCGATCTCGGCCGTGCCCATGCGGTGGCCGGAGACGTTCAGCACATCATCCACACGGCCGGTGATCCAGTAGTAGCCGTCTTCGTCGCGACGTGCGCCGTCACCGGTGAAGTACATGCCACGGAAGGTCTTGAAGTAGGTATCGACAAAGCGATCGTGATCGCCATACAGCGAACGCGCCTGGCCTGGCCACGAATCGAGAATCACCAGGTTGCCCTCGGCAGCGCCCTCGATCAGGTTGCCCAGGTTGTCCACCAGCGCCGGCACCACGCCGAAGAACGGACGGGTCGCCGAGCCCGGCTTGAGCGCCGTGGCACCTGGCAGCGGGCTGATCAGCACGCCACCGGTTTCGGTCTGCCACCAGGTGTCGACGATCGGGCAACGTTCCTTGCCGACGGTCTTGTAGTACCAATTCCAGGCTTCCGGGTTGATCGGCTCGCCCACCGAGCCCAGCAGGCGCAGGCTCGAACCATCAGCCCCGGCCACTGCGGCCTGGCCTTCAGCCATCATTGCGCGGATTGCGGTCGGTGCGGTGTAGAGGATGTTGACCTTGTGCTTGTCGACGATTTTCGACACGCGGGTGATATCCGGATAGTTCGGCACACCCTCAAACAGCAGTGTGGTCGCGCCGTTGGCCAGCGGGCCATAGACGATGTAGCTGTGCCCGGTGACCCAGCCAACGTCGGCGGTGCACCAGTAGACTTCGCCCGGACGGTAATCGAATACGCGCTCATGGGTCATGGCCGCGTACACCAGGTAGCCACCGGTAGTGTGCAACACACCCTTCGGCTTGCCGGTGGAGCCGGAGGTGTAGAGGATGAACAGCGCTTCTTCAGCGCCCATTTCCTTCGGTGCGCAGTGGTTGGCTGCCACTTTCATCAGGTCTTCGTACCAGATGTCGCGATGCTGGTGCCAGGCAATCTCGCCACCGGTGCGCTTGCACACGATGATCTTCTGCACGCTGCTGGTTTCCGGGTTGGTCAGCGCCAGGTCAACGTTGGCTTTCAGTGCTGTGCGACGGCCGCCACGCAGGCCTTCGTCGGCGGTGATGACGATCTTCGATTTGCAGTCGATGATGCGCCCGGCCAGTGCCTCCGGCGAGAAGCCGCCGAACACCACCGAGTGGATGGCGCCGATGCGTGCACACGCCAGCATGGCGACCACGGCCTCGGGGATCATCGGCATGTAGATGGTGACCACATCACCACGGTGCACATCCTGGCCACGCAGGGCGTTGGCGAATTTGCACACCTGCTCGTGCAGCTCACGGTAGGTGATGTCGCGGTGCTCGGAAGGGTCGTCGCCCTCCCAGATGATTGCCAACTGATCGCCACGCTCGGCCAGGTGGCGGTCCAGGCAGTTGTGGGAAACGTTCAGAGTGCCGTCGGCAAACCACTTGATATCGACATGATGGTCGTCGAAGGAGGTTTGCTTGACCTTGGTGAAGGGCTTGATCCAGTCGATGCGCTTGGCCTGCTCACGCCAGAAGCCGTCGGGGTTGATCACCGACTGCTGGTACATGGCCTTGTAGGTCGCCTCGTCGGTCAGCGTGGTGGCCGCAACCTCGGGACGAACGGGATACAGGGGAGCCGCACTCATCTTTGTTACCTCGGTGTAATAGTTGTTTTTGTATGACCTCGTTTTAACTGTACCAGAGCGCGAAAGGCCATTCGACGTTGGTAGTAACACCAGCTGCATTTCGTCCTGGCTTTTGCAGCGAAGGCTCTAGGACGGTAGTGCCAACACTGGTAAAGGCAAAAAATAAACGCGCCAAAGGCCACCAAAGCGATTGTTACAGTTTCTGCCAACAGTGTTTATCAAAACGCCATCTGTTTCAGCCGCCCTGCCCTGCCTAAAATTCACCTCGCCAGCAACGGCAACGCGATTAACTTTCCGTTACAGCCCCCACGAAGGCGTTGTTAATCCCGCGATAACTCAGAAAGTTCACAGTACTCCGACCTGGCGCCACAAGTGCCAGGCAACCCCTTACGACCTTAGACAGGTAAATTGAACATGAAAGCTTTACTGGTATTGGCACTCGCTAGTGTTTGCGCTTCGGCTATGGCCGATGAAGTTGCAAACACCTCGGCCGAGCAAATTCCGGTTGAACAATACAGTTACTCGCAGCACCTGGACATCGCCAAGGTCATCTCCATGAGCGAAGTCCCGAATGTCTGCGAAGTGGTTCCGGCACGCATGACCTACGAGGATTCGCAGGGCCAGAAGCATGTTCTTGAATATCGCGTGATGGGTAACGGCTGCTCCAACGGTTAATGGAACACTGACCGGGTATTGCGCCTCCGCTCGAAGGAGCGAGGCGCACCCTTGGGTAAACTGCACAACTAACAGCGTGTATTAGTTCGCTGCAATTAAGCCAGCATTAACAGCCACCCACTTATTCAGCATTCTTCCCCACTGCATAATCGCGCAACTTGTTGGCGATAGTGGTGTGCGAAACCCCCAGACGCTTGCCCAATGCCCGACTGCTCGGGAATTCCGCTTGCAAACTTTCCAGCACGGCCTTTTCAAAGCGCCCGACAATCTGCGCCAGATCGCCTTCCAGCGAGAACTCGCCCAACGGCTGGCGTGCGCCGTAGTCCGGCAAACGGATGTGCTCGGCCTTGACCACCCCGCCATCGCACAGCGATACCGCCTGGAACAGTACGTTCTCCAATTGGCGCACATTGCCCGGCCAATGGTATTGGCTCAACCGCTCCATCGCCGCCGGCGCCAGTTTTGGCAACGGGCAGCCGATCTGTCGGCTGGCCTGATCAAGGAAGTGCTCCACCAGCGGCGGCAGGCCATCCAGGCATTCGCGCAGCGGCGGGATATGCAGCGACAGCACATTGAGGCGGTGATAGAGGTCCTGACGGAATTCGCCACGCGCGCACAGCTCAGACAAGTCCACTTGCGTCGCACAGATGACCCGCACATCCAGGTACACCTCTTCGTCACTGCCTACACGACGGAAGCCGCCGTCCTGCAGAAAGCGCAGCAGCTTTACCTGCAAGCGCGGGCTCATCTCGCCCACACCATCGAGGAACAGTGTTCCGCCCGCCGTCAGCTCCAGCAGGCCCAGCTTGCCTTCCGCCCGCGCGCCCTCGAAGGCGCCTGGGCCATAGCCGAACAGCTCGGTCTCGGCCATCGACTCCGGCAACCCGGCACAGTTGAGCGCCATCAATGGCGCCTGGCCTCGTGGGCTGGCCAGGTGACAGGCGCGCGCGAGCAGCTCCTTGCCGGTGCCCGTTTCGCCCTCAATCAACAGCGGCGCATCCAGCGGCGCCATGCGCCGCGCTTCACGCACCACCGCAGCCATCACCTTCGAGCTCTGGAAGATGCTGTCGAAACCGCGCAGCTCCTGCTTGCGCACGTTATAGATGCGCTCGCCAATGCGGTCGGCGCGGTGCAGCGTCAGCACCGCCCCCGCCAGCGCCTCGCTGTCGTCATGCTCCGATTGCAGCGGGGCGATATCGGCCAGGAACACATCGCCCTTGACCTTGACCCGCAGCCCGTTGATCCGCGACTTGTTCGCGCGCACCAACTCCGGCAGGTCGAAGTCCTCGGCATAGCGCGACAGCGGGATCCCCGGCACCTCGTCTACACGCACCCCCAGCAACTGCGCCGCCGCGCGGTTGGCCGCGACAATCGAGCCACCCATGTCGATCGACAGTACCGGGAAGTCCAGCGCCCCGAGCAAGGCATTGAGCTCCATGTGCCGGCGCTCGCTAGGCATCAAGCCAACCCGCTTGACCCCGAACACCCCGGTGATCGCCTCGAACTTGGGGCGCAAGGCCTGGAACTGCAGGTTGATCAGGTTGGGGCAATGCAGGTAGATCGCATTGCCGTGGTCCCCACCCACTTCGCCGCGCGCGACGTTGATGCCGTACTCCACCAGCAGGTGAAGGATGTCCCGCAAGATGCCGATGCGGTTCTGGCAATGCACTTTGATACGCATGAAAGGTCCTACAAGAGGGAGTGCCGAGGAAACTATCTGAACAAACGTCCGAATTCTCGTAAAGAATACGTTACAAAATCGACGTTTCCCAGCCGCGTATGTCACCGATATTGCAGATGCTCGGCGAATCCGTAAAATTTGCGTTACAGTTTTTACCTGCCAGTTATCTTGCCAGCGCCCCCACGGGTAGTGCGCCAGCCCCGGTAACCGGCTATCTCTAGGGCCATGGCTTGTGCCACACACATAACAAAAAAGGCCCTCACCAGGAGAGCAGCATGAAACAGACGCACTACGTGGCCCGTGAGCCCGATGCGCAGGGTTTTATCGATTACCCGCCGCAGGAACATGCGGTGTGGAATACCCTGATCACCCGTCAACTGAAGGTGATCGAGGGTCGCGCGTGCCAGGAATACCTGGACGGCATCGAACAGCTGAACCTCCCCCACGACCGCATTCCGCAACTGGCCGAGATCAACCAGGTGCTGGCTGCCACCACTGGCTGGCAAGTCGAGCGCGTACCGGCGCTGATTCCCTTCCAGACCTTCTTTGAACTGCTGGCGAGCAAACGCTTCCCGGTGGCGACCTTTATTCGTACTGAAGAAGAACTCGACTACCTGCAAGAGCCGGATATCTTCCACGAGATCTTCGGCCACTGCCCGTTGCTGACCAACCCCTGGTTTGCCGAGTTCACCCATACCTATGGCAAGCTCGGCCTGGCAGCCACCAAGGAACAGCGCGTGTACCTGGCCCGCCTGTACTGGATGACCATCGAATTCGGCCTGGTCGATACCCCGCAGGGTCGCAGGATCTACGGTGGCGGTATCCTGTCTTCGCCGAAAGAGACCGTGTACAGCCTGTCCGACGAGCCTGAGCACCAGCTGTTCAACCCGCTCGAAGCCATGCGCACGCCGTACCGTATCGATATCCTGCAGCCGGTGTACTTCGTGCTGCCGGACCTCAAGCGCCTGTTCGACCTGGCCCACGAAGACATCATGGGCATGGTCCAGCAAGGTATGCAGCTGGGCTTGCACGCCCCGAAATTCCCACCGAAGGTCGCCGCCTGAGCGACCCTTGCAAACCAATAACAAACCACTTGCGGAAGAACCTATGAACGCCTTGAACCAAGCCCACTGCGATGCCTGCCGTGCCGATGCCCCACAGGTCAGCGACGAAGAACTGCCGGTACTGATCAAGCAGATCCCGGATTGGAACATCGAAGTCCGTGACGGCATCATGCAGCTGGAAAAAGTCTTCCTGTTCAAGAATTTCAAGCACGCCCTGGCCTTCACCAATGCCGTCGGCGAGATCTCCGAAGCTGAAGGCCATCACCCAGGCCTGCTGACCGAGTGGGGCAAAGTCACCGTGACCTGGTGGAGCCACTCGATCAAGGGCCTGCACCGCAACGACTTCATCATGGCCGCGCGCACCGACGAGGTCGCGAGCACCGCCGAAGGCCGCAAGTAATGCACTTCGGCGCGATCGCGCGCGTACCCGGCGACCCGATCCTGGGGTTGATGGAGGCATACGCCAAGGACAGCAACCCGAACAAGTTCGACCTCGGCGTCGGCGTGTTCAAGGATGCCCAGGGCCTGACGCCGATCCCGGCAGCGGTCAAGCAGGCCGAACAGCGCCTGCTCGCCAGCCAGGCCAGCAAGAGCTATGTCGGTGGCCACGGCGATGCCGCTTTCGGCCGCCTGGTAACTGAGTTGGTAATGGGCGGCGATTCGCCGCTGATCGGCGCACAACGCGTTGGCGCCAGCCAGACACCTGGTGGTACTGGCGCCCTGCGCCTGGCGGCGGAATTCATTGAACAATGCCTGCCGGGCCGCGGGATCTGGCTGAGCGACCCGACCTGGCCGATCCATGAAACGATCTTCGCCAGTGCCGGGCTCAAGATCAGCCACTACCCGTATGTTGGCGCAGACAACCGCCTGAACGTCGCCGGCATGCTGGCGGCACTGGAAGCGGCGCCGCAGGGTGACGTGGTGCTGCTGCACGCCTGCTGCCACAACCCGACCGGGTTCGACCTGTCCCAGGCCGATTGGCTGGCGGTGCTGGAGGTGGTGCGCCGGCGTGAGCTGTTGCCACTGATCGACTTCGCCTACCAGGGTTTTGGCGACGGGCTGGAAGAAGATGCCTGGGCGGTGCGGCTGTTTGCAGCCGAGCTGCCTGAGCTGCTGATCACCAGTTCCTGCTCGAAGAACTTCGGCTTGTACCGTGAACGGACCGGCGCCTTGCTGGTGTGTGCCCAGGATGCGCAGAAACTGCTGGATGTACGCAGCCAGCTGGCGCTGATCGCGCGCAACTTGTGGTCGACGCCACCGGACCATGGTGCGGCGGTGGTGGCCGAGATTCTCGGTGATCCGGCGCTCAAGCACCTGTGGGTCGAAGAAGTCGAAGCCATGCGCCAGCGCATTGCCGAGCTGCGTGTCGGCCTGGTCCAGGCACTGGCACCGCATGGCTTGAGTGAACGCTTTGCGCACATTGCCGAGCAACGCGGGATGTTCTCCTACACCGGCTTGTCGCCGGAGCAGGTCAAGCAATTGCGTGAGCGGCACAGCGTGTACATGGTCGGCACCGGCCGGGCCAACGTGGCCGGGGCGGATGCGGCGCGACTGGAGATGCTGGCTGCGGCTATCGCTGACGTCTGTCGCTAGCAGCACTACCGTCATCGCCGGCAAGGCCGGCTCCCACAGGGTTGTGCCTCACCTCCTCTGTGGGAGCTGGCCTTGCCAGCGATGCGGCCAGCCAGAACACTGCAACAGCCTGAACCCGCAAAACCCAGCCAATCGGCAGGAAAACTCATACTGTCATCCAGACTCCTGTATCCTGCCCGGGCTTTCCTGAAGCCATGCGCGCCTTGCGCAGCCTTTCCACCTTTAAACTTGCGAGGAACGACGAGATGCATGAAATCCCGAACTTTCCCTTCCCAAGCCTGAACCAAGACGAGCAGGCCCCTGCTCCCCAGAGCGCCGAACCAGCCCAGGCGGCTGACACCGAAAGCGACGAAAACCCGAGCGCCGACCAGGAATAACCGCGCAGCACAGGACGTGTGAAAACCACATCTACCGGGGCCCTCCCCACTGAAGGTTTTCACACGGCCCCAGAATATTTCATCGAAAAAGCCCTCGCTCAGCACACACACGCATCACCCCACCCGCCGCACAGGCTTATGATAGGCAACCCAGCCTGTCAGCCACCGGACCTCCCATGTCCCAGTCACCGCGCCCCCTGGCGGTTACCCTGCAAGTCGTCTCCATCGTCCTGTTCACCTTTATCGGTTACCTGAATATCGGCATCCCGCTGGCCGTACTGCCCGGCTATGTGCACAACGAACTGGGCTTCGGCACCGTCATCGCCGGCCTGGTGATCAGCGTTCAATACCTCGCCACCCTGCTCAGCCGCCCCTATGCCAGCCGCATCATCGACAACCTGGGCAGCAAGCGCGCAGTGATCTACGGCCTGGCCGGCTGCGGCCTGAGCGGCGTATTCATGCTGCTTTCAGCCTGGCTGCAACACGCGCCCTGGCTCAGCCTGGCCAGCCTGCTGGTGGGCCGCCTGGTACTGGGCAGCGCGGAAAGCCTGGTCGGCTCCGGCTCGATTGGCTGGGGCATCGGCCGCGTCGGCGCCCAGCACACCGCCAAGGTGATCTCCTGGAACGGCATCGCCAGCTACGGCGCACTGGCCATCGGTGCGCCGCTGGGGGTACTGCTGGTGCAGCAATTTGGCTTGTGGAGCATGGGCGCGAGCATCCTGCTGCTCTGCGTGATTGGCCTGGCGCTAGCGTGGCCGAAACAGGCCGCACCCATCGTCGCCGGTGAGCGACTGCCATTCCTGCATGTACTGGGCAAGGTCTTCGGTCACGGCTCGGGGCTGGCATTGGGCTCGATCGGCTTTGGCACCATCGCCACCTTCATCACCCTGTACTACGCCAGCCATAGCTGGAGCAACGCGGCCCTGTGCCTGAGCCTGTTCGGCGCCAGCTTCATTTGCGCGCGGCTGCTGTTCGGCAGCCTGATCAACCGCATCGGCGGCTACCGCGTGGCCATCGCCTGCCTGTCGGTGGAAACCCTCGGCCTTCTGCTGCTGTGGATGGCACCCAGCGCCGAGCTGGCGCTGGCCGGGGCGGCGCTCAGCGGCTTTGGCTTCTCGCTGGTATTCCCGGCGCTGGGGGTGGAAGCGGTGAACCTTGTGCCCGCCTCCAATCGCGGCGCGGCGGTGGGTGCCTATTCGCTGTTCATCGACTTGTCGCTGGGCATCACCGGCCCGCTGGCCGGGGCGATTGCCGCAGGCTTCGGCTTTGCCTCGATCTTCCTGTTCGCCGCCATTGCCGCCTGTGGCGGCTTGCTGCTCAGCGTCTACCTGTACCAGCAGGCGCGCCTGCGCCCGGCACACGTCAGCCAACCTCAGTAGTCGATCTTGCCGCGCCCGGCCTTGATCGTGCCGCGCTTGCTCTTGGCATCCAGGCGGCGGGTTTTCGAGCCCTTGGTCGGACGTGTCGGGCGGCGCGCCTTCTCGACCTTGGTCGCTGCCAGGAGCAATTCGCGCAGCCGCTCCAGCGCATCGGCGCGGTTCTGCTCCTGGGTCCGGTATTGCTGGGCCTTGATCACCACTACGCCTTCAGCGGTGATCCGACTGTCACTGAACGCCAGCAGGCGTTCCTTGTAGAACGGCGGCAACGACGAGGCCTGGCTGTCGAAGCGCAGGTACACGGCACTGGAAACCTTGTTGACGTTCTGCCCACCCGCACCCTGGGCGCGGATGGCGTTCAGCTCGATCTCGTCATCGGGGATGTGCACGGCATTGGAAATGATCAGCATGGGGCCTGGCTTTGAAGAAGAGCAGGCACACAGGATACCCGCCTGCCCCGGCAAAACCAAAAAGCCCGGCACTGGGCCGGGCTTTTCGCGTTCACGCGGGAGCTTACTTGGCCGCAGCGCTGGCGGCAGGTGCCACGCGCGGGGTGCGCTTGCCTTTCAGCTGGTAGCAGATCCACATCGCCGCCACCCAGAACGGAATGGCGTAGACCGAGACCTTGATGCCGTCCATCTGCAGCATGATGCCGAGGATGAAGACCACGAAGGCCAGGCACAGGAAGTTGCCATAGGGGTACCAGAGTGCCTTGAACAGCGGGGTCTGCTGGGTACGGTCCATGTGTTGACGGAACTTGAAGTGCGAGAAGCTGATCATTGCCCAGTTGATCACCAGGGTCGCAACCACCAGCGACATCAGCAGCTCCAGGGCGCTGTGCGGCATCAGGTAGTTGAGCAGCACGGCCACCACGGTGACCGCAGCCGAGGCCAGGATCGAACGCACCGGCACGCCGCGCTTGTCGATCTTCGCCAAGCCTTTAGGCGCATCACCTTGCTCGGCCATGCCATAGAGCATGCGGGCGTTGCAGTAGGTGCCGCTGTTGTACACCGACAGTGCCGCGGTCAGGACCACGAAGTTGAGGATGTGCGCGGCGGTGTTGCTGCCCAGCATCGAGAACACTTGTACGAACGGGCTGGCTGCATACGAATCACCGCCGGCAGTCAGGTTGCTGACCAGGCTGTTCCACGGGGTCAGCGACAGCAGCACGACCAGCGCACCGATGTAGAAGATCAGGATGCGGTAGATGACCTGGTTGATCGCTTTCGGGATCACGGTCTTCGGCTTGTCGGCTTCAGCTGCGGTGAAACCGAGCATTTCCAGGCCGCCGAAGGAGAACATGATCAGCGCCATGGCCATGATCAGGCCGCTGACGCCATGCGGGAAGAAGCCGCCATGCACCCACAGGTTGGTAACCGAAGCTTCCGGGCCGCCGCTGCCGCTGACCAGCATGTAGCTGCCCAGGCCGATCATGCCGACGATGGCGACTACCTTGATGATCGCGAACCAGAACTCCGCCTCGCCGAACACTTTCACGTTGGCCAGGTTGATCACATTGATGAGCAGGAAGAACGCGGCTGCCGAGACCCAGGTCGGGATCTCCGGCCACCAGTAGTGGACATACTTGCCGACAGCGGTGAGCTCCGACATCCCAACCAGGATGTACAGGATCCAGCAGTTCCAACCCGACAGGAAGCCGGCGAAGCCGCCCCAGTACTTGTGGGCGAAGTGGCTGAAGGAGCCGGCGACGGGCTCTTCGACGATCATTTCGCCGAGCTGGCGCATGATCAGGAAGGCGATGAAGCCGCAGATGGCGTAACCGAGGATCATCGACGGGCCGGCCGACTGCATCACACCGGCCGAGCCGAGGAACAGCCCGGTACCGATGGCGCCTCCCAGTGCGATCAGCTGGATGTGGCGGTTTTTCAGGCCACGCTTGAGCTCACCTGAATGCGAGTTTTGTCCACTCATGAACGGAGTCACCTGTTTGTTTTTATCTGTGACGGGATCGGACCCACCGCGCTCGTGGCGCAGCGGAATTATCAAGGTGGTTGCCTTGGGATCTTGGACCTGGGTGTTCCGGTGGGGCAAAAGCCCTTGCGAATCAGCCCGGCGTCAGCAAGGTTGCGCGGTACGCAGTTGGGTCACAGTTAAAACGCGGCGCATTGTATACCCTTGCTTTGACGCAGGGGTCAACACGTTGCGTAACTGTCTGATGACAAGACGCAGCGGTCCGGCGGGAGAAATGAAGCCTGGGGTCGTGTACGGCGTGCATGGCGCCTCCATTTGTTCTTATGTCTTGCCCTGCTCTTTGGCGGGGCTTTGCACGATGGCAATGGGCACATATCACCGCTGTACGGGCGCCGGAGCAAGCCGTTGACGTGAGCGTAAAGGCGCTTGGCGCGAGGATTGCGGCAAGGTTTTGTTACGGGCTCTGGCTTGGGAAGGAATGGGCTGGGGAATGCGCAGGAATTTGTAACGATATTTTTACAACATGGTTTGTTTTGTTTACAGGCCTTGAGCTAGAGCGCTCGGCTGCCTGTGGAATTGACCACAAGGATCGGTAGCCGCTGCCGTCAGGCTGCGCTCGCCTGCAACGCAGGCGCCGCCTTTGGGAGCCCTTACGGACTCCAGCGCAGCCTGACGGCAGCGGCTACACCTTGTGCGCACCTCAAGCGATCTTGAAGCCGGGAAGACCGTTTTCTGCTCGCCACGTCTTGACTTCATCAACCAAACTTTCTGGCGTAAGATCTGCGTCATTTACCGGGAAGTAAATCAAGTCCGAGCCTGAACGGTGTCCTGACACACGCTCAAACTCCAGTACGTCTTTAATATTTTGCGCTTCAATTTTTTGAGCCCCGTCAAAAATCTCTTGCACCAATGCTAAAAATTCAGCTTCCGTATATTCTGAAAATAACTTTTCCACCCATACTCTTCTCCGTTCGAGCGTATATCTGTGGGAGCCGGCCTTGCCGGCGATGAAGCCAACACAACGCCTACAGAAGTGCAGAGTTCAAGAAACCTTGAAGCCCGGGAGGCCATTCTGCGCCCTCCACTCCCTAACCTCGCCAACAACACTTTCAGGCGTAGGCTCACCGTCACTTTCCGGGTAGTAAATCAAATCCCGCCCTGACGGATGTTCTGCTACACGATCAAATTCCTGGACATCATCAATATGCTCCTCCTCTGACCGCTGGGCACCATTAAAAATAGCTCGCACCAGCGCAAGGAACTCCGCTTCGGTGTAGTCCGAAAAACCTTATTGGCCATACCTTATCTCCCCGAGTGAATTTGAACATGACGCTTCGGCGTAACAACCCTCAAATTATCAACATCGTAAACAGCACCACCTTTTGAAACATGAACCTTATGATGTATTTCGAACTTTTTTCTTCTCCCAACCTTTTCACGAAAAACGACTATCGGCGCCTTGCCATTTGAGAGCAGGGACAGATTCCCAAGTCTAAATTGTCCTGCTAGCACCGCATCCCCCGCAACTGATCCGCCACTTGCACCGGCACCACGGCCCCTGCTGGCCGAGCTGCCGCGTCCAGCCAACGCCCGGAAACCACCTCACCACTACCACTCGCCACACCAGGATCATCCCGACGATCCCTGAAGGCGACATAGACCGGCTTGAGCCCCGAGTCCGCCGGGAACCAGACAATGTAGTCATCGAAATCCAGGTCGACCAGTGCTGGATACGTTTCAATCTGTGGCTGAACCGGCGTAGCTACAGCCCCCGGATACACCTGAATTTCAGGATGCACCACCGGACTTGCAGTGGAACTGTCACCGGGCTGGATGATAGGGGTGCCCGAAGTACCTCAGCCTCTTGCTGTGCCTGAACTATCGCAAACTGGGTGGAGAGAGATGGTGCGCTGGTCCAGTTGCCTCAACGCTTCCGACACAAGCATTGCGGAATAGGCCGCCGCATAGGAATTCGCCCAAACGGGGTAGATGTCACGAATATCCTGAATAGGCATGACATCCAGATCCCTCATCGAAATCGTATCGATAAAGTCTTGCCGGCTCTTGACCAGTGGATCACCAGAGAAAAATTGATTGAACTCAGTTAGAAGCCGAGGAAGTGCAAGTTTCCCTTGACCCGCCAACTGCCGAACGACGTACAGCTCCCTACTGATAATTGAAGCAAGCGAAACATCAATCTCACCCGCTAACGCAGAGACTGCCACATTGATTTCGTATAGCCCTCTATACACGAACGAAGGTTAAGAGGGGACGCGTCATAGCCATGGCCTGTTGAAAGGCGCATATAGGTTTGTTTTTTGTAGGCATTGACCTCTGTCGGAGGCAAATAAATAGTACCGCTACTTCCCTGTGACATACAGTTTCTCCTTGGACTGTAGGTCGCAGATTAAATAGCCAGGTAAGTGGCTCAGCTGTACATAGTTATTGATTTACCCGTCATACAAAAAATCGAGGCAAAAAAAAGCCAACCCGAAGGTTGGCTTTCTTCTATCGCTTACCGCGGCTGAGGCGGCTTGCTGCGGCTGCTGCCCGGGCGCTTGGGCGCCGAGCGAAGCGGTTTCTTCATGTCGCTCGGGCGTTCGGCAACGGTGCTGCGGCCCTTGCGAGCCGGCGACTCTTCACGCGGCTGACGCGCTGGACGCTCGCTGGTTGCATCCTTGGCCGGACGCAGGTTGCGCACGCGCTCGCCACGACCCAACGGGGCACTCGACTTGCGCTGCATGCGCTCGAGCTTGTCCTTGGTCTTGGCCTTCATCACCGGCATCTTCACCGGGGTCAGACCCACTTCAGCGGCCAGGATATCAACCTCGCGCTGATCCATTTCACGCCAGCGACCCATCGGCAGGTCGGAGTTGAGGAACACCGGGCCGAAACGCACGCGCTTCAGACGGCTGACCACCAGCCCCTGGGATTCCCACAGGCGGCGTACTTCACGGTTGCGCCCTTCCATCACCACGCAGTGGTACCAGTGGTTGAAACCTTCACCACCCGGTGCTTCCTGGATGTCGGTGAAGCGCGCCGGACCATCTTCGAGCACCACGCCAGCCTTCAGGCGGGCGATCATGTCTTCGTCGACTTCGCCACGCACACGCACCGCGTACTCACGGTCCATTTCGGACGACGGGTGCATCAGGCGGTTGGCCAGCTCACCATCGGTGGTGAACATCAGCAAACCAGTGGTGTTGATGTCCAGACGGCCAACGTTGATCCAGCGGCCTTCTTTCGGGCGCGGCAGGCGGTCGAACACGGTCGGACGGCCTTCCGGGTCGTCACGGGTGCAGATCTCACCGTCTGGCTTGTTGTACAGGATGACCCGGCGAACGGTCTCGGCGGCTTCTTCGCGCTTGATCACGCGACCGTCAACGGAGATCGAGTCGTGCAGGTCGACACGCAGGCCAAGGGTGGCCGCCTTGCCGTTGACCTTGATACGGCCTTCGCCGATCCAGGCTTCAACGTCGCGACGCGAACCCACGCCAATGCGTGCCAGTACTTTTTGAAGTTTTTCGCCAGCCGGACGCGGCGGGCTGTCTTGCAGTTCGTGCTCACTCATCTGGGCACCTCCCGGTGTAAGTAGTGATTGAAATCGGGTTTTCTGGCGAACTAGCACCAAAAAGGTCGCGAATCATACGCCGAATGCGCGCACAACGCATCACAGACTAGTCGATATTACGCGGCTCGTCGTCTTCGATGGTCGGCTCGGGCTCGCGCAACAGGTCATCGAAATCGGTCTTGAGCCCCTCCTCCATCGAGTCCAGCTCCACCAGCAAGCTGCGGAAGCTGGTTTCCTCGGCGGGCGGCTCTGGGTCCTCGGCACTTTCGTCGGCCAGGGCCTGCAGATGCGCCGGCACCGGCGCGTCATCCAGCTCAAGCAGCGGCTCGGGCTCCATTTCACGCAATACGGCCAACGGCGGCAGGTCGTCGAGATTCTTCAGGTTGAAATGGTCGAGGAACGCCTTGGTGGTGGCGAACATCGCCGGCTTGCCCGGCACTTCGCGGTAACCCACGATGCGAATCCACTCGCGCTCCAGCAAGGTCTTGACGATGTTGGTGTTGACCGCCACGCCACGTACATCCTCGATCTCGCCACGGGTGATCGGCTGGCGATAGGCAATCAACGCCAGGGTTTCGAGCAAGGCCCGGGAATAGCGCTGTGGGCGCTCTTCCCACAGGCGGCCGACCCATGGGGCGTAGTCTTCGCGGATCTGCAGGCGATAGCCGGAGGCCACTTCCTTCAACTCGAAAGCCCGGCCCGCGCAGGACTTGCGCAGCACCTCAAGGGCCTTCTTGAACACCGCAGGCTCGGGGCGCTCGGCCTCCTCGAACAGCTCGAACAGCCGTTCCAGCGATTGCGGTTTACCCGAGGCCAGCAAAAAGGCCTCCAGCAGGGGCGCGAGGTCGCGCGGCTCGTTCAGGTTCATCGATGTGCTCAAAGGGTTACTCGGCGCGGGCCCGGACATGGATCGGCGCAAACGGCTCATTTTGCACCAATTCGACCAGCGATTCCTTGACCAGCTCAAGAATCGCCATGAAGGTCACCACCACGCCGAGCTTGCCCTCCTCGGCGGTGAACAGCTCGACGAACGGTACAAAACCACCGCCCTTGAGGCGCTCCAGCACGTCGCTCATGCGCTCGCGGGTGGACAGTGTCTCGCGGCTGATCTGGTGGCTTTCGAACAGGTCACCGCGGCGCATCACTTCAGCCATGGACAACAGCACTTCTTCCAGGCTGACCTCCGGCAACAGTTTGCGCGCCTTGGCCTGCGGTGCATCCAGGCGCGGCACGATGATCTCGCGGCCAACCCGGCTGAGGCCATCGATGCCTTCGGCGGCGGCCTTGAAGCGTTCGTATTCCTGCAAGCGGCGAATCAGCTCGGCACGCGGGTCGTCTTCTTCCTGCTCGATCTCGGCCGAACGCGGTAGCAGCATGCGCGACTTGATCTCGGCGAGCATCGCGGCCATCACCAGGTACTCGGCGGCCAACTCCAGGCGTACTTCCTTCATCAGCTCGACATAGCCCATGTACTGGCGGGTGATTTCCGCCACGGGAATGTCGAGGATGTCGACGTTCTGCTTGCGAATCAGGTACAGCAGCAGGTCAAGCGGGCCTTCGAACGCCTCCAGGAAGACTTCCAGTGCATCCGGCGGGATGTACAGGTCGACCGGCATTTCGGTGTAGGCCTGGCCATAGACCAGCACCAGCGGCAGTTCCTGCTGGGCATCGGCCTGGGGATCAACAACCGCTTCGACGGTAATGGCCTGGCTCACGCTTCAACCATGAATGGTGCAGGGTCGCCACAACCGACGCGGATCACCTCAGGCTCGTCGCCCGACAGGTTGATCACCGTGGACGCCTTGAGGTCGCCGTAGCCGCCATCGATGATCAGGTCGACCTGCTTTTCCAGCAGGCTGCGGATCTCATAGGGGTCAGTCATCGGCTCGGTTTCACCCGGCATGATCAGGCTGACGCTCATCAGCGGCTCGCCAAGCTCTTCGAGCAGGGCCAGAACAATTGGATTGGACGGTACGCGCAGGCCGATGGTGCGGCGCTTGTCGTGCAGCAACAGCCGGGGCACTTCGCGGGTAGCGTTGAGAATGAAGGTGTAAGGGCCCGGCACATGGGCCTTGAGCAGGCGGAAGGTGGCCGTGTCGATCTTGGCGAACAGGCCCATTTGCGAAAGGTCGCAGCACAACAGGGTGAAGTTGTGGTTCTTATCCAGCTGACGCAGGCGACGCACCCGTTCGACCGCGCCCTTGTCGCCGATCTGGCAACCCATGGCGTAGGCCGAATCGGTCGGATACACCACCACCCCGCCCTTGCGAATGATCTCCACGGCCTGTTTGATCAGGCGCGCCTGCGGGTTTTCCGCATGAATCTGGAAAAATTGACTCACATTCCCTTCCTGTTCAGACGGCCGCGATTGGCTGCTCATGTTTGAACCGACGCCACAGGGGCGGCAGATCCTCCGGCAGAGGTCGGTACACACCGATCTCAGACCAGGTGCCCGGGCCATGGAAGTCGCTGCCGGCACTGGCCAGCAGGCCGAATTCGCGGGTCAGGATGGACATCGTGCCCACCTGCTCGGCCGGCATCATTCCGTTGACCACTTCAAGCGCCTGCCCGCCCGCTTGAATATAGTCGGCTATCAGCCGGCGGCGCTTGCTACGGGTTAAATCATAGTGCATCGGGTGTGCCAGGCTGACCCAGGCATCGGACTGGCGCAGGGTCTCGACGGTGTCGTCCAGGGTTGGCCAATGCAGCTTCACATCACCCAGCTTGCCGGCGCCCAGCCACTTGCGGAAGGCTTCAGGGCGATCCTTGACGTAGCCGGCCTGGATCAGAAAGTCGGCAAAATGCGGGCGCGCCGGGGCGTTTTCGCTGTCGCCGAGGGTTTTCTGGATGGCCCGTGCACCTTCCAGGGTGCCTGGCATGCCCTTGGCCGCCAGTCGTCGGCTGATTTCTTCGGCGCGCAACCAGCGGCCGTCGTGCAGCGCCTTCACTGCGGCGACCAACGGTGGGGCATCCAGCGCGAAGTCGTAGCCAAGAATATGGATCGTCGCCCCCGCCCAGGTGCACGACAACTCGATCCCGCTGACCCAGCGCATACCCAGGGCCTGCGTGGCGGCATGCGCCTCGAGTTGGCCATCAAGGGTGTCGTGGTCGGTCAGGGAGAGCATCTGCACGCCCCGCTCATGGGCGCGTGCAACCAGCGCCGTAGGCGCCAGGGCGCCATCGGAGGCGGTACTGTGGCAGTGCAGATCAACATTCATAGGTGACGCTTTCGCTCTCATTGATGTTTGTTATTATGCCGCCACATCCTGCTTCTGGCTGCCACTGTGAAACAATTCATCGATTTCATCCCGCTGCTCCTGTTCTTCATCACCTACAAACTCGACCCGCGCAACGTCGAATTTGCCGGCCAGTCCTTCAGCTTTGGCGGTATCTACAGCGCTACGGCGATGCTGATCGTCAGTTCGCTGGTGGTCTACGGCGCGCTGCTCATTCGTCAGCGCCGCCTGGAAAAAGGCCAATGGCTGACCCTGGTGGCCTGCCTGGTGTTTGGCGGCCTGACCCTGGCCTTCCACAGCGAAACCTTCCTCAAGTGGAAGGCGCCGGTGGTCAACTGGCTGTTCGCCCTGGCCTTCATCGGCAGCCACTTCATTGGCGACCGCGTGCTGATCAAGCGCATCATGGGCCATGCCTTGAGCCTGCCGGACGCCGTGTGGACCCGCCTGAACATCGCCTGGGTCGGCTTCTTCCTGTTCTGTGGCGCGGCCAACCTGTTCGTTGCATTCACCTTCCAGGACTTCTGGGTCGACTTCAAGGTGTTCGGCAGCCTGGGCATGACCGTGCTGTTCCTGGTCGCCCAGGGCGTCTACCTGTCGCGCCACATGCATGACAACGACCCTACTACGCCAAAAACCGAGGACTGACATGCTCTACGCAATCATCGCTACCGACGTTGCCAATTCCCTGGAAGCTCGCCTGGCTGCACGCCCGGCGCATCTGGAGCGCCTGCAACAGCTCAAGGCCGAAGGCCGCGTGGTGCTGGCCGGCCCGCACCCGGCCATCGACAGCAACGATCCGGGCGCAGCCGGCTTCAGCGGTAGCCTGATCGTCGCCGAGTTCGACTCGCTGAGCGCTGCCCAGGCCTGGGCTGACGCCGATCCGTACATTGCCGCTGGCGTGTACGCCAACGTCATCGTCAAGCCGTTCAAGCAAGTCCTGCCGTAATTGCAGGGGCGCGGCGGCACTTGCCGTTGCGCCCTTCGCCGCTTTAAATCCCCCGCATTGCTCATCATTCCCGTTTCGCTGCCGACAACATCCTGAACACTCGTTTGGAATCAGGAGTTCCGATGCGTCAAGGTCCGTTGTCCATGCTACTGCTGTGCCTGTTGCTGATGACCCCGCTGGCCCGGGCCGAAGACCCTGCGGCGAGTACGCCGCTGTCGCTGAGCGCCGGCGCCCAGATCACCGACTTGCAGCAGCGTCTGAAAGAAAGCGAACAGCAGCGCGAAACGCTTAGCCAGCAACTGCACAATGCCGATAGCGAGCGCGAAAGTGCCCAGCTGACGCGCCTGCGCCAGGAAAACCAGCGCCTCAAGCTGCAGCTCAAGGAAGCCCAGGCCAGCGGCCTGCCGCGCCTGCTGACCGATCAGCAGCAATGGTTCCTGATTGGCGGGGCAGTTGCCCTGTTGGCCGCAGTCTGCGGTATCTTAGCCGGTGGCACCTTCAGAAGGCGGCGCCAATGGCTAAATTGAGTGAGACATGAGCGAGCTGTTACTGATTGATGATGACCAGGAGCTGTGCGAGCTGCTGAGCAGTTGGCTAAGCCAGGAAGGTTTTCAGGTGCGTGCCTGCCATGACGGCCAGAGCGCGCGCCGCGCCTTGGCCGAAAGCGCCCCGGCAGCCGTGGTGCTGGACGTGATGCTGCCTGACGGCAGCGGCCTGGAGTTGCTCAAACAGTTGCGCAGCGAGCACGCCGAACTGCCGGTGGTGATGCTCTCGGCCCGTGGCGAGCCGCTGGACCGCATTCTCGGGCTTGAGCTGGGCGCCGATGACTACCTGGCCAAACCTTGTGACCCGCGTGAACTGACGGCGCGTTTGCGTGCGGTGTTGCGCCGTAGCCACCCGGTGGCGGCGCCGACCCAGGTGGAAGTGGGCGACTTGAGTTTCAGCCTGGCGCGCGGCGTGGTCGAGATCGACGAGCGCGAACTGACCCTGACCTTGTCCGAAAGCAAGATCCTCGAGGCACTGCTGCGCCAGCCCGGTGAACCGCTGGACAAGCAGGAGCTGGCGCAGATCGCCCTGGGCCGCAAGCTGACCCTGTATGACCGCAGCCTGGACATGCACGTCAGCAACCTGCGCAAGAAGATCGGCCCGCACCCTGATGGCCGCCCACGCATCGTCGCCCTGCGCAGCCGGGGCTACTACTACAGCCTCTGAGCAACCCCCTCCCCTCTGGAGAGGCTCGCACAGGATTCATCCCTGGCAGCAGAGCCTCTGTCAGTTTCCTCGACAGTCGTCTTTACCCAAGCTTTACCCTTGCCTGACTGCCCTTGACCTTGATCTCCCTAAACTGGGCTCATCCGGTAACGACCGGCCCCTGAAAGGAGAGACACCATGCGCAAGACCCTTATCGCCCTGATGTTCGCTGCTGCCCTGCCAACTGTTGCCATGGCCATGCCTGAAGGCGGCGGCCCACAATTTGGCGGCATGCACCATCGCGGCGACGCGCCTTTCGCCCAGTTGGACCTGAGCCGTGAACAACGCCAGCAAATCGGCAAGCTAATGGGCGAGCAGATGAAGGCCCGCCAGGAAATCACCGAACGCTACATGGCCAAGCTGCCGGCAGCTGACCAGAAAGCCATGAAAGACGAAATCAAGGCCAAGCATGATAAGGCCCAGGCCGATATCCGCGCCCTGCTCAAGCCAGACCAGCAGAAGCAGTTCGACGAAATGGCCAAGAAACGCGAAGAGCGCCGTGCCGAATGGGCCGAGTTCAAAGCCTGGAAAGCTGAAAAAGCCACCAAGGCCCAGTAAGCTGTCCGTCTCCCGCCCGGCCTGCCCCAGCAGGCCGGGCTTTCCTGTTTGGAGGTAAATGCCCTTGCGTTCATTGTTCTGGCGCATCCTGGCCAGCTTCTGGCTGGCCATCGCCCTGGTCGCCGGCCTGTCGATCCTGCTCGGGCACATGCTTAACCAGGATGCCTGGATCCTCAGCCGTCACCCCGGCCTCAACACCCTGGCCAAGAACTGGACGCAACGCTACGAACAGCAAGGCCCCGACGCGGCCCAGCATTACCTGGAAATCCGCAAGCGGCGCTACAACATCGACGTCCAGGTGCTCAACGAAAGCGGCGATGCCGTGGTGCCGGGCACCTTCCCGCGTCGCGCGGCGGCTTTTGAAGCACGTCGGCACAACGATGACCGGCAGTTGCCATGGCGGCGCCTGACCGAGGAGTACACCAGCCCCGAGACCAGCGAAACCTACCTGCTGATCTACCGCATCCCGCACCCGGAACTGGCCGCCTGGCACCGTGAAAGCCTGCTCTGGCCCTTGAGTGCGCTGGGCATTGCGCTGGTGGTGCTGACCCTGTTCAGCCTGCTGGTGACGCTGTCGATCACCCGCCCGCTGAGTCGCCTGCGCGGCGCGGTGCATGACCTGGGGCAGACCAGTTACCAACAGAACAGCCTGGCCAGGCTGGCGAATCGGCGTGATGAGTTCGGGGTGCTGGCCAACGACTTCAACCGTATGGGCGCGCGCCTGCAGAGCCTGATTGGCAGCCAGCGCCAACTGCTGCGCGATGTGTCCCATGAATTGCGTTCGCCATTGGCGCGGCTGCGCATTGCCCTGGCCCTGGCCGAGCGGGCCGAACCGGAGCAACGCGAGACCTACTGGCCGCGCCTGACCCGTGAGTGCGACCGCCTTGAGGCATTGATCAGCGAGATTCTCGAGCTAGCACGGGTCGATGCCGAGCACGCACATGCTGAACCGGTGGACCTCAATGCGCTGCTCAGCGGCGTTTGCAAGGACGCCACGCTCAGTGCGCCTGAGCAGGAAATTCGTCTACAGGACGAGCCAGGGCTGAATTTGCAGGGCTGGCCGACGCTGTTGGAGCGGGCCGTGGACAATCTGGTGCGCAACGCCGTGCGCTTCAATCCGGCGGGGCAGCCAATAGAGGTAACGGCGGCCCTGGAGGAAGGGCGGATCATGCTCAAGGTGCGCGACCATGGGCCGGGAGTGGCGCCGGAACACCTGGCGCAGCTGGGTGAGCCGTTCTTCCGGGCCCCGGGGCAAAGTGCGCCAGGGCATGGCCTGGGGCTGGCAATTGCACGCAAGGCAGCGGAGCGCCATGGCGGCAGCCTGACGCTGGAGAATCATGCGCAAGGCGGGTTTGTGGCGAGCCTGGAGTTGCCACTGACCGGGACGATTGCCCCTTAGTATTCTTAGGCCCTATCGCCGGCAAGGCCGGCTCCCACAATGTCCGGCTTGCCACACAACTTGTGGGAGCCGGCCTTGCCGGCGATGAGGCCAGCCGGGTTCAACCCCAAGCGCTGACAAACCCCTCGGTCGCCAGCACCGGCGCCTCGCGCGGATCGTTCAACGGCGTACCCACGTAAAGGAAGCCAATCACCTCCTCCCCGGCCACCAGCCCCAGCCCCTTGGCCACCGACGGGGCATACGACAACTCACCGGTGCGCCACACCGCACCAATACCCTGCGCGTACGCAGCGAGCAGAATGCCGTGCGCGGCGCAGCCGGCGGCAATCTTCTGCTCCCACTTGGGTACCTTGAAGTGGTCCTGCAGGCGGGCGATCACCACGATCAGCAAGGGTGCGCGCAACGGCATGGCCTGCGCTTTCTCCAACGCAGCCGGGGTAGCATCACCCTTGGCTCGCACCGCCTCGGCCAACAACTCTCCGAGCTTGTCACGGGCCGCACCCTCGATGGTCAGGAAGCGCCAAGGCCGCAGCAGGCCATGGTCCGGCGCGCGCGATGCGGCCTGAAACAGCGCTTCGCGCTGTGCGGCATTCGGTGCCGGTTCTACCAGGCGTGGAACGGAAACACGGTTGAGCAACGCGTCGAGAGCCTCCATCGGCTACCCCCTGTCGATAAATGTGCGGCTATTCTAGCGTTTACATAGCAGGACCCATAGGTAGAATGGCGCCCTTCCGATTCAAGTCAGAGCAGATCACATGGCGTTGCCGACCTTAAGGATCATCGGTTTCATTATCGGCATCTTCCTGATTACCCTGGCGATCAGCATGCTCGTGCCGATGATCACCCTGATCATCTACGACCGTACGGGCGACATGCCGTCGTTCCTCTGGGCCAGCCTGATCACCTTCATCGCTGGCCTCGCCCTGGTCATCCCCGGCCGCCCCGAACACGTGCACCTGCGCCCGCGCGACATGTACCTGCTGACTGTCAGCAGTTGGCTGGTGGTGTGCATCTTTGCCGCTCTGCCGTTCCTGCTCACCCAGCACATCAGCTACACCGACGCCTTTTTTGAAAGCATGTCCGGCATTACCGCCACAGGCGCCACGGTGCTCAGCGGCCTGGACAGCATGTCCCCGGGTATTTTGATCTGGCGTTCACTGCTGCACTGGCTCGGCGGTATCGGCTTCATCGGCATGGCGGTGGCGATCCTGCCGCTGCTGCGCATCGGTGGCATGCGCCTGTTCCAGACCGAATCTTCCGACCGTTCGGAAAAGGTCATGCCGCGCTCGCACATGGTCGCCAAGTCCATTGTCGGCGTGTACGTCGGCATAACTGCATTGGGCTGGCTGGCCTTCTGGTGGGCAGGGATGAGCGTATTCGATGCGATCAACCACGCCATGTCGGCGATTTCCACCGGTGGTTTCTCCACCTCCGACCAGTCCCTGGCCAAGTGGCACCAGCCCGCCGTGCACTGGGTGGCGGTGGTGGTGATGATCCTCGGTAGCCTGCCATTTGCCTTGTATGTGGCAACGGTCCGCGGCCATCGCCGGGCACTGTTCAAGGATCAGCAGGTCCAGGGCCTGCTCGGTTTGCTGGTGGTGACCTGGCTGGTCCTGGGCACCTGGTACTGGGCCACCACCGACCTGCACTGGCTGGACGCCCTGCGCCACGTCGCGCTGAACGTCACCTCGGTGGTCACCACCACCGGCTTCGCCCTGGGCGACTACAGCCTGTGGGGCAACTTCTCGCTGATGCTGTTCTTCTACCTGGGCTTCATTGGCGGCTGCTCGGGCTCCACGGCAGGCGGGATCAAGATCTTCCGCTTCCAGGTGGCCTACATCCTGCTCAAGGCCAACTTGAACCAGTTGATCCACCCGCGCGCGGTGATCAAGCAGAAGTACAACGGTCATCGCCTTGACGAAGAAATCGTGCGTTCGATCCTGACCTTCTCGTTCTTCTTCGCCATCACCATCTGCGTGATCGCCCTGCTGCTGTCGCTGATCGGCGTCGACTGGATGACCGCACTGACCGGCGCCGCCAGTACCGTTTCCGGCGTGGGCCCAGGCCTCGGCGAGACCATCGGCCCGGCCGGCAACTTTGCCAGCCTGCCGGATGCGGCGAAGTGGATCCTCTCCGGCGGCATGCTGCTGGGCCGCCTGGAGATCATTACCGTGCTGGTTCTATGTATGCCGGCGTTCTGGCGCCACTGAAGCCCGGCGCCGCCGCGACGGCGTCGCGTGCTGGCGCGCTCATGCGCGCCCGGTACTCGCCCGGGGTGACATCGAACCAGCGCCGAAAAGCCCGGAAGAAGTTGCTCGGGTCGGCAAACCCCAGCAGGTAGGCGGTTTCCAGCAGCGTCATGTTCGGTTGCGCCAGGTACTGCTCGGCCAGTTCGCGGCGGGTGTCGTCGAGCAGGGTCTGGAAGCTCGTGCCCTCCTCCTGCAAGCGCCGCTGCAAGGTGCGCTGCGACAGGTGCAGGGCCTGGGCGATGGTTTCGCGCTTCGGTTCGCCCTGGGGCAGCACCCGGCACAGCACCTGCCGCGCCCGATGGGTGACCCGGCTTTCGGAGAAACGCGCGAGATATTCCCCGGCAAATCGATCATGCAACAGCGCCATGGCCTCGTTGGCCGTCGGCAGCGGCGCGTCCATGTCCGCGCGCTCCAGCACCAGCGCGTCGTGTACGGCGCCAAACTCCAGCGGGGCATGGAAGGCTACCCGGTACGGCTCGGTGTCAGCCGGCTGCGGCCCCTGGATCAGCACCCGGCGTGGCTGGATGACCCGCCCGCTCAACCAACTGCACAAGGCCAGCGCACAGGCCAGCGAGGCCTCGGCACTGTGCCGGGTTGGCGGCAGGTGATCACCATTGACGGTAAGAATCAGCGAATAGCCCTCGGCGCTCAGGCGAAAACTCAGGTCCGAGCTTTCGGCGATGATCCGTTGATAACGCACCAGGCGCTCGAACCCTTCAGCCAGGGTGCGGCTGGACATCAAGGCATAGCCCACCACATGAAACGACGCCGGGCGCACCACACGGGCCATGTTCAGGCCGATAGCGCGGTTGCCCGAGAGTTCCTCGGCACGTAGCCAGAGGCGGGTCATCGAGTCCTGGGTAAAGCGTGCATCGGGGTCATCCAGCGCGGCGAAATCCAGTCCGAGCTGCTGGAACAGGGCACGGCAGTCGAGCCCTTCCAGTTCAAGTGCCTTGACGATGCCCGAAGCCCAGCTTGCTGAAGTGGTTCTTTCGCTCATGGCTGGCTTCTTTTGGGTAGTACCGCTCCTGCGGTGAACGCAAAGGATACTAAAGTGGCGCTTATTGTCACTGGCTGATACTGATACCCAACTCTAGACTGAGTTCAGGCTCCACGCCGTACGTGTTTGTCGCCTTCATCCCAAAACCCCAATAAAAAAGGGAGCAATGCAGTGAACAGCCCCCAGCAATTCAACAGTTTTGCCGAGTTCTATCCTTACTATCTGGGTGAGCACAGCGACCCGACCTGTCGTCGCTTGCACTTCGTCGGCACCAGCCTGGTCATCGCCCTGGTCGCCTATACCGTTGCCAGCGCCAGCTGGGGGTTGCTGCTGGCACTGCCGTTCGCCGGCTACGGGTTTGCCTGGGCGGGGCACTTCTTTTTCGAGAAGAATCGCCCGGCTACCTTCAAGCACCCGCTCTATAGCCTGATCGGCGATTTCGCCATGTACCGCGACATGCTGCGCGGCAAGGTGGCGTTCTAGGCCGTTTCGCTCATCTTTTCTGTTTCAGCCTGGCTCTGCGCGGCACGTGCCTGCGCATCGGCCAGGCGGAACAGTTCGATATGCCCGTCCCAGTGCTCGATCAACGCGGTGCAGGACTCCACCCAATCGCCACAGTTCAGGTAGTCGATCTCGCCGACCTTGCGGATTTCGGCGTGATGGATATGCCCGCAGACCACGCCATGGAAACCCTGCTTGACGCATTCGTGGGCGATGGCCTGCTCGAAGTCGCTGATGAAGTTCACCGCCGACTTGACCTTGTGCTTGAGGTACGCCGACAGCGACCAGTAGCCGTAACCATAGCGGGCCCGCCAGTGGTTGAGCCAGCGGTTGAGGGTCAGGGTGAACTCGTAGGCCGAGTCGCCGAGGAAGGCCAGCCAGCGGTGGTAACGGGTGATCACGTCGAACTGGTCGCCGTGGATCACCAGCAGTCGCCGGCCATCGGCGGTCAGGTGCTCGGCCTGGTCGACCAGCTGGATATTGCCGAGCACCAGTTTCGAATAGCGGCGCAGGAATTCATCGTGGTTGCCGGTGACGTAGATCACCTCGGTGCCGCGCTTGCTCATGGTCAGCAGGCGGCGGATGACATTGGTGTGGGCTTGCGGCCAGTACATGCCGCCACGCAGCTTCCAGCCGTCGATGATGTCGCCGACCAGGTAGATACGGTCTGCCTGGTAGCCCTTGAGGAACTGCGACAGGTGCTCGGCCTGGCAATCGCGGGTGCCCAGGTGGACGTCGGAAATCCACAGCGTGCGCACACGCTGCTTGCGCGAGGGTTTGACAAGCTCGGCATGGGTCATGGGCAGGCTCCAGGAGGCTTTGTGCGAGCTTGCCTGCGAGGGGTGAACTGAAAGTGACAAGCGCATGGCGGGTTTGTGACATCGGGATGGGCGGTGCGCGTGCGGCCCTCTTCGCCGGCAAGGCCGGCACCTACGGTGACCGGCGCGATGTACACTTGCCGCCTGCCCCGTGAGGACCCCAGCATGAGTGCCGGCTCGATACTCTCCCTGCGCCATTACCGCGATGACCTGATCGCCCACAGCCACGACCACCCGCAACTGGTGTTCGGCCTGCGCGGGCGCCTGGATTTCGAGCTCGATGGCCGTGGCCAGCGGGTCGACCGTCAAGGCCTGATGATTGTCCCTGCAGGTGCCCACCACACCTGTGGCAGCGCCGCCGGCAGCCATTGCCTGGTGCTGGATGTACCGTCCGGCCCCTGGGTTGCAGAGCACCTCGGCGGCCATGCCTCTGACTGCCAGCGTTTGCTTGAACGCCCCGGCCCGCTGCAATTGGGCCCGCGTCAGCAGCAACTGATCGACTGGCTGGCGAGCAGCGAAGTGGCCGACCCGCTGATCGCCCAGCAAGGCGCGGTATTGCTGCTGGCCAGCCTCAATACTGCCAACGCGGCAGTGCTGGAGCCCAAGCGCCTGCCCTATGCCGCCTTCGATGCGCATATCGAGCAGTTCGCCGCCTACCCGCTGCAGGTCGCCGACCTTGCGCGGCTGGCCGGGTTATCCAGTGCGCGGCTGCACAGCCGGTTCATCGCCGAATGCGCGCAAACACCCATGGACTATATTCGTGAGCGGCGCCTGCAACGTGGCAGGCAGTTGCTGCAAAGCACTCATCTGCCGATCGGCGAGGTGGCCAGCCGGGTCGGCTACAGCTCGCAGAGCGCGTTTGCCGCCGCCATGCTCAAGGCGTTTGGTCGCAGCCCCGGTGCACTGCGGCGCGAGGCTGGCGACAACTGATGCCAGTTGCGCGACAGACAGGCCTGGGCATGGCCTCTTACACTGGTTGCGGCCGCTTCGCGACCGATCGCCGGCAAGGCCGGCTCCCACAGGTGGGTGACCACCGCCCACTGTGGGAGCCGGCCTTGCCGGCGATGAGGCCCCACTGGCACCACAAGGACCCCCATGAACCACCGCACCGCCCTCGGCGCCCTGCATATCGGCGCGCTGTTCTTCGGCCTGACCGGCGTTTTTGGCAAGCTTGCCCAGGCCTCCCCCGCCATCATCGTGTTCGGCCGCGCGGCCTTTGCGGTACTCGCCCTGGCCGTCTTCACCGGCCTTGCACGCCATAGCTGGCAGCGCCTGCAGGCCCAGGACTGGCGCCGCCTCGCCTTGGGCGGGGTGCTGCTGGCCGGGCACTGGGTGAGCTTTTTCATCGCGGTCAAAGTCGCCGGGGTAGCCATCGCTACCCTGGGTTTTGCCAGCTTCCCGGCCTTCACCGTGATCCTCGAAGGGCTGCTGTTCCGCGAGCGTATCCGCAGCAACGAAATCGTCCTGGTGCTGCTGGTGAGCATCGGCCTGGTGCTGGTCACCCCGGACTTCGACCTGGCCAGCCAGGCCACCGGCGGCCTGCTCTGGGCGCTGCTGTCCGGGCTGCTGTTCTCGCTGCTGTCACTGACCAACCGCGCCGGCTCCGGACGCATCCCCGCCGTGCAGGCCGCACTTTGGCAAAACGCCGTGGTTGCGCTGTGCCTGCTGCCGTTCGCAGGCCCCGCGCTGGGCGAGGTTCGCGCCATGGACTGGCTGTGGATCGGCCTGCTCGGGGTGTTCTGCACCGGTGTGGCGCACAGCCTGTTCGTCGCCAGCCTGGCGGTGATCAAGGCGCGTACGGCCGCCGTGGTATTCGCCCTGGAGCCGGTCTACGGCATCGCCGTGGCCTGGATGATCTTCGCCGAGCAACCCACCCTGCGCATGCTGCTGGGCGGCATGCTGATCATCTTCGCCATCGTCATCTCCAGCCGCATGGGCGCCAGCCAGCCACCGCGCAAGGCGGCCACGGCCGAGGGCTGCTGAATCAGGGGCGGTCGTTGTGGCCCAAGTCACGCTGCGGGTCGATCTGGTCACGCACCCGCTGCTTGAGCACCTTGGCCTCGGGGAAGCCGCCGTCCGCCTTGCGCTCCCAGATCTGCACGCCATCGCAGGTAATGCGGAAGGTACCGCCGCTGGCCGGTTCCAGCGCGACCTGGGCAAGGTCGTCGCTGAACGTGCTGAGCAGCTCCTGGGCCAGCCAGGCCGCGCGCAGCAGCCATTGGCACTGGGTGCAGTAGGTAATGACGATGTGCGGTTTCGGCGAACTCATTCGCTTACAGTCTCCAGAAAGGTAGGCGCGCTTATACTAGCGGTCTTTAGCCTTTGCTCCGAGTGCCACGATGCATCGCCTGCTGTTGTGCCTGCTGCTGTCCTTCACATCGTTTTCCCTCCTCGCCGCCGAAGCCGCCCGGCCCAAGGTCGGCCTTGTGCTGTCCGGTGGCGCGGCCCGTGGCCTGGCGCATATTGGCGTGCTCAAGGCGCTGGAGGAACAGGGCATCAAGATCGACGCCATCGCCGGCACCAGCATGGGTGCGGTGATCGGCGGCCTGTATGCCTCCGGCTACAAGGTCGAGGAGTTGGAGAAGCTCGCCCTGGCCATCGATTGGCAACAGGCCTTGTCCGACGCGCCACCACGCAAGGACGTGCCGTTCCGGCGCAAGCAGGATGACCGGGATTTCCTGGTCAAGCAGCAGCTGAGCTTTCGCGATGACGGCAGCCTCGGCCTGCCGCTGGGCGTGATCCAGGGGCAGAACCTGGCGCTGCTGCTGGAAAGCCTGCTCGCCCACACCAGTGACACCCGCGACTTCGACAAGCTGCCGATCCCCTTCCGCGCCGTCGCCACCGACATCGCCAGTGGTGAAAAGGTGGTGTTCAAGCGCGGCCACCTGCCCCAGGTGATCCGCGCCAGCATGTCGATCCCGGCCGTGTTCGCCCCGGTCGAGCTGGATGGGCGACTGCTGGTGGATGGCGGCATGGTCGACAACATCCCCGTGGATATCGTGCGCGAGATGGGCGTCGATGTGGCCATCGTGGTCGATATCGGCACGCCGCTGCGCAATCGCAAGCAACTGGTATCGGTGGTCGATGTGCTCAACCAGTCGATCACCCTGATGACCCGACGCAACTCAGAAGAACAGCTGGCCACCCTGCGCCGCGACGACATCCTGATCGAGCCGCCGTTGGCGAGCTTTGGCGTCACCGACTTTGGTCGCGCCACCGAGATGATCGAGGCAGGCTACCGCGCCACTGAAGTACTGGCCGCGCGCATGGCCTCGCTGCGTCAGCCCGACAGTACCAGCAGCGACCTTGATGTGGCCCGCTCCCCCGGGCAGCGCACCCCGGTGATTACCGCCATCAAGGTGGAGAACGACTCCAAGGTCAGCGATGACGTGATCCGCTACTACATCCGCCAGCCCATCGGCGAGCCGCTCGAACTGGACCGCCTGCAGACCGACATGGGCACCCTGTATGGCCTGGATTACTTCGACCGGGTGCAATACCGCGTGGTGCACAAGGGCGAGGACAACATCCTGGTGATCAACGCCCGCGGCCGAAGCGGCGGTACCGACTACCTGCGCCTGGGGCTGAACCTCTCGGACGACATGCGCGGCGACAGCGCCTTCAACCTCGGCGCCAGCTACCGGGTCAACGGCATCAACCGCCTGGGCGCCGAATGGCTGACCCGCGCACAGATTGGTGATGAGCAGGAACTGTACAGCGAGTTCTACCAACCGCTGGACGTCGGTTCGCGCTACTTTGTCGCGCCATTCCTGGCACTCGGCTCGCAGAACGTCGAGGCCACCCTGGACAACGACCCGGTTGCCGAATACCGCCTGGAACGCTACGGCTTCGGCCTCAACGTCGGCCGCCAGATCGGCACCAGCGGCGAAGTGCGCCTTGGCGTCGGCCAGGCCTGGGGCAAGGCGCAGGTGCGCATTGGCGAACAGGACCTGCCGGACCTGAGCTTCAACGAAGGCTTCTACGAGCTGAAATATTCCTTCGACACCATGGACAACGTGTACTTCCCGCACAGCGGCGAAGACATCAACCTGAGCCTGCGCCAGTTCGAGCCGGACATCGGTTCGGACGAGCGCTACCGCCAATGGGAATTCAAACTGGACAAGGCGCTGAGCAGCGGGCCGGACACCTGGGTCTTCGGCGGCCGCTACGGGCGTACGCTGGATGATGCCGAGGTGGTCACCTCAAGCTTTGTAATGGGCGGTGCGCGGGAGTTGTCGGGCTTCCGCCAGAACTCGATTTCCGGGCAGAACATCAGCCTGCTGCGCATGGTCTACTACCGCCGGCTGACCCCGCGCGCCTACCTGCCGCTGGACTTCCCGCTGTACCTGGGCGGCTCGCTGGAGCGCGGCCGCGCCTGGAACAACGACAATGAATTCGACAGTGGCTATATCAACGCGGCGAGTATTTTCCTGGGCTTCGATACACCGCTGGGGCCGCTGAATTTCAGCTATGGGGTGAATACCGAAGACCAGAAAGCGGTGTACCTGAACCTTGGGCACACCTTCTGAAGGGAATCAGGACTTTTCCAGGTTGGCGAGGATTCGCGCATGTACGCGCATGCAGGTGCGCATGTCTTCCTCGTCGACCCCGACGAACAGCTCGGCACGCAAGGCATTGGCGATGGTTTCGATCTGGTCGATCAACGGCTTGGCCGGGGGGCACAGCAGGATTTTCTTGGCCCGGCGGTCTTCCAGCACCGCCTGGCGGCGCACCAGGCCCTGGGATTCCAGGCTGTCGAGCAAACGCGCCAGGGTCGGCCCTTCGACGCCAACACTCTGCGCCAGTTCGCGCTGGGTCGGTGCTTCATCGAAGCGGGCCAGGTGCAGCAGCACCAGCCAGCGTGCCTGGGACAGGTTCAGCCCGGCCAGACGGCGGTCCAGCTCGGCGCGCCAGCCACGGGACATCTGGGCCAACTGCATCCCGAAGCGGTGTTGATCGGTCAACGGCATAGGTAACTCATCAAGGATCTAATTGTTAGTCAGCTAATCATGACCCCACGCCTTAGGCAAGGCTCATGCCCCAGGCGGGAGTCGCGTAATTGTTATAAATGATGGCAGCGCTGCGTTTTACATCTCGAATTCGGCTGCCAGGGCCGCGCGTACGCAGTACAGCACACCTTCCGGCACCCGCCCGCCGAACTGTTCGGCAATGGCCGAAACCGGTGGCAGCTCGCCTTCGCCGTCGAGGAAGGCGTCCTGGATTTCGCCCATCAGCTCCTCTGGCAGGTCCAGCGCCTGGTCCAGGGCCAGTTGCTGGCGACCGATGGCCTCGGCCAGCAGGCTGTAGACGTTCTTTTCGCTGCAGTTGAGCTGCCCGGCGATCTGCACCGGAGTCATCCCGGCGCGAGCCAGGGTGATCAGCTCGTGACGCAGGTCGGTCACCAGCGCTTCGGCTTTCGCCTCGCCGCCGAGCACTTCGAGGAATGCCTGGCCGTAGCGCTCCAGCTTGCGCGCACCGACGCCGCTGACCCGCGCCATGTCGCTGAGGCTGCTTGGCTGGCTGCGTAGCATCTCCAGCAGGGTCGAGTCCGGGAAGATGACGTAAGGCGGTACACCGTGTTCTTCGGCCAGCTTGCGGCGTAGGGCGCGCAGGGCTTCCCACTGTTCGCGCTCTTCGCCACGCACCAGTTGGCTGGCAGGGCTGCCAGAGCTGCTGCCCTTGCTGCTGGTTTGTGGCTTGAGGTCGCGGCGCAGCTCCAGCGTGACTTCACCGCGCAGCAACGGCCGGCAGGTGTCGGACAGGCGCAGGCCGCCATAGCCTTCCAGGTCGATATCAGCCAGGCCACGGGCGACCAGTTGGCGGAACAGCGAGCGCCACTCCGCTTCCGCGCGGCTTTTGCCGACGCCGTACACGGCCAGCTTCTCGTGGCCGAAATTGCGAATTTTCTCGTTGTCCTTGCCCAGCAGGACGTCGACCAGATGGCCGACACCATAGCGCTGGCCGGTGCGGTACACCGCCGACAGCGCCTGTCGCGCAGGTTCGGTAGCGTCCCAGGTCTGCACGCCATCGACGCAGTTGTCGCAATGCCCGCAGGGCTGGGGCAGCTCTTCGTCGAAATAGTTGAGCAGGATCTGCCGGCGGCAGCGGGTTTCTTCGCACAGCGACAGCATGGCATCGAGCTTGTGCTGCTCGATGCGCTTGTGGCGCTCGTCGCCTTCGGAGTTCTGCAGCATCTGCTTGAGCATCACCATGTCTTGCAGGCCGTAAGCCATCCAGGCATCCGACGGCAGGCCATCACGGCCGGCCCGGCCGGTTTCCTGGTAGTAGGCTTCAAGCGACTTGGGCAGGTCGAGGTGGGCGACGAAACGCACGTTGGGCTTGTCGATGCCCATGCCGAAGGCGATGGTCGCGACCATGATCAGGCCTTCCTCGTTGAGGAAGCGGCGCTGGTTGGAAGCACGGGTCTCGGCCGGCAGCCCGGCGTGGTACGGCAGCGCCGGGTAGCCTTGTTCACAGAGGAAGGCCGCGACATCGTCGACCTTCTTGCGCGACAGGCAATAGACGATGCCGGCGTTGCCGCGACGCTCGGTGAGGAAGGCCAGCAACTGCTTGCGCGGCTGTTCCTTGGGCACGATGCGGTAAAAGATGTTCGGGCGGTCGAAGCTGGAAAGAAAGCGTTCGGCGTTCTGCAGGTGCAGGCGCGTGACGATCTCTTCGCGGGTACGCATGTCCGCCGTGGCGGTCAGGGCGATGCGCGGCACATTCGGGAACAGTTCAGCCAGTTGGCCCAGTTGCAGGTATTCCGGACGGAAGTCGTGGCCCCATTGCGATACACAGTGCGCTTCGTCGATGGCGAACAGGGAGATGTCCAGCTCGCGCAGAAAGTCCAGCATGCGCGGCTGCACCAGGCGTTCTGGCGCCAGGTAGAGCAGCTTCAGCTCGCCACGGCGGATGCGCCCGGCCAGTTCCCGTTGCTGCTCGGCGCTCAGGGTCGAGTTCAGCGACGCGGCGGCCACGCCCAGTTCGTCGAGGGTCGCGACCTGGTCTTCCATCAAGGCGATCAACGGCGAGACGACCACCGCCAAGCCCTCGCGCAGCAGCGCCGGGACCTGGAAACACAGCGACTTGCCGCCGCCGGTGGGCATCAGGACCAGCGCATCGCCGCCCTTGGCCACGCGTTCGATGATCGCCCCCTGGCGACCCCGGAAGCTGTCGTAGCCGAAGATGTCCTTGAGGACGCGCTGAGCCTGTTCGAGCATAAAAACTCCATAAATCGCAGAACCATCCTGGCCACAGGCTGGATGAAAAGCTTCACCACCACACGTGAAAATGCGTAAGCGGCTTTTACCTGGCCCGCCGGTATGGCACAGCCAAGTGCAAAAGCCGAGCAGTATACCCGAGGGGCGCACGCCAAAGGGCGCTCTGCGATAGGCGTCATCCTTTGCCTCGCAGGGGCTGCAAGATGCTAGAATTCCAACATCGTTTATTCCCAAGGTAGCCCCGTAATGTCCTTCGCTGAGCAATTGAACCGCCTGCAAGCCTTCCTCGACGCCGATGAGCTGCACGAGGAAGCGCTGGACTACGTTGCCGCCCACGGCTACCTGACCGCACTGTCGATTGGTACCGAGGTGGTTCCCGAGCGCGAATGGATCGACGCCCTGTTCGCCGAAGAGCCTCATTACAAGGATGACGCCCAGCGCGAAGAGATCGAAGCCACGCTGATCCAGCTCAAGGCGCACATCGCCCGTCAGTTGGCCAGCGACGAGGAATTCGAGCTGCCGTGCGACCTGGACCTGGGCGACGAGCCGGACGACTCCGAACTGCGCGGCTGGTGCATCGGCTTCATGGAAGGCGTGTTCATGCGTGAAGAGGCCTGGTTCGAGACGGCCGAAGAGGAAGTCAGCGAGATGCTCCTGCCGATCATGGTCGGTTCGGGCCTGTTCGACGAGCAGCCTGAGTTCGCCGACATCGCCAGCGATGCCAACCTGATGGACGACATGATCGTGCAGATCCCGGAAGCGCTGACCGCCCTGTACCTGCTGCAGCACGCGCCGGACGAAAAACCAGCACCTGCACTGCTCAAGCCACGCCACCACTGAGTTCGCGTTGGTGCGCTACCTGCTGCTGGCCATCGGCTGGCTCAGCGTCGCGCTGGGGGTGATCGGCATCTTCCTGCCGGTGCTGCCGACCACCCCTTTCCTGTTGCTGGCAGCGGCGTGTTTCGCACGCAGCTCGCCACGCTTTCACCACTGGTTGGTGAACCATCCCCAACTTGGCCCGTGGATCCGCGACTACCTCAGTGGCGAAGGGATCCCGCTCAAGGGCAAGGTCTACGCCATCGGCTTGATGTGGCTGAGTATCGGGTTTTCCTGCTACCTGGTGCCATTGCCATGGGCGCGGGGGTTCATGCTGACCAGTGCGGTGCTGGTGACGGTTTATATCCTGCGCCAGAAGACGCTGCGCAAGCCGTCCTGACTGTGCTGGATGCATCGCTGGCAAGGCCAGCTCCCACCAGTAGCCAGTTCCCACAGGGGTTCCAGGTTAGCCCGGTATCCTGTGGGAGCCGGCCTTGCCGGCGATAGGCCGTTACACGGTATCCACCTTCAACGAATGATCATTGAGCATCCCATTGATGATCGTCGCGGTGTCCTGCCCCGCCGCAACCACACCACCCGCCCCGGCCGTGACGCCATAGTGCTGGGCCAGGTCGACCCCGGCCAGGTCAATGGTCTGGGTCGGTGAAGCACCCGCCACCGAACTCACTTCAATCGTCGACACCACACTGGCCCCAGTGCCCGTTACCTTGAAGTGCAGGTAGTCATCCAGCGACGCAGTCGTCGCGTTTTCCCCCTGCAACAGCTGCGACAAGTCCAGACGATCCGTACCCGGGGTAAAGTCGGTGACCAGGTCATGCCCGGTGTTGCCCTGCTGATAGAGGAAGGTGTCAGCACCCGCCCCACCGGTCAGAGTGTTGTTGCCCGGCCCGCCGATCAAGGTGTCATCGCCCCCGCCACCGACCAGGGTGTCATTGCCCTTGCCTCCCACCAGCAGGTTGGCATTGTTGTCACCCGTCAGGGTGTCGTTGTAGTCCGAGCCGATCAGGTTCTCGATCGATGCCAAGGTATCCGTCCCGGCACCTCCGGTGTTCTGCGCGCCGGTCAGGTTCAGGTTGACCGTCACGGCACTCGGCGCGCTGGCATAGCTGGCTGTATCAGTGCCCGCCCCGCCATCGAGCAGGTCGTTGCCCAGGCCGCCAATCAACAGGTCGTTGCCGTTGCCACCATGCAGGAAGTCGTCGCCGGTACCGCCAATCAGCACGTCGTTGCCATCTCCCCCGTTCAGTGTGGTCGCGGTATTGGCTGCCACCAGCACATCATCATGGGTGGTACCGGTCAGGGTATTGCCAGCCTGGTAGCTGATGTCCACCGCACCCACCGCGTCGCCACCATGCCCGTCACTCACGGTGTAGGTGCCGTTGTACTGCGGCGCATTGTCCTGTGCCCCCGCGTAATTGATGCTCATGTTCAACAGGTAGGACTCGGCATTGCCCGCCCCCGTGCCGCTGAGGTTGGCCTGGTTGACCAGGTGAATGGTGTACACCCCGTCATGGCTCGCAGTGAAGCTGCCGCCGTCGGCAATCGTCTGGTAGGTACCGGCGGCATCCTTCCACTCCATCAGCACGTTGTCGTTGGCCGTACGGTTGTGATCCAGGGTCAGGGTCTCACCCTGCTTGAGGGTGACGTTGATCTGGTCCTCGTCATTGGCATTGGCCGTGGTCACCGCCCCCAGGTAGCCACTGACGATGAGCGCGGCAGTCATTGACCCGGAAGCCCCGGTGAACGAACTGCGCGCAACATTGAGCAACTGGTTGGCGCTGGTGTTGCCAGTGCCACTGAAGGTGAGGGTCGGTGTCGCGCCGCCCACCGTGAAGTCCGCGCCACGGGCGGTCCAGCCGGTAGTGAAGGTGGTCGGCGAAGCGCTCAGGCGATCATTGTTGGCATCGCTGTCGTTGGCCAGCAGGCCCTCGGCCGGTACCGTGACAGTGCCCGAGAGCAGGTTGGTGATGACATGGTCGGCACCAGCCACCGGCGCCGTGTTGGTGTACACGTTGATCGTCAGGTTGGCACTGCTCAGGTCGCCGTCGTTGTCGCTGGCCACGAAGTTGATGTGCTCGACCTGGCTGGTGCCGTTGTCTTTGGGCGGCGTGTAGGTGAAATCACCGGTGTCCATGTTCACCACGATGCTGCCACCAATCGCGGTTTTCACCGTGACGCTGTTGGTGCCGGTATCGAAGGTGCCGCGATCGGTGCCGCCACTGGCGACATAGGAGCCGGCCCCCGCGTTGCCTTTCGGATCGTAGGTGTAGGTGGTGCCGTCGATCACCAGCGCCTTGATGAAGCCACCATCGGCGCCGAAGGTCCCGTTGCTCATCAGGCTGCCGGTAATCGGTGCCCCCTGCACTGTGCCGGACAACACCGAGTTGAGCTGGTTGAGGTCGGTGACCACGGTGGCATTGGTGTCGACGTGGGTGCTGCCGTCATAGGCCAGCGGGTTGAGGTTGGTGGCGCTGACGCCACTGCCCAGGCCGATGGCATAGGACTTGATGCCGTTGTTGTCGAGGAAGGTCTCCCAGCCTGTTTCGAGCGTCGGGGTAATCGAGTGACCCGAGGTCGGCGCACCGTCAGAGAAGAAGTAGACGATGTTCTGTGCGCCATCGATCTTGCCGGTGGTGCCGTAGGCTGATTGCGCCGAGGTAATCGCCGAATCGTAGTAGGTCGAGCCGCCCGCGCTCAGGCCATTGACGATGGCCTTGGCCTGGTCGATCGTGACCCACACCGCCGACTGCTGGCTGGCGCCGGTGGAGAAGGTCACCAGTTGCACCTTCACATCGCCCAGTTCGTCGTACTTGTCGAGCAACGCGTTGATCGCCTGCTTGGCCAACTGCAGCCGGGTCAGCCCGGGTACGCCGGAGGCATCGTTCATGCTGCCCGACACGTCGACCACCAGCAGCAGGTTGGAGTCCAACTGCCCCGGCGTGACCGAACGCGTGGCATCGGCCGCCTTGGGCACATCGTCGACAATATTGATCACGATGTTGTTGACCGAGGTGTTGCCCAGCGCATCGGTAGCCTTGTAGCTGAAGGTCTCGGTGAGAGTATTCGCGCCGTCGTTCGGGCTGCCCGGGGTTTTCGGCGCAGAGGTCAGGGTGTAGGTGTAGGTGCCGTTGGGGTTGAGCTGGATCTGCCCGTAGGCACCCGTGGCGCTGCCGACCAGGGTGTAGGTGAGCGGCCCGGAACCCCCGGTAACCGCACCAACCAGCGTGCCGCTGGCGGTTTCCCCGGTGTTGCTCGGGTCGCTGCCGATCACCGTGCCCGGCGCCAGGTCCTGGCCGTCCTTGCTCAGGTCCAGGGCCTTCTCGTAGACGGTGACATCGCTGTCAGGGCTGGCAACTGGCGAGCTGTCCTGCACGTTGATGGTGAGGGTGGTGGTGCTTTCATCGCCATCAGCGTCGCGGATGGTGTAGACGAACACGTCCTGGGCACCGGCTGGCGACACCGAGTTCGGGTTGGCGTGGTACACCGCGTTGCCTGCCGCGTCCAGGGTAAGGGTGCCGTAGGTACCGGCAATGCTGTTGCCCAGCCCACCGATGGCCGAGGTCGCGGTGTTGGAGCCGGCACGTACCCCGACCACGGCGTTGCTACCAGGGTCGTCGGCGCCCTTGGTGTCGTTGGTCAGCACGTTGTAGCTGGTCGTAGCGCCCTCAAGCACCGAGGTGGTGTCGGGGCGTGCGGTCGGCACGTCGTCGACGATGGTCACGTCGAGGCTGCCGCTGGCGGTGCTGCCGTCGGTATCGGTGGCGGTGACCGTGAAGCTTTCCGTGAGGTTGTTGATGCCGTTACCGGTCGGGTGCACCTCGTTGTCCAGCAGCGTGTAGGTGTAGGTCACCACGCCGGTGCTGGCGTTGTAGCCGGTGATGGTCAGGGTGTTGCCCAGCAAGGTGGTCGTCGACTGCGGGAAGCCACTGGCCACCCCGCCGCTGACCACGCTGAGGCCACCCACGCTGAGGTTCTGCAGGCCATCCGGCGCCGTCACCGTGAAGGTGCCGGTCTGCACCAGGGCGCTCGGGCTCGGTGCACTGCCGTCGCTGAGGTTCTTCTCGTAGACGATCAACTCGCCGCCGTTGACATCCAGCCCCTTGAGGGTGACCGGGTCGTTGATGTTGGTGATGTTCAGCACCAGGTTGGCGGTGCTGACGTCGCCGTCGGCATCGGTCAGGGTGTAGCTGAAGGTCTCGGTACCGTTGCCGCCACCGTGCAGGTTGATGAAGTCCGGATCGTTGGCGTTCAAGGTGTAGGTGTAGGAACCGTCCGCCGCCAGCACCAGGGTGCCGTAGGTGCCGCTGAAGCTGCCCGCGGTAATCGGGCCGGTGGGCACCCGGTCGGCGCCCTGGGTATCGTTGGTCAGCACGTTGCCGGTCAGGGTCAGGTGCTGCTCGGTCGCCGTGGTTGCGTTGGTGTCGGCACGCGCCGTCGGCAGATCATCGACGATGCTCACGTCGATGCTGCCACTGGCCGAGCTGCCGTCGGTATCGGTGGCAGTCACCGTGAAGCTTTCGCTCAGGCTGTTGGCACCATTGGCGTTTGGATGGGTTTCATTGTCCAGCAGCGTGTAGGTGTAGGTAACGATGCCGGTGGTGGCGTTGTAGCCGGTGACCGTGAAGGTGTTGCCCAGCGCGGTGGTGAGCGATTGCGGGAAGCCGCTGGCAACCCCGCCATTGACCACCGTGAGGCCACCGACGCTCAAGGTTTGCAAACCATCCAGCGCGGTCACCGTGAAGGTGCCGGTCTGCACCAGGGCACTCGGGCTAGGCGCGCTGCCGTCGCTGAGGTTCTTCTCGTAGACGATCAGCTCGCCGCCATTGACGTCCAGCCCGTTGAGTACCACCGGGTCATTGATGTTGGTGATGTTCAGCACCAGGTTGGCGGTGCTGACGTCGCCGTCGGCGTCGGTCAGGGTGTAGCTGAAGGTCTCGGTGCCATTACCGCCGCCATGCAGGTTTTTGAAGTCCTGATCGTTAGGGTTCAGCGTGTAGGTGTAGGAACCGTCCGCCGCCAGCACCAATGTGCCGTAGGTGCCGCTGAAGCTGCCGGCGGTAATCGGGCCGGTCGGCACGCGGTCGGCGCCTTGGGTATCGTTGGTCAGCACGTTGCCGGTGAGGGTCAGGTGCTGCTCGGTGGCAGCAGTGGCATTGGTATCGGCCCGAGCCGTCGGGACATCATCGACGATATTCACGTCGATGCTGCCACTGGCCGCGCTGCCGTCAGTATCGGTGGCAGTGACCGTGAAGCTCTCGCCGATGCTGTTGGCACCATTGGCCGCCGGATGGGTCTCGGTGTCCAGCAGTGTGTAGGTGTAGGTCACCACGCCAGTGTTGGCGTTGTAGCCGGTGACCGTGAAGGTGTTGCCCAGTGCGGTAGTAACCGATTGCGGGAAGCCATTGGCCACGCCCCCGCTGACCACACTGAGGCCACCCACCGTCAGGGTTTGCAAGCCATCCGGTGCGGTTACCGTGAAGGTCCCGGTCTGGGTCAGGGCGCCGGTATCCGGGGCGCTGCCGAGGGTCAGGTTTTTCTCGAAGAGGGTCAGCTCACCGCCCGTTGCATCCAGGCCATTGAGGGTGACCGGATCGTTCAGGTTGCTGATGTTAAGCACCAGGTTGGCGGTGCTCACATCACCGTCCGCGTCGGTCAGGGTGTAGGTAAAGGTCTCGGTACCGTTGCCTGCGCCGTTCAGGTTTTTGAAGTCCGTATCATTCGGATTCAAGGTGTAGGTGTAGGAGCCATCGGCGGCCAACACCAGGGTGCCGTAGGTACCGCCGAAGGTGCCCGCGGTGATCGGCCCGGTGGGCACGCGATCAGCACCCTGGGTGTCGTTGGTCAGCACGTTGCCGGTCAGGGTCAGGTGCTGTTCGGTGGCGGTACTCGCGTTGGTGTCCGCTGCGGCCGTCGGCACATCGTCAACGATGTTCACGTCGATGCTGCCGCTGGCGGTGCTGCCATCGGTATCGGTCGCGGTGACCGTGAAGCTTTCGCTCAGGTTGTTGGCGCCATTGCCGGCTGGATGGCTTTCAGTGTCCAGCAGCGTGTAGGTGTAGGTGACCACCCCAGTGTTGGCGTTGTAGCCGGTAACCGTGAAGGTGTTGCCCAGCGCAGTGGTGACCGACTGCGGGAAGCCGTTGGCCACCCCGCCACTGATCACGCTGAGGCCACCCACGCTCAGGGTTTGCAGACCATCCGGCGCGGTAATGGTGAAGGTGCCGGTCTGGGTCAGGGCGCCGGTATCCGGGGCGCTGCCAAGGGTCAGGTTTTTCTCGAAGAGGGTCAGCTCACCGCCCGTTGCATCCAGGCCATTGAGGGTGACCGGATCGTTGAGGTTGCTGATGTTCAGCACCAGGTTGGCGGTGCTCACATCACCGTCCGCGTCGGTCAGGGTGTAGGTGAAGGTCTCGGTGCCATTGCCGCCGCCGTGCAGGTTTTTGAAGTCCTGATCGTTAGGGTTCAGCGTGTAGGTGTAGGAACCGTCGGCCGCCAGCACCAGTGTGCCGTAAGTCCCGCTGAAGCTGCCGGCGGTAATCGGCCCGGTCGGCACGCGGTCGGCGCCCTGGGTATCGTTGGTCAGCACGTTGCCGGTCAAGGTCAGGTGCTGTTCGGTGGCGGTACTCGCATTGGTGTCCGCTGCCGCCGTCGGCACATCGTCGACGATGTTCACGTCGATACTGCCGCTGGCGGTGCTGCCGTCGGTATCCGTTGCGGTGACCGTGAAGCTCTCGCCGATGCTATTGGCACCATTGGCCGTCGGATGGGTTTCAGTGTCCAGCAGCGTGTAGGTGTAGGTGACCACACCGGTGTTGGCGTTATAGCCCGTGACGGTGAAGGTGTTACCCAGCGCAGTAGTGACCGATTGTGGGAAGCCGTTGGCAACCCCGCCATTGATCACGCTGAGGCCACCCACGCTCAGGGTTTGCAGACCATCCGGCGCGGTAATGGTGAAGGTGCCGGTCTGGGTCAGCGCGCCCGTATCCGGGGCACTGCCAAGGCTCAGGTTCTTCTCGAAGAGGGTTAGCTCACCGCCCGTTGCATCCAGGCCATTGAGCGTGACCGGATCGTTCAGGTTGCTGATGTTCAACACCAGGTTGGCTGTGCTGGTGTCGCCGTCAGCGTCGGTCAGGGTATAGGTGAAGGTCTCGGTGCCATTGCCACCGCCGTGCAGGTCGAAGAAGTTCTGCCCGGCAGGGTTCAGCGTGTAGGTGTAGGAACCGTCGGCCGCCAGTACCAGCGTGCCGTAAGTCCCGCTGAAGCTGCCCGCAGTAATCGGCCCGGTCGGCACGCGGTCGGCGCCCTGGGTGTCGTTGGTCAGCACGTTGCCGGTCAGGGTCAGGTGCTGTTCGGTGGCGGTACTCGCATTGGTGTCCGCTGCGGCCGTCGGCAAATCGTCGACGATGTTCACGTCGATGCTGCCGCTGGCAGTGCTGCCGTCGGTATCCGTCGCGATGACCGTGAAGCTCTCGCCGATGCTGTTGGCACCATTGGCCGTCGGATGGGTTTCAGTGTCCAGCAGCGTGTAGGTGTAGGTGACCACACCGGTGTTGGCGTTATAACCCGTGACGGTAAAGGTGTTGCCCAGCGCAGTAGTGACCGATTGTGGGAAGCCGTTGGCCACCCCGCCACTGATCACGCTGAGGCCGCCCACGTTAAGGGTTTGCAAGCCATCCGGCGCGGTAATGGTGAAGGTGCCGGTCTGGGTCAGCGCGCCCGTATCCGGGGCACTGCCAAGGCTCAGGTTTTTCTCGAAGAGGGTTAGCTCACCGCCCGTTGCATCCAGGCCATTGAGGGTGACTGGATCGTTCAGGTTGCTGATGTTCAACACCAGGTTGGCGGTGCTGGTATCGCCGTCAGCGTCGGTCAGGGTATAGGTGAAGGTCTCGGTGCCATTGCCGCCGCCGTGCAGGTCGAAGAAGTTCTGCCCGGCAGGGTTCAGCGTGTAGGTGTAGGAGCCATCGGCTGCCAGTACCAAGGTGCCGTAAGTCCCAGTGAAGCTACCGGCGGTAATCGGCCCGGTCGCGACACGGTCGGCGCCCTGGGTGTCGTTGCTCAGTACGTTGCCAGTCAGCGTCAGCAACTGTTCGGTGGCGATACTCGCATTGGTGTCCGCTGCGGCCGTCGGCACATCGTCGACGATATTCACGTCGATGCTGCCGCTGGCCGTGCTGCCATCGGTATCGGTCGCGGTGACAGTGAAGCTCTCACCCAGGTTGTTGGCACCATTGCCGGTCGGGTGGGTTTCACTTTCCTGCAAGGTATAGGTGTAGGTAACGACACCGGTACTGGCGTTGTAGCCAGTGACGGTAAAGGTGTTGCCCAGCGCAGTGGTCAACGATTGCGGGAAGCCGCTGGCCACCCCACCACTGATCACGTTGAGGCCACCCACATTCAGGGTTTGCAGGCCATCTGGCGCGGTAATGGTGAAGGTGCCGGTCTGGGTCAATGCCCCAGCATCCGGGCTGCTGCCAGCACCCAGGTTCTTCTCGAAGAGGTTCAGTTCGCTGCCTGTCGCATCCAGGCCATTGAGCGTGACTGGGTCGTTGAGATTGCTGATGTTCAACACCAGGTTGGCGGTGCTGGTATCGCCGTCGGCGTCGATCAGGGTGTAGGTGAAGGTCTCAGTGCCGTTACCACCGCCGTGCAGGTCGAAGAAACTCTGGCCCGCAGGGTTCAGCGTATAGGTGTAGGAACCATCGGCCGCCAGTACCAGGGTGCCGTAGGTGCCGGTAAAGGTACCGGCGGTAATCGGGCCGTCTGGAATACGGTCGGCGCCTTGGGTGTCGTTGGTCAGGACATTGCCAGTCAGGGTCAGTTGCTGCTCGGTGGCGGTACTCGCATTGGTGTCTGCGGCAGCCGTCGGCACATCGTCGACGATGCCGACCGTGATGTTGCCACTGGCGCTGCTGCCATCGGTATCGGTTGCGCTGATCGCGAAGCTTTCGCCCAGGCTGTTGGCACCATTGCCCGCAGGGTGCGCCTCATTGTCCAGCAAGGTGTAGCTGTAGCTGACCACCCCGGTGCTGGGGTTGTAGCCGGTGATGCTGAAGGTGTTGCCCAACCCGGTGGTGATCGACTGCGGAAAGCCATTGACCACCCCGCCATTGATCAGGCTGATGCCGCCCACATTCAGGGTTTGCAGGCCATCTGGCGCGGTAATCGTGAAGGTGCCGTTCTGGGTCAGCGCGGCCGCATCCGGGCTGCTGCCGTCGCCCAGGTTCTTCTCGAACAGAGTCAACTGCGGCCCGTCGGTATTGACGAAGTTCAGATCGACCGGGTCGTTCAGGTTGCTGATGTTCAGCACCAGGTTGGCCGAGCTGCTGTCACCATCGGCGTCGGTCAGGGTGTAGGTGAAGGTCTCGGTGCCGTTGCCGCCGCCATGCAGGTTGACGAAGGCCTGGCCCGCAGGGTTCAGGGTGTAGGTGTAGGAGCCGTCAGCCGCCAGCACCAGGGTGCCGTAGGTGCCGGTAAACGTCCCGGCGGTGATCGGCCCGCTCGGCACCCGGTCGGCGCCCTGGATATCGTTGCTGAGCACATTGCCGGTGAGCACCGTCGAGGCTTCGGTGGCCACGCCGACATTGCTGTCGTTGACTGCACGCGGCACATCGTCACGGATGTTCACGTCCAGCGAGCCGCTGGCCACGTCGCCATCGGTGTCGCTGGCCGAAACGTTGATGCTTTCGCTGATGTTGTTGGCGCCACCGACACTGGCGTGGGTTTCGGCACCGTTGAGGGTGTAGCTGTAATTGACCACGCCGGTGGCTGCATCGTAGCCGGTGATGGTCAGGGTGTTGCCCAACCCGGTAACGATGGATTGCCCGACACCGGTCACGGCGCCGGCCGTCACCACATTGATGCCGCCGACATTGAGGTTGAACACGCCATCGGGCGCGACCACGGTGAAGATGCCGTTCTGGGTGAGTGCGCCGGCATCGCTGGCCGAACCTTGCGCCAGGTTGGCCTCGTTGAGGCTGAGCTCACCGCCTTCCACCGACAGCCCGTTCAAGGCAACCAGGTTGTTCACTGGCGGTGGCGGCACCGGGACGTTGTCGTCATTGGTGAACAGCTGGCGCAAAATCTGATCGTCCAGCTCAGGGAAGCCATTGAAACCCGCTGTAGGGAAGCCGATGTTCGGGTCCACACGCCCGGCCACCTCCTCCAGCAACACAAACGAATGCCCACCGCCCAGCGCCCCCGGTGCGCCACCATTGCCCGGCCCGGCAGCGGTTGCCTCGGCATCCTGGGTCGGGTCGCCACCGGCAGCGATGGCTTGCTGGAGCTTCTCGACATCAGTCAGTTGCGCCTCACTGGGCGTCACGGCATCCGGCACATCGACGTGCGGCGCGCGGTTGGCCAGGAGCTCAGAGGTCATGTTCAGGCTGCTGTCGCGGCCCAGAGTCAGTTCGGCACCGTTCTGCAAATGGACGGCAACAGCACCGGCCGCACCGGTTTCCAGCTGTTCACCGGCAAACAGGCGATCCCCCTCCACCAGCGCGCGACGTGTTCCGTCTTCGGCGACGGCAAACACCTGCCCGACCACCTTGCTGACAATCCCGATTAACTTGGCCATGTACGCACTCCTCCACTGCCGAAGGGCTTTTTCGCAGAAAAGTGCGTGGGTAATCGCGTGCCGTGCGCCTTTCAACGCCCGCCTGAGTGGGAGCACTGCACAACGCTGGGCAAGAAGGACTTCAATGAAATCAACAACCTTGCCGTGCTGTGCCCCGATGAAGTGACGGTGAGGAGTGGCTTTTGGCTTTTCGCCAATTTTTTGTCGCCAAACTCCGCACCGCCTCCATCCCCTCCGCTACATCCGTGCCCTATGCTGCAAAAAAGCTTGAACTTGCTCTGACGCCGGTAAAAAGCGCCCTAGCGCTTATTAACAGGCTGCCTGAGTAGAACAATGTCTTGGATTTCTTAGACCGCATAAGTTTTTTTTCGCATAACTCTTATGAAAAAATCTTCTTAGCTTCTCTCATAAATGTTCTTAGCTCTGTTGTTACAAGCCTGAAACGGTTTGAGCTGCATTTTTCGTCACTTTTTTGACGACAGCGACACTTCATAAGAGATCAGGGAGAAGTACCCCATGCGCGTTTTGACCCCCATCACCAGTGCGATTCTATTGGCCATGGCATGTGCCAATGCTCAGGCGATGTCGATTACGGAGGCTGTTCAGAGCGCCGTGGACCAACATCCTGAAATCAATGCCAGCCGCAACAGCCGGCTTTCCGCTGATGAAGATGTGAACTTTGCCAAGGGCGGCTACTACCCCAGCGTCGACTTGATTGCCGGTTATGGCCGGCAGAAGTCGGACAACACCAATACGCGTGGCTTCAACCCCGACGGCACGCGCAACCACAACAAGGAGACCCTGAGCTACACCCAGTCCGAGTTGCGTTTGCGGCAGATGCTGTTTGACGGCTTCAACACCTCCAATGAGGTCGGCCGTACCGAGGCGGTGGTCAACTCCCGCGCCTACTACACCCAGGCCACTGCCGAGACGGTCGCGTTGCGCGCCATCGAGGTGTACCTGGAGGTGCTCAAGCGCCGCGAACTGGTGACCCTGGCCAAGAACAACCTGCAGGCGCACCTGCGGGTCAACGACCAGATCGGCCTGCGTAGCGAACGCGGCGTGGGCAGCAACGCCGACCTGGATCAGTCCAAGGCCCGTCGTGCTCTGGCAGAAAACAACCTGGACACCGCTGAAGTGGACCTGGCCGATGCCGAGGCAAACTTCTTCAGCGTCGTCGGCCGCCCGGCCGACGAACTGGAATCGCCAACCACCATCAAGGGCGAAATACCCGCTGACCTGACGGCAGCACGCCAGGGCATGCTGGAAAACAACCCCTACCTGAAATCCGCGCAGGCCGACGTGCAGGCGGCCGAGCAACAGTATGAAGTGGCCAAGTCGCCGTTCTATCCACGCCTCGATGCAGTGCTGGCCACCGGTGCCAACAACAACATCGCCGGCCAGGTCGGCCACGACAACAACGACTGGCAGGCCGGCGTCGAGCTCAGCTACAACCTGTTCCGTGGCGGCAGCGACAAGGCCCGCCTGCAATCGGATGCGCACAAGATCAACCAGGCGATGGACATTCGCAACAACGCCCTGCGCACGATCAACGAGAACCTCTCGCTGGCCTGGAACGCCAAGGTCAACGCCAGCAAGCAGATCCCCAGCGCCCGCGAATACGCCGAAACCACCACCCGGGTACGCGCGGCCTACCAGGACCAGTTCGGTCTCGGCCAACGGACCCTGCTCGACGTGCTCGACAGCGAAAACGAGCTGTACAACGCCAACCGTCGCTACACCGAAGTGCGGTACACCGAGGAGTTCTCGATGTACCGCGTGCTGGCCAACATGGGTGAGTTGCTGAGCAAGCAACGCATCTCGCTGCCCCCGGAAGCCATCGCCAAGAGCGAAGTGCGTACCGATGCCAGGTTGCCCGACATGCGTTGAGTGTTTCCGCCGCCCAAGGAGTAGGCCATGACCAGCATGCAACCGGCGAGCTCGGCGGATCCTCGCCAGAGTTTCGATGATCCGTTACTCGATGGGCTGTTGATTCTCTGCAAGTTGCACGGTTGTACGGTCAGTCGGGCCAGCCTCTGCGCTGGCCTGCCCCTACCCCAGCAGCGCCTGGACCTTGAGCTGCTGCCACGCGCCGCCGCCCGCGCGGGGCTACAGGCGCGGGTGCTGCGCCGCGAGTTGAGCGCGATTTCGGCGTTGAACCTGCCGGTGCTGTTGCTGCTGCAGGATGGCCGCTGCGCCGTGCTGCAACGCTGGCAGGACGACCGCGCGCTGATCCTGCCCTGTGAAGCCGAAGGCGGTGAGCAATGGGTCAGCCGTGAAGAGCTGACCCAGGCCTACAGCGGCCAGGCCCTGTTCGCCCGGCCACGGCATGAACTCGAAGACCTGCGCAGCCCCTTGATGCCCAGGGTCGACGCCTGGTTTCGCGATACCCTCAAGCTGTCGCGCTGGCTGTACAGCGATGCGATTCTCGCCAGCCTGCTGATCAACCTGCTCGGGCTGATGGTGCCGCTGTTCGTCATGCAGACCTACGACCGCGTGGTGCCCAACCAGGCCATCTCGACGCTCTGGGTGCTGGCGATCGGCTTGTTCATCGGCACCATGTTCGAGCTGACCTTGCGCGTGGTGCGCGCCCATCTGCTTGATCAGGCCGGGAAGAAGACCGACTTGATCCTCTCTGCCACCTTGTTCGAAAAAATCACCGGCATGTCGATGAAGGCCCGCCCGGCCACGGTCGGCGGCTTTGCCCAGAGCATCCATGACTTCCAGGGCCTGCGCGAGTTCCTGACCGCCGTCACCCTGACCAGCGTGATCGACCTGCCCTTCGTGGTGCTGATGCTGGTGGTGATCGGCTTGCTCGGCGGCTGGCTGGTGCTGATCCCGCTGATCGCCTTCCCGGTGACCATCGGCTTTGCCATGCTGATCCAGGCACGCCTGCGCGACACCGTGCAGAAGAGCCTGACCCTCGGCGCCGTGCGCCAGGCCTTGCTGGTGGAAACCCTCGGCGGCCTGGAAACGCTCAAGGCCTGCAGCGCCGAAAGCGAGCGCCAGTACCAGTGGGAAAGCACCCACGGCGCCCTCACCCGCCTCGATGTGCACGCGCGCAACCTGTCGGCGCTGGCCACCAACGGCACGCTGTTCATCCAGCAGTTCTGCGGCATGGCGACCATCGTTGCCGGGGTCTACAGCATCATCGCCGGCAACCTCAGCGTGGGTGCCCTGGTCGCCAGCTACATGCTCGGCAGCCGGGTGCTGGCACCGCTGGGGCAGATTGCCGGGTTGATTACCCGCTACCAGCAGGCGCAGTTGACCATGCGCAGCACCGATGCGTTGATGAGTTTGCCGCAGGAGCGCCAGGTCAACCAGCAACCGCTGGACCACACCCAGCTCAAGGGCGGCATGGAGGTCAGCCGGGTGACCTTCCGCTACCAGGGCCAGAACGGCCCGGCGTTGAACAACCTGAGCTTCACGGTAAAACCGGGCGAACGGATCGGCATCATCGGCCGCAGCGGCTCGGGCAAGAGCACCCTGGCGCGGCTGGTGATGGGCTTCTACGAGCCGGACGAGGGGCAGATCCTGCTGGACAACCTCGACCTGCGCCAACTGGATATCACCGACCTGCGCCAGCAGATCGGCTACGTGGCCCACGACCTGCCATTGCTGGCCGGCAGCCTGCGCGACAACCTCACCCTGGGCGCCCGCTACGTCAGCGATGCGCGGATGCTGGAAGTGGCGGAGCTGACCGGCGTCAGCGAGCTGGCCCGCCAGCACCCGCACGGCTTCGACCGGCCGGTGGGCGAGCGCGGCCAGTTGCTCTCCGGCGGGCAGCGCCAGGCGGTGCTGCTGGCCCGCTCGATGCTCCTTGACCCACCGATCATGGTGCTCGACGAGCCGACCAGCCACATGGACAACAGCAGCGAAGACCTGCTGCGCCAGCGCCTGCACATCTGGGTCGAGGGCAAGACCTTGCTGCTGGTCACCCACCGCACCTCTATGCTCAGCCTGGTCGACCGGTTGCTGGTGCTGGACAACGGCAAGTTGGTGGCCGACGGGCCGAAGGATGCGGTTATCGATGCACTGCGCAAGGGCCGTGTCGGCTCGGCGATGTGAGGGGGTGCAACATGTCCGCCAGTTCAGCGCTACGCAGTTATTTCCAGAGTTTCGGCAAGACCGCCGAACGCGACTACATGCCCGACCTTGCCAGCGCAACGCTGCAGGACTCGCCAAGGCTGTCGCGGGTGACGGTCTGGGTGGCTGCCGCGCTGTTGCTGGTGGCCCTGCTTTGGGCCAAGTTCGCGGTGCTTGATGAAGTCACCATGGGCGAAGGCAAGGCCATCCCGTCGAGCAAGGTGCAGGTGATCCAGAACCTTGAGGGCGGCATCGTTACCGAGATATTCGTGCGTGAAGGGCAGATGGTGAACAAGGGCGACACCTTGCTGCGCCTGGACGACACGCGTTTTCTGTCGAACAAGGGCGAGAGCGAGGCCGACCGCTATGCGCTGACGGCGCAGGTCGAGCGGCTGTCGGCGGAAGCTGACGGCAAGCCGTTCCAGGTGTCCGATGAGGTGCGGGCCAAGGCGCCGCAAGTGGCCGAAGACGAGATGTCGCTGTACCAGTCGCGCCAACGCCGGCTGAACAGCGAGAAACAGACCCTGAACGAGCAACTGCGGCAGAAGACCCAGGAGTTGGCGGAGTTTCGCTCCAAGCTCGATCAGTACCGTTCCGGGCTGGCCCTGCTGCAACAGGAACTGAACATGTCGACGCCGCTGGTGGGCACCGGGGCGATTTCACCGGTGGAGATCTTGCGGCTCAAGCGTAGCGCCGTGGAGGCGCGCGGTTCGATGAACGCCACGGCACTGGCTATCCCCCGGGCGGAAGCGGCAGTGGCGGAGATCAGGAGCAAGATCGAGGAGTCCGAGGCAGGCTTTCGCTCGGAGGCGGCCAAGGAACTCAACGAGAAACGCACGGACCTGTCGAAGATCACCGCCAGCAGCATTGCCATCGATGACCGGGTGACGCGGACCACGGTGGTGTCGCCGGTGCACGGGATCATCAAGATGCTGAAGGTCAATACCATTGGTGGGGTGGTGCAGCCGGGCAGTGACCTGGTGGAGATCGTACCGCTGGAGGACAACCTGCTGATCGAAGCCAAGGTGCGCCCGCAGGATGTGGCGTTCCTGCACCCGGGGCAGGCTGCGATGGTCAAGTTCAGCGCGTATGACTACACGATTTACGGCGGGCTGAAGGCCAAGCTGGAACTGATCGGGGCGGACACAGTGACCGATGACAAAGGCAATGCGTTCTATCTGATCCAGGTGCGCACCGACAAGAATCACGTGGGCGGGGACAACAAGCCGCTGCTGATCATTCCGGGGATGACGGCGACGGTGGATATCATTACCGGGCAGAAGAGCGTGCTGGATTATCTGCTCAAGCCGGTGCTCAAGGCGCGGACCGAGGCGATGCGCGAGCGCTAGTTTTTTTGGGGGCTGCTGTGCAGTCCATCGCGGGACGAGCCCGCTCCCACAGGTATTGCACAGTCACCAATACCTGTGGGAAACCTGTGGGAGCGGGCTCGTCCCGCGATAGCATCAGCGCAGATGATTGCGCTCAAACACCTCACGCCCCATCGCCGCGATCTGCCCCTCGATCAGTGCCTCGAACGGCTTGAGCAGTTCATCAAACAGCACCGGCGCCTCCAGCACGTTCAACGCCTGCACCACCGCTTCCAGCGTCGACAAGGCCCCCTCCCCCGGCGCCTTGCGCAGCCGATACCGCGAGGGCAGCACCTCGCTCAGGGTCACCCGCGGCAACGCCGCCAACAGCGGGTTCACATGCAACAACTTGCGGGCCTTGCGCCAGGTGCCATCCGGCACCACCAGCAACCACGGCAACGCTTGCGCCTGGGCCGAATACGCCTGCAACACCTGCGCGTCTTCGCCGGGGAACAGCAACGCCACCCGGTACCCCGGCGTGGCAATCAGCGCCGGCAAATCCTCGAACACCTCGCCCACCCGCAACTCGGCATTGCGCAGCCCCAGCGCCGCCAGTTTTGCGGTATTCAAGGCGTGGCCTACCTCGCTCGGATGCTGCAACAGCACCACGCGCGTACGGCTATCGAGGGAAGGTATCAGCGGGCAAAGACAATGGGTTTGTGGGCGCAAGCAGCGCTCGCACTGAATTCTGGACATCGGGTTCTCCTGAGCGGGCAAAGTGTGCCACAGCAGTCCCCGAAAAAAGACCCACCTCCCTGTGGGCGAGACGAAAAACCTTAACGGTTGAAACGTTCAGCCAGGCTATGCAGGTACTCGGCCATGCGTTCCAGGTCCTGGCTGATCTCGGCGCCTTCTTTGGCCTGGCCCGCCGAGTGATCGCACAACTGCGCAATGCGGGTGATCTGCTGGTTGATGTCTTCGGCCACATGGCTCTGCTGTTCGGACGCCGTGGCCATCTGCTGGCTCATGCCGGTGATGCGGCTCACCGCCTCGCTGATGCCGACCAGCGCCGACTGCACCGCCTCGACACTCTGCACGCTGTCACGAGAGATCTGCTCGCCCTTGGTCGCGGTACTCACTGCCCGCTCCGCGCCGGCACGCAACGACGCAATGATGTGATGGATCTCCTCGGTCGAAGCCCGCGTACGCTGCGCCAGCGAACGCACCTCATCGGCTACCACGGCAAACCCGCGCCCCTGCTCCCCGGCCCGCGCCGCCTCGATGGCCGCGTTGAGCGCCAGCAGGTTGGTCTGCTCGGCAATCGAGGTGATCACATCCACCACGCTGCCAATCGACTGGGTCTGGTCCGCCAGTGCATGCACCGCCTGGCCAATGTCGTTGACCGCCTCGGCCATGCTGCCCATGGCCTGCAGGCTCTGCTGCGCCAGGTTGCTGCCCTGCTGGGCCAACTGGTCGGCATCGGAGGCGGCATGCGCGGTGTTCTGCACGTTGTGGGTCACCTCCTGGATGGTCGCGGCCATCTGCGCAATCGCCGTGGCCGACTGATCGGTCTCGCTGCGCTGGCGGTCGAGCATCTGCGCCTGGGCCCCCGACAGGTCGGAAGACTTTGCCGCCCGCGCCTTGACCCCGACCCCGGCATCCACCAAGCGCGTCAGTGCCGTCTGCAAGCGCGCCTCCTCACTGATGATCGCCAGGTCCAGTTGCCCCTGCGGGCCCAGGTTGTCGCTGTAGGTGAGCGCCACCAGCGGGCTGGTAAAGGCTTTCGGGTGTTCGGCCAGGGTGCGCCGGATAACCCGGCTCTGGCGGTTCTCCATCAGGTACCAGGCACTCAACAGGCTGGCCATCAGCACTCCGAGCGCCGCGTATTGCGGCAACCACAGGTAGCTGGCAACCGACAACGTACCCGCCGCCAGCAACGGCCAGCCATGCTCCAGGACATCGCCAATACGGGCCGCCCAGGGGGTGGGTGAGCGCCCGGCGCGCAAGCGCGCGTACAGTGCCGTGGCGCGGCGGATCTGCTCGAGGGTGGGCACCGAGCGCACCGACTCGTAGCCACTGATGCGCCCATCCTCGTAGACGGCCGTGACATAGGCGCTGACCCAGTAGAAATCACCGTTTTTCGCGCGGTTCTTCACCACCCCCATCCACGGCTTTCCCTGCTTGATGGTCTCCCACATATGCCCGAATACGGACGGCGGCATGTCGGGGTGGCGTACCAGATTGTGCGTTTGGCCGACGAGTTCATCGAAGGTAAACCCGCTGATGGCGACAAAGGCTTCGTTGCAGTAGGTGATGCGGCTATTGAGGTCGGTGGTGGAAATCAGCCGCTGTTCACTGGGAAAGGTTCTTTCGTGCTCGGTGACGGGCAAATTCATGCGCATCGGGCGATCCCTGCTTGTTAGATGATGGAAAATTTCATCAAAGCAAGAACAGGTTTAGCAGAGCATTTACGGGGGTGCGGCCGATTTCATCAGAGAATCGCGCAAATTTTGAGCATTTTTTTACGGCGTTTGCGCTCACGCTGGCATGAGCTGTGCCTTGAGCAGGTCACGGAAGGTCTGGATCAAGGGTTCGCGGCTGCGCCCCCGACGCGTGATCATCGAGAACGGCGCCTGATAGCCGAAGGTCGCCGGCGATAGCACCCGCAAGTCGCCCTTGTCGGCCCAGGCCTGAGCATAGTGCTCCGGCAAATAGCCGATGTAGGCCCCCGAGAGCACCAGGATCAGTTGCGCCTCCATGCTTTCCACGGTCGCCGCACTGTGCTTGAAGCCATGCCGGGCCAGCTCCGCCTGGCTCCAGTAACCCCGCCCGACCATGCGCTGCTGGGTGATGACCTGCTCGGGAATGCGCCGCTCGTTGTACAGCGGGTGGCGGTTGGAGCAGTACAGCCAGTGCTGCTCGCGGTACAGCGGCTGGTAGACCAGGCCACTCATGCGCGTGGAAAACGCGCCGATGGCCAGGTCCAGGCGATTGTCCTGCACACCCAGCTGCAATTCGTAGGGGCTGGAAACCGACAGGTGCAGGTGCACCGCCGGGTGTTCCTGGCTGTAGGCACCAATCGCCTCGGCCAGCGGCAAGGCGCGGTCGCCCACGGTGGAGTCGATCACCCCCAGGTTCAAGGTGCCGCGCAGCTCGCCCTTGAGCGCCGCCGCGTACTGCTCGAAACCGTCCATCTCAGCCAGCAGGCGCAGGGTTTCCTGATGGAACAATTCGCCCTTGCTGGTCAGGCTGAAACCACCCCGTCCACGGTGGCACAGCACGATGCCCAAGGCCGCCTCAAGCTGGCTCATGTAGGTGCTGATCGCCGAGGTCGACAGGTTCAGCTCCCGCTGGGCGTTGGCAAACCCCTGGTGCCGCACCACGCTGACGAAGATGCGCAGCAGTTTCAGGTCAGGCAGGGCTGAGGCCATGGCAGGGGCGTCCAGAAAGATCACGGAGGCTGGCAGTCTAACCAGATCCCAATGGATAGTTTAGAAAAACCTGAACTAAGTATTTGCCTGTAGCGATTCTTCTTCCCCACTACCTTTTGCAGACTCTGCCGCAATGCAACTGTTCCACGGTGGTTTTCGGCGTAAAGCCCACACCCGGAACAGATTCCAACAACTAGAACAATCGAGTGATGAGGCCCGACCGTGGACAAGATTCTTCACCAACCACTGGGCGGCAACGAAATGCCGCGTTTCGGCGGTATCGCCACCATGCTGCGCCTGCCCCACCTGCAAAGCGCCGAAGGGCTTGATGCCGCGTTCATCGGCATCCCCCTGGACATCGGCACCTCGCTGCGTTCGGGTACCCGCTTCGGCCCACGGCAGATCCGTGCCGAGTCGGTGATGATCCGCCCGTACAACATGGCCACCGGCGCTGCCCCCTTCGACTCGCTGTCGGTTGCCGACATCGGCGACGTGGCAATCAACACCTTCAACCTGCTCGACGCCGTGCGCATCATCGAAGAGGCGTATGACGAGATCCTCGAACACAACGTCATCCCGATGACCATGGGTGGTGACCACACCATCACCCTGCCGATCCTGCGTGCCCTGCACAAAAAGCACGGCAAGATCGGCCTGGTGCATATCGACGCCCACGCCGACGTCAACGATCATATGTTTGGTGAGAAAATCGCCCACGGCACCACCTTCCGCCGCGCCGTGGAAGAAGGCCTGCTGGACTGCGACCGTGTCGTGCAGATCGGCCTGCGTGCCCAGGGCTACACCGCCGAAGACTTCAATTGGAGCCGCAAGCAGGGCTTCCGCGTCGTCCAGGCCGAAGAGTGCTGGTACAAGTCGCTGGCCCCGCTGATGGCTGAAGTACGCGAAAAAGTCGGTGGCGGCCCGGTGTACCTGAGCTTCGACATCGACGGCATCGACCCGGCCTGGGCCCCAGGCACCGGCACCCCGGAAATCGGCGGCCTGACCACCATGCAGGGCATGGAGATCATCCGTGGTTGCCAGGGCCTGGACCTGATCGGCTGCGACCTGGTGGAAGTCTCGCCACCCTACGACACCACCGGCAACACCTCGCTGCTGGGTGCCAACCTGCTGTACGAAATGCTTTGTGTCCTGCCCGGCGTAGCACACCGCTAAGGCCTTCGGCGAGGAGCTTCACCCCCGGCAGGAGCCATGACGGCGGCACCGCGTAGACGGTGCCCCGTGTTGCAGAATGACCCGCGGCAGCCCGGCTGCCCGCGGGGTCGATCTCACCATAATAAAGATAATCGGAGACACCCCATGGCCTTGGACTTATTCGTTGTTCTGATCTATGCGGCCGGCATGCTCATGCTTGGCTATTACGGCATGCGCCGGGCAAAAACCCATGAAGACTACCTGGTAGCCGGGCGCAACCTCGGCCCGACCCTGTACATGGGCACCATGGCCGCGACCGTGCTGGGCGGCGCCTCCACCGTGGGTACCGTCAAACTGGGCTATGTCCACGGCATCTCCGGCTTCTGGCTGTGTGCGGCACTGGGCCTGGGCATCATTGCCCTGAACCTGTTCCTCGCCAAGCCGCTGCTGCGCCTGCGCATCTTCACCGTGACCCAGGTGCTGGAGCAGCGCTACAACCCCATGGCCCGTCAGGCCAGCGCCGTGATCATGCTGGCGTACGCACTGATGATCGCCGTGACTTCGACCCTGGCCATCGGCACCGTGCTGCAAGTGCTGTTCGAACTGCCGTTCTGGACCGCCGTGCTGCTTGGCGGTGGCGTGGTGGTGGTCTACTCGACCATCGGCGGCATGTGGTCGCTGACCCTGACCGACATCGTCCAGTTCGTGATCAAGACCGTCGGCCTGATGTTCGTGCTGCTGCCGATCTGCCTGTACCGCGTGGGCGGCTGGGACGAACTGGTGGCCAAGTTGCCGGCCTCCAGCTTCAGCCTGACCACCATCGGTTGGGACACCATCATCACCTACTTCCTGATCTACTTCTTCGGCATCCTGATCGGCCAGGATATCTGGCAGCGGGTGTTCACTGCCCGTGACGAGAAGGTCGCCAAGTACGCCGGTACCACCGCAGGTATCTACTGCGTGATCTACGGCCTGGTCTGCGCGGTGATCGGCATGACCGCCCACGTGCTGCTGCCCGACCTGGGCAACGCCAACAACGCCTTCGCCGCGATCGTCAAATCGGCGCTGCCCGATGGTATCCGTGGCCTGGTGATTGCTGCTGCATTGGCCGCGATGATGTCTACCGCCAGTGCCGGCCTGCTGGCTGCGTCCACCGTACTCACCGAAGACCTGCTGCCCAAGCTGCGTGGCGGCAAACAGTCGAGCCTGAACATCAACCGCCTGTTCACCCTGCTGACCGGCATCGTGGTACTGGGCATCGCCCTGATGGTGGAAGATGTGATCAGCGCCCTGACCCTGGCCTACAACCTGCTGGTCGGTGGCATGCTGGTACCGTTGATCGGTGCGATCTACTGGAAGCGCGCCACCACCCCGGCCGCGATCATCAGCATGGCGCTGGGCTTCACCACCGCGCTGGTGTTCATGATCAAGGATGGCATGGACGCGAGCACCCCGATCTACTACAGCCTGGCGATTGCCCTGGTGAGTTTCGTGGTGGTCAGCCTGGTCTCCCGTCGTTCGGTGAACGCGGTAAACCTGGCGTAAAACAAACAGGCCGACGCATTGCAACGATGCGTCGGCCTGTGTTCAGCGTTAGCGCCGGCGAGGCTGGCGTTTGTGCTGTTCCTCGTCGGTAGGGATCGGGACCGGTTGCAGCGGCGGCGGGATGAGGCCCAGGGCGACTGCAAGGTCGTGGAGCCAGTTGAACAAAACGTTTCTCATAACTCCCCCTTACGGGTCTAACTGCGCGGCGTAGTTTGCTGCGACGCTTCACAGTGATCATAGCCCGATGTCCTACAACGTGCTCGTGTAAAAACATTCAGAATTGATCTCGGTCAGGCCCTCGGCGCCGACTCGACGAACGGTGCGCCTCCCCTCTCCTAGCCCAACAGTGCGCGCAAGCGCCTGCGCAGCCATTGCTCGGCACTGACCAGGGTCACCCCGCACAACACGCAGACCGCGCCCAGGATGAAATTCGCGCTCAGTGGCTCATCGAGCAGCAGCACGCCGAAGGTCACCCCGAACAGCGGCGTGATGAACGAGAACACCGCCAGGTTCGAGGCCAGGTAGCGGCGCAGCAGCCAGAACCAGGTCAGGTAGCTGAAGAACGACACCACCAACGACTGGAACAGCACGCTGCCCACCGCCACCGGGGTCAACGTCACGTGGCTGATCTGGCCGCTGAAGCCGGCGATCAACAGCAACCCGACAAAACCGACCAGCAGTTGGTAGAACAACGTCAGGGTCGCTGGTGCCTCGGACAGGCGCGAGGCACGCACCGCGACCGTGGTTGCCCCCCAAGCCGCGCCTGCCAGCACGCCGAAGGCATCGCCCAGCAGCATGCGGCTGTCCATGTCCTCGAGCGACACGCCACCAAAGAAGGCCACCGCGATGCCGCCAAAGGCCAGCAGGATGCCCAGCCATTGCAGAGGGCGCAGGCGCTCGCTGGGCAGCATCCAGTGCAGGCCCAACGCGGTGAACACCGGCGCGGTATAAAGGAACACCGACATGTGCGCCGCCGAGGTCAGTTGCAGGCCTTCGGCGATAAAGAAGAACTCGATGCCGAACAGGCTGCCGGCCAGCAACCCTGCGCGCCAGGTGGGCCCCACGTGCTCCCAGCCACCCCGCCAGCAGATCAGCAGGCCGACCAGCACGGCGGCGATGCCGGAGCGAGTGGCCGCCTGCATCACCGGGGCGATGTCGGCGGCGGCCCATTTGATCATCACCTGCTGGATACCCCAGATCAGGCACAGCCCCAGCATCACTTGCAGGGCAAAGGCATCGGTATTCTGGCGAGGTGCGCTCATGCAAGGCACCCTTCTTCTGACAATGGCATGACGAACGCTCGGCGAGTGTGGATCCAACGCCGATTATCGTCATGGCGGACCGCTGATTACCAGCACGGCATCGCGGCTTCAGGCGATCTGGGCTTTCGAGGCCAGCTCATCGAAGGTGTCTGGATCAAGCGCATCCGCCTGCTCGTCGAGCACCTGGCGCGGGTGGTCGTTGCCCGGGATGCTGCTGTCGATCAGGCTGAGCAGGCGCGAGCCGCGCTCGGTGAGCACGAAGTTCTCGCCATTGCCGCCCTCGTCTTCCGGCCGGCTGGCGATGAAGCCGCGATCGTAGAGCAGCTTTTCGTATTCGCAGGCGCGGGTTTTCAGGTGGTCCAGTTCGGGTACCGGATTACCCTCGGCCGCCAGCTGGGCGGCGTGTTGTTCGGCGTAGGGGCGCGGGGTGAAACTATGCCCGGCGCCGTTCTGCACTTCATGCAGCAGGCGTTCGATCAGGTCCCAGTCATAGGTGCTCATCGGCTCAACCTCACTCGGGGGGGTGTAAGGCTGTGACCGGCGCGGCTGGCAGGGGTTCGACTGAACTTTCCAGGCGGGGCATCGCTCAACCGAGCAACGTGCCCTAACGGAACGCGAGGCCTGACCATGAAGACGCTACTGAAGATCACCACTGTCGCGGCGCTGCTGTGCTCACTGCCCAGTTGGGCATGCACGCTGGAGGAAGCCACGGAAAAACGCGAGGCATTGGCCAAGGAAGTCAGCAGGCTGACTGAACAGAACCCGCAGAAGGCCAAGGAGATCAACGATGAGTTGCGCGGGATGAAGCTGGAGAGCGCCAGCAAGGACCTGCCGGACAAATGTCAGCTGATCGACAAGCGGATGGAGGAATTGCGGGCTGCGGAGAAGAAAGTCTGAGCTGAGCAACCGGGTGGCTGCAAAACCTGAGGAACAAATGAGGTGAGGAACAAATACTGTGGGAGCCGGCCTTGCCGGCGATGAGGCCGGTCAAAGCTACGGCCGCTTCGCGCCCGATCGCCGGCAAGGCCGGCTCCCACAGGCTCCCACAAGTTCAGCGCTTACTCGGCAGCCGGTGCCGGCTTGCGCTTCTTCAGCGGTGCCATGCCGTCAGCGCTGGTCAGTTGCGGCGCGTTCGGCTTCGGCTTGGCGGTCGGCTTGCGCTTGGCCACGGCCTTCTTGTCACCCTTCTTGTCGGTGGTCTTTTTCTTCTTGACGCCAGCCGCCTTGCCCGAGGCCTTGACCTTCTTCGGCCCGGTGTAGGTGCCTTTGACTTCCTTGATGGTGCGACGCTCGAAGGTCTGCTTCAGGTAGCGCTCGATGCTCGACATCAGGTTCCAGTCGCCGTGGCAGATCAACGACACCGCCAGGCCTTCGTTACCAGCACGACCAGTACGGCCGATACGGTGCACGTATTCGTCGCCACTGCGCGGCATGTCGAAGTTGATCACCAGGTCCAGGCCGTCAACGTCCAGGCCACGGGCCGCGACATCGGTAGCGACCAGCACCTTGGCACCGCCCTGCTTCAGGCGCTCGATGGCCAGCTTGCGGTCTTTCTGGTCCTTGTCACCGTGCAGAACGAAGGCCTTCACGTCCTTGGCCACCAGGTGACCGTAGATACGGTCGGCCATGACCCGGGTGTTGGTGAAGATGATTGCCTTCTGGTACGTCTCGTTGGCCAGCAGCCACTGGATGATCTGCTCTTTGTGCTGGTTGTGGTCGGCAGTGATGATCTGCTGACGGGTGCCTTCGTTGAGCTGGCTGACCGAGTTGAGCATCAGGTGCTCAGGGTCGTTCATCACCTTGTTGATCATGTCGCGCAGGCCGGCACCGCCGGTGGTGGCGGAGAACAGCAGGGTCTGCTGGCGGTTCGGGCACTCGCCACACAGGCGTTCAACGTCTTCGGAGAAGCCCATGTCGAGCATGCGGTCGGCTTCGTCGAGGACGATCACTTCAACGTGCTCAAGCTTCAGGTTGCCGGCGTTCAGTTGCTCGAGCATACGGCCCGGGGTACCGACCAGGATGTCCGGCACCTTGCGCAGCATGGCGGCCTGTTCCTTGAAGTCTTCACCGCCGGTGATCATGCCCGACTTGATGAAGGTGAACTGGGCAAAACGCTCGATTTCCTTGAGGGTCTGCTGGGCCAGCTCACGGGTTGGCAGCAGCACCAGGGCACGGATCTCGACGCGCTTCTGCTTCAGGTCGACCAGGCGGTTGAGCACCGGCAGCATGAAGGCGGCGGTCTTGCCGCTACCGGTTTTCGCCGTTACCCGCAGGTCACGCCCTTGCAAGGCCAGGGGAATGGCGGCCGCCTGCACAGGAGTAGGCTCGGAAAAGTTCAGAGCAGCTACGGCTTTAAGCAGACGTTCGTGCAGGGCGAATTGGGAAAACACGGGTGTACCTCGGGCATGAGCAGAAATTCAGCCACATAGGGTAACGTTTTCCGGCGCCCACGCCGAATTTCTTTTGGCACTGAATGCTCGATCCGCGCTCTAATTGCTCTACTTTCACCTATACGGACGATTTTTGTACGGCATGGCTATTCAACAATTCTGGCAAAACACCCTCGACCTGTGGGGCACACTCGATGAGCACCCGGTGCTGCACGCCGGCATCGGCCTGACCTTGCTGCTGGTCATCGCCCTGGTGCTCGGGCGCGTGGCGCGTTTTCTGATCCTCCACGCGATCAAGCTGCTGGGCCGACAGCCGGCACTGCACTGGCTCAATGACCTGCTGCAGAACAAGGTATTTCACCGCCTGGCGCAAATGACCCCGTCGCTGGTGGTGCAGTTCGGCCTCAAGCTGGTGCCTGAACTGAACACCAACAGCCAGCACTTCCTTGGCAACGTGGCGCTGGCCTTCACCATCCTGTTCCTGGTGCTGGCGATCAGCGCCCTGCTCGATGCCCTGCTGGACATCTACGCGCGTACCGAACACGCCCGCACCCGCTCGATCAAGGGCTACGTGCAGTTGGCCAAGATGGTGTTGTTCGTGTTTGGCGCGATCATCATCGTCGCCACCCTGATCGACCGCTCACCGCTGTTGCTGTTGTCGGGCCTGGGTGCGATGTCGGCGGTGATCCTGTTGGTCTACAAGGACACCCTGCTGTCGTTCGTCGCCAGCGTGCAGTTGACCAGCAACGACATGCTGCGCGTGGGGGACTGGATCGAAATGCCCCAGGTGGGCGCGGACGGCGATGTGGTGGATATCACCCTGCACACGGTGAAGGTACAGAACTTCGACAAGACCATCGTCTCCATCCCGACCTGGCGCCTGATGTCGGAGTCGTTCAAGAACTGGCGCGGCATGCAGCAATCGGGTGGGCGGCGAATCAAGCGCAGCCTGTTCATCGATGCCGGTGGCGTGCGCTTCCTGACTTCGGCCGAGGAGTCGCGGTTGTCCGAGGTACGCCTGCTGACCGACTACATCGCCCGCAAGCGCAACGAGCTGCACAGTTGGAACGAGGCCCAGGGCCCGGTCGCCGAGCTGTCGGCCAACCGCCGCCGGCTGACCAACATCGGCACCTTCCGGGCCTATGCGCTGGCGTACCTGAAGAGCCACCCGGACATCCAGCCGAACATGACCTGCATGGTCCGCCAGATGCAAACCACCGCCCAGGGTGTGCCGCTGGAGATCTACTGCTTCACCCGTACCACGGCGTGGGCCGACTACGAGCGGATCCAGGGCGACATCTTCGACTACCTGCTCGCGGTGCTGCCGGAATTCGGCCTGAGCCTGTACCAGCAGCCTAGCGGCAACGACCTGCGCGCCGGGTTGCTACCGGCGAACCTGGCCCGTGAACAGCGGGCGCTGGGTGCCGAGGCGACTGAGCCACAGTGAGGCGAGAATCACTGCGCCGCCGATGAACAGGCGGCCCAGGGGTTCGTGCTGGTTCCAGATCAGCAGGTTCAGCAGCAACCCGACCGGGACATGCAGGTTGTTCATCACCGCCAGGGTGCCGCCGGAAACCAGGCAGGCGCCCTTGTTCCACCAGTACAGGCCCAACGCCGTGGGGCACAACCCGAGGAACAGCAGCACCAGCCATTGCATATCGGTGCTGGGCAGGTGCTGGGTGTTGCCGAACAGCAGGAACGCCGGCAAGACCACGATCAACGCACCCAGGTAGAAGTAGCCAAAGCGCCGGTAATGCGGCTCGTTGCTCGGGTGGCGGGCGATCAGGTGCTTGTACAGGACCTGGCCGGCGGCATAGGTGAAGTTGGCCAGTTGCAGCAGCAGGAAACCAATGAAGAAGTCCGGGCTGATGCTGTCGAAGCGGATGACCCCGGCGCCGGCGACCGCGACCAGGGCGGCGACCAGGGCCCAAGGGTTGAAGCGCCGGTTCAAGGCGTCCTCGATCAGGGTGACGTGCAAGGGGGTGAGGATGGTGAACAGCAACACCTCCGACACGCTGAGGACCCGGAAGCTCAGGTACAAGCAGACGTAGGTGATGCCGAACTGCAATGCGCCGATCATCAGCATCGAACGCATGAAGCGCGGTTCGACCTTGCGCCAGCGGGTTAGCGGCAGGAAGACCAGGCCAGCCAGGACGACCCTCGCCAATACGGCGAAGTAACTGTCGACGTGACCGGCCAGGTATTCGCCAATCAAGCTGAAAGAAAACGCCTGGATGAGTGCGACGATCAATAAATAGCCCATGGGGACCCCCTCGAAATTCAGGCGCGGACAGTAGCATTGCGGGGGTTGGGGGGCCAGTTCTCCTGGGGCTGGGGGGCTTTGCAAACTGTGATTGGCCTGAATGACTAGCGACCGCTGTGCGGCCGATCACTGACAACGTAGCCGCTGCCGTCAGGCTGCGCTCGCCTGCATAGCAGGCGCCGCCTTTGGGAGCCCGCACGGGCTCCAGCGCAGCCT